>NZ_JBIYCY010000002.1:0-830629 GCF_044908235.1 Rhodococcus sp. 27YEA6 | reverse complement strand
TCGGTTGATGTTGATGTGGTGAAGGTGGGTGTGGGGGAGCGGTTGGCGTCGTATATGGTGCCGTCGCAGTTTGTGGTGTTGGATGCGTTGCCGCTGAATGCTTCGGGGAAGTTGGATCGGAAGTTGTTGCCGGAGCCGGTGTTCGAGGTTGCGGTGTTCCGGGCTCCCACTACCGAAGCTGAACTACTTGTCGCAAGCGTCTTTTCGGAGATTCTCGGTGTCGAGCACATCGGAGCGGACGACAGCTTCTTCGAGTTGGGTGGCAACTCATTGGTCGCAGCGAGGGTTGCTGCTCGGCTGAGCGCAGCAGTTTCCGTGGAGGTCCCACTGCGACTCATCTTCGCTACTTCGACGGTCAGCGAACTTGCAGAACGAATTGCACTCGGAATTCGGGTGGGCTTCGATGCGAAAACCGATGATGCACTACGAACGCTTCTGCCGCTGAGAACGACAGGGAGCGATGTGCCGTTGTTCTGTGTTCATCCACTCGTTGGACTGGCGTGGCCTTTTGCGCCGTTGGCGGCTGTTGTGGACCGTTCGATTCCGCTTTATGGATTGCAGAGCCCTGTTCTGACTGATGAGGCATTCCAAGGACGATCCCTTGACGATTACGCGGATCGCTACGTGGATGAGATCACCCGGGTTCAGCAGTCAGGCCCGTACCGAATTCTCGGTTGGTCGCTCGGCGCGATCATTGCTCAAGCGGTTGCGGCGAAGATGGAGGAGCGAGGCGAGATCGTTGAGGCGTTGATCTTGTTGGACGGTTCGCCGGAAACACGCGACGAATCAGAGCACGCTGTCCAGGTGCGCGCTGAGTTGGCTGCAATGGGGATTGTCTTCGGCGAGAACGAAAAGCTCGATGAATTGTCGGTCGAAAGGTCTGCAGAGATCTTGACGGCTGTCGACGGAGAGAGAATCGGACTCGATGCGTCTGCGATCAAGCGGTTGCTCACAAGCATTGCGATTTCGGCGAAGCTGATCAACGCCCATCGGCCGCAGTCGTTCGGGGGGCCGATCACCTTCGTGAGTTCGTTGGATCGTTCGGACGCAAAGCAAGCCGATAAGGTTTGGGGTCCGTACGCGCAAGGAGAACTGACGGATGAATTGGTCGACGTTCACCACCTGGAGATGATGTCTCCTGAAGGCGTTCGCGCTATCGGGCTAATCATTGAGCGTGTGTTGCGCGGTGGCGCCGCTGATTGATCAACCGGCGTATACGAGCCTGGTCGGGTGACGGCCAGGCTCGTATGCTTCGCTCTTCGTGATTGGCCTTGTAGGAGGTCATGTTCACCCGTGACAGCGCACGCTTGTCGATCGGAGTTTGTCGAGCGTGCGATTTCGACCGCTGCGGCTGACCATCTCGACGTCTGGGGTAGCTATGCGCAGGGGATCGGCGTGAATTCCGGATCGAGCGCGGATTTTACGAGGTCCAACGAATGCGCGTCACGAACCAGCCCCGCATGCGAGGCAGTGTTGCCTGGGCATCCATCCTGGACCCAGACGTTGTTTACAACGGAATTGGGGCCTGCGGTAAGGAACGAAGCTTCCGGAGGGGTTGAAATCTGGTCGTGAGCGGTCGCGATTACGGTATATGTAACTCCCGGTTGGGTTTCCGAGCCCGCATTGAGCTCAGTCAACAGCGGTGTCCCTTGAAGTTGTTGAACACCGGCTGGTCCCCAAATCGCCTGAACCAAGAGGTCTCCAGGAAGCCCCATATCTGAGAGTTGTTTGGCGTTTGCTTGCAAGCCGCCGAAGGTCGTTCCGTGGTTGGTAGCGCCGAGGGTGACCAGAGAATGGACGGCGTTTTTCGACGGATCTTCCGGAGTCGAACCACCGTCGAACTTCAGGTACTGGCGAGCGACGACTCCCCCTTGGGAGTGGCCTACGAGATCCACCTGGCCTGCACCCGTATGACGGCGAACTGAATCAACGAAGGTTGCAAGCTCTTTCGCTGAAGTCGCAATGTCCCTGATACCCCATTGGAGAGCGTTGGGATTGAAGATTTCCCGTGCCCCTCCATAATTGAGAGCAAATACGCAGTAGCCGAGATCAGCAAGTTGCGGGGAAAGTTCAGCCCAGGTATCAACCATGTTCGCGGTTGTTCCATGGATGAGAACTACCGGACGAGGATGATCGGCGCTCGGAACGCAATTCCAGTTGTTGGAGCCCGCCGGCGATGGACCCATAGTCGCGAAACCAGGGCTGGGTTCTCGATCATCCGCCAGGGCACTAACTGAGGTGCCAGACAGCAGGAAACACGTTCCCAGTACGACCAGCATGATCCGAATGAACCGCACCGCTGATTCCTCCTATGAAGCTAATCGGTGCCTCGTGCTGGAGTTGAAGCCAGCACGAGGCACTTGAATCAGACGCCCAGAGACTGTGCGATGAATGGCCAGGACTTGTGTAGATCGTCTTGCCAGTATCCCCATGAATGGGTACCTGTTGGTCGGAAATCCACTACTGCCGGAATATTCAGTTCGAAGAGCCGCTTCGCCATGTTGGAGGTACACAGGTTGGTTGCAAGCTCGATCGGACTGCCGACAACGATCTGGTCGAACATCGCAGCGCGGCCGTCCTGGATGCGCGGATTAGCAGGGGTGTCATTGGGGAAACCGGGGAGCCCGCTGCCGGTGCTCATGTAAATCTGTGTGCCACGCAGCTTCTCAGCGTTCACAAGGGGGTCGTGTTCCCGCCAACCGGGGCCGTCGAACGGACCCCACATGTTCTGCACGTCGTCAACGCCGCCGATCCACTCCGTGGTGGTCTTGACGAACTGCTGGCCGAGCGGATCGCTGGTCTGAGCACACCCGCTGAATGCGGCAACGGAGTTGTAAAAACCTGGGTACTCGATCGCCAGGTTGAGCACAGAAGTACCCGACATCGAGATTGCTGCAATCGACTGTTCGCCATTGCTGCCAAGTTGCTTGTTCAGCAACGGGGGGAGCTCCTTACCCAGAAAAGTGCTCCACATGTTCTTACCAAGTTTCGGGTCTTCCTTCTGCCAGTCGGTGTAGTACGACAGGCGTCCACCAACTGGCGTCGCGACGTTGACGTTCTTGTCCTGGAAGAAGTCGACGACATCGGTCTGGTACTCCCAAGTAGCGGAATCTTGTCCACCACCGGCTCCGTTGAGCAAGTACAGGATGGGACGGGGCGCGGAGTCATCGGCAGGAGTGATGACCTGAATTGGAACAACGCGGTCCATCGACGCCGCGTATACATTCACGATCTTTTGGCGATCGTTCACTTGCTCGACTGAGACGACGTAAGAACCACTCGTGACGGGCTCCACCGAATCTCCGCCGCCCTGGTGAGTGACAGGCGACGCAGTTGCGATACCGGCCGGAACCAGAGCGCACACCATCGTCACCGCGGCGACACCGGTAGCGCGCCTCCACATGGACTGCCTTGTACGCGTCAAGTTAGATACCTCTCGTTGCGTGGCACGGGTACATCGATGCTCATCCCTGGTGCCACTTGTTTCTCGAACTGTGAAGTCGGTTTGCGGTCTGTATTCGTTACGACATCGCCGCGGCGCGTCGGTATCCCCGAATTGCTGGGTAGACGAAGACCAGAATCATGCCGATGGACCAGATCAGCGTCTTGACGAGGGGTTCCGCCACAGGACCGCCCAACGACAGCCCTCTCATCGTGTCGATAGCGACGGACATCGGTTGCTCTGCCACCACTGGTTGAAGCCACTTCGGGTAGGCCATCACAGGGACGAATCCGGAATTGAAGAACATCAATAGTGTGCACGAGATGGATACGATTTCGACGAGCGGCAAGTTGTCGGAGACAGTGGCCAGGGCCGTCACCATCATGGCAAAACCGACGCCGAAAATGACGGGCAACGCCAAGATCGCGAAGGCCGCCAGCGGACCTTGATTGAATCGGAACCCCAGCAGATAGCCGACGCCGAGAATCACGATTGACGTGAGAAGAACTCGGACTGCTTCTGCGATCATGCGTCCGACGAGACTCGAGGCGCGATGCGCGGGGAGCGTCCAGAATCGACTCAGCAGTCCGGACGCGCGTTCACCTTTGAGGCCGACGGCGCTCGCAATCGACCCGAACATAGCGCCTACGAGGATGATCAGTGGAACTGTCCCGAAAATACTCGACTGGCCGGTTGCTGCTGTAATCGAATTGCCCAATACGACCCGGAACATGAGCAACATGAATGCTGGGTATATGAGGGCTTGAATGGCCGTCGACGGATCTCGCAGCCAGGTGAGCAGCAGGCGTTTGGCCTGAATCCCACTGTGCACGACCAGCGCCTTGAACGAGTTCTCGGGGAGCGCTTTATCCGGGTAAGGGAAGTTGAACCCCTCGACCGGGCGGACTACAGCCATGAATCGATCTGTCGGTTCGTTCATGACCGCCTCATACTTGCCCAGAACGCGAGTGGCGCGAACACGACGATCAACCCGATAGTCCACGCAACGACGGGAAACAGGACGCTCCAGGTGACTCCGCCTTGTGCAAGATCACGCATGGCGAATGAAAACTGCGATACCGGTTGATTGCGTACAAACGGCCGAATCCACTCGGGAAAGCCGGTCTCGGGCGCAAAACCGCAGGACAACATCCCCAGAATCAACTGTGGCAATGTCAGCGCTTGACTGGTGGCCTGCGGGCTCTTCGACAATGAGCCGATGGCGTCACCAGCGAAGGACAGGCAGGTGCTGAACGCCAGGGCGACAGCGCAGAACAAGACGGCCTGCCCGACTCCGGCTGAGAATCGAAAACCGATCAAGTGGCCGAACGCCAATGCGGCAGCAAGCGAGACTGTTGATCTGACGAACCCACTGGATTGACGGGACAGCAGCGGGATCGGGCCGACGACCGGCATGGTTTTCATCCGGTTGCTGAAGCCGGTGATCGATTCGGTCGAAGACATTTGAGCAGCCGAGATCGATGTGAATGCCATCGCCTGCAGGACAATGATCGGCATCAAGAACTGCGCGTAGTTGATCCCTTGAAGTTGCATGACGAACTTCAAGGGAAGGTAGAACCCGATCGTGAAGATCAGCGGTGCGATGACTGCAACGAGCAGCTCATAGCGCTTGACCATCGATTTGACGGTGCGTGCAGTCAGCACCCACCACTGATTGATCGCTGATGGATGCGGTCGGCGGTGCTTTCCAACGCTTAAAGCCTCGGGGACTGCAATCTTGCTGCGACTTTCCCCGCGGACAGTCACTTGATCGACCCCGAATTTTGTAGTTGTCGTCACGGCGTCTCGCTTACGTGCTGTTCACCTGTGAGTGAAAGAAAGACGTCATCGAGTGACGGGCGACGAAGCGCGATGTCTGCAAGCGGAATCCGTGCGTGGTCCAGACGACGCAGCGCTTCGGAGAGGGTTCCTGCGCCGACAGGTGCGGGGATAGCGATGCGACCGCTTTCTTGTGCCAGATCGAATCTGAAGTCGCGGGGGACCAGATTGCCCAGGGCATGGACCGCATGAGGCAGCTGTTTGAGATCTGCGGGCACAATCTCGCAGAAGCTTGCGCCGGTTCGCGCCTTCAGTTGGTCAGCAGTCCCCTCAGCAATGACTGCGCCTTTGTCGATGACGATGATGTTGTCGCTCAGTAAATCTGCCTCTTCGAGGTACTGAGTTGTCAGGAGCACGGTGATTCCCTGCTCCTTCAGTGACTGGACCAGCGACCAGACGCTCTGCCGACTGCGCGGATCCAAGCCGGTGGTCGGCTCGTCGAGGAAAACGACCTCGGGGCGAACAACCAGGCCACACGCGATATCGATTCGTCGGCGCATACCGCCGGAGTAGTTCCTCACTACTCGAGATCCTGCTTCGACGAGGTCGAATTGAGAGAGCAGGTCGGCAGCGCGCACCTTCGCCGACATTCGGTCGAGACCCATCAACCTGCCGAACAGTTCGATGTTCTCCCGGCCGGTGAGTGAATCGTCCAGGGCGGCGAACTGCCCGGTCATCATGATGGAGCGTCGAACCTCGGGAGCATTGCGCACTACGTCGTAGCCAGCCACCATCGCGCGTCCACTGGTGGGACGAATGAGCGTGGAGAGGACCTTCACCGTCGTCGTCTTGCCTGCGCCGTTGGGACCTAAGATGCCGAGCACTGTCCCACGTGGGGCGGTGAAGTTGATCCCTCGCAGCGCGTGCACGTTCTTGAAGGACTTGTGTACGTCCTCCACTAGTACCGCTGCGTCCGTGGAAAAGGGCATCAACACTCCGCTGTCTGCATTGTCGGAACGGGCACGCGCTCCCGACGGGCGCACAGATGCCTTCTGTCTTCTATCCGTGATCTCCGCTCAGATGTTACCGGAGGGTCAAACCGACACTCGGGCAATCGGACGCGTGAGAGGGAGTATGTGGCTCCTGCCAGCAACTCTCACCTTCGATTTCACCTTGTGGCAAGAATCACAAATATTCTTTGTAACGTAAAGATCTCTTCTAATTGAACGAATGACCAAATAGATTTTCAGCGCATCTGCGCAGGTGGGTATTCGGTTGCGCGGACCGGAGGTCTTTGATTTGACCGGTGACGAAAGTCCCCCGATTCCTTCCGGTTGGTCCCCTGGGCCCGCTGCTCGATGTCTTGTGGAGAGATTCGCGATACCGTTGGGAAATGGCGAACGCGACGTTGTCGGTGGTTGTTCCGGCTTTTAATGAATCTGAATACATCGAAACGTGCATCGAAGCGCTCATTGCTCAAGGTGAATATGTCGACGAAATCATCATCGTTGACAATAATTCCTCCGACAACACTTCCGAGTTGATCAAGAAGTATCAAAGTAGTTGTCCCAAGGTTCGGCTTCTCAAAGAATCCCGCCCCGGGGTGGTGCATGCGAGAAACAAAGGGTTTGACGCGGCGAGTGGAGAAATTATCGGACGTATCGACGCGGATACGATCGTGGGGGAAGACTGGGCCGTTGCGGTTCACGAATTCTTCGAGCGTCGCGACGATTTCTCGGGCGTAACTGGCCTGACTTACCTTTATGAATCTCCGATCGCCGGCCTTCAGCGCCGATGGACGAATTGGCGACTCGGTCGCGGGGCTCAGGGGGCGGTTCGGCCCGTTGTTGCAGTTCCAGGCAGTAACATGGCGATGCGTCGGTCGGCTTGGTTGGCCGTTAGGGGTGCGGTCAGCGATCGAACCGACATTCATGAGGATATCGATCTATCCCTCTGCATGGCGCATGTTCGTTGCGCAGTGGGGCAGATCTCGAGCATGGCCGCAAAGGTTTCGGGTAGACGTGGAGTTAGTTCGCCGCGAGTGTATGCACGATATAATCGAGCATCGAAGAAAACCCTCGAGCATCATGGTGTATCGAATTGGAAGTTAACATTCTTGATTGCAGCAGACAGTATTCTGCATGCAATCTTGTGGCCTCTTTATCGAATTTATGACAAGGATTCCGGACAACTCTCGTCTCGGGTCTTGGGTCGGAGGCAGCGGGCGCGGGATCTTCCCGTCTTTTCTTGATAAATCCGTCCGGTATTTATTCGAGAACGCTCGTGTCTAGCTGAAAAATCGGGAGTGCCCGATAATTGCGGACTATTGCTGGTTCTCGTTCGTTGCGAACTATTTCTTTTATTGCACGGGATTAACTGGCAGAATATTTATCTGCAGCGATTGTTACTTCTGATGTTACTTGTAGCTTTTGGAGCAGGGACGTTATTCCACTGTAGTCCTGCACGAACAGTTCGTTGTGCGGTTCCAATGCGACATCGTCGAGCATCTTCCGTCCTCCAGGTATGGCTTCAATTTCCATGATTGCTCGCCACGCGCCGAAGTCGGTTCCGCTGAAAGCGCGCATGGCGCCCTCGAAGCCTTCCAATAGATAGCTGCGATCTCCACGATCCAGGGAATCCCAGACCAGCACCGCCAGTTCCCCGGCAATCGAGGCATGGCAGTACTCGTCGCGAGCGTGCAACCGGATTGTCGCGCGGTTGATCGACTGAACGCCCGGATCGTCCGAGATCAGGTCGAGGTATGCGGTGATCGACACCTCGGCGACGGTCATGAACGCCAACTGTGTCAGGGCAATCTTGCGAGGCCCCTCGGCTGCGTCGAGGGCTTGCGCCCGGGTGCGGACCGTCAGGACGTCGGGCAATGCCTTGGCCGGCAGCCCCCAGCCCCTGCCTCGACGGGTCGCTGAACTGGCGTTGAAGTGCATGAGCGTGTGATATTGCTCGTCGACCATCGCCTGATTGACCGCCACTGCAGCCCAATCTCCGAGACCGACGTTAAGTCGGTCTTCGGCGAGAACGTCGAAGCCGGGATTGACGACGTACTTCTCGATGTCCATGACGTTCTTGTTGAACGCGATCCATGCCCAGGCTTGCAGGCGTTGCTTCTGCTCGGGGCTCAATGCCAGGTAGATCGGATGCTCCGCGAACGGGAGAAGTGCTTCGGGGTAGTCGGACAACGACGAATCGAAGAGATCGTCCAGTTCCGGCTCCGCCTTCTTCACGGTTGCCCGGCGCGCCCAATTGCTCGCAAGGCGGCGGACGATTGCACTCTCGACCGGATCGGAGGCGTCGTACTCCGGGAGGCTGGGCGGACTCACTCCAGGTCTCATCGTGCCCTACTCTCTGTGCCCTTCGGCGATCTCTCTGTGCCCTTCGGCAATGCGATCGAACAAGCTCTGGCACTCCGCGTTCAATTCGCCTGAGCGATTGTCGAGCGCTGCGTCGGCGGTTTTCATCAGCGTCGTGAAGTCGCCGAGGGTCTCGGCCGCCCTGTCCACCTGTGCGGTGGCATCGAACAGTGCTTTTCGTGTCGCACCTGCGTACGGATTGCCCGCTTGTACGTCCCAGTACACCTCCGGTTCGCCGCCGGCTACACGCGCCAGGAGCGCGAGCAAGGCCCGATGCGGGGGAGTGGCGACCGCGAGGAGATCGTCGGCGGAAACTCCGAGTTCGGCCAGGGCAACGCCGAAAGCCAGCACCGACGCGTGTGTCAGAACCTGGGTGGCCGCAGCCAACCGGTCGTGACGATCGGCGTCCATCACCGCGACCGACGCTCCCCACGAGCGCACGATGTCGAGGAATCTGTCGGACTGCGGACCGCCGACGTACGGCACTGCGATGACGGCCCGACCGCGTGGCCCGAGCGACGGACGGAACATGGGGTTGAGTCCGAGGAATTCCCCTTCTCGGCCGGCGTCGGCGATTGCTGCGTCCATCCGCGATTTGACCGACAGCGTGTCCACAACGAGAGCGCCGGATGTCCGAAGGCTCGGTAGTGCGGCTAGAGCGACCTGTTCGGGAACCGCGAGCACGATGATGCGCGAGGACTCCACGTGCGCGAGGACTTGCTCACTGGGTTTCGTGATGTCTCCGACGACTACATCTCCGTCGGGATCGCTGCCTGCTGGGTCGACGACGGTGACGGTCGACCCCCCGGCGCGAAGCAGTTCGACGAACATGGATCCGACGGCACCCAGCCCGCCGACAACCGTCGCTGTGCCTGATGCCGCCGTCATGGCTGGGTCTACCCGCCGTACTCGAGGACCCGCGAGGACACCGCGTCGAGCGCACGGAGCAGCGTGGACGCCTTGACCGTGGTCTCGTCGAATTCTTCTTCCGGATCGGACAACGCTGTGATGGCACCGCCGATTCCGAAGGTCACGCCGCTCTCGGTGCAGACCAGCGACCGGATCACGATCGAGAGGTCCGCGGCGCCACCGAGCGCGAAGTACCCGATCGATCCCGAGTAGACCCCACGTGGGCCTGATTCGAGGCGGTCGATGATCTCCATCGTCCGTACCTTCGGGGCGCCGGTCATCGATCCACCGGGGAACGCGGCACGCACACAGTCCACCGCCGACGACCCCGGACTCAGGTGTCCGCGCACCGTCGACACCATTTGGTGAACGGACGAGTACGACTCGATCGCGAACAGCCTCGGAACGTGGACACTTCCCGGAACGCAGACCTTGGTGAGGTCGTTGCGGGTGAGGTCCACGATCATCAGGTTCTCGGCGCGGTCCTTCTCGCTGTCGAGCAGGTCCTGCCGTAGGGCAGCATCACGCGCTCGGGTGACGCCGCGCGGGCGGGTCCCTTTGATCGGCTTGGACTCGACGTTGCCGGCCGAGTCGACACGAAGGAACCGCTCAGGCGAGGCCGAGACCACCGAGATACCGGTGAAGTCGAGAAGTGCGCTGTACGGCGTCGGATTGATCGAGCGCAGATACTCGAACGCCTGCTGTGCATCGATCGTCTCGTCGACGCTCGCCATGTTGGTCAGACACACCTCGTAGGACTCACCTGCCCGGATCTCCGAGAGGGCCGTTCCGATCAACGACAGGTACTGATCGCGATCATGCCGAAGGCGAGCCTGCGTCCAGACGGTGTCGCTGATCAGCGGAACGGGGGTGCGTTCCGGAAGGTCCGCGCCGATCCGCGCCAGGGTGTCGACGGTCGATTCGAACCAATCGTCATAGCCGGCGTCCCGGACTTTCTCGCGCAACCTCAAAACGTGAGTGCGGCCCGCGGTGTGATCGATGACGACGGCGCGATCGGCAAACACCAGAGCGGCATCAGGAGTGGGTGCCGGATGGACTGCCCTTCCTCCGGTCTGTGCTTTCAGTTCGTAGCCGAGGTAGCCCACGTAGCCGAGGTTGAAGTCGAGTTCCGGATGCGAGGGCACGAAGCGTGTCGAGAGTTGTGCGTCCAAGTAATCGAAGAAAGGAACTCGAATGTGCTCGTCGGACAAGCCTTTTCGGCTGACAGTCAGTACCTCGGCTTGCACGTCGTACGTGATGAACTCGGCCAGCGGCCCCGACGAATCGCCGAGAATCGAAAAGCGCGCACTCGGCTCTGCGGTTGCCGCGCGGTCCAGCCAGAACGCGTTCGGGCCGTCGGCGAACAGTGCTGCATAGGCCGCCGACGGGTCCACTGCAAAATCGAGAGTCACGTCGTCGACGTCGTAGTTGATCGCCGGCCGCAGGTCGGGTGTTTGCGGAACAGGTTCGGGTCGGATCACCGAATCCAGAGTGCGTCCGACGGACAGATCGCGGAAGTTCGCGAGCAAATCTATGCCGAACTCGGTGCTGATGGACTCCGGATGGAACTGAACTCCCCACATCGGCTTGGTCCGGTGCCGGACACCCATGAGCAGACCGTCGGACGTCCACGCGGTACGAACGAAGGCGTTCGGCAGATTCTCGACGGTCAACGAGTGGTAGCGAACAGCTCGGAACGGCGACGGAAGTCCGGCAAAGATGCCCGAACCGTCGTGATCGATCAGCGAAATTCGGCCGTGCATCGGGACGGGCGCAACCACCACGTCCGCGCCGAACAACTCGCACAGGCCCTGGTGGCCGAGACAGACACCGAGAAGTGGGAGAGGCGCTTCTTCGATGAAACGGCGGCTGATTCCGAAATCACGGTCGCGATCCGGCCGGCCGGGACCTGGGGAGATGACCACGTTGTCGTACGACGCGAGATCGAGGGAATCCCAATCCGCGTCGTTGCGGACCACGGTCGGCACAACCCCGTTGACCTCGGTCAACAGGGTGAACAGGTTGTAGGTGAACGAGTCGTAATTGTCCACCAGAAGGGTGCGGGAACTCATGTCGATGATCCTGATCTCGGTCCGACGGATTCCCGAACAGTGTCCTCCTCCTCAACAGGTGCGTTGATCACCAGGTCTTCGAGTCGACAGGTCTCGGCAATCATCAGCTCGTACAGGGCGTTGAAGAAGTCGGGGGAGAGGTCGTGTCTACGGGCGAATTCACGCGCCCGCTCCTGCACGAGGCGGACACGGCCGGGTTGCATCATCGGAACCTCGCGGGAGCGCTTCCACTCGCCGATGCGCAGGCAGAGTTCCAGCCGCTGCCGCACCGTCTCGAGAAGTAGAGCGTCGATGGCGTCGAGGTCGCGCCGGAAGCTGTCCAATCCCTCGGCCTCGTCCGGATATGACGAGGTCTGCGTGCCTGCTTCGGAACTCGTTGTGGTCAAGAACTCTTCCACGAGGCCTCCCGGTGCTCGGCGTGACGCGAGGTCGACAATGTGGTGCCCGGAACGCAACCCACCTCCGGACACCGGCACCCCGACCGACCATCGCCGTTCGGGGAGGTGTTCCACGATCGTCATTCGCCGAAACCTGCGGTGGTGCCTAATTCTGCGAAACCTGATTGGCGGGCGAATCAGGTTGCGATGCAGGCGGGTTCGTGAGTGCCTACTTGGGGGAGACCCAGGTGGTGATTTCGGCGTGGACTACTTCCTTGCCGCCCCGGTCGAAGATCGAGATGGGAACGAGAAGTTCCGTGCCACTCTCGATCGCCGCGAAGTCCGGCAAAGTCTCGAGTCGGGCGACCGCCCGCAGGCCGGTCTCGGCCTTGGCGAGGTAGTCGACCTTCATCGACTTGGGGATCCAGCGGTGCGAGTTCGGAACCGTCGCTTCGCTCAGCATGCCCATCGCGACCTCCGCGAGGTTGCAGGCAGCGATCGCGTGGAAAGTGCCGAGATGATTGTGGACGCCCCACCATTTGGGGGAGCGGACCTCGCAGAGCCCTGGTTCCAACTTGGTCACCCGGGGGAGAACAGAGGCGAAATAGGGCACGCGAATGGACATCGCCGCCGAGAAAACTGCATGTCCGAGGGCGTTGTCCGGCAATTTCTGCCATCCGCGGTAGGTAGGGCTGGAGGTAGTCATAGGCGTATCTTACTTCTGAGTAAGGTTGTTGTCGCGCAGCTCACTCGGAAAAGGTAGTTTGGGGGAGTTGAGGATTTGGGCCAGGTACGGCATACTGGTCGGGTTGCCTTGTCCGGGACGCGGTCGATTGCGGCCGTGATCGGGTAAGGGTAAGACGTCACAGACGATCGATCGCAGATCCCGTCAGGGTAATCGGGTCAACGACTGTGACCATGCAAGACGAGAAGTAATGCAGGACGGAAGCAGTACCTACTTTGTGTTCGACATCGAACACGTCCGGTACGCATCACGCGCCAGATAATCGAAAGATTGTCCGGCGCAGGATGAGTGAGAAGGCGACACGCCCGACCGCGTGTACCGGAGAACAATGACAAACGAACAGCGGCAGCAGATCCTGATCTCGATCCGAATCTCGGTACTCCCGAGAACTTGGACTTGGTCCCGATCGCTTCAGTGTTCGTCGTGTCATCGTCCAGGCAAGGACTGTGCAGACGAGGTAGCTCGAGCCTGACCAGGCGGGCTACGAAACGCGGCAAGAAAAGGACACTAAGCGTGGCGGGACAAAAGATCCGCATCAGGCTCAAGGCCTACGACCACGAGGCGATCGACGCGTCAGCGCGCAAGATCGTCGAGACGGTAACCCGTACGGGTGCCCGCGTCGTTGGACCTGTGCCGTTGCCGACCGAGAAGAACGTATATTGCGTCATCCGCTCGCCGCACAAGTACAAGGACTCGCGCGAGCACTTCGAGATGCGTACTCACAAGCGGCTGATCGACATTCTCGACCCGACGCCGAAGACGGTTGACGCGCTCATGCGCATCGACCTTCCGGCCAGTGTCGACGTGAACATTCAGTGACGGCGGAGACAAAAACAATGACTGATACCAAGATCAAGGGAATCCTGGGCACCAAGCTCGGCATGACCCAGGTCTTCGACGAGAACAACCGGGTTGTCCCGGTCACCGTCGTGAAGGCTGGGCCGAACGTCGTAACCCAGATCCGTACCGAAGAGCGTGACGGCTACAGCGCCGTTCAGCTCGCGTTCGGCGCCATCGACCCGCGCAAGGTGAACAAGCCGACTTCCGGCCAGTTCACCAAGGCTGGTGTGACCCCGCGTCGCCACGTAGTGGAGCTCCGCGTTGCGGACACCTCCGACTACGAGGTCGGCCAGGAGCTCACCGCCGAGGTCTTCGAGGACGGCGCATACGTCGACGTCACCGGAACCAGCAAGGGCAAGGGCTTCGCCGGAACCATGAAGCGTCACGGCTTCAAGGGACAGGGCGCGTCGCACGGTACCCAGGCTGTTCACCGCCGCCCGGGCTCCATCGGTGGCTGTGCAACTCCCGGCCGCGTGTTCAAGGGCATGCGCATGTCCGGACGCATGGGTAGCGACCGCATCACGACGCAGAACCTCTCGGTCCACAAGGTGGATGCAGAGAACGGCCTGCTGCTGATCAAGGGTGCGATCCCCGGCCGCAAGGGCGGCCTCGTGATCGTCAAGAGTGCAGTGAAGGGTGGTGCACGGGCATGACCAGCACCGAGACCAAGTTGACCCTGGACGTCAAGGTCGCCGGCGGCAAGACCAACGGCACCGTCGATCTCCCCGCTGAGATCTTCGACGCTCCGGCCAACATCGCGCTTCTCCATCAGGTTGTCGTCGCGCAGCTCGCAGCTGCTCGTCAGGGAACCCACTCCACCAAGACCCGCGGCGACGTCCGCGGCGGTGGCAAGAAGCCGTACCGCCAGAAGGGCACCGGCCGCGCACGCCAGGGCTCGACTCGCGCACCGCAGTTCGTCGGCGGCGGAACCGTTCACGGCCCGCAGCCGCGTGACTACAGCCAGCGCACCCCCAAGAAGATGAAGGCAGCCGCTCTTCGCGGAGCCCTCTCTGACCGCGCACGCAACGAGCGCATCCACGTCATCACCGAACTGGTTGCAGGGCAGACGCCTTCGACCAAGGGCGCAATCGCGTTCCTCGGCGAGATTTCGGATCGCAAGAAGCTGCTGCTCGTCGTGGGTCGCCAGGATGTAGCCGCTTGGAAGAGCGTGCAGAACCTGGAAGGCGTGCATCCCATTGCACCCGACCAGCTCAACACCTACGACGTGCTCAATGCAGACGATGTCGTGTTCAGCGTCGAGGCACTCAACGCGTTCATCCACGGGCCCGCAGAGAGCGCTCAGAACAAGGAGGACGCCAAGTGAGCACCATCGCTGACCCCCGCGACATCCTGCTCGCTCCGGTCATCTCCGAGAAGTCCTACGGACTGATCGAGGAAGGCACCTACACCTTCCTGGTGCACCCGGACTCGAACAAGACGCAGATCAAGATTGCCGTCGAGAAGGTCTTCGGCGTCAAGGTGACCAGCGTCAACACCGCCAACCGTCAGGGCAAGCGTAAGCGGACCCGATTCGGTTACGGCAAGCGCAAGGACACCAAGCGCGCGCTCGTGACCCTGTCCGCTGACAGCAAGCCCATCGAGATCTTCGGAGGACCGGTCGCGTAAGCGCCGGGACTTGACGAGACATAGAGGACGAGAAGACTCATGGCAATCCGTAAGTACAAGCCGACAACACCGGGCCGTCGTGGCTCGAGCGTCTCGGACTTCGCCGAGATCACTCGGTCGACCCCCGAGAAGTCGCTGGTTCGCCCGCTGCACGGTCGCGGTGGACGTAACGCACACGGTCGTATCACCACCCGTCACAAGGGTGGCGGACACAAGCGTGCATACCGACTGATCGATTTCCGTCGCAACGACAAGGACGGCATCCCGGCAAAGGTCGCTCACATCGAGTACGACCCCAACCGCACAGCAAACATCGCACTCCTGCATTACGCAGACGGTGAGAAGCGCTACATCATCGCCCCCAAGGGCCTGGTGCAGGGTTCACCGGTCGAGTCCGGTGCAGGCGCCGACATCAAGCCGGGCAACAACCTGCCGCTGCGCAACATCCCGACTGGTACCACCATCCACGGTGTGGAACTGCGTCCCGGCGGCGGAGCCAAGATGGCTCGTTCCGCAGGCGCCAGTATCCAGCTCCTCGGTAAGGAAGGCAGCTACGCCACGCTGCGTATGCCTTCCGGTGAAATCCGTCGCGTCGACGTGCGCTGCCGCGCATCCGTCGGCGAGGTCGGCAACGCCGAGCAGTCGAACATCAACTGGGGCAAGGCCGGCCGTATGCGTTGGAAGGGCAAGCGCCCGACCGTTCGTGGTGTCGTGATGAACCCGGTCGACCACCCGCACGGTGGCGGCGAGGGCAAGACCTCAGGTGGACGCCACCCGGTCAGCCCGTGGGGTAAGCCTGAAGGCCGTACCCGCAAGAACAAGGCAAGCGACAAGATGATCGTCCGTCGCCGCCGCACCGGCAAGAACAAGCGCTAGGAGGGAGTGAAGGATGCCACGCAGCCTTAAGAAGGGCCCGTTCGTCGATGACCACCTCCTCGCGAAG
This sequence comes from Rhodococcus sp. 27YEA6, assembly GCF_044908235.1. Classification (NCBI taxonomy): domain Bacteria; kingdom Bacillati; phylum Actinomycetota; class Actinomycetes; order Mycobacteriales; family Nocardiaceae; genus Rhodococcus; species Rhodococcus sp. 27YEA6. Next base: position 814,528 of record NZ_JBIYCY010000002.1, on the reverse strand, counting down.
GTGGATGTACAGAACGAAAAGGGAACCAAGCAGGTCATCAAGACCTGGTCCCGTCGTTCGACAATCATCCCGGACTTCATCGGCCACACGTTTGCAGTTCACGACGGCCGCAAGCACGTCCCCGTGTTCGTTTCCGACTCCATGGTCGGACACAAGCTCGGAGAGTTTGCACCGACCCGCACGTTCAAGGGTCACATCAAGGATGATCGGAAGGCGAAGAGGCGATGAGCAACACCGAAACCGCCAACCCGACTGCCAAGGCTGTAGCGAAGCACGTTCGCGTTACGCCGATGAAGGCACGTCGAGTTGTGGACCTGGTCCGCGGGCGCTCGGTTGAAGACGCCCTGAACATCCTGAAGTTCGCGCCGCAGGCAGCGAGCGAGCCGGTCGCCAAGGTGATCGCCTCCGCAGCAGCCAACGCCGAGAACAACCTCGACCTCGACCCCAGCACGCTTGTCGTTGCTACGGCGTTCGTGGACGAGGGCGCGACCCTCAAGCGGTTCCAGCCGCGTGCACAGGGACGTGCGTTCCGTATTCGCAAGCGCACCAGTCACATCACCGTGATCGTGGAGAGCCTGCCGAAGACCGGAACATCGACCCGTAATCGCCGGAAGGGAAGTGCTCAGTAGTGGGCCAGAAAATCAACCCGCACGGCTTCCGTCTCGGCATCACCACCGACTGGAAGTCTCGCTGGTACGCAGACAAGCAGTACGCGGAGTACGTCAAGGAAGACGTCGCGATCCGTAAGCTCCTCGCCACCGGCATGGAGCGCGCAGGAATCGCGAAGGTCGAAATCGAGCGCACCCGTGACCGTGTTCGCGTGGACATCCACACTGCACGTCCGGGCATCGTCATCGGCCGCCGCGGCGCCGAAGCCGATCGCATCCGCTCCGAGCTCGAGAAGCTGACCGGCAAGCAGGTTCAGCTGAACATCCTCGAGGTCAAGAACGCAGAAGCTGAAGCACAGCTCGTCGCACAGGGTGTGGCCGAGCAGCTCTCGAACCGCGTTGCCTTCCGTCGTGCAATGCGCAAGGCCATCCAGTCGGCCATGCGTCAGCCCAACGTCAAGGGAATCCGCGTTCAGTGCTCCGGTCGTCTCGGCGGCGCCGAGATGTCCCGGTCGGAGTTCTACCGCGAAGGCCGTGTGCCGCTGCACACGCTTCGTGCGGACATCGACTACGGCCTCTACGAGGCCAAGACCACCTTCGGTCGCATCGGCGTCAAGGTCTGGATCTACAAGGGCGACATCGTCGGTGGCAAGCGTGAGCTCGCCGCCAACACGGCCGCACCGGCCGGGGATCGCCCGCGTCGTGAGCGTCCGAGCCGTCCGCGTCGTTCCGGTGCCACCGGTACCACTGCGACCAGCACCGAGGCCGGCCGCGCAGCGACCGCAACCGCCGATGCTCCCGTAACTGAACAGAATCAGGAGGGCTGACGCATGTTGATCCCACGGCGGGTCAAGCACCGCAAGCAGCACCACCCGAGCCGTTCGGGTGCCGCCAAGGGCGGTACCCAGGTGACCTTCGGTGACTACGGCATCCAGGCTCTCGAGCCTGCCTACATCACCAACCGGCAGATCGAGTCCGCTCGTATCGCCATGACTCGGCACATCAAGCGTGGCGGCAAGATCTGGATCAACATCTTCCCGGATCGCCCCCTCACGAAGAAGCCGGCCGAAACCCGAATGGGTTCCGGTAAGGGTTCGCCCGAGTGGTGGATTGCCAACGTCAAGCCCGGACGCGTTCTGTTCGAGATGACATACCCCAACGAGGAGATTGCTCGTGAGGCCCTGCGCCGCGCGATGCACAAGCTCCCGTGCAAGTGCCGGATCGTGACCAGAGAGGAGCAGTTCTGATGGCTACTGGAACCCCAGCAGCAGAGCTCCGCGAGCTCAGTGAAGACGAGCTGGTCACCCGGCTCCGTGAGTCGAAGGAAGAGCTTTTCAACCTTCGTTTCCAGATGGCTACCGGCCAGATGGACAACAACCGACGACTGCGCACCGTTCGTCACGAGATCGCGCGCATCTACACCGTCCTGCGTGAGCGTGAGCTCGGACTCGCTGTGGGTCCGGATGCAGGTGACGCGGCATGAGTGAGGAAAAAGCAGTGAGCACAGAAGAGCGCGCGAGCCGTAAGGTCCGTGTCGGATACGTCGTGTCCGACAAGATGGAAAAGACGATCGTGGTCGAGCTCGAAGACCGCGTCAAGCACAAGCTCTACGGCAAGATCATCCGCCGTACGACCAAGGTGAAGGCGCACGACGAGAACGGCGTTGCCGGCGTCGGCGACCGCGTTCAGCTGATGGAAACCCGTCCGCTGTCCGCGACGAAGCACTGGCGTCTGGTCGAGGTCCTCGAAAAGGCCAAGTAAGCCCGATCGAATCCTCGAGCTGATCGAGTATCACCGAATGGCCCGCTTCCCCTTGAGGGAGTGGGCCATTCGGCTTTCCGGGGGCTTTCGGGGCTTTCCGGGCGAAGGGTTCGAGTTGCGTCGAGTACGGCCGATTTGGTATTCGGCGAACCCTTCCCTACAATAGAACGGTTGCCTGTGGCAGAGGTGTGTCTTCACGTGCGCAGCTCGAACGGTGCTTGCAGTGATCGTCTCCCGACGTCAGTCGGTGGGATTGCAGCTCAGACACGACGCAGGTGGCAACAATGACCGCGCGCACCGGGTCGGTAATCCGTTGCGCACGAAATTCCAGGTCTAGGGAGATCAAGTGATTCAGCAGGAGTCGCGAGTTCGCGTCGCTGATAACACGGGTGCCAAGGAAATCCTTTGCATCCGCGTTCTCGGCGGTTCGTCACGTCGCTACGCCGGGATCGGTGACGTCATCGTCGCCACCGTCAAGGACGCAATCCCCGGTGGAAACATCAAGAAGGGTGAGGTCGTCAAGGCCGTCATCGTTCGCACGACCAAGGAGCGCCGTCGTCCGGACGGTTCCTACATCAAGTTCGACGAGAACGCTGCAGTGCTCATCAAGGCTGACAGTGATCCCCGTGGAACCCGCATCTTCGGACCCGTCGGCCGTGAGCTGCGCGAGAAGAAGTTCATGAAGATCGTTTCGCTTGCCCCGGAGGTGCTGTGATGAAGGTGCACAAGGGTGACACCGTTCTGGTCATCGCCGGCAAGGACAAGGGCGCGAAGGGCAAGGTCATTCAGGCCTACCCCGCGACCGACAAGGTCCTCGTCGAAGGCGTGAACCGAATCAAGAAGCACACCGCGGTTTCCGCGAACGAGCGCGGAGCATCCTCCGGCGGCATCGTCACGCAGGAAGCCCCGATCCACGTTTCCAACGTTGCAGTCGTCGACTCGGACGGAAACCCCACCCGCGTGGGCTACCGCACCGACGAAGAGTCCGGCAAGCGCGTTCGGATTTCCCGGAAGAACGGGAAGGACATCTGACATGACCTCCACCGAAAACAAGGTCCAGCCGCGCCTCAAGGCACGCTACCGCGCTGAGATCAAGGACGCGCTCAACAGCGAGTTCGACTACTCGAACGTCATGCAGATCCCCGGCGTCGTCAAGGTTGTCGTCAACATGGGCGTCGGCGACGCCGCCCGTGACGCCAAGCTGATCAACGGCGCTGTCCATGACCTGTCGCTGATCACGGGCCAGAAGCCCGAGATCCGCAAGGCACGTAAGTCCATCGCGCAGTTCAAGCTCCGCGAAGGTATGCCCATCGGTGCACGCGTCACCCTCCGTGGTGACCGCATGTGGGAGTTCCTGGACCGCCTCGTGTCTGTCGCTCTGCCCCGTATCCGCGACTTCCGCGGTCTCTCGGGCAACCAGTTCGACGGCAACGGCAACTACACGTTCGGCCTCAACGAGCAGTCGATGTTCCACGAGATCGACGTGGACAAGATCGATCGCCCCCGCGGCATGGACATCACCGTCGTGACCACCGCAACCAACAACGAAGAAGGCCGTGCACTGCTCAAGCACCTCGGCTTCCCGTTCAAGGAGAACTGAGCGCATGGCTAAGAAGGCATTGGTCAACAAGGCCAACAAGAAGCCCAAGTTCGCGGTTCGCGCCTACACCCGCTGCCAGCGGTGCGGTCGCCCGCACTCGGTGTTCCGCAAGTTCGGCTTGTGCCGTATCTGCGTTCGCGAGATGGCTCACGCCGGCGAGCTTCCCGGAGTTCGCAAGAGCTCTTGGTGATCTGAGGCCCTTGGGCTTCGTCACACCACGCATGTGAATGGGCGTGGGTTCCTTTGGAGCCCACGCCCATTCGTGGTTTTCATCGAGATGTGAATCGTGCCGATCCTGAAAAGAACTGCCCCGCTGCGACTCTGGTTGAAAGCGATCATCGTTCGTCGGTGTCGTTCTTCGGTGCCGAACGAGCAGTTCAGATTTCGGGGTGCGTCGATAGCTTCCCGATCGCATCCTTCGGGCGGCAGTGGGGGAGGCGACATGGGATCCCGGTGGACACCTGCGCCAAAGTTCCCTACACTAGAGCGGTTGCCGTGGCTGACGCATGCGTTCAGCTCGGTGCGGTAACTTACGCCGTCTGACACAAGTCGGACGGCCCAGCCGAATTGCTGGAGGCCCACGATCGGATTCGTCCGGTGTTGCATGGGAACCACAGCGAGAAAGGTGTCGAGGTCGACCTATGACCATGACTGACCCCATCGCAGACTTCTTGACGCGTCTGCGCAACGCCAACACGGCGTACCACGATGAGGTGAAGCTTCCCCACTCGAAGATCAAGGCGAACATCGCCGAGATCCTCAAGCGCGAGGGCTACATCTCCGATTTCCGTACCGAAGACGCAGAGGTCGGCAAGACCCTCATCGTCGATCTGAAGTACGGTCCCAGCCGCGAGCGTAGCCTCGCCGGCGTGCGTCGCGTTTCCAAGCCCGGTCTCCGGGTTTACGCGAAGTCCACCAACCTGCCCAAGGTCCTCGGAGGCCTCGGCGTGGCCATCATCTCCACGTCGTCCGGTCTGCTCACCGATCGCCAGGCGGCCAATCAAGGAGTAGGCGGGGAAGTCCTCGCCTACGTCTGGTAAGGGAGGCCACCACAATGTCGCGTATTGGAAAGATTCCGGTCACCGTCCCCGCGGGCGTTGACGTCACGATCAGCGGCCAGGATGTCACCGTCAAGGGTCCCAAGGGCACCCTCGCGCTGACCATCTCCGAGCCCATCGCAATCGAAAAGGCAGAGGACGGCTCGCTGAGCGTCACGCGCCCCGACGACGAGCGTCGTAGCCGCGCGCTGCACGGTCTGTCGCGGACCCTGGTTGCGAACATCATCACCGGTGTCACCGAGGGTTACACGAAGAAGATGGAGATCCACGGTGTTGGTTACCGTGTGGCACTGAAGGGCAAGGACCTCGAGTTCGCGCTCGGCTTCAGCCACCCGGTGCCGATCGAGGCTCCTGAAGGCATCACCTTCGTCGTCGAGTCGCCCACCCGGTTCTCGGTGTCCGGCATCGACAAGCAGAAGGTCGGGCAGATCTCGGCCAACATCCGTCGTCTCCGTCGTCCGGACCCGTACAAGGGTAAGGGCGTGCGTTACGAGGGTGAGCAGATCCGCCGCAAGGTCGGAAAGACGGGTAAGTGATATGAGCCAGACTGCAAACCAGAAAGCCAAGCGGATTCCGCTGGGCAAGGATGCGTCCACCAAGCGTCGTCTCTCGAAGACGCGTCGTCACTTCCGTCTCCGCAAGAAGGTCTCCGGCACGCCCGAGCGTCCCCGCTTGGTCGTCAACCGGTCCTCGCGCCACATCCACGTCCAGCTCGTGGACGACCTGGCCGGCCACACCCTGGCCTCCGCGTCGACCATCGAAGCAGACGTGCGCGTGGCAGAAGGCGACAAGAAGGCTGCGAGCGCGAAGGTCGGTCAGCTGATCGCCGAGCGCGCCAAGGCTGCCGGCGTGGAAGCAGTTGTCTTCGACCACGGCGGACACGGCTACCACGGTCGCATCGCGGCCCTGGCAGACGCGGCTCGCGAAGGCGGGTTGAAGTTCTGATGACCAACATTTTCAACGGAAGGACAGCCTGATGCCGGGACGTCAAAGGCGTGACGGCGGAAGCGGACCCGCCGGACAGAATGGCCCCAACAGCGGTGACAACAGCAACGCTCGTGGGGACAACCGTGGTGGCGGCCGTGACCGTCGCGACGGTGGCCGTGGCGGAAACGCTGCGGAGAAGTCACAGTTCATCGAGCGCGTTGTCACGATCAACCGCGTTTCCAAGGTCGTCAAGGGTGGTCGTCGCTTCAGCTTCACCGCTCTGGTGATCGTCGGAGACGGCAACGGACTGGTCGGCGTCGGCTACGGAAAGGCCAAGGAAGTTCCCGCGGCCATCCAGAAGGGTGTCGAGGAGGCTCGCAAGAGCTTCTTCCGCGTCCCGATGATCGCCAACACCATCACTCACCCCGTTCAGGGTGAGGCTGCTGCCGGCATCGTCATGCTTCGCCCGGCAAGCCCCGGTACCGGTGTTATCGCCGGTGGCGCTGTGCGCGCCGTGCTGGAGTGCGCTGGTATCGCGGACATCCTGTCGAAGTCGCTCGGTAGCGACAACGCCATCAACGTCGTGCATGCGACCGTTGCTGCGCTCAAGGGTCTGCAGCGTCCCGAGGAAGTTGCGGCTCGCCGCGGCCTCACCCTCGAAGAGGTTGCACCCGCCGGCATGCTTCGCGCTCGCGCACAGGCTGCTGGGAGTGTGAAGTAATGGCAGATCTCAAGGTCACTCAGATCAAGAGCATCATCGGGACCAAGCAGAACCAGAAGGATTCTCTGCGCACGCTGGGTCTCAAGGGCATCCGTCAGACCGTTGTTCGTGAGGACAACGCACAGAACCGCGGTCTGATCAACGTGGTGCGCCACCTCGTAACAGTTGAGGAGGTCTAACCATGACCATCAAACTGCACCACCTGCGCCCCGCTCCGGGATCCAAGTCCAACAAGATTCGTGTTGGACGCGGTGAGGGCGGCAAGCGTGGTAAGACCGCAGGTCGCGGTACCAAGGGCACCAAGGCACGTAACACCGTGCGCGTGGGCTTCGAGGGTGGACAGATGCCGCTTCACATGCGTCTGCCCAAGCTCAAGGGCTTCACGAACCCGTTCCGCGTCGAGTACCAGGTCGTCAATGTCGGCGACATCGCCCGTCTGTTCCCCGAAGGTGGAGCAATCACGGTCGAGGATCTCGTCGCCAAGGGCGCAGTCCGCAAGAACCAGCTCGTCAAGGTTCTGGGCGACGGCGAACTGACAGTTGCCGTTCAGGTGACCGTCGACAAGTTCACCGGTTCCGCCAAGGAAAAGATTGCTGCTGCCGGTGGTTCCGCCACCGAGCTGTGAGTGATCACGCGTAGCTAGTCCGATGGCCGCAGCGCAGCGTTTGCTGCGGTGCGGCCATCGGCGTCTACGAGGTCGTGTCACAGGTACGAGGTCGTGTCACAGATTGGTCGTGCATGCTCGGACGGGCCAGTATTCTGGTCACCGAGTGGCAAATGTATCTTCGGCTTACCCGGTTTTCGTGGTCTGCCCGCCTAGTTCCCAAATGCTCACTGTTAGAGTTCAAAAGTTCGACAGGTCAAAACGATCTGTCTCCCTACCGTCGTGCCAGGAGGATCTTTGCTTTCCGCCTTCGTCTCGGCCCTCAGGACCCCAGACCTGAGGCGGAAGATCCTCTTCACCCTCGGCTTGGTGGCTCTGTATCGGGTCGGCGCTCTCATCCCGTCCCCAGGTGTCGACTACGGCCGTGTGCGTCAGTGCATCGATATCGCCAACTCCGGTGACTCAGCAGGTATCTACTCGCTGATCAACCTGTTCTCCGGCGGCGCTCTGCTGCAGATGTCGATCTTTGCGATCGGCATCATGCCGTACATCACGGCGAGCATCATCGTGCAGCTCCTGACCGTGGTGATTCCGAAGTTCGAGGAACTTCGGAAAGAAGGCCAGTCCGGCCAGGCCAAGATGACGCAGTACACGCGTTACCTGTCCATTGCTCTGGCAATCCTGCAGTCGACCGGCATCGTCGCTCTTGCGGCACGCGGACAGTTGCTCCAGGGCTGTGACGACATCATCGCCGACAAGTCGATCTTCGGACTTGTCATCATCGTGCTGGTCATGACTGCCGGTGCTGCCATGGTCATGTGGTTCGGCGAGGTCATCACCGAACGTGGCGTCGGCAACGGTATGTCCCTCCTCATCTTCGCCGGTATCGCATCGCGTATCCCGAGCGAGGGCAAGGCAATCCTCGACAGCCGTGGTCCGCTGGTCTTCGCCTTCGTCTGCCTCGCAGCGCTGCTGATCATCGCCGGTGTCGTCTTCGTCGAGCAGGGTCAGCGTCGTATCCCGGTGCAGTACGCGAAGCGGATGGTCGGACGCAAGATGTACGGCGGATCCTCGACGTACCTGCCTCTGAAGGTGAACCAGGCCGGCGTCATCCCGGTGATCTTCGCGTCTTCACTGCTGTACCTCCCGAACTTGATTGCACAGCTGACTTCGGCCAGTACAGCGGTCGACCCCAGTTGGTGGCAGCGCCTCATCAACACCTACCTGGTGAATCCGGCCAACCCGGTGTACATCGCGATCTACTTCGGCCTGATCGTCTTCTTCACGTACTTCTACGTCGCCATCACCTTCAATCCCGAAGAGCGCGCCGACGAGATGAAGAAGTTCGGCGGCTTCATCCCCGGTATCCGACCCGGTCAGCCGACCGCGGACTACCTCAACTACGTGCTGAGTCGCATCACCCTTCCGGGTGCGATTTACCTCGGCACCATTGCTGTTCTGCCCAACCTGTTCCTCGACATCGGGAATGGCGGCGGCGCGCAGAACCTGCCGTTCGGTGGCACCGCGGTGCTGATCATGGTCAGCGTCGGCCTGGACACCGTGAAGCAGATCGAGAGTCAGCTAATGCAGCGTAACTATGAAGGGTTCCTCAAGTGAGACTTGTCCTCCTTGGTCCTCCCGGTGCCGGCAAGGGCACCCAGGCCGCTATCTTGTCCGAGAAGTTCGGCGTTCCCCATATCTCCACGGGTGATCTCTTCCGCGCGAACATCGGTCAGGCCACCGCTCTCGGTGTGGAAGCAAAGAAGTACATCGACGCCGGCGAACTCGTACCGAGCTCGATCACCAACGACATGGTGAAGGCTCGCGTCGCAGAACCGGACGCAGCAAACGGTTTCCTTCTCGACGGATTTCCGCGCTCGGTCGAACAGGCTCAGGCACTCGAGGGAATCTTGAAGGATCTCGACACCAAGCTCGACGGTGTCCTCTCCTTCGTCGTCGACGAGGACATCGTGGTCGAGCGTATGCTCGCCCGCGGTCGTGCAGACGACACCGAGGACGTCATTCGCAACCGACTCCGGGTCTACCGCGACGAGACGTCACCGCTGTTCGATTACTACAAGGACAGCATCGTCTCCGTCGACGCGATCGGCGAGGTCGAAGAGGTCAACGCTCGCGCACTGGCAGCGTTGGGTAAATAATGGTCTTCGGGCGCAAACGCAAGGTTGTTCCGTTCCGCTCCGCGGGCGAACTCGACGCGATGGCTGCTGCCGGCGCGATCGTGGGTTCGGCGCTGGTGGCGGTTCGCGCTGCGGCGAAGCCCGGTGTCAGCACTTTGGAATTGAACGCGGTCGCTGAATCCGTCATTCGTGACGCCGGCGCCGTGCCCTCGTTCCTCGGGTACCACGGCTTCACCGGCTCGATCTGCTCTTCGGTCAACGATCGCGTCGTTCACGGAATCCCTTCAGCTCAGGACATCCTGGCTGAAGGCGACCTGGTTTCCATCGACTGTGGCGCGATCCTCGACGGATGGCACGGTGACTCCGCTTGGACGTTCGGTGTCGGTGAGATCAGCGTCGCCGATCAGGAGCTCAGCGAAGCCACTCGGCTTTCCATGGAAGCCGGGATCGCGGCAATGATCGCCGGCAACCGTCTGACGGATGTTTCGCACGCGATCGAGGTCGGTACTCATGCCGCCGAGAAGTTGCACGGTCGTTCCTACGGCATCGTCGACGGATACGGCGGACACGGAATCGGCCGGGAAATGCACATGGATCCGTTCCTCGCCAATGAAGGTGCCCCGGGTAAGGGTCCTGAACTGGTTGTCGGATCTTGCCTGGCGATTGAGCCGATGCTCACGCTCGGCACCACCGACACGGTGATTCTCGACGACGACTGGACCGTTGTGACGACCGACGGGTCCCGTGCGGCGCACTGGGAACACACTGTCGCAGTGACCGAAGACGGTCCGCGGATTCTGACACTCCGGCCGGAGTAGTCGACACAGTCGCTGACAAGTGTTGGCAGCGAGCATGATTCATGTTCGAGAAGTCCCAGCCTCATTTCGAGGCTGGGACTTTTTCGGTGGGGGAGCGGTGTGTGTCGTCACCCTGCCCGGAGGCGCATTTGGCCTGGTCGTTTACATCGCGTAACATGGTTAGGCGGTGCGCTATGCGCGTCGATAGTTCGTGTGCCTACGCCTGGATCGCTCCGGGATCGGGCTTTCGAACTGCCGACGATCTTTCCATTGCGTGCCAATGTAACGGAAGCCGATGCACGAAGCATGCCAAACCAAACGGATCGCGGAGGATATGGCTAAGAAAGACGGGGCCATCGAGGTCGAAGGACGAGTAGTCGAGCCGCTGCCCAATGCGATGTTCCGCATTGAGCTCGAGAATGGCCACAAGGTCCTCGCCCACATCAGCGGAAAGATGCGTCAGCACTACATTCGCATCCTCCCGGAAGATCGCGTTGTCGTAGAGCTCTCGCCCTACGATTTGTCGCGCGGACGCATCGTTTACCGCTACAAGTAACGAACTTCCCGGACCTGACCTGGGTCAGGGAGAAGTATGTCTGCCGCGGTTCATCGCGGCGGGCTGCGACAAAACAGGAGATCAGAAGACGTGAAGGTTCAGCCGAGCGTCAAGAAGATCTGCGAGAAGTGCAAAGTGATTCGCCGTAACGGTCGAGTCATGGTGATCTGCGAGAACCTGCGTCACAAGCAGCGTCAGGGCTAGATCTAGCTTTTCGAAGATCTGCTTGGCAACAAGCAAAGAAGACCTCCCAGTACCAGCCATTGTTGACGAGACCCCACGCGATCGTTCACCGATCGCCAAGGTCGGACAATGGTTCACCCCCGGCACGGAGGCCGGGGCCCCACTGAGTTAGTTGATGAGATCATCTGCGCCTTCGGGCGTCGGTACTCGGCAAGAGGCACAGGGGAAGGGCTGGGAGCAGACCTCCGCACACCGATAAGGAAATGCCACCATGGCACGTCTCTCTGGTGTTGATCTTCCTCGCGAAAAGCGCATGGAGATCGCACTGACATACATCTACGGCATCGGCCGTACCCGCTCCAAGGAAATCCTTGACGCCACCGGCGTCAGCCCGGATCTCCGGAGCAAGGACCTCTCGGACGAGGACCTGGCAAAGCTCCGCGAGTACATCGAGGAGTCGCTCAAGGTCGAGGGTGACCTTCGCCGCGAGGTTCAGGCCGACATCCGTCGCAAGATCGAGATCGGCTGCTACCAGGGCCTGCGCCACCGTCGTGGTCTGCCCGTGCGTGGTCAGCGCACCAAGACCAACGCCCGTACCCGTAAGGGTCCGAAGCGCACCATTGCCGGCAAGAAGAAGGCGAAGTAATGCCCCCGAAGTCACGTAGCACCGGTCCGAAGAAGACCCAGAAGACGCGTCGCAGGGATAAGAAGAACATCCCGCACGGCGCCGCTCACATCAAGAGCACCTTCAACAACACCATCGTGTCCATCACGGACCCCGCCGGAAATGTCATTTCCTGGGCGTCTTCGGGACACGTCGGCTTCAAGGGTTCGCGTAAGTCGACTCCCTTCGCCGCTCAGCTTGCTGCTGAGAGCGCTGCCCGTAAGGCGCAGGAGCACGGTGTCAAGAAGGTTGACGTCTTCGTCAAGGGACCGGGATCCGGTCGCGAGACCGCAATCCGTTCCCTCCAGGCCGCTGGCCTCGAGGTCGGCACCATTTCCGATGTAACCCCCCAGCCGCACAACGGCTGCCGTCCGCCCAAGCGGCGTCGGGTATAGCGGGAAGGATAGGTAGAAGAAAATGGCACGTTATACCGGACCCATCACCCGCAAGTCGCGTCGTCTGCGCGTCGACCTCGTTGGAGGCGACCAGGCATTCGAGCGTCGCCCGTACCCGCCCGGACAGCACGGCCGCGCGCGTATCAAGGAGAGCGAGTACCTGCTCCAGCTGCAGGAGAAGCAGAAGGCTCGCTTCACCTACGGCGTCATGGAGAAGCAGTTCCGCCTGTACTACAAGGAGGCGAACAACCGCCCCGGCAAGACCGGCGAGAACCTGCTTCGCATCCTCGAGTCGCGTCTCGACAACGTCGTGTACCGCGCGGGCCTCGCTCGCACGCGCCGTCAGGCACGTCAGCTGGTCACGCACGGTCACCTTCTCGTGAACAACAAGAAGGTCGACATCCCGAGCTACCGCGTCTCGCAGTACGACATCATCGATGTCAAGGAGAAGTCGCTCTCCACGCTTCCGTTCCAGGTTGCGCGTGAGACCGTCGGCGATCGCCCGGTTCCCGGGTGGCTGCAGGTTGTCGGCTCGCGTCTGCGGATCCTGGTTCACCAGCTTCCCGAGCGCGCGCAGATCGACATCGCTCTGCAGGAACAGCTCATCGTCGAGTACTACTCGAAGTAAGGCGCTTCGCACCCCGTGAGTGGTTGAGGAGTCTCCGGACTCCTCAACCACTCACAGGGCCGCAGGCCCTTTCCCATCGTGGGCGTCAAATAGTGGACGTCCGTACAGGAGGAAATACCAATGCTCATTTCTCAGCGACCCACGCTGACCGAAGAGGTCATCGCTGATAACCGCTCGAAGTTCGTCATCGAGCCCCTGGAGCCAGGTTTCGGGTACACGCTCGGCAATTCGCTGCGCCGCACGCTGCTCTCGTCGATCCCCGGCGCTGCTGTCACCAGCATCCGTATCGACGGCGTTCTCCACGAGTTCACCACCGTCCCGGGCGTGAAGGAAGATGTCACCGACATCATCCTGAACCTCAAGGGCCTCGTCGTGAACTCCGAAGAGGACGAGCCGGTCACCATGTACGTCCGCAAGCAGGGCCCCGGCGCTGTTACTGCGGGCGACATCGTGCCCCCGGCAGGCGTCACCGTGAACAACCCTGATCTGCACATCGCCACCCTGAACGACAAGGGAAAGCTGGAGATCGAGCTCGTAGTCGAGCGCGGTCGTGGCTATGTCCCCGCCGTTCAGAACAAGGCGTCCGGCGCAGAGATCGGCCGTATCCCGGTCGACTCGATCTACTCGCCGGTGCTCAAGGTCACCTACAAGGTGGAGGCCACTCGCGTCGAACAGCGCACCGACTTCGATCGGCTCGTTCTCGACGTGGAAACGAAGAACTCCATCACCGCACGGGACGCGCTCGCTTCGGCGGGCAAGACCCTGGTTGAGCTCTTCGGCCTGGCCCGTGAGCTGAACGTCGAAGCAGAAGGAATCGAGATCGGACCCTCGCCTGCCGAGGCCGATCACATCGCTTCCTTCGGACTCCCCATCGAGGATCTGGACCTCACGGTCCGCTCCTACAACTGCCTCAAGCGCGAAGGTGTTCACACCGTCGGTGAGCTTGTCGGCCGTACCGAGTCCGATCTGCTCGACATCCGCAACTTCGGACAGAAGTCCATCGACGAGGTCAAGGTCAAGCTGCATTCGCTCGGCCTGTCCCTCAAGGACAGCCCCGCATCCTTCGATCCCACCACCGTTGCCGGCTACGACGCCGCCACCGGAACGTGGAGTGACACTGATGCCGGTTCCTTCGGCGATGCCGAAGGTACCGAGGACTACGCCGAGACCGAACAGCTGTAGCAGCTCAGGTCCTTTACTAGGAGATCATCATGCCCAAGCCCAAGAAGGGTGCCCGCTTCGGCGGGTCGGCTTCCCACCAGAAGGCGATTTTCGCCAATCTGGCTACCGCGCTCTTCGAGCACGGTCGCATCACCACCACCGAGTCCAAGGCCAAGGCATTGCGCCCCTACGCCGAGAAGCTCGTCACGCACGCAAAGGCCGGCACGCTGGCTCACCGTCGTGAGGTGCTGAAGGTCATCCGCAACAAGGATGTCGTTCACACCCTGTTCGCCGAGATCGGCCCGTTCTACGCGGACCGTAACGGTGGATACACCCGCATCATCAAGACGATCCCCCGCAAGGGTGATAACGCTCCGATGGCAATCATCGAGCTCGTCAAGGAAAAGACCGTCACCTCGGAGGCTGACCGCGCTCGTCGCGTCAAGTCCTCGCAGGAAGCTCCCGCCGCAGAGAACGTCGTCGAGGCCGTAGAGGCCGACGCGACCGACGCTGAGGTCGAGAACGCTGACGCAGTCGTCGAGGCCATCGAGGACGAGACCGCAACTGCGGCCGACGCTCCCGAGGCCGAAGAGGCCAAGAAGGACTAGTCTCCCTTGGTTTCGGCACACGCTGAATCGAACGAGCCCGCCGCCCCCATCGGGGACGGCGGGCTCGTTCGATTGCGGCTCGACATCTCCTACGACGGCACCGACTTCTCGGGTTGGGCCCGCCAGACCGATCTGCGCACCGTGTGCGGTGAGATCGAAGACAAGTTGGGAACGGTGCTTCGACACCCGGTTCAGTTGACCGTTGCCGGTCGAACCGACGCCGGTGTCCACGCCACCGGTCAGGTAGCGCACGTCGACGTTCCGGGAGAGTTGCTCCCGGACGATCCGTCGCGACTCGTGCGCAGACTTGCACGATTTCTGCCCAAGGACGTTCGGGTCAAACAGATATCGGTGGTTCCGGGTGACTTCGATGCGCGCTTCTCCGCGATGCGACGCTATTACGAGTACCGGGTGACCAACGCGGCGTTCGGAGTGGAACCACTACGCGCACGCGACACCGTCTCGTATCCCAAACCACTCGATCTCGGAGCGATGCAGGAAGCGTCGAATCGGCTGCTGGGTCTGCACAACTTCGCGGCATTCTGCAAGCGTCGAGAAGGCGCTACGACGGTGCGGGAGCTGCAGCGTTTCGACTGGACCCAAGAGGGCACGGTGTTCACGGCGTACGTGAATGCCGATGCGTTCTGCTGGTCGATGGTTCGCAGTCTTGTCGGCGCAGTCCTCTCCGTCGGTGAAGGACGGCGCACCGCCGACTGGGTGGCAGGGTTGCTCGACGAAACGTCGCGATCCAGTTCCATCCTCGTTGCTCCGGCGCACGGACTTTCGTTGGTCCGCGTGGACTACCCCGATTACTCGGAACTGGCTGCCCGCAACGCGATTACCCGTGAGACCCGCGAGATTCCGTCTTCGGGTGGATGCTGCGGCGACTGAACATCACCATGCAAAATGCCCTCCCACTCTGTGTGGGAGGGCATTCGTACCGGGGGGCTATCCCGCCAGTTGGCGCGCGATGACCAATCGCTGAATCTGGTTGGTGCCCTCGAAGATCTGCGTGATCTTGGCCTCGCGCATGTAGCGCTCGACGGGGAAGTCCTGGGTGTATCCGTACCCGCCGAATACCTGAACGGCGTCGGTGGTGACCTTCATTGCCGCGTCGGTGGCCACGAGCTTGGCGACGCTCGCGTTGCGTGAATACGGAACTCCGGCGTCGCGGCGGCGGGCTGCATCGAGGTAGGTGGCTCGCGCGGAGTCGACTGCGGCAGCCATGTCCGCGAGCACGAAACCGAGTCCCTGGTGATCGATGATCCGCTTGCCGAATGCCTTGCGCTCCTTCGCGTAAGCGACCGCGTCGTCGAGCGCGCCTTGAGCGATTCCGACGGCAACGGCGGCGATTCCGAGTCGGCCGGAGTCGAGAGCGCTGAAGGCGATCGGCAGCCCCTGGCCGCGCTGACCGATCAATCGCTCCTCAGGAATGAAGGCGTCGTCGTAGTTCGCGGAGGCAGTGGGGACCGCGCGTAGCCCCATCTTCTCTTCGGGTTTTCCGAAGCTGAGGCCTTCGGTGTCCTTGTCCACCAGGAGGCAGGAGACGCCGCGTGAACCGTCGTCACTGGTGCGTGCGAAGAGGTTGTAGAAGTCCGCCTTGCCGCCGTTGGTGATCCAGGCTTTCGAACCGTTGACGCGGTAGCCACCGTCGGTGGGCGTCGCCTTGCACGACAACGCGGCGGCGTCGGATCCGGCCTGCGCTTCGGACAGGCTGTACGCGCCGATGGTGTTGCCGCCCAGCATGTCCGGTAGCCAGCGGTTCTTCTGTTCGTCGGTGCCGAAGGTGAACAGCGGGAAGCACGACAGGCTGTGCACGCTCACCGCCACTGCAACCGCTGCCCAGCGTGAGGCGATCTCTTCGAGCACTTGGAGGTACACCTCGTACGGCTGATCGCCGCCGCCGAACTCCTCGGGATACGGAAGGCTCAGCAGACCCGCCTGTCCGAGTGCGGGGAACACTCCGTCTGGATACTTCTCGGCCTTCTCGTATTCGTTGACCTTGGGCGCGAGTACCTTGTCCGCGACATCACGCGTCAGTTCGATGAGATCGCGAGCTTCTTGGCTGGGCATCAGGCGTTCGACGGGCACGGTCGGCTCCTAGCTAGGTAATAGTACTGAGAACGATACTGCAGTACTGTTGTAGGTATGGCAAGGCTGGTTCACAAGACGACTGCGCGCAGGGCAGAGTTGTTCGATCAACTGGTCGAACTGTTCTTGAGCGAGGGTTTCGCCCACCTCACGCTCGACGAGATCTCAGCTCGTCTGCACTGCTCCAAGAGCACCTTGTACACCGTGGCGGCCGGTAAAGAGGATCTGGTGCGGGCGGTGACAGTGCACTTCTTCCGGGCGGCGACCGATGCAGTGGAGAGTGCAGTCGCCGCCGAAACGGCCCCGACTCGTCGAGTCGCGGTGTATCTCGAAGCAGTGGGTGATCGGCTGTCCGCGGCGTCCAGTCAGTTCATGGAAGACCTGGCCGAATCGGTGTCGGCGAGCCAGGTCTACGAGAAGAACACGTCGATCGCTGCTGATCGTGTGCGATCGCTCATCGTCGAGGGAGTCGATTCGGGCGCATTCCGGCAGGTACACGCATCATTTGTCGCCGATGCCGCTGCGGCGACGATGGTTCGGATCCAGCAACGCGCGGTCTACCGGGCAACTGGTCTGGACGATGCCAGCGCTTATCGGGAACTGGCAGCACTCATCACGGACGGGATCACTGCGTGATCAGTCGCTAGCATCGACGTTCATGGCACCTTTGAACGTCGAAGTCATCGTAGGTTCGGTCCGCGAGGGGCGAATGGGACGAGCAGTGGCGGACTGGTTTGTCGAGCGCGCAACCGCGAACCCGTCGTGGAACGTATCGGTGATCGACCTCAGAGAGCTGTCGTTGCCCCAGGATTTCTCGGATTCACCTGCCACGGAGGTTTTCCGCCGGCGAATCGGGCGCGCCGACGCTGTTGTCGCCGTGACCTCCGAATACAACCACGGGTATCCGGCTGCTCTCAAGACCGCATTCGATTCGGTGAAACACGAGTGGCGTGCCAAGCCGATCGGATTCGTGTCCTACGGCGGGATTTCAGGTGGTGTTCGGGCCGTCGAGCAACTGAGGCAAGTGGTGGCGGAGTTGCACATGGTCTCGGTGCGTCAAAGCGTGACCATCCACCGGGTGCGTAAGCAATTCGGACACGAGCCGTACGGCGTCGATTCGATTGCGATCGATGCAAGCGAGAAGATGATTCGTGAATTGGATTGGTGGGGAAGCGGATTGCGGATGCAACGTGCAAGTGATCCCTATCCCGGCTGATCTTGGACATACGCGATCACGCCATCTGGTGAGCGTCGCCGGCTCGTGGACGGCCGATGAACGATGTCTCGGAAGCGATGGTCACCAGAGTCAGGTCGACGCGTGTACGGCCGGTTTCGACCGTGATCTTGTCACCGAGTGCGAATGGCTGGACTATCGAGATTTCAGGGTCGACCCGAGGCCATTGGCGTGGATGTCCGTACACATAGATTGCGGTCACGCCGGCACGCGGAGATAACCCCTCGACGCCGTCGAACACGACAGTGTTGAAGGCGCCCTCAGGCCCACCGCCCTGCCCGGACACGCGGAGTCGGTCAGGCACTCCCATCGAGTCGGTGAGCGCGGTCCACGCTTGCGGTCGATCGGTGTGGACGAGTACCAGTGCGCCGGTCGCGATGGCTCGAAAGATCAACTGCTGAGCCAGATAGAGTTCGCCGGCGACAAGAACGGTGTTGACGCCCGGCCCCGAAATTCTGGCCGCGACACCGTGCCCGTTTCGGTCCGAGCCGATGAGTTGGCCGCACCCGGCAAGGGGTAGAGCGAGTGAGTCGAGTGTGCCCCCGTCCATGCGAACGCCCGGCGTGATGCCGTCCAGCGCGGCCAATGCGGTTGGCAAATTGGTCAGCAATCCGTCGCGCTGGCGCCCACGTAGCGAGACCAAACCGGCCAGCGGTGCGTTCTCAGGTGGATTGCGCGTGGTGAAGCGACATGTCGCACTGACCTTCGCCTCTCCGCGTTGTCCGGTGGGTCGTAACCGAATTGTCACGGACGTCCCGACCGTTGCCACTGCCCACACTCGGGTCAGGGTCGCAGTGGTGATGAAACGGGGTTCGATCCCAAATCCGACGTTGGACACGCCAGGCAAGGGGGTACTTCGCCACGTTTCGGTGACCTCGTGGCCGGCCACTCCTCTTGTCACCTGGGCAGTGGACGACGCGATCTCCGGTGCGGTCAGGATCCGCGCCTTGCACCCCGCTGAATCGAGCACCCGGATGACACGATTGGCGGCAACAGCTATCGCGCGGCCGGCGCCCTGTTCGCCCCCGCCCCGGCGTTCGACTGCTGCACCACCCTCCAGCGCGTCGAAACGTAGTGCAAGCCAAACACTTCTGGTGGCGGTGGCTGGTAGTGGTCCGATGAGACGTTCGTAGACTTCGGTGGCAGGCGTTCCCGACGCGGCGCGGTATCCGTGACTGACGATGTCGATGCCGGTGAGTGAGATGTCGTGCTGATAGAGACAATTGGCGAGGGCTGCCGTGGGCAGAAGGTGGGAAGCGTCGAACGAATGACGGCCGATCCTGGTCAGGTAGTCGCGTGGGGGAGCGATCTCGACGACAGCGACGAGCGAAGATCCGTCCACTCGGAGCCCGATGGACTGCTCGGAGGGAGTGTGAAAACTGACGATCGTGCTGCGGTCGACGTCCTTGCGGTGCAGATAGCGAAAGTACCTGACAATCCAGGACATTACCGACCAACCGCCCACATGAAGCAGCATTGATCCGGCAACCACACAACCGATTGCCAGCGCCCAGAACCAATCGAGCCCACTGGCCATCGCGATTCCGCCCGCACCGATTCCGAAAATCTGTGCCGGCACGAACTCGCGCGTCGAAATCCTGTGTGACGACGGCCAATGCTTCAACCGCGATCGGTCCACGGTTCCTCCCCGATACCTGACCTGCGAACTACCCGAAAATTTCCGCCCCAGCGGAACTGTACTGTGTCTTCGCAAGGGGATGTAAGGCACGGGGGGAATGATGGCTGCGACACCTACCACGCGCTGGCAGGTCAACGGGTACCGATTCTTGGTCAGGCGGATGGAACATGCGCTGGTCAGACGAGACGTGCGGATGCTTCACGATCCGATGCGATCACAGTCGCGCGCCTTCACCGTCGGAATAGTCCTCGCTGCACTGGGATTGGCGGGTTGCGCTGTACTCGCTCTGTTTCGGCCACAGGACAGAATCGGCGATGCAGAGATCGTCGTTGCAAAGGAATCGGGCGCGATGTTCGTCGCCATGGAGGGTACGTTTCGCCCTGTGCTGAACTTGGCCTCCGCACGACTGATTCTGGGTTCGCCAGGAAAACCGGCAATAGTCAAGGCATCCGAGGTCGAGGCGAAACCCCGGGGCGCGCTCGTCGGCATTCCCGGCGCACCGTCCGCGCTGCCGGAATCGGCCGACCCTACCAACGCCGCGTGGACGGTGTGCGATTCCGTCGGATCCGACGGGAGAAAATCGTTGACGACTTCGGTCCTGGTCGGCTCGTCCAATGTCGGCGAAAACACGACATATCTGACGAATGACCGTGCATTCCTGGTGAAGTCGGGTTCCGATCACTTTCTCGTGTACGACGGGAAGCGAGCGGAAATCGATGTGGACGATCCGGCGATCATGCGGGCTTTAGGCCTGGAAGGAGCACAGGCGCGACCGATCAGTATCGGATTCCTCAATTCGATTCCCGAAGTTCCGCGCATCGAGGCTCCGCGAATCCGCCAACTGGGATCGGCGCCCCGGTTTCCTCTGCAGAACAAGACTGTCGGCTCCGTCGTCCAGGTTTCGGTGGGTGCGGACCCGCAGTACTACGTGGTACTCGAGAACGGGATCCAGAAGATCGGTGCGGCGCTCGCCCAGCTGATCTACTTCTCGGATTCGCAGGGCGCCACCGGGATCGCGAGCGTCACCCCTGATGCCATCAGTCGTATTCCCTCGGTGAGTGAGCTGGCCGTCGACTTGTTGCCGCGGGTGGTTCCGGAGATCGTCGATGATCACGGCGCACCTGTCGGCTGTCTGGAATGGGCTCCCGCACCTGCAGTCGAGGGCGGCGAAAGTAGTTCTGCAACGCTGAAACTTGTCGCTGGATTGCAGGTTCCGATCCCGGAGGGTGGCAAGTTGGTGTCCTTGGCGCAGGCGGACGGATCGGGTGACAATCTCGACAACGTCCATGTCGAACAGGGATTCGGCGGATTTGTTCAAGCGACCGGAATCGAGACGAACAGCACCAGGCACGACGGAGTGTTCTACGTAGCCGATACCGGTGTGAAGTACGGCGTACCGGACGAAACCTCCGCTCGCGCGCTCGGATTGACGCGAACGCCTGATCGCGCGCCTTGGCAGATGCTCGACCTACTTGCATCAGGTCCCGCGCTCGAGAAGAGCAATGCACTGATAGCTCACGACGGAATCGCCCCCGATACAGCGCCGGCCGCTCCGGTGAACTGAACACTGCTGACGGTTCAGGGATCGATGTTCTGGCGTTCGGGAAGATGCCGACGAATTACTCGACGAAGAGGCATCGATGCCAACAGCGTCAGTAGGGCGAGGGTGCCGACCGTTCCGGCTCCGACGAGTGCCGTGTCGCGAGATCGGTTGTCGGGGGTCGGCGGCGTGGGTAGGGGATCGATCGACACCGACTGATGGTTGACCTTGACGCGTTCTCCTGGGGCCAATTCGCCCGTCACTGCCGCAAGTGGATCGATGACGCCGTGACCGACGTAGGGATTCCAACCCTGCGCCGGAGCGTGGGCGGTGGCTTCGATACGTTGCATGACCTGAAGCGCAGTCAGTTCCGGGTGAACCGACCGGACCAGTGCGGCGGTCGCCGCGACAAAGGGCGCAGCGAAACTGGTCCCGTTGAACGACTGTACGGCGCCGTCGGAGCCGTACACCCCGTTGGTCAGACCGGGCGACGTCGGGTGAAGTGAGGTGATTCCGGTGCCGGGCGCCGCCACGTCGACCCACGGACCGCCGAGGCTGAAGGAACTGGCGGCGCCATTGGGGTCTACCGACCCGACCGTGAGGACATAGTCGTCGTACCAAGCCGGACTGGCAATCGTCGCAACCGAGTTCCATGGATCGGCTAGGGGATCGACGGGATCCGGCGGCGGATTCTGGTTCTTGCAACCTCCGGATCCGACGTTACCTGCAGCTGCGACGACTACGACGTTCTTCGCGATCGTGGCGTATTCGATTGCAGCGCCGAGTCGTTGGTCGTTGATCCCGTCCCCGGCAGGCTTGCAGGCGACTTCGGAGATGTTGATGACGCTTGCACCCATGTCCGCAGCGTGACGGACGGCCGATGCCATGGTGTCGACGTTTCCGTACCCGGATGAGTTCTCGGCTACAGCAGGGTCTTCGCGTTGGCCGGCCACCGAGAAGGCGGCACTGGACTGCCTGATCGAAATTATCTGTGCGTCCGGCGCAGCTCCGGAGAATCCGGAACCCTCGACTTGCTGGGCGGCGATGAGACCGGCCACGACAGTTCCGTGTGCGTCACAATCGTCGGTGCCGTCGGAGGTACCGACGTAATCACCGCCGCCGTCGAGCGATGGCAGTCGGGGATGTCTGCTGACACCGGTGTCGATGACAGCAATTCGCTGTCCTGCCCCTCTGGTGATCGGCCACACAGAATCGAATCCCAGATCTCGTTGAGAACGTGGAATGTCCGCACCGTCACCACCTGCCACGGCTGGGACGCACAGGGTTCGTTGTTCGGTGGGTTGTGGAGGTGCAGGCGGACCGTCCTCCGGCAGCACGGCAGGATCGATGGGGGAGGGAACCGCGCTCGATGCGCCACCTGCCCCGACGAGAACGCTGAAGGCAACGATCACGAGACTGGCGCAGATGTTTGTTGCACGTCGAATCACCATCGATCACCGATCGCTCAGAGGCCACGCATGAGCGTGAAGAGGCCACTGACCCAGCAGATCAGCGGAACGATTGCTGCAATCGCAGCGAGGTCCAACAGCTCGGCAGCGCGTCGCATCACGGGGCTGAATGTGTTCTGGGGGGCAAGGATTCCCAGAACCAGTGCCAGGAGGAGAACGGTCATCGTGATGGCGAAGACGACCAATGCATGGTCGCGATGGGTCCATGCCATGTCGCCCAGGAGAACGAGAATCACCGAGATGCCTGCCGCGATGAGTGGCACAGCCTGCTGTGCGCCCGCGTAGGTGCGCCCGCGAAACATCAGCACGACGGCCGTCGCGAATGCGAGAGCAAGATTCGGCCAGACGATCCCCTGACCAGGCCAGGACCACGCGAGTGCGACGGCAGCGACGAGCGCGACCACTGACGTGGCCACGATCAGCCCGGTCAGATAGCTACGCGCCCGCCCTGCCCTTTCCGCCAACTCGGTCAGCCCGGGTAGTTCGGGTTCGGGCAGTCCGTCGCGGTCGTCGTCGAGGGGATTACTCGGCGTCGGAACAGGAGGAAGCGGTAGTCGCGCGAACAACATCGACAGTCGAGCGGTGAACGTGAGAACGATCAATGCGGCGGCAATCACCGCGCCGCTGACGGTCGCGGTGCGCGCCTCGGGAAGCGTGGTAGTGACGGCAAAGGTGCCCACCGCCGCGAGAAGGACGACGAGAAGTGCTGTGAAGACAGCTAATCCGGCGCCGCACAAGCGGAAGCAGATCAGAGTTACCGCAGCGGCAAATGCCGAACCGAGAAGCAGATGAGCCGAAAGAACAGTGCCGGGCACGCAGAGTGCGCCGGAGACGAACGCCAGTGGCACCGAAGCGCATCCGAGCGTGACGGAACTTCCAGAGTCTCCGTACACCCGCGCTGCCACGACGGCGGCGACGGTGAGCACCAAAGACGTCACTCCGCCGCAGACGGCGCCGATCAGTCCCGTGTCGCCGAGGACCAGGGCGAGGGCCGCGACGAGCGCAGCGACGAGGGCGGCGGTCGAGCCGACAATGCGCGCGGTGACCGGAGTCCAGCGTCGGTAGACGTCCGCATCCGTGGCCGCGACGGTGTACATGATGTCGTCGAAGAGTGGGGGCGGGGCAGCGGTGTCCGAGGCCTCGAGTACGAGCAATTCTCCATCGCGGATTCCGTGCTCGTGCAGCGACAGCGTCGGTGCCAGCGGTGCCCTGCCGACTTTCGACAGAGTCCAGTCGACGGGCTCGAATTGTTCGGTGGTGTGGTCGAACTCGTTGAAATTGCTGTGGTTGACAATTGTGTCCACAATGCCCGGAATGACCACGGTGAGTGGAACACGAAGCGGCACCGCAAGATCCACCTGCGAATGGGCTGAAAGTACCGTCAACCTGCACAGTTCGGCAGAATGACTCGCGCCTCGTCCGTTTCCGGTGTTCGCAGCGCTGGTTGTAGTGGTGCTGGTCAAGATCTGTCCCCTCCCATGACGCGATTCCCCCTTCGCGTCACCCCAGTTCACCCGAACAATACGACATGAACTGCGCGCCTGTATCGGAGACAGCGCCGACAACAGGTGGCACCGACCCGAGTGTCGGTGTTGTGATCTACTCTCTTGCAATTGCGCGAGTACGCCTTGGGGGGCCGGCGGTAGTCGGACGAGGCGTCTGGCGGCAACAGCTGCAGCACCGATGGGGGTGGGTGAATTGAGCACTGTCAGATTTGCGCGTCGAGCACGCCGTGAATCGCCGCGCACACCGGGCGGCGAGGTGACGCTTCAGGCCCCACCGGAGATACCTCGCGTCACGCCGGGAAACCTACTGACCAAACTACTTCCGGTGATCATGGTGGTTGCCATGATCGGCATGGTGGCGCTGATGTTCTCTTCCGGCATGGCGCGCAATCCGATGTCCCTGCTGTTTCCGGTCATGATGATGGTGTCGATGCTCGGAATGCTCGCCGGGGGCGGTCGTAGCGGTGGAGCAAGAGCGTCCGAAGCGAACGAGGACCGCAAGGACTACCTCCGGTACCTGGATCAGATGCGTAGTGATGTTGCTGCGACGTCTGGTGCGCAGCGTGCTGCTCTCGAGTGGAGCAATCCCGAGCCGTCGCTGCTCTGGACACTGGCCGGGACTGTGCGGATGTGGGAGCGTCAGATCACCGACTCGGACTACTGCCACGTTCGGGTAGGTCTGGGTACACAGCGATTGGCCACCAGACTCGTGTCTCCGGAGACCGGGCCGGTCGAGGATCTCGAACCCGTCGCTGCTGTCTCACTTCGGCGATTCGTCCGTGCACATTCGGTTGTGCAGGACCTGCCGACCGCCGTCTCGCTTCGCGGATTTGCTGCGATGTCCATCGAGGGGCAGAGAGATTCCGCTCGTGCGCTTGTCCGCTCGATGTTGATGCAGCTGTGCACATTCCACGGTCCGGACACGCTCCAAGTTGCGGTGGTGTGCGGTCCCGATACCGAATCCGAGTGGGAGTGGGTCAAGTGGCTCCCACACGTGCAACACCCGCAGTCTCAGGACGGCACCGGCACTGCACGCATGGTGTTCGGTTCGTATCTCGAATTCGAAAGTTCCCTCGGGGAACCGCTTTCGATGCGTGCTCGATTCGCTCGCAACACTTCAGCCAGTGCGGGCGTTCCGCATCTCGTGCTGGTCGTGGACGGTGGCTTACTCGAAGGTGACACCGGCCTGTTGTCCGAATCCGGGCTCGACTCGGTGACAGTCCTCGACCTCTGCGGGTTCTGCCCGCGGCTGGTGGCGACGCGTGGGTTGCGACTGGTCGTCGGTAGCGATCAGATCGGCGCGGTGAGCAGCGCAGGAGTTGAGAACTTTGCGAGGCCTGACGCTGCGACGACGAGCCTGGCGCAGGCGTTCGGCCGTCGCATCGCACCGTTCCGTGCGGCATCGCAGAATGCCGTCGACGCAGCTGACGACGACCGATCCCTTCGGACGTGGAGCCAGATGTTGGGGATAGGAAACGTTGCGAGGTTCAATCCTGAGCATGGCTGGCTTCCACGTCAGGGGCGCGACCGACTCCGTGTGCCGATCGGTGTCGGACAAGACGGAAACCCCGTCGAACTGGATCTGAAGGAGTCGGCCGAGAACGGTATGGGTCCGCACGGGCTGTGTATCGGAGCCACCGGTTCTGGCAAGTCGGAGTTCCTGCGAACCTTGGTGCTCGGCCTGATCGCGACCCACTCTCCCGACGCACTGAACCTCGTCCTGATCGACTTCAAAGGCGGTGCAACCTTTCTCGGCCTCGAGGAGGCGCCGCACGTTGCTGCGATCATCACCAACCTTGCCGAGGAATTGGCGATGGTCGATCGTATGAAGGACGCGCTCGCCGGCGAAATGAATCGTCGACAAGAACTGTTGCGTGCGGCAGGAAACTTCGCAAACGTGTCCGATTACGAGAAGGCGAGGCTGGCCGGCGCTGCACTAGATCCCTTGCCGGCACTCTTCGTGGTTGTCGACGAGTTTTCCGAACTGCTCAGTCAGCAGCCGGAATTTGCCGAATTGTTCGTGGCCATCGGGCGATTGGGCAGGTCACTTCACATTCACCTGCTGCTGGCCAGTCAGCGACTCGACGAAGGAAAGCTTCGGGGTCTCGACAGCCATCTTTCGTATCGCGTCGGGTTGAAAACGTTCTCGGCGAACGAGTCTCGTTCCGTCCTCGGCGTTCCCGATGCTTATCACCTTCCGGGCACACCCGGTGCGGGATACCTGAAGTCCGATTCTGCTGAGATCGTTCGCTTCCAAGGTGCGTACGTGTCAGGCCCGTACGAGGGCGAGCGGATCGTGCCCACTCGATTCTCGGTCGATTCCCCCGTCGAACTGGCGCCGCTGCCGTTTACCGCGAAGCCCGTGATCGGACCAGAGGCCGTTGTCGTTCCCGTCGAGCCCGACGTCGTCGACATGGGTGAAATCGGTGACGATGCACGTACTCTCATGGGAGTCCTCGTAGACCGCATGCGCGGTCACGGTCCACGTGCGCATGAAGTGTGGCTCCCGCCGCTCGAGTCATCTCCGACGCTTGACCAGTTGTTGCCGCGGTGGGCGACCGGTGATCAACCTCGCGGAAATCTGAGCGCACCCTTCGGCATAGTCGACAGGCCGTTCGATCAGCGCCGCGATCTACTCGTCGCCGATCTCAACGGATCGACTGGCAACCTCGCGATTGTCGGCGGCCCGCAGTCGGGAAAGTCGACGGCGTTGCGCACGTTGATCTTGTCTCTGAGCATGACGCACACGCCGGAACAGATTCAGTTCTACTGCCTCGACTTCGGCGGTGGAACGCTCCTCGGATTGAAAGATCTGCCGCACGTCGGATCGGTGGCAAACCGCTTGGATTCCGACCGCGTCCGGCGCACAGTTGCCGAGGTACTCGGTGTGGTCGCTAAACGGGAGCGACTGTTTCGTGACCTCGGCATCGAATCGATGGCCGATTTCCGTAGATTGCGAACAGCTGATCCCACCGGGGAAGGTGAGGCTGCGGGACTCCGAGAGGACCCGTACGGTGACGTCTTCCTCGTCGTCGACGGTTGGCCAAGCGTTCGTTCGGATTTCGAATCACTCGAGCCCCAGATCAACATGCTCGCCGGTCAAGGTTTGTCCTTCGGTGTACACGTGATCGTCACGACGTCGAGGTGGGCCGAGATCCGGCCGGCACTCAAGGATCAACTGGGTACTCGCATCGAACTTCGTTTGGGTGATCCGGGAGATTCGGATGCGGGTCGCCGGAAAGCCGGCCTGGTGCCGGAAGGTCGACCGGGTCGTGGCATCACTCGCGACGGACTCCACCTTCTCACCGGACTACCTCGAATCGACGGCCTACCGGGTAGTGAGAACTCGAGTACGGCTGTGGTGGCGACGGTCGAACGTATTGCAGCCATGTCGAATTCGCGTCCGGCACCCACCGTGCGGATGCTCCCGGATTCCTACTCGCGGGCAGAACTTCTCGAAGCTGTCGGGACCCGGTGGCCCTCAACGAGTGCGGCCGACGGTCGGTGCCTCACCGTGCCGATCGGGCTCGGTGAGACCGACCTCGCCCCGGTGTACATGGACTTCCGGGAACACCCGCACCTGTTGATATTCGGCGACACCGCGTGTGGGAAGACATCTCTCTTGCGTGGAATAGCCGAAGGGATCATCGCGTCGAACACACCGGCCCAGGCCAAGCTGATCATCGGTGACTATCGGCATTCCCTGCTGGGCGTGGTCGAAGGGAATCACCTCGGCGGGTACTCGGCGTCGTCGACGACCTTCGGTGAGTTGATGGTCGACTTGGCTCGGATCGTCGCTGCCAGAATGCCGAACGCCGGAACAACGCAGCAGCAATTGCGGGAACGATCTTGGTGGAGTGGGCCGGAGATTTACGTACTGATCGACGACTACGACCTTGTGGCCACACCGAGTGGAAATCCGGTGGCGCCGTTGCTCGAATACATTCCGCACTCCAAGGACATCGGTTTGCACCTGGTTATTGCCCGCCGTTCCGGTGGTGCGGCCAGAGCACTGTACGAGCCGGTCATTGCGAGAATTCGCGACATGGCGCCGGCCGGATTGATCATGAGCGGAAGTCGTGACGAGGGAAATCTCGTCGGCACTGTCCGCGCGTCGGCGATGCCGGAAGGCCGTGGGGTTTACGTTTCCCGCTCGCAAACCCAACTTGTCCAAGTTCCGTGGATGCCACCGCTGTGACCGCTCCGTCCGCAGTGTCGGTCTCGTTACATTGGGGTGCATCGAATATCTGGGTCGTATCGGGTCAACGCGAATTCTGTTGCAGTGCAGACCTCCGACGCGAACCGGCGTCGGGCCCCGGTGCGGCCGGCGAGAATGCGATCGATTACATCGACGACGATTATGTCGACGTGGATGGTCGGGTTGTCCCGACTGTCTTGGAGATGGCCAGGCTGATCTCCAGTGCGATGGACGGGTGCGGAATCGTCGACGCAGACATTCTTCATCTCAGTCATCCCTCGGATTGGGGTGCCCCACGCAGGCGGCGATTGCTCGATGCCGCACGTCGAGTGGCGCACGACGTCGTACTCGTTCCGACGTCGATCGCGGCGGCGAGGTCGGCTCATACGGCTTGGCGATCGCGGTGTGTCGTCCTCGAACTGCGAGGCGGAACGGTGGTCGCTTCTGTTGTCGCTGAGGTCGACGGTGAACTCCGAATCGACGGAACACAAAGTTCGGAGATCGCAGACGTTGCGGGGTTGTTTTCCGCAATCGGGGATCTATCGGTTCGGGACGCTGTGGTGTTGGTCGGGCCGAGCTCTCATGCTGTTGCGGCTTCGCTCGAACGGGGGTCGACGAATGTTCACGGCCACGCGAGCATCCGAATTCTGGACGAGAGCCGGGTGGCTGCGTCTCTGGTGGATCCTCAGACGCTCGTTCGCCAGACAACCGCGCGGGACAGTTCGGGACGAATCGTCGACAATTCGGCTTTTGGCGCCGGGTGGGTAGGCGATACGGATGGCGCGAAGTCGATTCCTGGCGCGGACTCGAATGCCTCTTCGCCGCGTCGCGTCGGCGGGCGGCGAAGAGGCCGTCGATGGTTCGCGGCGGCGCTTGCGGTGGTCGCCGTCGCCGGTGCGGTCGCAGCAACGGTCGTGGTGTCCACTCGCGATCGAGGCGATTCTCGGTTGGCGGGGTCGGTCGCAGCCACGGCGGAAGTCGAAGTCGAGATCGTGGAGGCGTCGAAAGAGCAGGAAACGCCTGCACCGAAGACTTCGATCTCGTCGATCGAGTCCGGGGCCACGCCGGAACTTACTCGTGTGGACGTGGGAAGCGTTGCGGCAGAAGTGCCTTCCGATTGGAAGCTTCTGTCGCGAGGGACCTCGAGCGGGCGTACCGATTTGGTACCCGGTTCGGGTGCGGATCGCAAGATCGTGGTCATCGAGAAACGTCTTGCGGAAGGTGTGGGATTCGATTCCGTCGAAGCTGTTTTGCGTCAGCAGTTTTCGACGTTCGAGGACCCATTGCGGTTCGCAGAGTTTGCTGTGCTCGACGATGCCGCAGGAAAACGGGCAGTGGTGTACGTCGAGTTTCCGGACGATTTCTCCGAGGTGCGTTGGCGCGTGTACGTCGACAACGGACGGCAAGTGAGTATCGGCTGCCAGTATCTGGTCGGTGAGTGGGGCAGTCTCGAAGCGGACTGCCTGCGGATGTGGCAGTCGGTCGAATTCACACCGTGACCGGATCGGTCGGTTCTGAAAATATTCTTCGGTCGGGCCGGAACCGTTGGTACGAAGGTCGCGTCAAAGTATGTGTAGCGCACATCAGGGAGTTCCGCTCGACCCCGGTGCACATCCGACGGACAAAGCCCGTTGTGTGTGATCGCCGATACCGAACGGTACTCACCGAATCCAGGGGGACGACATGGGCTTTACCGCAACTACCGCTGAATTGATCGATTCGGCGGGGACCATCGACGGACATCTCGGTGACATCAGGGGGCTGGTCAACGCTGTTCGGTCGGAGGCCGACGCTTCGCACAATTCGTGGAACGGTGCGGCGCAGGTCGAATACGCAGGAATCATGGAGCGATACAACAGCGCGGCCCTGAAGTTGGACACAGCTCTGACCGACATCTGCGAGCAGATCAAACAGGCCGCGGGAACCTTCGACTCGACCGAAGACGACAACGTCAGCTCGCTTCGCGGCGCGACGGTGAACATGTCCTGACCGCCAGCTCTTCATCGTCCGATCAAGCAATCCTCAGCCAGTAGTTCTCGCATGTTAGTTCTCACAATTTCTCTCCAGTCACACCGAACCGGGAGCAGTTATGTCCGACAGGATCAAGTACGACTTCGGCGGCCTCGCAATGCTGTCCGATCAGATGAAACAGCAGGCCAAAGCGATCAACGACAAACAGGGCGACATCAAGGTTGTCGTGGACAAGCTGCAAGCAGGCTGGGAAGGGGCAGGTTCCGAAGCGTGGAACGACGCACAGCGTCGCTGGGCCCAGGCTTCCGAAGAACTGAACATGGTTCTCGCGCAGATCGCCGGAGCGACGGCGAGCGGCTCGGAGAAGATGCAGGAAGCTGATCGGATCGCCGCAAACGGGTTCGGTCGCTGACAACATCCCATGCCGTGATGACACCCCGCCTGCCCCGGTACCGTCAGGTTGCCGGGGCAGGCGCATGTCGATCGCTCGCATCGCTGTGCTGGACGATGATGCTGTTGGCAGGAATGGCTGCGCTTTGACCTGGCAGCGGGTAGACCGGTATCGTCTATCGGTGGCGTGCCGTAGGGCTCCGGCAGAAATGCGTGGAGACCGGCGGTTCTCGGGTCTCAACTGGCCGCCGAGGATCGTTTACGCGATACGCACATGGTCAGCAGTGGAATGAAATAAGACGAGGAAGATCTGTGTCTACGTACACCCCGAAGGCCGGAGATGTGACCCACACGTGGCACGTCATCGACGCCACTGACGTGGTGCTCGGCCGTCTTGCCGTTCAGGCAGCGAACTTGCTGCGTGGCAAGCACAAGCCCACCTACGCGCCGCACATCGACGGTGGTGACTTCGTTGTCATCATCAACGCAGAGAAGGTTGCCATCAGCGGCAACAAGCTGCAGGGCAAGAACGTTTACCACCACTCCGGATTCCCGGGTGGCCTGAAGTCCCGCACTGTCGGTGAGGTCCTCGACAGGACTCCCGATCGTCTCGTCGAGAAGGCCATTGTCGGCATGCTCCCCAAGACGAAGCTCGGCCGCGCAATGAGCAGCAAGCTCAAGGTTTACGCGGGCCCGAATCACCCCCACACCGCGCAGCAGCCGGTGCCGTTCGAGATCAAGCAGGTCGCACAGTGACATCGCCGGAAGAGCAGAACGTGTCCGAAGAGAACATCGAAGCAGTGGAAGAGCTTGTCTCTGACGCAGTCGAGGTCGTCGAAGAGGTTGCTGCAGCTACGCTCGCACCGATCGTCCTCGATCGCCCGGTCCAGACCGTCGGTCGCCGCAAGGAGGCTGTCGTTCGCGTCCGGATGGCTCCCGGTACCGGTCAGTTCAAGCTCAACGGTCGTACGTTGGAGGACTACTTCCCCAACAAGGTTCACCAGCAGCTGATCAAGGCTCCGCTGGTGCTCGTCGAGCGTCCCGAGTCTTTCGACATCATTGCACTGCTGCACGGTGGCGGCCCGTCCGGTCAGGCAGGCGCACTGCGTCTGGCTATCGCGCGCGCACTCATCGAGGTAACCCCTGATGATCGTCCGGCCCTCAAGCGTGCAGGCTTCCTGACGCGTGACGCCCGCGCGGTCGAGCGTAAGAAGTACGGCCTGAAGAAGGCCCGTAAGGCATCGCAGTACTCCAAGCGCTGATGCTTTGCCGAGGTTGACCCGACGGGTCTGCTTCGGCACCTGTTCACCACAAGAGCGGGCGTCCATCGTTACCGGACGCTCGCTCTTGTGTTTCTCGGAGAAATTCCCTTCTCGAGTTCCCTTCTCGAGGTTCACAGGATTCAGGAGTCGTTCTATGGGTCGGTTGTTCGGTACTGACGGTGTTCGTGGACTTGCCAATTCGGATCTGACTGCAGATCTTGCATTGAGATTGGCAGTTGCCGCGGCGAGCGTACTGACAGCCGACACCTCGGACGCACGTCCGACCGCCGTGATCGGCCGCGATCCTCGCGCCAGCGGTGAGATGCTTCAAGCCGCGGTGACCGCAGGATTGAGTTCCGCGGGTGTCGACGTGCTCGACGTGGGTATTCTTCCGACTCCGGCAGTTGCATACTTGACGGCAAAGCTCGACGCCAGTCTCGGTGTCATGATCTCTGCATCGCATAATCCCATGCCGGACAACGGAATCAAGATTTTCGCAGCCGGTGGACACAAGCTGGATGATGCTGTCGAGGTGGCGATCGAGGATGCACTCGACGGCACTGCGCCGCCCGTCCTACCGACAGGTGCCGGGATCGGCCGCGTCCGTACGGTCGACGACGCCGCTCAGCTGTACCTTGCGCATCTGGCGAGCGCGGCGAGCGAGCCACTCGCTGGACTCACCGTTGTGGTCGACTGCGCCAACGGCGCTGCTTCCGCGCTCGCACCGGTTGCCTACGCGGCAGCGGGCGCTCGCGTCATCGCGATCAGCGCCGATCCCGACGGCCTCAACATCAACGACGGCTGCGGATCGACGCACCTGGAGAATCTTCAGAAAGCCGTAGTCGATCACGGGGCGGACCTAGGCCTCGCGCACGACGGCGACGCCGACCGCTGCCTGGCCGTCGACGAGACCGGAGCGGTGGTCGACGGTGACGCGATCATGGCAGTTCTGGCGATCGCGATGAACGACGCCGGTGAGTTGGTCGAGAACACTCTCGTCGCGACTGTCATGAGCAATCTCGGTTTGCACATCGCGATGCGCGAGGCCGGTATCAACATCGTGACTGCTGCCGTAGGCGACCGCTACGTCTTGGAGGAACTGCGCGCGGGCGGATACAGCCTCGGTGGCGAGCAGTCAGGCCATGTCGTGTTGCCGGCGTTCGGCACCACGGGCGATGGGATTCTCACCGGCCTCCGGCTGCTCGGACGCATGGCTCGCACGGGTAAGTCGGCATCCGCGCTGGCCGCAACGATGACAACCCTCCCGCAAGTTCTGATCAACGTGAAGGTTGGAGACAAGGCGACAGTCGCAGCATCGCCGTCGGTACTCGCAGCAGTCGCGGACGCAGAGCGCGTCCTCGGTGACGGTGGTCGCGTGCTCCTGCGCCCGTCCGGGACAGAGCAACTGGTCCGCGTCATGGTCGAGGCCACCGAACTTCCGCTCGCGCAGAAGCTGGCCGACGAGTTGGCCGAGATCGTCGGTTCGGTTTAGCCCCTCATTACGCGTTCGCGTTTTGAGGGAACGTAATTGCGCCCTGCTGCGTCCAAGGAGTCAAAGGCCGCTCGACGTTCGAGTGGTTCCGTTGAAACTTGGGAGCGCTCGTGGATGTCGACCGCGCTGGAACAGATGAATTGGCACGCCATGCGGTGTCGGTGGCCCAGGCTCTGCGCGATTCTGCCGAGCCGATCAGGCGTTTGCGATTCAGCGGTGCCGTTTCGGGCCGTGATTACGCCGAGCATGGAGCCGCGTTGGCGTCGGCATTGGCGGTCCTGAATTCTCGCTTGACTGGCCGTGCGGATCTTCTCGATGCGTTGGCGCGTCGGCTTTCCTCTTCGGCTGAGGTGATCGCTGAGGTGGACGGTCAGGGTGCGCAGCGATTGCGAGACTCCAGCGGGTCGGTCTCATGATACCGACGAGCGGTACCGCACAGGCAGTACCAAACAGCTACCATTGCGTCGAAGATATTCTTGCACTGCGTGATTCACGCGTGCGTCCTGACGAAATCCTGGATGCTGGTGCGAGGGGACTGCAGTTCTTCGATCGATTTCACGACCTGGCCTCTCGGTTGGGCTTCGAAGAACGGATGCTTACGTCCTACGAGGATGCGTATCGCGCAGAGGCTGGTATCGATTTCGATGCACTAATGCGAGATGCGTCGGACATGGCCGCAGCGGTGGACGGTTCGGTCGCCGAGATCGCGATGCTGACGACCCTGGCGGAGAATCTTCCTGCAGTGTGGAATGTTTCCCGCGTGGGTGCGGTCGTAGATCATGCCTTCGCGGCGCGGCGTGAAGCTCGGTCCGATGCGGATTCGGCGCCACTGTTGATCACGCTGGCCGACGAGTTCGCGCGGACGGTTCGAACGGCTTTGGCAGACAAGGCTTTCAAGGTGGCAAGCCTCGACCGGGCGACGATCGGCGGTCTGGGTGCGGGGGAGATCGACCAGCTGACTCACGTCGCTTCCACCGGTCGTGGTGCGGCGCCATGGCTGGACACGGTTTTTCGTTCGGCGTATCTCGATACTCGCGATGAATTCGACAGGGCGTGTGCGGAGTGCGCGAGCGCGGTTGGTCATGCTTTTGACGCCGCGACCCAGTGGGTGACAGACGCGTTCACGTCAACCTTTCCGATCGCCGAGCCGAGTGCATCAGGTGTCGCCGCCGCTCCTGTCTCTTTCTCGATCGGCGGCAACACTTGGGGCTTCTCGATTGCGTCCGACGGTCGTGGGGTGAGTCTGGATGTTGCAGGTGCTGACGGGAACTCTGTGTCGGCCACCCTGGAGTTGAGCGAAAATGGTTGGCCGAGAATAGTGCTCGATGCCGATCCGGAGATGTCGCTGCACGAGGCGCGCCCGCAAGAAGCGTCCCAGCCTGCGACACTCCAGCCCGAAACTCCCGACCCTGAGATTCGCGAGCACGAGGTGCCGGTCGAATCCAACGCCGAGTTCTCGCCCGCGCCGGACCCGGAGCCGCCTTCCACAGTCCCCGACGAGTCGATCGTGGCTCCCGACGGAGAGACGGGCGCTGAGTTGGCCGGAGCTGGTCCGCTGTGAAGTCCGTTCACGCGCCGTTCGAAGCGATCCGTCGAACCCTCGATTCTCAACTCGACGACTTCCGTGAGCGCAGAGTGGCCGCAGCGAGCGCGGAATCGCACCAGGAGCCGCCGTCCGAAACGACATCCGCCGAGAATGACACGGATGGGCCGGTCAGGTCCGGCCCGTATCTGCGATCCGCGTCAGAGCCGACGCCGACGCCGCCGTGCTCGCCGCCGGAGTCGGTGGCGAGTACGGACTCCTACTTACGCAACAGCTGGCTGGCCCGCGCGTCGGAGTGAGGTTCGACCGGCAGCAACGGCGCCGTGTGCGGAATCTCGACGTCAGGATCAGCAAAATCCTTGTACTTCTTGTCGCCGGTCAGATGGAACAACAGGAAGCCCGTGAGCAGGCACCGTGTGGCGGCCTGTGTCTTGCGCTCGGATCCACCGAGGCCCAGGGCGCCGAGGAGTCGGCGGCCTTCGATCAGTCCGGCGTCTTGGGCGTCATTCACGGTACGTGCGATGACAGGACCGCCCCACTCCACGCTCAGCGGCCGGGCATTGCTGGTCAAGGAATCGACGTCGTCTTCGCCGGCGAGGATCAATCCGGGCGCTGTGATCTTCGACGCGTAGTTCTCCGCCTTGGGTGCTGTCGGGGCCGGGAACAGTGCGGCTACCGCACCGACATCCCCGCGCTGCGCTGCGGCCAGTACCGCAGCGCCCGCGCCCATGCCGTGACCGGCAAAGGCGACCCGATCGGGTTGGACGCTGATCTGTCCGGGGCCGAGTCGCACGCCGACGCAGATGTCGAGCGTCGCTCGAAGATCTGCAGCCAATCCGAGATGTGACGGGACCGGACCGCGTTCGCTGTCGGGCGCCGCTGCGACAATTCCCCAGGAAGCGAGGTGCTGGAGTGTCTGCTCGTACTTGTGGGACCCGACCATCCACCCGTGCGCGAAGGCAACGGCGGGGAGATTGAAACCGGTTTCCGGCGTGTACACGACACCCGGCTGTCCGGCCAGGGCGAGGTTGCCGCGGAGAACTCGGTGCGGGCCGCGCTTGGACAGCTCACGGGTCAGTGTCTTCAGTTTCGGTGCCACGGTTGAAGACGTTATCCGATGAGCCGCCTCGTGTATGCGGAGCGGACGCCGCAACCAGGTGCGGGAACCGCAAAATGCGCCCACCGCCGATGTCCAAGTACCCTGAGTCACCATGTGCGGAATCGTGGGATACGTCGGCCACCGCCCAGCTCTGGGCGTTGTGGTGGAGGCTTTGCGACGAATGGAGTATCGCGGGTACGACTCGTCGGGAATCGCGATTCTCGACGGAACCGGTGGGGTCGAGATCGAGCGTAAGGCCGGTAAGTTGGCCAACCTCGAGGCGGAGCTCGGCGAGTACGGTGCGGATCACTTCGTCGGTACGTCCGGTATGGGCCATACCCGTTGGGCGACGCATGGGCGTCCGACGGACCGCAATGCGCACCCGCATCGTGATGCCTCGGGCAAGCTGGCTGTCGTTCACAACGGAATCATCGAGAATTTTGCCCCGCTGCGTGCGGAGCTCGAGGCTGCAGGCGTCGAACTGCAGAGCGACACGGATTCCGAGGTCGCGGTTCACCTCGTCGCCCGGGCGTACGCCCAGGGGCCGACGGCAGGTGATTTCATCGAGAGTGCGCTGTCGGTGGTTCGTCGGTTGGAAGGTGCGTTCACGCTCGTCTTCACGCACGCTGATCATGCGGACACGATTGTCGCCGCGCGCCGCTCGACACCGCTCGTAGTCGGTGTCGGTGAGGGCGAGATGTTCCTCGGCTCCGACGTCGCTGCATTCATCGAGCACACACGCGATGCGGTTGAACTCGGACAGGATCAGGCAGTGGTGATCACTGCCGACAGCTACCGGATCTCCGACTTCGCGGGTAACGAGGCAGAAGGACGCCCGTTCCGCATCGACTGGGATCTCGCGGCCGCCGAAAAGGGTGGTCACGATTACTTCATGCTCAAGGAGATCGAAGAGCAGCCGACCGCTGTCGCCGACACGCTCCTCGGCCACTTCGAGAACGGGAAGATCGTCCTCGACGAGCAGCGGTTGTCCGATCAGGAACTGCGCGACGTCGACAAGGTGTTCGTTGTCGCTTGCGGTAGCGCTTACCACTCCGGTCTGTTGGCGAAGTACGCGATCGAGCATTGGACGCGTCTACCTGTCGAGGTCGAACTCGCCAGCGAATTCCGTTACCGTGACCCGGTTCTCGATCGCTCGACGCTTGTTGTCGCAATCTCGCAGTCGGGGGAAACGGCCGATACGCTCGAGGCTGTCAAGCACGCCAAGGACCAGAAGGCACGCGTCCTGGCGATCTGCAACACCAACGGTGCACAGATCCCGCGTGAAGCCGACGCAGTCCTCTACACCCGGGCAGGACCGGAAATCGCGGTCGCGTCCACCAAGGCGTTCCTGGCGCAGGTGACCGCGAACTACCTCGTCGGTTTGGCTTTGGCGCAGGCTCGCGGAACCAAGTATCCGGACGAGGTCGCCCGCGAGTACGCCGACCTCGAAGCGATGCCCGCATTGGTCAGCAAGGTACTCGAGACGGCAGAACCGGTGCGCGCGTTGGCGCGCCAGTTCGCGCACGCGTCGACCGTGCTGTTCCTGGGGCGTCACGTCGGCTACCCGGTGGCGCTCGAGGGTGCGCTCAAGCTCAAGGAGCTCGCGTACATGCACGCCGAGGGCTTTGCCGCCGGTGAGCTCAAGCACGGCCCGATCGCCTTGATCGAGGAGGACCTTCCGGTCATCATCGTCATGCCGTCGCCGCAGGGCCGCGCTGTCCTGCACTCGAAGTTGGTGTCCAACATTCAGGAGATCAAGGCGCGCGGGGCGACGACTATCGTCATCGCTGAGGAAGGCGACACCGTCGCCGCGGCGCACGCGGATCACCTGATCGAGATTCCGGCGTCACCGACTCTGCTGCAGCCGTTGCTGTCCACGGTTCCGTTGCAGATCTTTGCGGCCGAGGTTGCCGCGGCGCGTGGCTACGACGTCGACAAGCCGCGTAACCTGGCGAAATCGGTTACGGTCGAGTAGCTTTCGCTAGAAAATCGGGCCCCGCAGTCGCAAGACTGTGGGGCCCGAGCGCGTTACGGCGTCTCGACGACGACGGTTCCGCGCATCTCGGGATGCGGTGTGCAGGTGTAGTCGTAGGTTCCGGGTTCGGTGAACGTGTAGGTGTAGGTTCCCGATTTCTTGAGCGGACTGCGGAGTTTGCCCTTGGCGTCCCCGAGGCCGTTGACGTCGTGGGCCATTCCGTTGTCGTCGAACACCCACGTGACCGTCTCGCCGACATTCACGGTGATGGACGCGGGGGAGTACGCCATCCCGGAGATGGTCACCACGGGTCCGCTGGCCGTCGTTTCCGGAGCCGGTGGTGTGGAGTCGGTGCCGGAACTGCACCCGACCAGACCGAGAGCGAGCACGAGACCCGCGATTGCCGGGCGAAGACGTGATTTCATGGTTTCGAGGGTAGCGACGGCAACTGAAGGGTTCCGACATGCGTGGGTACTACACAGCCGATCAGGTGCGAGCAGCTGAGGCGCCGCTGCTCGACAAGCTGCCCGACGGGGTGCTGATGCGTCGAGCGGCGTACGGTCTTGCGCGAGTAGTCGCGGACGAATTGCGTTCCCGTACAGGGTCGGTCGCGCATCGGTCGGTGACGCTGCTGGTCGGTACGGGCGACAACGGCGGTGATGCCCTGTGGGCCGGTGCGTTGCTCCGCAAACGAGGTGTGAGCGTGCGGGCCGTGTTGCTCGATCCGGCGCGCGCTCATCGGGCGGGCCTCGATGCTCTCTTGAAGGCCGGCGGCCGAGTCGCCGCCGAAGTCGGGTCGCCGGATCTGGTGATCGACGGCATCGTCGGGATTTCCGGGCACGGCGGTCTACGGCCTGACGCGGCCGATCTCGTCGGCCAGGTGGATGCACCGATCGTGGCGGTCGATCTTCCGAGCGGCGTCGACGCGAACACCGGCGCAGTGGACGGCCCGTCGGTGACCGCTGATGTGACGGTCACATTCGGTGCGCTCAAGCCGGTACACGTACTCGCGGCTCCGCTGTGTGGTCGTGTCGAACTCGTGGACATCGGATTGAGCGTCGGCGAACCCGAGTTCGGTTCGCTCGATCCGGCGGAGGTCGGTGCGCTGTGGCCGGTGCCCGGTCCGGAGGACGACAAGTATTCGCAGGGTGTGGTGGGCATCGTTGCGGGAAGTGAGCAGTATCCCGGCGCGGGCGTGCTCTGTACCGGTGCCGCGGTGACCGCGACCGCCGGCCTGGTCCGCTACGCCGGGCACGGCGCCACCGAGGTGCTCGCCCGGTTCCCGGAGGTGATTGCGAGTGAGACCTTCCAAGCCGCCGGGCGAGTTCAGGCGTGGGTGGTCGGCCCCGGTATGGGTACCGACGACGACGCCGCGCGACTTCTGGCGTCGGTGCTGGCTACTGATGTACCCGTTGTTGTCGATGCGGACGGACTTACCCTCCTCGCTCAGCGTCCCGAACTTGTCGCAGCCCGGACCGCGCCGACACTGTT
This sequence comes from Rhodococcus sp. 27YEA6, assembly GCF_044908235.1. Classification (NCBI taxonomy): domain Bacteria; kingdom Bacillati; phylum Actinomycetota; class Actinomycetes; order Mycobacteriales; family Nocardiaceae; genus Rhodococcus; species Rhodococcus sp. 27YEA6. The sequence continues at coordinate 775,220 of NZ_JBIYCY010000002.1, read as the reverse complement.
GACGCCCCACGCCGGCGAGTTCGCTCGATTCACAACTCTTGGCGACGACAGGATCGCGGCCACGCGTGCTCTTGCCGCACGCCTCGGAGTCACGGTCCTGCTGAAGGGCCATACGACGGTGATCTCGGATCCCGGCGGTGAGGTGCTGGTCAACGACGCCGGCGGCTCCTGGGCATCGACGGCAGGTTCGGGTGACATCCTCTCCGGTGTGATCGGTGCGTTGCTGGCGGCGGGTCTGAGCCCTCTCGAAGCCGGGGCCGTCGGGGCGCGGGCTCACGCGTTGGCTGCGAACATCGCCGCTGCCGGCGGTCAGAGCGATTTCGCCGGAGCACCGATTTCGGCTTCACCCCTGCTGGGAGGTCTGCGGGAATCGGTGCGTGTGCTTCGCTCTTTTGCCCTCGATTGAGGGTGTTCAAACCCGAACACGTGTCCGATTCTGCGTGGGTGGCAGGATTGTCGCCATGACGCTTGCCCAGGGAAGAGCACCGAAGGAGCCTGCGGAGGGGAAGGCGAGCCGACTCGACGACGCAGTAGGGCCGCAGACGGAGGCAGTCGTCGATCTGGACGCGATCGCGCACAACGTGCGTGTTCTGCGTGAATTTGCCGGGGATGCAGCGTTGATGGCGGTCATCAAGGCGGACGGATACAACCACGGCGCAGTTGCGGTGGCGCGGACGGCGCTCTCGGCGGGAGCCGGGGAACTCGGCGTCACCACCATCGCGGAGGCACTGGTCCTTCGCGAGGCAGGCATCACCGCTCCCGTTCTTGCCTGGCTGCACGGCGTCGACGCCGATTTCGCCTCGGCGATCCGATCGGACGTCGAGATCGGCGTGTCCTCCCCGCGACACCTGGCCGCTGTCGTCGACGCGGCACGGGTTCTGGGACAACAGGCGACGGTGACGCTCAAGGTGGACACCGGTCTCAATCGCAACGGCGTATCGAGAACCGAGTGGCCGCAGATGCTCGACGACCTCGCCACTGCGCGGGACGAGGGCACGATCAGGCTGCGCGGAGTGTTCTCTCACCTCGCGCACTCGGACGAACCGCATCACGACGTCATCGACATGCAGAAGCAGCGTTTGATCGACGCGGTTGCCGACGTCCGCGCTCGCGGATTCGACCCCGAAGTCGTTCATCTTTCCAACTCCGCTGCTACAGTCACCCGTCCTGACCTGCGGTTTGACATGGTTCGGCCGGGAATCGCGATATATGGATTGTCTCCGGTGCCCGAACTCGGAGATTTCGGTTTACGACCGGCGATGACGCTGCGAGCGAAGGTGATTCTGGTGAAGAAGGTAGCCGCCGGAGAGGGCGTCTCCTACGGGCATCAGTGGGTCGCACCGCACGACACCACTCTTGCGCTGCTTCCCGTCGGCTACGCCGACGGTTTGTCTCGCTCACTGAGTGGCAAGTTCGAAGTGCAGTTGGGCGGTAAGCGTCGCCAGGCTGTCGGGCGAATCTGCATGGACCAGGTATTGGTGGACCTGGGTCCGGACGGTGACGGAGTTCGCGAAGGCGACACCGCGATCTTCTTCGGCAACGGCGATCACGGCGAACCCAACGCGCAGGCCTGGGCCGACGTACTCGACACCATTCACTACGAGGTCGTGACCGGGATACGTGGACGCACTGTGCGTACGTACATCGGGGGAGAGACGTCATGAAGACTGCAGGAAAGATGAGCATTCTCGGTGGCCTGCTCAGCGCCGTGGCGCTCGGCTCGATGGCCGGCGTGAACGCATTCAAGACCGCGACGCGTCCGGGCCGGGAAATCTACGCGGACGAGGACTTCGACCTCATGACGCGCGACCGCAAGAGCACGGTGCGCACCGAGGACGGTGTCGAGCTGGCAGTTCGCGAAGTGGGACCGGACGACGCTCCGCTGACGGTCGTTTTCGTGCACGGATACTGCCTGAGTGCGCTGTCCTGGCATTTCCAGCGCCGCCAGCTCGAAGAGCGATGGGGCAACAAGGTTCGCATGGTGTTCTACGACCAGCGCGGACACGGAGACTCGGGCATGCCGCGTTCGAAGAGTTGTACGGTTTCTCAGCTCGGCCGCGACCTCGCGACCGTCGTCGAGGCCAAGGTACCCAAGGGGCCGATAGTTCTCGTCGGTCACTCGATGGGCGGCATGACGGTACTCGCGCTCGCCGGTCAGCGACCCGAATGGTTCGAGGGCCGAGTCATCGGCGTGGGGCTGGTCGCGACGACGGCGGCAGGCCTGGCCGAGACCGGCCTGACCCGCAATCTGCAGAATCCGATCATCGACGGATTCCGGTTGGCAGTGCGCACCTCACCAGGAGTAGTTCAGCATGCCCGGGGCGCTGCGCGAGTATTGATCACGCCGATCCTGCGTGCGGCCTCGTACGGCACCGATGTCAGCCCACGGCTGCATGAACTCTCGGACGGCATGCTCGACCGGACCTCGGTTGTGACCATCGTCAATTTCCTGCGGACGTTGGAACTACACGACGAGTCCGCTTCTCTCGAGGTCCTCGCGCACACACCGGCAGTCGTGATCTGCGGCGATCAAGACATGATGATTCCGTTCATCAGCTCCAAGCGTCTCGCCGCCGATCTCCCCGAATCCGAACTCGTGCGAGTTCACGGGGCCGGCCATCTGGTGCAGCTCGAGTTCCCGGCGATCGTGACGGACGCAATCGACAAGTTGGTGCAGCGAGCGCAGATAGAAGAGCGGTCCGATGTCGGCTGAGAACTCCACGGGACTTCCCGTGTCCGGACAGATCACGTTGGAAACGGCCGAGGACACCGAGGCTTTCGGCCGACGCTTGGCGGCGGGACTTGTTGCCGGCGACCTGGTGGTGCTGGACGGTCCACTCGGGGCAGGCAAGACCGCGTTGACGCGCGGAATCGGCGCCGGGCTCGGGGTGCAGGGCCGGGTGACGTCCCCGACGTTCGTCATCGCTCGTGAGCATCGTCCGGGCACCCGCCCCGGCGGCGGAGTTCCCGTCGGCATGATCCACGTCGACGCATACCGGCTGGGAGACAGCGGACCGCATGCGCTCGACGAACTCGATGCCCTCGACCTCGACACCGACCTCACCGATGCAGTGGTGGTGGTCGAATGGGGTGGTGACGTCGTGGAAAGGCTCGTCGAACGGCACCTGCGAGTGCAGCTTCATCGGGAACCCGAATCGGATGTGCGGACTGCGAGTTGGTCCTGGACGTCGTGAAAGGGAGTTTGGTGTCACAGACGTCGTGAAACGGCGTTTCGTGTCACAGACGTCGTGACCCTCCCGGGCCGGAAGTAGTTCTTCACGTGCGGGTACCCTGAGAAATCGTGCTTGTTCTCGCAATTGACACCTCCACTCCGGCAGTCACTGCCGGAGTCGTCTCCCTGTCGGCTTCGTCACCGGACCCAGTGTCACCGGACGCAGAGTCACCGGACACAGTGGAGACGCTTGCCGTGCGTGTCACGGTCAATCCTCGTGCGCACGCCGAGGTCTTGACCCCTCACGTCCTCGAATGCCTCGCAGAGGCAGGGCTCACACCGGCCGACTTGAACGCCGTCGTCGTGGGTGTCGGGCCAGGGCCGTACACCGGACTGCGTGTCGGCATGGCGACGGGCGCTGCCTTCGGCGACGCACTCGGTGTTCCCGTGTACGGCGTGTGCAGCCTCGATGCGATCGCGGCTGCGGTACCGACCACACAGAGCCTGCTCGTCGTGACTGACGCGAGGCGTCGCGAGATCTACTGGGCGCGCTATGACGGAGGAGTGCGCGTCGAAGGACCGGCTGTGAATTCCGCCGGCGACGTCGATCCTTCGTCTTCGACGCTGATTGCCGGATCCGCTTCGCACGTGGACTTCTTCGATCTACCCGTCGACCCGGCGGAGACACCTTCACCGGCCGGGTTGGTGACAGTCGCTGCTCGCGAGATCCTGGCCGGCTCGGTTCCGGCCCCGCTGGAGCCGCTGTACCTCCGACGCCCGGACGCGAAGACCCTTGCAGAACGTGGCAAGTGAGACAGAGCAGATGAAGTACAGCATCGAGCCGATGAACGTCGATGACACCGAACGGTGCGCGGAGTTGGAGCGCGCGTTGTTCGCAGGCGACGGACCCTGGAGTGCACAAGCGTTCGTCTCGGAACTTGCAGGCGCACATAATCATTACTTCGTTGCCCGGGAGCCTGACGGTCACGTCCTCGGCTACGCCGGAGTCGCATTGTTGGGGGCGTCGCCGAACATGGAGGCCGAGGTTCACACCATCGGTACAGATCCCTCGGCTCAGCGACTCGGAATCGGCGGCGCGTTGCTCGATGCGCTTCTGACTCTGGCGGATTCACGGCAGTGCCCGGTGTTCCTGGAAGTGCGCACCGACAACGAACCTGCCATCGCGCTGTACCGGCGCGAAGGATTCGAGATCGTCGGAACACGAAAGAAGTACTACCAGCCCAGTGGGGCAGATGCGTACACGATGAGACGGCCTGCCGTGCTCGGTGTCCGCGAAATTGAGGAGCAGCAAGCATGATCGTCATGGGTGTCGAAAGTTCTTGCGACGAAACAGGTGTCGGTATCGTCCGCTGGAACGGTGACGGAACCTGCGAATTGTTGGCCGACGAGGTGGCATCGAGCGTGGATCAGCACGCCAGGTACGGGGGAGTGGTTCCCGAAGTGGCCTCGCGGGCTCACCTCGAGGCGATCGTGCCGACGATGCGCCGTGCCCTTGCTGCCGCCGGTATCGAGAAGCCCGACGCGCTGGCCGTCACCATCGGACCCGGCCTGGCCGGCGCGCTGCTGGTCGGTGTAGCCGCAGCGAAAGCCTATGCGGCAGCATGGAACATCCCGTTCTATGCGGTCAATCATCTCGGCGGTCACGTCTCGGTGGACACTCTCGAGCACGGTCCGTTGCCCTCGTGCGTCGCATTGTTGGTCTCCGGCGGTCACACACACCTGCTTCACGTCGAAGATCTGGGCAAGCCCATTGTCGAACTGGGCACGACTGTCGACGACGCCGCCGGTGAGGCCTTCGACAAGGTGGCCAGACTGCTCGGACTCGGCTTTCCCGGTGGACCGGCACTCGATGCTGCTGCGCAAGAGGGAGATCCGAACGCAATCGCCTTCCCTCGCGGCATGACGGGGCCGCGCGATTCGCGGCACGACTTCTCGTTCTCGGGGCTCAAGACGTCCGTCGCGCGCTATGTCGAATCGAAAGAGCGCGCAGGCGAGACCTTTTCGATCCCGGACATCGCTGCCTCGTTCCAGGAAGCGGTTGCAGACGTCCTGACGATGAAGGCAGTGCGTGCAGCCAAGGACGTCGGGGTCGACACGTTGGTTCTCGGCGGCGGCGCCACGGCCAATTCGCGTATCCGCTCACTCGCCGAGCAGCGCTGCGCCGAAGCGGGCATCACGTTGCGCATTCCGAAACCTCGACTGTGCACGGACAACGGCGTGATGATCGCATCGTTGGCCGCTCACCTGATCGGAAACGGCGCAGGCCCTTCGGAATTGAGTGTTGCGACGGACCCGGGGCTGTCGGTCTCCGTCAGCCAGCTGATGCACTGAAAATCGGCCGACTGAGAATCAGCCGACCGGGGCCGGTTCCCGATCCGGTGTGGTCGCGGGACCGTTTTCGGGCATCGAGGTATTCGGTTCACCGGGCTTCGTCGTCGGATCACCACCACCAGGGGTAGTGATTTCGGTTTCGGTGGAACCAGATCCAGGAGTCTCCGGCGTCGTCGGGTTCTCGCCGCCGCTCTCACCCGGGCCGAGACCGCCGCCGGGGTTTGCCTCGGTCGGATCGACCGGGGGCGTCGCCTCGGTGTCCGGTAGCGTCGGCCACCACGCCGGTGGATCGGGCAGCGTGATTCCGGGAATGGTCGGCCAATTCGGAGTGGTCGTTGTCGTGGTCGGCGGCGTGGTTGTCGTCGAGGTGTCCGGGATCGGCGCAGGCGGAAGTGTGTACTGATGCGTTGTGTACGAGTGCGTGTCGTAAGGCTGCGAGTCGAACGGGGTGGTGGGATACCCGTACCGAGGATACGTGCTGCCGGCTACCGAAGGCAGAGGATCATGAGACGGAATGATCGTCGATCCGGTGCTCGGTGTCGCTTCGGGGCTCACCGTCGTCGTGGTCGACCCGGTTCCGACGGGCGAGACCGCGGTGTCGTCGGTCGGAACCAATTCCTTTGCGCCGTAACCGAGTACCAGTCCGCCGACCACGAGCGCACCGATCAACGCTCCCGATACCTTGGCGGTGGATCCGGAGCGCTGGTCACTTCCGGAGCCCAGCAGCGGGAAACGAATTGCGGTGATCGAATCTGCCAGGAGTGCAGCACCTTTGGTTGCCGCAGTCTCGGGCTCGACGATCTCGACCATGGGGACGTCGACGGCAGCGGCGACGGCGGACCGCACGGCCGGAATGTGTGCGCCACCGCCGATGAGTACAACGGCACCGACGGGCCGCGGTGAGCCCTTCACGACTTCACGGATGAAGGTGACGGCGCGCTCGATATCCGGGGCGATGATGGCCTCGAACTCGTCGCGCGTGATCGCCATCGCGTCGATCGGAAGGTCGACGGTCACCTTGGTGGACGTGGACAGTTGCTCTTTGGCGACATGGCACCGGGCGGCAAGAAGTTCCGCGTCGGTGTACCGGCGCAAGTGCCCTGGCGCCTTCTCCGTCACGAAGTCGACCAATGCCCGGTCGATTCCGGCCCCTGCGAGGGCGTCGATACGGTCGGAGTGCAGAACTTCACCGGTGTGGTCGACGACGGACACCGTCAGACCTTGATCACCGACGTCCACCTGAGCTGTCGTGTCGTACCGCTCGGTTTTCCCTGTCTCGGCGAGATACGCGTGTACGGCGGCAGGTTCGGGGATTGCACGGACCTGCTTCGGCGAGCGCGAAAGAGATGACCTGATGCTCGCGAGTTGATCGTCCGTGCGATAGCTGACACCGATCGAGCGCGGCGCTTCAGATCCGTCCGTTACCTGCGTCGTCATCAGCTTGATGGATGCTCTGACAAGGTCACCGACGTTGGAATTGGCCTGATCCGCCGAGACGAAGCGAGTCTCGGCAGGCACGGCGCCTGGCGCGTTTGTGCTGGTATCGGTGTCGACGAGTGCTGAATAGACACCGGAAGATCCAGTGGAAATTCCCAGTGAACAACTCATCGCACACCTCCTCACAGTCAATACCGGTCAATGTTCAATCGACCGCCGTTATATGAACGTTACAGAAGGTTCGTGAGGATTGCTCAGTGCTTTTCGTCTCCGTGACGTCCTTTTCGGACCGAAAGGGTGGTTTTACCTGCGAAATTGTCGATCATTGATTCATGCGGAAAAAAGGCGATTCTCCCCACATCGACCGGGAACGACGACGCGCGCTGATCCGTGGTGCAGTGCTTCGACCCACGCTGACGGTGATCGCCTTCGGATGCGCGTATTTCTTTCTGCCGTGGATCGATGTACATACCGCCAGTGCAATCTTCCTCTTGATCGGTGGAGGCGCCGCGGTACTTGCCGTGACCACCTGGCAGGTGTGGCGAATTCTGCGTTCCGATGTGCCATCTCTGCAGGCGGTCGAAGCTGTGGCGGTGGTGATGCCGACGTACTTGTTGTTGGTGTCCATCACCTATTTTTCGGTCGAGCATGCAAGCCCTGGCAGTTTCACCGAACCGCTGTCGCGTATGGCGGCGCTGTACTTTTCGTTGTCCGTCTTCTCGACAGTCGGATTCGGTGACATCGCCGCGCAGACGGACCTTGCCCGGGGGCTCGTGAGCCTTCAGATCGTCTGCAATCTGGTGTTGATCGGATTCGGCGTTCGATTCGTCGTTGCCGCAGTGTCGTGGGCGAAAGCGCACCGCTCGCCTTCGAGCGGACCTGAAATCACCTAGGACACTGCGGCAATCGGAGTCATCGTCCGGTGTGGACCAACAATTCGACGTTCTGGTCGACGCCGGTACCCGTCAGTTTCGGGTCGCGGTGGATGTCGTTGAACGACAGTTCGCGGTACAGCGAGGCGAGCCCGGCTGCCGACTTGTCGCTGTAGTCGACGGAATTGGGACTCTCCGCCTCGAAGAGCGTCGCAAGCAACGACACCGTTCCGTCATGGTTGTCCGCGATCTCGATGATGCGTCCGAGTTGCGGGTAGTCGATGTGAGAGGCGGTGTTGATCTCCCAGAAGCCCTGCTCGGGGGTCGCGCCGGGCCACGGGGTGATCTTGTTCTCGTGGGTGTGTCCGTTGACCCAGGCAAGTACGTTCGGGAAACGATGCAGCAAGTCGAGAAGCTGTGAACCGCGCAGGCGTGGCTCGAGGACGTTCTCGGGGTCGGGAATGAGATTGTCCATCGTGTCGCTCGTGTGGTGACTGAACAGCACGAAATACGTGTCACCTCGCGACTCGGTGACGCGAGAGCCCGCGGCGTCGTAGTAGGTGCTGCTGCCGGCGCGCAGGGTGTTCTCGATCCACTGGAACTGAGCGGCGCCCAGCGAACCGTCGACGAGGCCCGCGCGGTTGGTGGAGTCCATGCTGATGCCGACGACGCCCGGTGCGATCTCGAACGAGTAGTAACCGATACCGGTGTCGCCGGCGTCGGGGGCGAAACCGTGTCCGACGGGGCCGGGACCGGTGTGCGCGGGATCAAGATGTGCGGCGATGAACTGTCGCGGTGTGAACGGCGCGCGCGACGGGTCGGGGGTGACCTGGCGCGGCGGCGTCGTGAAGGCGGACAGGATTCCGGGTATCGCACTGGGATCGAACTTGGTGGCGACGTCGATCTGCTTGGCCTGCTCCGGTGAACCGGGCACCTCGAACTTGAGAGATCCCGTGTACATCGCTTCGAGCGGCGGGATGCCGCTGGGCACCGTGCCGGACACCGAATCGTCGTGGTTGCCGAACACGCAGTACCAAGGGGTGTTCAGGCCGGGGCTCGACACGGGCGTGAAAGCGGCACCGAAGAAATCGGGGATCTCCGGGAATCCGGCCTTCTTGTACATGTCGAGCATCGGTGACTCGGGGTTCCAGTAGAGATCGGCACCCGAGTTCTGTACACCCTCGTAGCGGTCCTTGGCACCGGTATTGGCGACGACGGTTCCGCCGTTGAGTGAGGTGAGGAACCAGTCGAGTTCGGCGAATTCCTTGTTGTCCGTGTTGTCGCCGGTGGTGACGACGGCATCGAAGGGGCGCGACGTGTGCGGGCCACTGCCGATCGAATTGACCCGGCGGACAAGTGAAATCAGCCCGTGCGCCGTCAGGGTCTCCTGGGGACGGAACGCCGAGCCGGTGATCTGGTGGACGTACTCGAATCGCATGGGGGACTGGGCGTCGACGATGTGGACGTCGGTCAGCTGCACGAGTGAGGCGAGTGCGGTGCGTCGGTCCTCGCGTCCCGACTTCGGCTCGGCCAACTCGCTGCGCACGATGTTCGCCCAACCGGGTCCGGCGGTGAGCTTGGTGTAGCCGTTGCTGCTGACGGGGGTGGACACGGACTCGAGAGTGGTGCCAGGACCTGACGTCGGAATGGTCGACGCGCCTGCATATTGCAGGCCCCACGGCTTGCCAAGGCTGACCGCGCCGACGGCGCCGAGTCCGGCGAAGGTCAGAAAACTACGGCGATTGATGTTCGTCACGAAGTGAACAATAGGTGAACGTGGTGGACGGCTGTCCTGTTTCGCTCTGGACGAAGAGAAAAATGCGCCCAGTCCTTGAGGGTTGGCACTCTCACGTATAGAGTGCCAATTGGCGCTGATCGAGTTCCGGCACCCGCGACGACGGGACTGCAGTGACGCGCCGTAAACGGCATACCCAAACAGCTGTCCGAGGATCGCCTCGGACGCACATACCCCAAAGTGGAGGGCTCATCGTGGCGAGCGTCAACATCAAGCCGCTCGAGGACAAGATCCTCGTCCAGGCCAACGAGGCTGAAACGACGACGGCTTCCGGCCTGGTCATTCCTGACACAGCCAAGGAAAAGCCCCAGGAGGGCACCGTCGTTGCAGTCGGCGAAGGCCGCGTCAACGAGCAGGGCAACCGCATCCCGGTCGACGTCAAGGAGGGTGACACGGTCATCTACTCCAAGTACGGCGGAACCGAGATCAAGTACGCCGGCCAGGAATACCTGATCCTGTCGGCACGCGACGTGCTGGCTGTCGTCTCCAAGTAAGACACACGTGATCCGCCCCGGAGTCCACACAGGATCCCGGGGCGGAATGCGTTCACGCCCCGAAGATTCAGGAGCTGACAGAACAGATGTCCAAGCAAATTGCGTTCAACGAGACCGCACGCCGCGCTCTCGAAGCCGGAGTCGACAAGCTTGCCGACGCCGTCAAGGTGACCTTGGGCCCGCGTGGACGCCACGTCGTGCTCGCCAAGGCATTCGGCGGCCCCACCGTCACCAACGACGGTGTGAGCATCGCCCGTGAGATCGAGCTCGAAGATCCCTTCGAGAACCTCGGCGCACAGCTCGTCAAGAGCGTCGCCACCAAGACCAACGATGTTGCCGGCGACGGCACCACCACCGCGACCGTTCTGGCCCAGGCCATCGTCCGCGGCGGACTCAAGAACATCGCAGCGGGCGCGAACCCGATGGCTCTCGGCGTCGGCATCAACGCCGCAGCCGACAAGGTCGTCGAGGAACTGCTCGCCGCAGCCACCCCCGTCGAGGGCGAGAAGTCGATCGCTCAGGTCGCCACCGTCTCCTCGCGTGACGAAGAGATCGGCAAGCTCGTCGGCGAGGCACTCACCCGTGTCGGAACCGACGGCGTCGTGACGGTCGAGGAATCCTCCACCGTTGCAACCGAACTCGTTGTCACCGAAGGTGTTCAGTTCGACAAGGGCTACCTCTCGCCCTACTTCGTCACCGACATCGATGCGCAGAAGGCCGTCTACGAAGACGCGCTGATCCTGCTCTTCCGCGAGAAGATCAGCTCACTTCCCGACTTCCTTCCGCTGCTCGAGAAGGTTGCCGAATCCGGCAAGCCGCTCTTGATCATCGCCGAGGACGTCGAGGGTGAAGTTCTCTCCACCCTCGTGGTCAACTCCATCCGCAAGACCATCAAGGCCGTCGCCGTCAAGGCGCCGTTCTTCGGTGATCGTCGCAAGGCATTCCTCGACGACCTCGCAGTCGTCACGGCAGGCACCGTCATCAACACCGACGTCGGACTCTCGCTCAAGGAAGCCGGCCTCGACCTGCTCGGCAGCGCTCGCCGCGTTGTCGTCACCAAGGACGAGACGGTCATCGTCGACGGTGCAGGCACCGCTGACGACATCGCGACCCGCGTTGCGCAGCTGCGTCGCGAGATCGAGAACACCGATTCGGATTGGGACCGCGAGAAGCTCGAAGAGCGTCTGGCGAAGCTGTCCGGCGGCGTGGCCGTCATCAAGGTCGGCGCAGCCACCGAAACCGATCTGAAGGAACGCAAGTTCCGCGTCGAGGATGCGGTCAACGCAGCCAAGGCAGCAGTTTCCGAGGGCATCGTCCCCGGTGGCGGATCGGCTCTCGTTCAGGCTGGTACGGCTCTGATCGGGAACCTCGGCTTGACGGGTGACGAGGCCACCGGCGTTGCCGTGGTCCGCGAAGCCCTCAACGCTCCGTTGTTCTGGATCTCCAGCAACGCAGGCATCGACGGGTCCGTCGTTGTCAGCAAGGTCGCCGAGATGACCAAGGGCGAAGGCTTCAACGCTGCCACCCTCACCTACGGCAACCTGCTTGCCGACGGCGTCGTCGACCCGGTCAAGGTCACTCGCTCGGCAGTGGTCAACGCCGCTTCCGTCGCGCGCATGATCCTCACGACCGAGAGCGCCGTCGTCGAGAAGCCGACCGAGGAAGTTGCCGACACCGGACACGGTCACAGCCACTGACTCGCTGCTCGTAGTTTCGACAAAGAAGAGATCCCCCACCGGATTCCGGTGGGGGATCTTTTTTCGTCTGGCGATCAGATGAGCGGGATCGTTGCGAACGGCTCGCTCGTCGGCTGCTGCGATCCGCCGGGCGGTTCGACAGTGAACGCCAACTTCGTGTTCGGACCGATGCCGTCGAGCACCACCTGGGTAGTGGGTTTGACGTCGCCCGGAGCCATCGTCCCCATCGGGATCATCGTGGTGTCGTCGGTGTCGCCCGGCACCAGCCACATCTGGTAGACGGTATCCGGACTCGGGGGAGTCACATCGTTCATCACGAGGACTGCGGCGTCTTCGGAGGGCGAGAACAGCGTCGTGGCACTACCGCCGCCCGGGATGTCACGCGTCGTGGCATGAACGTCGGGTGCTGCCATGATTTCGGACGCGGCGTTCTGCGGCGGCGTGTTGTCGGACAGCGTGCGTCCGATTCCGATGCCGCCGACCAGGATTGCGACTGCGGCGGCCGCCGCAAGAGCCATGGTCCACGGGCGTCGACGGTTACGACGCTCGGCCAGCGAAACCGGGGCGTTGGGAGCCGCGGTCTGTTCTGCGATCGAGGCGAGGACGCTGCTGCGCAGCGACGGCGGGGGCTCGACGGCGTCGACGACGGTCATCGCGGCCATGGTTTCGGCGGTGAGCCGGACCTGGGCGTCGAATTCGGCGCGGGTCGCGGAGTCCGAAGCGGCAAGTCGTTTGTCGACCTCACGGCGCTCGTCGAGGTCCAACGCATCGATCGCGTAGGCGTACGCGTAGTCGATCAGCTCTTCGTCCATCTCACATCACCCCCAAACATCCACGTAGGCGCAGTAGTCCGTCGCGAATTCGCGACTTGATCGTGGGAATCGCCACGCCGAGATCTTCGGCCACCTCGCGGTACGTTCGGCCGCCGTAATAGGCGAGAGTCACCGATTGGCGCTGAGTGTCCGTCAGCGTTTCGAGACAGTCGGTGACAGCACGATGCTCGTCTCTTCGTGTCACTTCGTCGCTGACGACGTCGAATTCGGGAGTGGCATTGGTGGTGTCGTAGAGAGCCTGTCGATCCGAACTCGACTGTTCGGAGCGCACGCGATCCACTGCGCGCCGGTGGGCAAGTGTCAGGAGCCAGGAGAGCGCGGACCCCTTGGCGGGGTCGAAGCTGTCGGCTGATTTCCAGGCTTGGAGGTAGACCTCTTGGACCGCTTCCTCGGAGAAACCTGGATCACGGAGTACACGAAGAACCATGCCGTACACACGGGAGCTGGTTCGGTCGTAGAACTCGGCGAAGGCGCTCTGGTCGCCACCGGCGACGTTCGCGAGGATCACTGCCAGCTCGCGTGATTCCGCGATTCGCGCGGTGCGGGCCGCAGAATTGTCCGTCGGGCATGCGTCGGCCGCATCCGACGCATGGTCTGGCTCGCTCACGAAGAGTTGTCTCGCTTCATCGCGTACAACCGTAGCGTGCATGTCCGGTTCTTTTCTCTTGGCCCGCCGTTGGCCGCTGTGCGCCTTTATTAACCGCGGGGGGTTGATAAAGGCGCACAGCAGGTGGGGACTACTGCGGCATCAGCACCGAATCGATGAGGTAGACGGTGGCGTTTGCGGTCTTGACTCCACCGCAGACGACAGTTGCGTCGTTGACCTTGATGTTGTCACCGGATCCGGTGACGGTGACCGTTCCGCCCTCGGCGGTGGGGTGCGTTCCGTCGATCGCGTCAGGGGCGATCTGGCCGGGAACCACGTGGTAGGTGAGGATCTTGGTCAGCGTGGCGCTGTCCGTCTTGAGGCTGTCGATCGTCGCGGGGTCGATCTTGGCGAATGCCGAGTCGATCGGTGCGAAGACGGTGAACTCGCCGCCGTTGAGGGTGTCGACCAGGTTGACGTCCGGGTTGAGCTGGCCGGAGACTGCCGCGGTCAAGGTGGTGAGCAACGGATTGTTGGATGCCGCTGTGGCAACCGGATCCTGGGCCATTCCGCTGACCGATCCGGCGCCGCTCGGCACTGCGGCTGCATAGTCGGCACAACCGGCACCGACCAGATCGGAAGCAGGCTCCGCCATCGCGCTGCTGGGAGACATGCTCGATCCCATGGCAGAAGACGTCATGGCGGCGCTGGACGTGTCGGTCGACGAATCGTTGTCGTCGGAGGAGCAACCGACCACGCCGAAGACGGCGAAAGAGGCTGCTGCGGTGACTGCCAGAACTCGAGTAGAGGTGTTCATGGGTCTGCCTTCCTGAAGGGATGTGCTGAGGTGCACTGTCAGAAGGCATTCGGAGGCGGGCGTCGGTCGGATGGGTCGTGTCGGAAATTCTTTTCGACAGTGTCCCGTCCACACGCATTTTCGACGGTGTCCCGTCCACACGCAAAAGCCCCCGAAAACTCTCGGGGGCCTAGTGCGCTCTACCTACATGTATCAGGAAGCTATGCGGGTGGTGCGACGGTGGCGCGCGTGTAGTTCACGTTCGGTTTCCGACATTCCTCCCCAGATGCCGTACGGCTCGGCGACGGTCAGCGCGTGGCTGCGGCACTGCATCAGGACCGGGCACTGACGGCACATCTCTTTTGCGCGGGTTTCGCGCTGGGCACGTGCTCTACCGCGTTCGCCATCGGGATGGAAGAACATGGAGGAGTCGACTCCGCGGCACAGACCGTGCATCTGCCAGTCCCAGATGTCTGCGTTGGGGCCTGGAAGGTGATTCGGTGCAGGCATGTTGACTCCTTACTGCAAGCTCGCGTTGATCAACGAGCGGACCAAGTTGCCCGGAGGTTATCCGGGCCTTCTGAATCGTTCACGCTTGCTAACCGTAAGGGTGCTGAGTAAATCGCGTCAATAGGCTCGTTCAGTGGCGATCGGCATATATCGAAATGCGAGAGTTAACGAAGTATATATTTACATTTCGGGCCCCTCGTGCGTTGTTCTGCGCCGATGTCGAAATTGGGTCGATCGAGGTGGCGGCCGGCAAGCCTGGCAGCTCGAGATGCGAAACCCACAGATCAGGGATATGTTCGAGGCTGATCGCCCGGCGAAATCACTCGGTCATTCGGCTCGGTTTGCGTCATTTGTCCGATATTGCGTGGGCGGGGTTGCGCTCCATTTCGGGACTTAGTGCCCAAGTTTCAACTAGGACATCCGTCCAATAAGTAATGCGCAGTTAACGTCACGGATATATGCCCGTTAAATATCATTACGAGTACATTTGGCAAATCTCAGTTGAATATCTGATTAACTCCGACAAACTTGCCTTTTCGTGTTTCGTGCGACTTTTGGCATCGTTGGTGTGACGCCGGTCGTGCGAATGTCTGCTCGTGCTGCTGCGATGATCAACCTGTGTCGACACCTGCGCGCCCTCGATCACCTGTGCCCAACGAAACAACTGCACTTCCAGGGTCCCTCGAGTCTGCCGCGTTCGGTGCGGATCCGGATCTTGACCGCCTCCCGGCGCCTTGCTCTACCCGAGATTGGTGGACAACGGCAGTAGTGCTGGGTGGTCAGGGCCACTACGCAAGAGCGCGGGCTGCATTGGATGTCCTCGATCGGCTCACGGCCGGGTTCTCGACGCACTCGGATCGGGTTCTTGCCTCTCTGTCTGCCAGCACGAGGGCGTCGTTTCTTCGCCAGAGCGGACGCCATGCACTCGCGTCCACGTGGGACGGGCGCGCACTGGCGATCGTCGGCGGCCTGCCAGGTGATCCAGAGGCTGCCTGTGACGCTCTGACCGGTCTGGCCGCAGACGCCCTCGGCTGTGGCAGGCTCCCGCTCGGCTGGCGCCTGCTGGCGCAATGTCGGGCGCGTCTGGATGCCGAGGGCGGGCTGTGGCGGCAGGAAATTCGGATCGAATGGGTCTCCGCAGAATTGGCGTTGGCGGGAGGCGACTTCGCTCGTGCCCGCAGACACGCAGAACGCGCCGTCGAATTGTCAGCGGAATCGGAGTCTGTGCGGCACCGCGTGAAGTCGGATCTGCTGCGTAGCGCCGCGCTGACCGGAACAGACGCGAGCGCAGCCGTGAAGATGGCAGCAGATGTGTTCGCGCGGTGCCGGCAATACGGCCTGCTGCCCCTGGCCTGGGCGTCGTCTCTGTTGATCGAAGGTGTCAGCGGGGAGAGAACCTCACCGAGTGCCCGGGAGATCGGCGATCTGATTGCGATGCGTGGTGGATCACTCCTACCTTTGTCGTAACCACTCCACCGAAGTCTCCGGAGAACATTCCAGAAGGAGCTGTATCGATATCGCGACTGCTGGGCAGGTATGCGGAGACCAGTCGGTCCGGATGGTTACTCTTAGAGGGTTCCGCTGAGAGCGGGAGCACACCCGCTCGGGAGGTGCCACTGTAACGCCAGGATTTTCGCTGACGATGACAAATACGAGCGATGAGTTGGACACCGCGGTCGCCGCTGCTGCGCAGGGCGACCGTACAGCTCTAGCTTTGGTTCTGGAGAACATCCGACCGATGGTGGTGCGCTACTGCCGCGGTCGAGTGGGTGCGGCCGAGAGAGGACACCTGTCCGCTGACGACGTCGCACAGGAAGTCTGTCTGGCCGTGATGACCGCGCTGCCGCGTTATCAGGACCAGGGACGCCCGTTCATGGCCTTTGTGTACGGAATTGCCGCGCACAAGGTTGCGGACGCACATCGAAGCTCCGCCCGTAACAAGTCGGAGCCCGTTTCCGAAGTACCGGATGTAATAGCACTGGATGATGGTCCCGAACAGCGAGCTCTCGATTCGGAGTCCAGCAGACAGATGCACGAACTTCTCGGCACACTTCCGGAGAAGCATCGAGAAATCTTGATACTTCGCCTGGTGGTCGGGATGTCGGCCGAGGAAACGGCCGTCGCCGTCGGTAGTACCGCCGGAGCTGTACGAGTCGCTCAGCACAGAGCGATCGCGAAACTGAAAAAAGAAGTGACGAAAGCAGGTGAGAGCTTTGGCTAGAGACGAGGGGCATGACGCTTCGAATCTCGGTGATCTCGCCGACGACGGTACGCCAGTGGATTTGGCTGCGGTTCGGCGTGACGATGCGCTGATCGAATCCATTTCGAATGGTGGGCCGGTAGCAACCGATAGCACCGAACAGTACGAACTTGCGTTGATCCTCTCGCAATGGCGTGACGATGTCGTTGCGACTCCGATGCCCGAGGGTCCGTTATTGGACGATGTCATCGCTGCAATCACAGCGACGCCGTCCGGCTTCTCCGATCGTCAGCGTTCACGTTCCCGTTCTCGATTGCGTGTGGTTCGTCCGATCGCCGCCGCTGCAGCAGTTGCAGCAGTGGTCTTCGGTGGCGCCACGGCGATGGCGTACGACGCCCAGCCCGGCGATGCCCTGTGGGGCGTCAAGCAGGTCGTCTTCGCCGACGAGGCCAACTCGACAGTTGCGAAGATCGACACGACTTCCGAGCTGGAAAAGGCCGAGCGGCTGTTGGCTGCCGGAGACATTCCTGCGGCAAAGATGGTGCTGGACAACGCAGCTCACCGTGCCGATGCGGTCAAGGACTCGCAGGACAAGACCGACCTCGTCGAGCGTTGGGGCAAGTTGATGACGCAGGTCCAGGAGACCACGTCACCCGCAGT
This sequence comes from Rhodococcus sp. 27YEA6, assembly GCF_044908235.1. NCBI lineage: Bacteria > Bacillati > Actinomycetota > Actinomycetes > Mycobacteriales > Nocardiaceae > Rhodococcus > Rhodococcus sp. 27YEA6. The sequence goes on along the minus strand of NZ_JBIYCY010000002.1, from coordinate 757,816 downwards.
GCCGCCGTCGACGACCGACCAGCAGTCCTCGATTGCCACGTCTCCCACGGCGATTCCGGGGATCTCCGTCAATCCGGCGAACCCTCAGCTGCCTGGGGGTGTGACCACGACGACAACGCCCAATCCTGGAATCATGCAGGCGCCTGGTCCAAGCGCGGCGTCGTCGACACCGTCATCGTCGCCCACGGCAACGACCACGACAACAACGACGACAACCACGACAACGACGCCTCTGGCGCCGGCCTCGTCTCCGTCGGGTGATTCTTCTTCACCCCCGCCCTGATCGCACCGTTCCGATCTGAATTCAAACGAAAGTGGCCGACAAGCAATTGCTTGTCGGCCACTTTCGTACGAGCTTGGGTGAGGTTTCGCTCAGCTGTCGAAACCGTCGCCGTGCATCGCCTCGTTCATCGACGCATCGGCGTATCCACGGCAGTAGTCCCACGTGACATATGCCTCAGGCATCGGGTCGTAGGCAGGCTCGTGAGGGCGGACGGTTCCGTCCACGAGCAGCTGCAGCAGGTTTGCGCGCAGCATGTCCCAGTCGTGGTAGTGATCCTGTTGGCAGTCCTCGCAGCAGACTACGAGACCGCGGATACCGCGGTGAGCGAGGAGTGCCTCGTAAACAGCGAGGTCAGCGAGATCCTCCTCGACCGCTTGGCGTTCGTGGGGGTCGAGTGGTTGGCCCGGCTCGATGGCATCGAGAGCCGCGGAGGGGTCAGCTGGGTCGCCGGCGAAGGGATCTGGCGGCAGACCGGGGGGCAGTTGATCACGCACAGCACCACGGTACGCAGGTCAGGGGGGTCAGCGCCACTTGTTACGCGTACCCGCAGCGTGGGTGGGATGGTTCGGACCTTTGAGTGAGCCGATACCATGGTGTGCAACGCCGGGAAAAGGTGCCAGGAATTTCTTTCCGTGCAGGCGCCTTCTATCCGATATCCAGCTTTCGTAATCCGTTTCGAGGCGGCTGCTACAGCGGTCGCCCTGGGCGAATCTAGGTCCATGGAGGGTCCTGACCGCATGAGTAGTTCTGCAGGACATGTACACACCGGAGGAGACGACCCCAACAAGGTCGCGATGCTGGGACTGACATACGACGACGTGCTGCTGTTGCCGGCTGCGTCCGACGTCATCCCGAGCCAGGTCGACACGTCCAGTCAACTGACCCGCGACATCCGTCTGCGGATTCCGTTGGTCAGTTCTGCGATGGACACCGTCACCGAGTCGCGCATGGCAATTGCGATGGCACGCGCCGGCGGCATGGGTGTTCTGCACCGCAACTCGTCGGTTGAGGTCCAGGCAGGACAGGTCGAGACGGTCAAGCGTTCCGAGGCCGGCATGGTGACCGATCCCGTCACGTGTAAGCCGACCGACACGATGGGTGAGGTCGATGCGAAGTGCGCTCGTTTCCGCATCTCGGGTCTGCCTGTCACCGACGACGCCGGCCAGCTGGTTGGCATCGTCACCAACCGGGACATGCGTTTCGAGGTCGACCAGAATCGCCCGGTCGCGGAGATCATGACCAAGATGCCCCTGATCACCGCTCAGGAAGGCGTCACCGCTGACGTGGCACTGGGCCTTCTTCGTCGGCACAAGATCGAGAAGCTGCCGATCGTCGACGGCAACGGCAAGCTCACCGGTCTGATCACGGTCAAGGACTTCGTCAAGACCGAGCAGCATCCCGACGCCACCAAGGACCGTGACGGTCGACTGCTCGTCGGCGCTGCAGTCGGTGCCGGCGATGACGCCTTCCAGCGCGCGATGGCGCTCACCGATGCCGGTGTGGACGTACTCGTGGTGGACAGTGCGCACGGGCATTCGTCCAACGTTCTCGACATGATCGCCAAGCTCAAGCGTGAACTGGGCGAGCGGGTTCAGATCATCGGTGGCAACGTCGCTACGCGCGCGGGTGCTCTGGCACTGGTCGAAGCCGGCGTCGATGCCGTCAAGGTCGGAGTCGGCCCTGGTTCCATCTGCACCACCCGCGTCATCGCCGGTGTCGGTGCCCCTCAGGTCACGGCCATCCTGGAAGCGGTTGCCGCGTGCAAGCCTCTCGGTGTGCCCGTCATCGCCGACGGTGGACTCCAGTTCTCCGGTGACATCGCGAAGGCTCTTGCCGCAGGTGCGTCGACGGCCATGCTGGGTTCACTCCTGGCCGGTACCGCTGAATCGCCCGGCGAACTGATTCTGGTCGGCGGCAAGCAGTTCAAGAGCTACCGCGGAATGGGTTCGCTCGGCGCGATGCAGTCGCGTGGCGAGGCCAAGTCGTACTCCAAGGATCGGTACTTCCAGGACGACGTGCTTTCCGAGGACAAGTTGGTTCCGGAAGGCATCGAAGGACGTGTCCCGTTCCGTGGCCCGCTCTCGCAGGTGACGCACCAGCTCACCGGTGGTCTGCGCGCTGCCATGGGATACACGGGGTCGGCGACGATCGAGCACCTGCAGAACGCTCAGTTCGTCCAGATCACGGCGGCGGGTTTGAAGGAAAGCCATCCGCACGACATCACGATGACTGTCGAAGCACCCAACTACACCGCTCGTTAGCAACCAGTACACGAGAAAGGGGCGCGCGTGCGCGACCTCGTTGAGATCGGCATGGGTCGAACGGCCCGACGTACCTACGAGTTGGACGATGTGAACATCGTTCCCTCCCGGCGAACTCGTTCGTCGAAGGAGGTGTCGACTGCTTGGCAGCTCGACGCTTACAGGTTCGACATTCCTGTCCTCGCACATCCCACCGACGCGTTGGTCTCGCCGACTTTCGCGATCGAGTTGGGTAAGCGCGGCGGCCTCGGTGTCATCAACGGTGAAGGCCTGTGGGGCCGTCACCCTGATGTCGAGGAGAAGCTCCGGCGTCTCGTCGAGATCGCCGAGAAGGACGGTGGCGTCGACGCGGCCATCCGCTACCTGCAGGAGCTGCATGCGGCTCCGCTGCAGGCCGGTCTTCTGGCAGCTGCGGTGGCGCAGGTCCGTGATTCGGGGGTCACCACTGCCGTTCGCGTCAGCCCGCAGAATGCGCGCGCACTGACGCCGGAGCTGATCAAGGCGGGAATCGACCTCCTGGTCGTCCACGGCACGATCATCTCGGCCGAGCACGTCGTGCACACCGAGCAGGAACCGCTCAACCTCAAGACGTTCATCTCGGAACTCGACGTTCCGGTTGTCGCGGGTGGGGTCAGTGACCACCGCACCGCGCTGCACCTGATGCGTACCGGCGCTGCCGGTGTCATCGTCGGGTACGGGTCTACCGAGGGTGCAACCACCACCGGTGAGGTCCTGGGCATCGGCGTTCCGATGGCCACGGCCATTGCCGATGCTGCAGCAGCCAGGCGCGACTACCTCGACGAGACGGGTGGACGCTACGTCCACGTCATCGCCGACGGTGACATCGCAACTTCGGGTGATCTGGCGAAGGCCATCGCCTGCGGTGCCGACGCTGCCGTTCTGGGCACGCCGCTGGCCGTGTCCGCCGAGGCGCCGGGTGGTGGCTGGTACTGGCCGTCCGCTGCGGCTCATCCTTCGGTTCCGCGTGGAGCACTTCTTCCGGTTTCCTATGGTGAGCGTCCGAGTCTGGACCAGGTTCTGAGCGGCCCTTCGGACGATCCGTACGGTTCGCTGAACTTCGTCGGTGGTCTCCGTCGGTCGATGGCGAAGGCCGGATACTCCGATCTCAAGGAGTTCCAGAAGGTCGGGCTGACAGTCCGCGCGTAGTTTGTACCTTTCTGTGGCCCCGGTTCTTCGTGAACCGGGGCCACAGTTCGTTGTGCAGGACTTTCTCCCGTTCCTGATACTTGCGGTTACGCTTATGGGGCCCCTTGTGGTGGTAGTCACAAGGGATAGGTGCATACTGGCGGGTAACTACGGTTCACGGTGGAGGTGTCCTGATGGGCAAGCAACGGGCAACGGACTACGACGTACTGATCGTCGGATCCGGGTTCGGCGGAAGCGTGAGCGCGCTTCGTCTCGTGGAGAAGGGCTACAAGGTCGGCGTCATCGAAGCCGGCCGACGGTATGCCGACGAAGATTTCGCGAAGACCAGTTGGGATCTCAAGAAGTTCCTCTGGGCTCCGAAGCTGGGGTGCTTCGGCATTCAGCGCGTGCACCTGTTGCGCGACTGCCTCATTCTCGCGGGCGCAGGCGTCGGCGGCGGGTCGTTGAACTACGCCAACACGCTGTACCAGCCGCCGGAGCCGTTCTTCCAGGACAAGCAGTGGGCGCACATCACTGACTGGCGAAGCGAGCTCACCCCGTACTACGAGCAGGCTCAGAAGATGCTCGGCGTCGTGCAGAATCCGCACATGACGCCCGCTGACGAGATCATGAAGTCCGTCGCCGACGACATGGGCGTCGGCGACACGTTCATCCAGACCCCTGTCGGCGTCTACTTCGGTGAGCCGGGCAAGAAAGCGAAGGACCCGTACTTCGGCGGCGTCGGACCCGAGCGCACCGGTTGCATCGAGTGTGGCGAGTGCATGACGGGCTGCCGTCACGGAGCGAAGAACACGCTCCTCAAGAACTATCTGGGCCTTGCCGAGACAGCCGGCGCCGAGATCATTCCGATGACCACCGTGTCCGGGCTTCGTGAGGCTCGCGACGGTTCGTGGGACGTGTTCACCGAGCGAACCGGTGCATTCGGACGAAAGAACCGCCGCACCTACACGGCTGCGAACGTCATTCTCGCGGCCGGAACGTGGGGCACTCAGCATCTGCTCTTCGACATGAAGGACACCGGAGCGCTGCCCAAGCTCTCCGACAAGCTCGGCGAGCTGACTCGAACGAACTCCGAATCCATTGTCGGCGCAGGCAAGTACAAGGTCGATCCCGCACTCGACCTGACCCGCGGAGTGGCGATCACCTCGTCGTTCCACCCGAGCAGCGACACCCACATCGAGCCGGTCCGCTACGGCAAGGGATCGAACGCGATGGGCCTGTTGCAGACCTTGATGACGGACGGCGGCGGCAAGACGCCCCGATGGATCAAGTTCCTCGGTGTGGTTGCGAAGAATCCGTACCAGATGTTGCGCATGCTGACGGTCAAGGACTGGAGTGAGCGCACGATCATCGCGTTGGTCATGCAGAACCTCGACAACTCCATCACCACGTACACGAAGAAGGGCCTGTTCGGTCGACGCAAGGTCACCAGCAAGCAGGGCCACGGTCAGCCGAACCCGACGTGGATCCCGGAGGGCAACGAGGCGACGCGTCGAGTTGCCGAGAAGATCGACGGCGTCGCGGGCGGCACGTGGGGCGAGATCTTCAACGTTCCACTGACGGCGCACTTCCTCGGCGGTTGCGCTATCGCGTCGGATTCCGATCACGGCGTCATCGATCCGTACCACCGCGTGTACGGCTACCCGACGCTCAGCGTCGTCGACGGCGCAGCGGTCTCGGCCAACCTCGGTGTGAATCCGTCGCTGACCATTGCCGCTCAGGCCGAGCGCTCGGCCTCGCTGTGGCCGAACAAGGGGGAGACCGACCTGCGTCCCGCCCAGGGCAGCGGCTACGAGCGTTTGGCTCCGATTGCACCCAAGTCGCCTGTGGTGCCGGCGTCGGCTCCGGCCGCGCTGGTCCTGCCGATCGTGAAGATCACCGGCGGCAAGACAGCTACCGCTGTTCCGGCGGAGCCGGCAGCCGGATAGTTCGCCGCGAACGAAGATGGGGCGTGTCGTCGAGGATTCGACGACACGCCCCATCTCTGTTTCAGAGTGTCAGCCTCCTAGCGACCCGAACAGAGTGCCGAGGTCGAGGCTGCCGGTCCCGCCTCCGGGCCCGCCGTCCGTATCGCCGGGGACGGTCAGGGTCTGCGGCGCGGATGCGGAGGCCGTGTAGCCCGAAGCGCCCACGAATTCGGCGGTGACACTGTAGGTCCCGGAGTTGTAGAACGTCGCCGGTACCGTTGCGACACCGTTGACCACGTCGACCGGTCCACCGATGAGGGTGTCACCGACCTTGAACTGGACCTTGCCCGTGGCGCCGGACGGATCGACCGTTGCCTTGAGCGTCACCGGGGTGTTCTTCTGAACAGTTCCGACAGCGTCGAGAACCGTGGTCGTCTCGACGTCAGCCGGAGCCGGCGTCGTCACACTGACCGGGAATGCCGGGGCAGCGGACGGGGCGAATCCTGGTGAGCCCGTGAACTTCGCGACAACCTTGTGCGTTCCGGTCGAGGTGAAGGTGTACGGAGCGACGGCAACTCCGTCGGTTCCGACCGGAGCACTGACCGTTTCGGTGCCGTCGACGATGAAATCGACGGTGCCGCCGGTACCCTGCGGATCGACCTTGGCAGTCAGGTTGACGTCCTGTCCGACCTTCGCGGTCGACGGCGACACCGTGGCGGTAGTGGTCACGGCGTCCGGCGGTGCATCGGTCGTGACGGTCACGATCTTGGCCGACGCCGACGTCGACGCCAGGAACCCGGGGGCTCCGCTGTAGCTCGCGGTGATGGAGTGCGGTCCGTCCTCGGTGAAGGTCGGGGAGATGCTGGCCGACCCTCCGGTTACCGGCACGGCGTCCTCGAGTGGGTTGTCGCCGTCGAAGAACTGGACGGTTCCACCGTTTGCGCCGCCGCTCACGTTGGCTGACAGGGTGACGGGAGTTCCGTTCTTGGCGTTGGCCGGTCCGACGACTGTGGTGGTGGTTGCCTTGTCCGCCTCGATGATCCGCGTCGTGGCGAGGGGGCCTGCGCCGCTGTTGAGCGGACCGTTCTCGGCGTCACGCGGGGTGCATCGCGTGGGTGCCCAGGCGGTGATGACCAGGGTGGCCTTGGGGAGGAACGTGAGGAAGTTGCGATCGTTGTTCCACGCTCCCGCGCTGCCGCCGGTGCGTACCTTCATCGCGACGTCCCCTGAATCGCCGGCCTTGAGAACTGCCTTGACCTGGGGGAGCTGGAACTGCGTGTAGCCGTCGGCATTGTTGGAACCATCGACGTTCTTGCCGGTCGCCTTGACGACGATGCCGCCCTCGGAGTTGATGCTCGAGCTGGGGCTGTTTCCGATGACCTGGTTGTTTCCGGAGAGGCGCAGAATCGTTCCGTTGGGATCGACGTTGCCGTTCTCGTTGACGCGCAGGATGTTCGGCGCGACACCGCTGAGCCCAGCCGAGGTGCCGGGGACGATGGTGGCTTCCACCAGGGTGGCGTTCGCAGGAACGTCGACGTCGACCTTGATGCGGGAGACGTTCTGGACGGTCGCCCCGGAAGCGGAGCCGGGAAAGGCGATGGGGCCGGGTTGGATGGTGACCTCGAAGGTCTCACCGGCGCCGATGGATTCCGGTGCGTCGACGATGACCGAGCCGGACTGTGACTGCGTGGTCGGACCGGCGACAGCGGACGGGGTTGCCAGGCAACTCGTGCCGAAGGTTGTTGTCACGGGGGCCGCTGATGCGGGGATTCCCGCGAGGATGACGCCACTGGCGAGTGCCGTGGCGGCGATCGGCGCCGCGATGCGACGTCTGGAGTACACGAACATGGATTCTCCTGAGCTGGGTACGGGAGTGGTGTCCAAAGCTGATGTGGGGGACTAGCTTCCGAAGAGCGGGATGAGGCCGCTGAGCGAACCGGTATCCACGCTTCCGGTGCCGCCGCCGTCTGTCGGTGCGGTGCCGACCTGCACGACCGTCGGGCCGGAGACGGAGTTCTTCCAACCGGCGTCGCCGACGAAGTTGGCAGTGAGGCCGAACGTTCCCTCGTCGTCGAAGGTGTGCGTGAGTGTCGCGACGCCGTTGACGACGGCAACGGGTGCGCCGATGGGCGTCGTGCCCGACTTGAACTGGATCATTCCGTTTGCTGTTCCGGGTGCGACGGTGGCCTTGAGCTGCAATGCCTTTCCGACCTGAGCCGAGCCGCTGACGGTCAGAGACGTCGTGGTGTCGGCGCGAGCGGGTTCGGGATCGGTCACGTTCACCGTGAACGACGTGGACGTGGAGCCGATGAATCCGGTTCCGCCGGAGAACTCTGCCGTCACGGCTGCAGCGCCCGCTGATGCGAAGGTGTGCGGGAGGATCGCGACACCGTCACCCGTGCCGACCGGTGCGGTACCGATCTCGGCGCCGTCGACCTTGAACGTCACGGTTCCGCTGCTCGGGATGGGGGAGACGGTGGCCGAGAGGTTGGTCGGTTCACCGACAACGGCGGTGAGTGGTTCGACAACTGTGGTCGTGGTTCCCCAGTCGGGATCGCTGACGTCGAGTTGGGTTGCGGTGGAGACTGAATCGCCGTAACCGGCCTCGCCGGTGAACACTGCGGTGAAGCTGTGGGTGCCCGAAGCGTCGTAGCTGCGGGTCAGGGAAGCCGTCCCGTTGACTACAGCCACCGGTGCGCCGAGGTTGGTCTCGCCGTCTTTGAACTGCACCGTGCCCACGGCGTTTGCCGGTGTGACGACAGCGCTCACGGTGATGCTGTCACCTACCAGCGCGGCGTTCGGGGCCGAGATCGTGGTGGTGGTGTCCGCGGAGACGTCGACGGTCTGGACTCCGGAGGTCGAGCTGTGGAATCCCGGACCGGCGTTGTACGCGGCGGTGATGTCGTGGGCGCCGACGCTGTCGAAAGTGTGGGAGAGGGTGGCGCTACCGCCCGAAACCGGGACCGGTGAGCCGATGTCGTTGCCGCCGTCCTTGAACTGGACGGTGCCGCTCGCGTCGGACGGCGCAACTGTCGCGGTCAGGTCGACCGGCGTGCCGACCTTCGCCGTTGCCGGTGCAACCAGTGTGGTTCCGGTGGCGACAGACGGGTCGACTACCTGGACGTTGACGTTGATCGGGTTGAGGCCCTGCTGTGTGCTGAAGGCGTTGACGTCGAAGAGCATGCCGCTGTCGTACGTCCCGAATGCTGTGCCGACGGGGACCGTGTAGGTCGCTTCCAGTGTGACGGGTTGGTTCTTCTTGACGACGAATCCACCGACCAGGAAGGTGCAGCCGCTCGAGCACTTCGCGGAGACTCCGCCGTCTGATTCGTTGCTGATCGTGGCCCGGTTGGTCACACCCAGGTAGGTGGCCTTGGCGCTGCCCGGCACGAGGACGAATCCTGCGGGCGGGATGTCACGGATCTTTGCGATCGACCGTTCGATGCCGCTTTCGTTGTGCTTGATCTCGGTCTTGTACGTGACGGTGTCGCCTGGGTGAACTGCCGCGTTCCCGATGACACTCTTCGTGAAGATCAGGTTGTCGGTCGTGCCGGTGAAAGTGGTCGGCGGGGCTTCGTCAGCAGTGGCCGGCGTGCCGAGGACTAGAAGTCCGGCGGCAGCCGTCACAGCTGCGACAGGTATGGCGAGTCGTCGTATGAATCGACGCACAGGTCCTCCTCGAGGTGAGCGCCGTTCGGCGGCGCCGGCCGTTTGCGATCGTGATCCTGATCACTTGACGGGCGAGATTACCTTTACTGGACGTTTGGTTCAGGCGAATCGGTCAAACGTCCAGAAAATTCATCCTTCGTCCATTTCGGCTCTGGCCTGCGATGATGCTGCCGAATTGATTGCCGAAGCTAAGGTGCGGGTGATTGGGGCGCCGTTGACCTGGACAGTGGTCTAGATCCGCGCGAGGTCGCCGCGCAGTTCTGAGGGGCGGCCTTTGTAGTGACGTACCTCGCGCTCGCTCGGCCGAGTAGCGGGCTGAGTCCATGCATGCGCAGAAGCGCTGGCTGCGGCGATTAGACTGCACCTGTGGCAGATATCGAGCAGCAGAGACCAGTTCTTGTCGTCGACTTCGGGGCGCAGTACGCGCAGTTGATCGCACGGCGAGTTCGCGAAGCCAAGGTCTACTCGGAGGTGATTCCGCACACCACGACCGTCGAGGAGATCGTGGCCAAGAACCCCTTGGCTGTTGTGCTCTCGGGTGGGCCCTCGAGTGTCTACGCAGACGGTGCTCCCAAGCTTGATCCCGCACTGTTCGATCACGACATTCCGGTTTTCGGAATCTGCTACGGATTCCAGGCAATGGCAGGCGCCCTGGGCGGCACCGTCGCCGAGACCGGTACCCGCGAATACGGCCGTACCGACATCGCGGTATCCGGCGGATTGCTCCACGACGGTCTTCCCTCGACGCAGCCGGTATGGATGAGCCACGGTGACGCCGTCACCGAAGCGCCTTCCGGCTTCGAGGTGACCGCGACGAGCGACGGTGCTCCCGTCGCGGCGTTCGAGGACCGCGCCCGCAAGCTCGCCGGTGTGCAGTACCACCCTGAGGTTCTGCATTCCCCGCACGGTCAGCAGGTCCTGAGCCGCTTCCTGCACGAGATTGCCGGTATTCCGGCAGCGTGGACGGCGTCGAACATCGCCGATGCGCTGATCGAGCAGGTTCGCGAGCAGGTCGGAGACGGACACGCCATCTGCGGTCTGTCCGGTGGCGTCGACTCCGCTGTCGCTGCGGCTTTGGTTCAGCGCGCAATCGGCGACCGGTTGACATGCGTCTTCGTCGATCACGGTTTGATGCGAGCCGGTGAGCGCACGCAGGTCGAGCAGGATTTTGTCGCGGCAACCGGCGCTCGTCTGATCACCGTGGATGCCGCGGACACCTTCATCGGTGAGCTGGCAGGCGTCACCGATCCCGAGACCAAGCGCAAGATCATCGGCCGCGAGTTCATCCGCAGCTTCGAAGGCGCAGTCAGTGATGTTCTGGGCGAGAACGCATCTCATGGTGCGACCGTCGACTTCCTCGTCCAGGGCACGCTCTACCCGGACGTCGTGGAGTCGGGCGGCGGCACGGGAACTGCAAACATCAAGAGCCACCACAATGTCGGCGGGCTGCCGGAAGACCTGCAGTTCAAGTTGGTCGAACCGTTGCGTCTGCTGTTCAAGGACGAGGTCCGTGCAGTGGGCCGCGAACTCGGCCTGCCCGAAGAGATCGTCGGACGCCAGCCGTTCCCCGGTCCCGGACTCGGTATCCGCATCATCGGTGAGGTCACCCGCGATCGCCTCGAGATCTTGCGTCAGGCAGATTCCATTGCGCGCGAAGAGCTTACGTCTGCAGGCTTGGACGGAACCATCTGGCAGTGCCCGGTCGTTCTCCTTGCCGACGTCCGAAGCGTGGGCGTGCAGGGTGACGGCCGGACGTACGGTCATCCGATCGTGCTGCGTCCGGTCTCGAGTGAAGACGCGATGACCGCGGACTGGACGCGTCTGCCGTACGAGACCCTCGAGCGCATCTCGACTCGAATCACCAACGAGGTTGCGGACGTGAATCGCGTAGTCCTCGACGTGACGAGCAAGCCGCCGGGAACTATCGAGTGGGAGTAAAAACAACTGTGCGCCTTTATTAACCCCCCGCGGTTAATAAAGGCGCACAGCAGTTTTACTTCCGGTTGCGCCGATTCGGCAGAATCACCAGCAGTAGTCCTGCCACGACGGCGGCACCGACGAACAGCCAACGGAATTGAATGTTCGCTGCCGGCGCCAGGGAGAACGGCCCGACCAACGCCCACACACTGACCAGAAGTGCGGCCAGTCCGGCGATCAGCAGAAGTGCCGAGGGGCGCTTGGATTCTCGGGTCTCGTCGTGCTCTGTGGTCTCGTCGTAGTCGCTCATGATTGCGTCACCTTCAGACTGCCGAACGTAGCTTTGGCGTTGATGGTCAGTGTGGGCGAATCCGGTGTCACATCACGGCCCGGGTGTATTCCGCCGTCGAGGCAACCTGATCCGTCACCCATGACGACGGTGCAGCTGTTCTTGACGTTGACGGTTGGTGGCACCATGACGACGAACTCACCGAACGACGCCGCGACGTCGATGGTCTTGTCCTCGGTGAACTTGACCCCGTTGAGGTCGAGAGTGAAGCTTCCGAAGGCTCCCGAGTACGACGGCTCCAACTCGGAAGCGGTTGCCGGAGTCCATCTTTGCTCACCCGAGGCGTCGAAATCGATCGGGTAGACCAACGAGGCGAGAAGCACGAAACCCACGAGCGGTCCGGTGACGACCAGCAGGCCGTACCCCTTGCGGAAGAATGCCCCGAGGATCAGGCCGAGCGCGATGACGGCGAGTCCGACAGCACCGACTCGGCCGGGAGTGAACCACTCGTTGCCGGTTGCCGCGCCCGCTGCCCCGGTGACGGCGGCGACGATGATCGCGAGTCCGAGCACTGTCAGCGTCCATCGCGAGCGACGCTTACGTGGTGGCAAAGGCAGCAGCGGCGTGGCTTTGACTGCCGGGTCCGGGAGATCCCAGGCGAACGGAGCGACACCGAGCGGATCCCAGGAGGGCGGTGTGATGGCGGCCTCGCCGATCACCTCGGTCGGATTGGCGGCGGCTGAAGCGCTCGGGTCCTTCGACAGGTTGATCGTCGGATGATCGGCCTGAGATTGCGGTGACTGTTCGGCCGGCGGTTCCTCGGGCACGTAGCTGTCGGGGAGTTTTGTGTACGGCGTGTACACGGGCGGCTGATTGGGTGCGAAGTATCCGGGAGTGAACGGCCCGGGCGTGAATCCCGTGCCTGGATACGCGGTACCCGCGCCGACGTACGGTGACGTGCTCTGTGGCAGTGCAGGCGGCACCGGCGCTCGTTGGTAGAGCAGCCACAGGCCTCCGACCATCAGAATCAGCCCGATCAGACCGGAACCACCCAGGCCGACGCCGACCGGCCCGACGGTCGTAGCCGCGATGGCGAGAGCCACCAACAAGACGATGGTCTTGGTACTGGAATCGGAGCTGTGTCCGCGGCCCATCAACGACTGTGCGGGGGACGATCCGTCACCGGCGCGGGCGAGCACCAACCACCCGGCGAGGTAGAGAAGGATGCCTGAGCCGCCGAAAATAGTGGAGGCCACAAACGCGACACGTACCAGAATGGGGTCGATGCCGTACCGGTATCCGATTCCGGCGCATACCCCGGCCACGTGACCTTGTGCCGGCAGACGCACGGGGCGGGTCCGCCACAGATCCTGGATCTGTTCTTGGAAAGTCGGATTGTTCATGAATCAATCCTGGCTTCCGGGGCGGCCTCCGCGCATCAGGGCCAACCCTGATCTTTGTGACGATCGGGGCCAGGGGCGCCCCCCTGATTCAGGGTTGGACCCTGATGTGACTGCGAGTGGTTCGTGCCAGTATCGACTATGTGCAATATCTGTCAGATCCGCCGTTCGTGAGCGGTCCCGCTCCCGGGTTCACGGGAGGCCCGCCCGTCAACGGGGTACCGGTGCATGCCGTACCCATGAAGAAGGGTGTGCCCATTCCGGGCGGTGTTCCATTGCGAAAGCTGGAGCGGCGCTCCGGCGGTCGCATCGTCGCCGGTGTTGCAGGCGGTATCGCCGATCATCTCGGGATCGACGTCCTGAAGGTTCGAGTCGCCTTCGCGATTCTGGCGGCGATGGCCGGATCCGGCATCGTGATTTACGGCGCCCTCTGGATCTTCACCTCAGCCGGCACGGACACCCAGAAGCCGTCCGCGGCCGAGCGGCAGCGGGCGTACGGCTTGATCGCACTCGGATTGGGCGGCGCAGCCGCGTTGTCCTGGCTGTTCAGCGGCACGGCGGGTTCGGTGCTCGCACCGTTCTTCGTCGTCGCGATCGGTGCCGCTTTGGTGTGGCGCGAGTTCGACTCCGACGGTCCCCGGACCGTCATCGGCTTGCCGCAGCGGCCTACCGTTCTCACGTGGGCGCGGGTGGTCGGGGGAGCGACCTTGATCATCTTGGGTCTCGGCGTCGTCGTCCTCGCTCAGGTCGACCTCGAAGCACTGCGCTCGTCCCTGCTGGCCGTGGTGGTGACGCTGATCGGTGTCGGTTTGTTGACGGTGCCGCTGTGGCTGCGGATGTGGAGGGCTCTCGGCGCCGAGCGTGCGGCCCGAATTCGCAACGACGAACGTGAAGAGATCGCCTCGCATCTGCACGACTCCGTACTTCAGACGTTGGCGCTGATTCAGAAGCAGTCCGACAATCCGCAAGAGGTGGCGCGCCTGGCCCGTGGTCAGGAACGTGAGCTGCGCAAGTGGTTGTTCAGCGGCGGGGATATCGACCACACGAGCCTGACCGAAGGTCTGAAGATCATCGCCGGTGAAGTGGAGGACCAGCATGGCGTCACGGTCCGCCCCGTCACGGTCGGCGACGTACAACTCGAAGGCGAAGGCGTCGAGAACGGTCTGCCCAAGGAAGCGTTCACCGCGCTCCTCGGTGCGACGCGTGAAGCTCTCGTGAACTCGGCAAAGCACTCGGGGGAGAAGGAAATCAATCTTTTCGCCGAGGTCGAGGGCGACCAGGTCAGTGTGTTCGTTCGTGATCGCGGAGTCGGATTCGACGTCAATGCGGTGCCGGAGGACCGTCAGGGTTTGGCCAAGTCGATTCGTGGTCGCATCGAGCGACGGGGTGGCCGCGTCGTGGTTCGATCCGACATCGGAAAGGGCACCGAGATCCGCGTGCACATGCCGCTCGGTGACTCTGCTCTAAAGTGGGACCAGACTGCTGACCGTGTCGACAACCCCGAGGAACAGCCCCAGTGACTTCGCTTGCGCCGCCCCCGTACCGCGTATTTCTTGTCGACGATCATGCAGTGTTCCGCTCCGGGGTGAGGGCGGAACTCTCGCGCGAGGCAGACATGGACGTAGTCGGTGAAGCCGGTGGCGTCGCTGAGGCGATCGCGGGTATCAACTCGACGAAACCGCATGTCGTTCTGCTCGATGTCCACATGCCTGACGGTGGTGGAGTGGCAGTTCTGCGCGGAATCGATTCCGGCCCGGTGTGCTTGGCGCTCAGCGTTTCCGATGCGGCCGAGGATGTGATCGCGGTGATCCGCGGCGGTGCGCGCGGGTACGTGACCAAGACGATCTCGGGATCCGAACTGGCCGAGGGTGTACGACGCGTTGCCGGTGGTGACGCAGTGTTCGGGCCTCGCCTGGCAGGCTTCGTACTGGACTCCTTCACCGGGCGTTCCAACGCACCCGAGCCGCAACTCGATCCGGAACTCGACTCGCTGACTCCGCGAGAACTCGAAGTGCTCAGATTGCTGGCACGTGGGTACACTTACCGTGAAATCGCCGAGGACCTGGTGATTTCCGTGAAGACGGTCGAGACTCACGCATCGAACGTCCTGCGAAAGACTCAGCAGTCCAATCGCAATGCGTTGACGCGTTGGGCACATCGTCGCCAGATCGACTGAATTCCCGCGCGCTCTTTCGCGATTGCGTGTGAAGGCGCACCATGGACCGATGACGGAACCACTGGCGCTCGCGTCGAAGCGTGGGCGTTGGGTTGTCGCCGCCACCGTTCTCGGCTCGAGCATGGCTCTCCTCGACGGCACCGTCGTCAACATTGCTCTTCCTCACATCGGTGAAGAATTGGGTTCCGGTGTCGCCGGACTGCAGTGGACGCTCAGCGGTTACACCTTGGCCTTGGCGTCGCTGATTCTGCTCGGGGGAGCCCTCGGTGATCGTTGGGGTCGGCGACGGGTATTCGTGTGGGGGACGGTCTGGTTCGCGGTCGCGTCGTTGCTTTGCGGAATTGCACCTGACATCACGTTTCTGGTGATTGCACGAATCCTGCAGGGAGTGGGAGCTGCGCTCTTGACACCTGGCAGCCTTGCCATCATCTCCGCGTCACTTCGTGAGGAGGACCGCGGCGCGGCAATCGGATTGTGGTCGGGTTTAGGTGGTGTTGCCGGCGCCATCGGACCGCTTTTCGGTGGTTGGCTGGTGGAAGTGGCGGGATGGCGATCGGTATTCCTGCTCAATATCCCGCTGGCGATCGTCGTGGTGTGGGCAGCGGTGCGCCATGTACCGGAGAGCCGCGACCCGCATCCGCCCGAGCACCTGGACGTGGTCGGATCTGCCTGCGCAGTAGTCGGTCTCGGCGCACTGACGTACGGGCTGATCGAGGTCAACCCGATAGTCGGGCTGATCGGAGTGATCGCGCTCTGCCTGTTCGTCGTGGTGGAACGACGCTCACCGAGTGCCCTTGTGCCGCCGTCCCTGTTCCGTTCGCGGATGTTCGTCGCGGCCAATCTGGTGACCCTTGCGGTCTATGCGGCGCTGGGCGGTGTGTTCTTCCTGCTCGTGCTGCAACTGCAATTGGTTGCCGGGTACTCGCCGGTGGCTGCCGGCGTCGCAACGGTACCGATCACCTTGGCATTGCTGCTGTTGTCTTCGCGCGCGGGCAGTTACGCGCAGACGCACGGACCGCGATTGCCGATCACGGTCGGGCCCGCCGTTGCCGCGGTGGGGTTGGTGTTGATGACGCGGATCGGCCCGGATGCGTCGTACCTGACCGTCGTGCTGCCGGGAGTTCTGGTGTTCGGGCTCGGCCTGGCGGTGATGGTCGCGCCGTTGACCGCCGCGGTGCTTGGTTCGGTACCGGTGGAGCAGTCCGGAATCGCGTCAGGTGTGAACAATGCCGTTGCTCGCACGAGCCAACTTCTTGCCGTCGCGGCCTTGCCTGCCCTCGTGGGTATCGACGCCGAAAGTCTGGTCGATCCGACGAGTTTCTCCGACGGGTTCCGGTACGCGATGTACATCTGTGTGGCACTGCTGTTGGTCGGTGCAGCGATCGCCGCGACGCTGATCCGAACTCCGACAGTAGAGCCTGTTCAGGAAGCGGATTCGGTTGCCTGCAAGCCGCATTGTGATCTGACGGGACCTGCAGTGCAACCGAATCCGATGAGGGACTAGACGCTGATGTCGCGATCGCGGCTGGGCACCAAGGGAATTGCTGCGGCGGGAAATGCCGCGACTATCGCGAAGGCGAGCGGGTAGCCGACCGCGCCGATCAGCGCACCGACCACCGGGCCCACTGCTGACGCGGCAATGAACTGCCCGGTGTTCTGTGCGCCCAATGCTTTTCCTTGCCATTTCGGCCCGGCAGCTTCGGCCACGGAAGTGAATGCCAAACCGTTGTCGGCGACGCTGATAGTGGTTGCCAGCAGCAGGATCAAGGCGGGAACGCCCCAAGGCGCTGCGCCGGCTGCCGCCATTGCCAACATGACCGCAGACGCGGAGACGGCAACCAACCGCAGCGGGCCTACTCTGCTTCCGGCGCGATCACTCCAGATGCCGACAACGATGCGTCCGAGTGCACCCACGAACTGGGAGATCCCGATCAGGAGCCCAGCGGGCGCAGCGTCCCATCCTTGCTCGCTGATCAGCCAGACCAGACCGAATGTCGAGAGGGTGAACTGCGGAAACACCAGCAGTGCCGAGACGACGTGAATGCGCCACAGGAACCAGTTCGAGCGATAAGGATTTACCGTTTCGGCCGGGATGTCTGTGGGCCGCGCCGCCGGCCGCGGGGGATTGATCAATGCGACGGCGCAGATCAAGGCGAGAACGCCGTTGAGAGCTACCGACAGTCCGACGGCCGAACCGATTCCTACGTTCGCAGCGAGAGTCGGGATGGTCAGCGACGCGATGGTCACGCCCAGGGGCTGTGACATCTGCCGGATTCCCATCGCGAGGCCGCGCCGATCCTTGGGAAACCAGCCGACCACAACACGTCCACTGGCAGCGTTGGTGCTCGCCGCAGCCATTCCGCCCAGCAGAAATGCGATCCCGAGGAGGGTGTAGTTGTCGGTGGTGGTCGCGGCCAGCGCGGCGATCGCCGTCAGGCCGAGCCCGATGGAGATGACCCATTTCTCGCCGAATCTGTCAGCCATCGCTCCCCACGCCACCAGCGTGAGAACCATGCCGAAAGTGGGTGCAGCGGCCAGAGTTCCGGCCTGCGTCAACGAGAGGCCGTGTTCGGAATGCAGTAGCGGGATCAAAAAGGCGGGGGTGCTGACGAAGACGGTGCCTGCGGCCTGGGCTGCGACGCCGATTCCGAGCATCGTCCACGCCTTCGGGGAGACGGCCGTCTTTTCCAGCCGCGACGCCTGCGTCATGGTGCCCTCCGATCTCTACGCTGTTCGACGATGCCGACGCTACTCGCGTGGTTTCACATGTTGAAACCAGAATCCCACTATTTGGTCGAACGCGGACGGTTCAGGGTGCGAAGTGCCCACCCCTTTTCGAGCGAACGGTACGACGATCGCCTTGGGTGCGCCGAAAGGTACGTTCGCTCGGGAAGGGGTCAGCGACGGGGCAGGCGAACCGTGAAGACCGTGCGACCATCCACCTGGCCGACGCCGATGGTGCCGCCGTGCAGGTGCACGTTCTCGACGGCGAGCGAGAGTCCGAGTCCGCTGCCCTCGCTGCGTCCGCGCGCGGTGTCGACCTTGTAGAACCGCCGAAAGATCGCCTGCCGGTCTTCGGGTGAGATGCCGGGGCCGTGGTCGACGACGGTGATGACGGAGAAACCGGATTCGACGCTCAACTCGACGCGAACCGGGGGCGCTCCGTGGCGCAGCGCATTGCCGACGAGGTTGGCGACGACAATGTCGATCCGACGCGAATCGACTCTGGCGCTGACACTTTCGGGTGCGCGCAGTTCGACGGTGTCTGTCCATCCGCGGCTCTCGAGTGTGCGCTCGGTCAATTCGACGAGGTCGACGTCGTCGAGGACAAGGTGCGCTTGCTGAGAGTCGTGGCGAGACATTTCGATGAGGTCTTCGACAAGTCGAGTGAGCTTGCCGATCTCACTGCTCACGATGCGCGCGGCAGCGGCGGCGTCGGGCGGAAGATTGGGGATCTCTTCACGGAGGATCTCACTGACCGGCACCAGTGCTGCGAGCGGCGTCCGGAGCTCGTGGGAGACGTCTGCGACAAACCTTCTCGACTGCTCTTCCGATTCTTCCAGACCGCGGATGACCGCTTCGTTGCGAGCGACCATGTTGTTGAACGTTGTTGTGACCTGGGCGAGTTCGGCTACTCCGTCTTCGGGGAGTCGGACGCTGAGGTCGCCGTCGGCAGCACGGGCGGCCGCCTTGTCCAGGCGTTTGAGCGGACGGACAAGCGTCGACGCGATCCACAGCCCGAGTAGTCCGCTCACCAACACACCGGCGGCGAGGGTGAGGCCGACAGCTCGAAGCAGGTCGTCGAACTTGTCCTGCACTCCTACCAGCGGCCGGATGGTGACGGCTTTGACCAATGTCTCGTTGTCGTAGCTGTCGTCCGCGCTCATGTCCACGACATTGACGGACATTCCCAACATGATGCGCTGGGAGTCGAGCCTCTCGAAACGGATCAGCTTCGGACTGTCCAAACCTTCGTCGAAGCTGGGCGGAATGGTCGCCGCATCCACGGATCCTTGACGGATGACTTCGCCGTCGACGATCAGCGTCATGTCGGACTGGAAAATCTGTTGGAGGTTGGCAGGCGTCAACTCGTCTACCGGTGTTCCGTTGACGTATTGCAGTTCGTCGCGAAATTGTGCGGTCGCGACATCCTGAGCGTTGGAATAGATCCACGACCGCGCCATGAACGAGACGACACCCGCGGTTGCCCCGGCGATGATCACGACGATTGCGATGAACACGAGCACGAGCCTGGTTCGCAGACCGTCGACCTGAAGCCAGGTCGGTCTCATCGGGCTGGGCTGGTGTTGAAGCGATACCCGAACCCGCGCACCGTTTCGATGACGGTCGGTGCGGCCGGGTCGTCCTCGATCTTTCCGCGCAGCCGCTGCACTGCTGCATCGACGATTCTGGAATCACCCAGATACTCCTGGTCCCAGGCTGCGGACAACAACTGTCGGCGGCTCAGGACCTGTCCGGGGTTCTCGGTCAGCGCCAGGATCAGTCGGAGTTCGGTCGGGGTGAGGGTCAGCAGCATCCCGGCCTTGCGGACCTGCAGCGACGACCGATCCAATTCCAGGTCGCCGAACGTCTCTGCACCCGGCGTCGCATCCGGGCGCGTCGTTGCCGGTGCCGAGCGCCGCACGACGGCTTTGATACGAGCGTCGAGGACGCGCGGACTGGCCGGTTTGACGACGTAGTCGTCGGCACCGGCTTCCAGGCCGGCGACGGTGTCGATGTCGTCGGATCGAGCGGTCAGAATGATGATCGGGATCGAACTTCGGGTGCGGATACGTCGGCAGATCTCGTAACCGTCGGCACCCGGCAGCCCGAGGTCGAGTAGGACGAGGTCCGTGGCACCCAGGGCGTCGTCGAAATCACCGTTACCGTCGGGGCGATGGCTGACGTCGTGCCCGAGTCGGTTCAGTCCCAACGTGATTGCCTCGGCCACGGCTGGATCGTCTTCTATGAAAAGAATGCTCACCATGAGCTCACCTTGGACTCGCCATGATCAGGGGCCTTCTGCGGTCGGAGAAATCTCGGTCAGCCAAGGGTACAGGGGTCACACTCGCGAGAGTCGCTCGTTGCCTGAGTCTGCCAGCACCGCATGCCGGGCGACGCTGGTGTTCAACGGAAATGCCGACACAGCGAGGGTGTAGCAGCCGACGAGCAGTAGTGCACCGATCACGTCGCTCGGGCGGTGCCATTGCAGCACGACTACCGAGATCGCGGTTCCGATGGTGATCAGCGCACCGTTGACCGCAACGACCGCCCGCCACCTCGAGGGCGTGACGATCACGATCGCGCAGACCAGAGCAGCTATGGCCGTCAAAGTGCCGCTGGGGAAGGAATTGTGCATCACCAGACCGTTCAGGTCCGGTCGATTCAGCGATTGTTTGAGAACCCAGGCCGTCGTGATGGGACCGAGGGTCACGACGACGACGCGTAAAGCTAGCGCAATCGGGTTGTTGCGCAATGTGATCATGAGCGCCACGAGCACTCCTCCCACTATCAGTATCGGGGTGACGAGGCCGATGAACTCGGCGGAGAACACGCTGAGGCGTTCGGAGGTGGCCGCGCCCACCATGAGTTGTTGGTCGACGATCTGACCACCGGTGGTGTTGACCGCCAATTCGAATTCGACGACTCCGAGGATCAAGAGTGCCAGTGCGGCAATCAGTCTCGCTGGTTTGACTCGTGTCATGATCAGCCTTCCGCTCTCTCGTCCGAGGGGTTGCTCAGTTGTGGCGGGCATTCCCCGCCAGGAGTGGTTGCCAATTCGAAATGCCACATCTCGTTGGCGTAGGTCTGGCAGAGGCCGTAATCGCTGCCGTGCTGAATGAGCCAGTCGTCGGCGTCGGTCGGTCCGATGTCGACGGCCTGTCCACTGACATGCTTGGACAGGCTCGGCGAGTGCACCCACTTGGACGCTTCGTCCACGCTGCCGTACTTGACGACGGCTTCGTCGAACAGTCGCTGTTGGTATGCCGCGGACCGCCAACCCGACGTGACGTGCATGTCCACGCCGGATGCCTGTGCGTCGGCCGCTGCCGACTGGAGCGCCGCGAGCAGTGCGGAATCGAGACGGGCAAGCGCGGGCACATGAGTGTCCTGCAAGCTGATGCCGTCCTCGATCTCGCCGCCTGAGGGTCCTGAATCAGGCTGAGTGGCAAGGTAGTTACCGCTCTTCGGTTGTGCTTCTTCTGTGTACGAGCAGGAGCTGAGCGCGACCGCACCGAGCACGACTGCACCGAGTGCGATGAAGCGGATGATTCCGCGGTGGCTGGGCATACAACAGAGACTTCTCGGTCAGTGTCACCGGCAGGTGGTCACCGTTCGTCGACGGTGTCACGGTCTGCAACAGCTCTGTAACAGGACGGAACGGGGCTGGTGAGCGCGCGCTACGCGGGGCGCGGGATCGACGCGAAAGTCGACAGCTCGAACCACGATGGCAGGCTACGACGCAACGCAGTAGGCCCAGAAATGGTGACGTCACCGGACCGTATGGCGTCCGACCAGGTCAGGTTACCTCGCCAGATCTCGGTCATCTGTCGCAAGCCCGCAGAGACCGACACTGCAACGTCGAAACCCGGATCGATATCGCACATGTCCACCTCACCGGAATTGATGACGAGCCACCAGTTCCGCGAATGTCCACGTACTCCGGAGAATGCGAAGTGCACCACGGTCTTGCCTTCAGGCACCACGGAATGATCCACGCGGCGATGCATGTCCCACAGCAGCAGCTTCGGATCCAGATCTTCGTCGCCCAGTTCACCGATCCACCTGGTACCCCAGATGCCGAGAGCTTCGACCACAGGGCGCAGTTCGCGGCCGGCGTCGGTCAGACGATAGCTGACGACACAGTCGGTTTCTTCTCGCTCCACGATGCCGGCGACCGCGAGTTGGTGAAGCCGGGTCGAGAGCAGAGTCGGTGACATTCGCGGGAGCCCGCGGCGGAGATCGTTGAAATGTTCGCTTCCCATGATCAGTTCGCGGAGGAGAAGCAGTGTCCACCGCTCGTCGAGTAGCTCCATCGCCTTGGCGACGGGGCAGAACTGGTGGTACGAGGACCCCATCTCTCGATCGTAGGCCTCCGGGGTGCTCCGGTACAGATTTCGTACTGGAGAGGAGCGAACCGTCGTCGTAGCGTCGGAGTAACGGCATGAACGCTGTCGGGCTCCGAGTACGAAAATTATTGAAGGAGAACGGTAATGAGTGAATCAACGGGGACTCTCGGGTTGGACCGGGAGCTGAAGGCCAAGCACCGGGCAATGTGGGGGCTCGGTAACTATCCGGCGGTGGCGACGCAGGTCATCGCGGAACTCGGACCTGTATTGGTGCGTGAATGCGGCGTGCAGAAAGGAGATCGGGTGCTCGACGTCGCGGCGGGGTCCGGCAACGCCGCCATTCCGGCGGCTGCGCTGGGTGCGCAGGTGATCGCCACCGACCTGGCTCCCGAACTGTTCGTGGCAGGACGGGAGGCCGCGGCACTCGCGGGTGTCGAACTCGATTGGCAGGAGGCCGACGCCGAGGCTCTTCCGTTCGGCGACAACGAGTTCGACGTAGTGCTCTCGTGCGTCGGTGTGATGTTTGCCCCGCATCATCGGCGCGCCGCGGACGAACTTTTGCGAGTATGCCGACCCGGCGGAAAGATCGGAGTGCTGAGTTGGACTCCGACGGGGTTCATCGGCGAGATGTTCAAAACGATGAAGCCGTATGCACCGCCCCCGCCTCCTGGTTCGCAGCCGGCGCCTTTGTGGGGCGACGAGAACCATGTTCGTGATCTGCTCGGCGATGTTGCCGCAAGGAAAGACGTACTTCGTG
Source organism: Rhodococcus sp. 27YEA6 (assembly GCF_044908235.1). Lineage (NCBI taxonomy): Bacteria > Bacillati > Actinomycetota > Actinomycetes > Mycobacteriales > Nocardiaceae > Rhodococcus > Rhodococcus sp. 27YEA6. The sequence goes on along the minus strand of NZ_JBIYCY010000002.1, from coordinate 734,920 downwards.
TGGACACATTCAGCGGGCCGGAAGATTTCCGCGATTTCTTCAAGAAGAATTACGGCCCGACCATCGCGGTGTACCGGAACATCGCCGGCGATCCTGACCGCACACAGGCGCTCGATCGCGATCTGCTCGAGTTGGCAAAGAAGTACGGCAGCGGAAGCGAGCCGTTCGTGATGGAGTGGGAATACCTGCTTCTCACCGCGACACCCGACGAGGGCGGTGCATGATGACGACGGTCGAGTTCGCGCCACTGAAATCGGCGATCACGGGTTCTGTGTTCAGCCCCCGAGATCCGGAGTACGACGACGCCAGGTCGATCTGGAACGGGCAGATCGATCATCGTCCGGCGGTGATCGCCAGGTGCCGGTCGGCGTCGGATGTATCTGTGGCACTAGCATTTGCCAGAGCCCATTCGTTGGAGGTTTCGGTCAGAGGTGGTGGGCATTCCTACCGAGGTACCTCGGTGTGTGAAGGCGGTGTGATGATCGATCTCAGTGCGATCAACGTAGTCAGTGTCGCCCCGTCCGCGAAGCGAGCCAGGGTCGGTGGTGGTGCGACGATTGCCGACCTCGACGCCGCGACGCAGGAACACGGATTGGCAGTGACCGGTGGAGTGATCAGTGATACCGGCGTCGGTGGCCTGACCCTCGGCGGCGGCATGGGGTGGTTGACGCGCACGCTCGGCCTGGCGATCGACAATCTGGTGTCGGCAGAGGTGGTGCTCGCCGACGGTTCGATCGTGCGGGCCTCCGAGAACGATCACAGCGACTTGTTCTGGGCGCTGCGCGGCGGCGGCGGAAACTTCGGAGTGGTCACCGAGTTCGAGTACCGTCTGAGCGAGATCGGTCCGGAAGTGCATCTGGGACTGTTCTTCTGGGGGATGGAGGACGGACCCGCAGCGCTTCGTCTGTGCCGCGAAGTGGTGCCTGCCCTGCCGAGAAATGCCGGAGCGATGGTTGCCGTCGGTTTGTCCGCGCCTCCGGCACCGTTTGTTCCGGATCAGTTTCACCTGCTGCCCGGATACGCGTTGCTGGTAGCCGGTTTCGGATCGGAAGAGGAACACTCGAACGCGATTGCGCCGATTCGAGAGGGCGTGCCGACGCTGTTCGAGTTCGTCACCCCGCTCCCGTACATCGGTTTACAGTCGATGCTCGACGAATCGGAACCATGGGGTGCATACGCCTATGAGAAGGCCTTGGACCTGGTGAATTTCTCCGACGACGTGATCGATGTTCTGACCGAGCAAGCGGGCGAGAAATCGTCGCCGATGTCCTTCATGCCGATCTTTCCGCTGCAGGGAGCTTTCACCTCCGTCGGGGAGGACGACACTGCGTTCGGTGGTTCTCGCACACCACATTACGTGTGCAACATGACGGCTACGGCCACCGATGCCGGGACACTGGAATTGGATCGATCGTGGGTGCGTGAGACCTGGGAAGCCTTGCGTCCGTTCTCGTCCAATCAAGGCGGGTACGTCAACTTCATGACCGATGTCGACGAGGACCGAGTGCGAGCGTCCTACGGTGCGGCGAAGTACGCGCGATTGTCCGCCGTCAAGGCGAAGTACGACCCGGACAACGTGTTTCACCTCAACGCAAACATTCTGCCCGCGTAGAGCGTCCGGTCAGGCCGTGAACACCAGGATGACGACGATCAGTGCGGCCAAGATGATGACGGCAACCATGCCTGTCATGGCGAGGGGAGCCCAAGCCACTACCTTGTCGCGGGTGCTGGCATCGGCGGGGCCGGTCGGTATCCGCGGCGGCCAGGAGAACATGTCCATGGGGCTGGGAACGTTCCGCAGTGGCGTGTTCTGTTGCACTGCAGGCAGTCCGGTGATCGTGGAGCCGGTCAGGCGATTGCGGCGGTGTGGGTCGGCGAGTTGTGTGGTGCGGTGAGCCCACGCCGGCACGGCGCCTTCGGACGAGTAGACGGGAGCGTCGATCAACTGCTCGATCGTGCCACCGCCCGTCGCGGCTGCAGCGAGCGCGTCGCGTGCCTGAGCCATCGTCGGCCGACGGGTGGGGTCCGGCTCGAGGAGCTGAAGGAGAACGTCGGTGAGCGGTCCGGACTTGGTGGGTCGGTAGATCTCGGCCTTGGCGACACGATGCAGTAGAGCGATGGCGTCCGAGTCGATGCCGAAGGGCGGTTGACCCTCGATCACCGTGTAGAGCGTCGACCCGAGTGAGAAGACGTCACTGGCCTCGGTGGGATCGTCGCCGCGGGCAACTTCGGGTGCAAAGTACGCGGGAGTGCCGGTGATGACCTCGTCCTGGGTGTCGGATACGTCGCTCTTTGCGCGGGCGATGCCGAAGTCACTGATCTTGACGGTGCCGAGAGACTTGCCTCGGTCGGCGATCAGGATGTTGCCGGGCTTGATGTCGCGGTGGACGATGCCGGCGGCGTGCGCCTCGGTGAGTGCCGCAGCGATCTGCGCGCCGATCTGCGCGACCTCCAGCGGTGGCAACGTGTCGGCCAGGTTCATCGCCTGGGCGAGGCTGCGGGCGGGGAAGTACTCCATGACCAACCACGGTTCACCGGACTCGATCGCGACGTCGTACATGGCGATGGAGTGGGGGTGGGTGAGCTTTGCGGCGTTCCTGCCTTCGCGCAATGTACGTTCACGGACCTCTTCGGCCGTTTCGGTGTCGAGGCCTTCCGTGCTTGTGACCTGTTTCACCGCGACGTCACGGCTGAGGAGGGTGTCGCGGGCCAGCCAGACGGCGCCCATGCCTCCGTCGCCGATCTTGGAGCGGAGTCGGTACCGCCCCGCCAGCAGGTATTCGGGCCCGATGCCCCTCCCGGTCTGCTCCTGAGCTGTCACATCTCAAGGTTAATGGATTGATGCCACTGTGACGCTCGAGGCTCCTGTGAACTGGGTTTTTTGCTCTGCTTGACGTGTCGGGGGTGACACGGTTTACTGAAAACAGTTCGAAAATATGTTCGAAATTGCTGTTCGTTGGATGCATGTCAGACCCGACTTCCCCGCGGTTTGCCGGCTGGTTATGGATTGCTGCCGAGTGAGTTTTTCCGGTGTTCCGGAGGATGGGGATGACCGAGGTGACCGAGTTGGTGGAGCTGTCGGCAGATGCGGCGGGGTTGTCCCGTCAGGATCGGCTGGCACAGCTCCGCCGACAGATCGCGTCCATTCCCTCTCGCGGCGATACGTCGTTTTCGGGACCGAGTGTTTCCGTGGCTGGTGTTTCCGGGACAAGTGCAGCAGCCTTCGAGAGTGTTGCCGACCGGGAAATGCCGGTCGTAGACCGCGCGCACAAGGCTGGTGTTCTCCCAGTGCCGGAAGGTATCGGGGCATTGCTACCGCAGGGCGGTTTGGTGCGCGGAACCGTGGTGTCCGTCGAGGGCGCTGCTTCCTTGCTCTTGGGATTGGTCGCGTCGGTGACGGCGTCCGGGGGGCATGTGGCAGTCATCGGGCAACCTCGACTGGGATTGCTGGCGGCGTACGAGATGGGTGCGCAACTGGAACGTCTGGCGCTCATTCCGGCGCCTGGGCCGGATCCGGTCGAGATCGCTGCTGTGCTGCTCGACGGTATGGATCTGGTGATTCTGGGATTGGCGGGTGCGTCGGTATCCCCGTCGCGTGCGCGAGCGGTGGTGGCGCGCGCCCGGAGCAAGGGCTCGACTCTTGTTGTCACCGAAGGTCACTGGGACGGGGCCGAAGTTCGGTTGGACGCTCGGGTTCATGGTTACGGTGGGTTCGGTCAGGGCCGTGAGTTGGGGCGTGGTCGGCTCAGTTCCCTGAGCCTCGCGGTTCGTGCTCGGGGGCGCTCGTTCCAGCCCCGGACCACGCGTCTGGACATCTGTAGTGCAGCCGGGCGGGTCGAGTGGGTACCTTCCCGGCCGGTCGAGGCCGTGTCGGAGCAGGTGGTGTCGGAGCAGGTGGTGTCGTCGCGGGTGGTGTCGTCGCGGGTGGTGTCACTGTGAGCAGAGTTCTGGCGTTGTGGTGCCCGGACTGGCCGGCGGTGGCAGCGGCAGCGCTTGCCGATCTTCCTGCCACGCATCCTGTCGCGGTCACCTCGGGTAATCGGGTGATCGCATGTTCGGCGACGGCCCGCGCGGAGGGAGTGCGACGAGGCCTGCGCCGACGCGAGTCGCAGGCCCGCTGCCCGGAACTGTATGTGGCGATGGCAGATCCGGAACGCGACGCCAGATTGTTCGAGCCGGTCGCCGCGGCCATCGATGCGGTGGCACCGGGCGTCGAGGTACTTCGTCCTGGTTTGTTGGTGCTCAGTGCGCGAGGTGTCAGTCGGTACTTCGGTTCGGAGGAAGCCGCGGCGGAACGATTGGTGGATCAGGCATCTGCTGCGGGCGTCGAGAGTCAGGTGGGTGTGGCGGATCAACTGTCCACAGCGGTCATTGCCGCGCGCCGGGCAGCGCTGGTGCCGCCGGGGGAGGGGGCACGGTTTCTGGCGCCGCTACCCATGCCGGAGTTGGCGGCCGAGCCCAGTCTGTCTGCGCCGCATCGCGGGGAGTTGGTGGATCTGCTGCGCAGGCTCGGGATCAGAACCATCGGTGCTTTCGCGGATTTACCGGCAGTGGACGTCGCTTCGCGTTTCGGGGCCGATGCGGTGCTCGCGCATCGTGCGGCGCGCGGTGAACCCGAGCGGCCACCGTCGGCGCGGACGCTTCCGCCGGATCTGGAAGTGGAGCAGCATTACGATCCGTCGATCGAGCGGGTGGATGCCGCAGCGTTTGCCGGGCGCGCCTTGGCGAGTCTCCTGCACGACAAATTGTCGGCTGCCGCAGTGGCGTGCACCCGCCTGTCGATTTCGGCCAGCACGGGCAACGGTGAAAATCTTTCTCGGACTTGGCGTTGCGCCGAACCTCTGACACCGGAGGGAACGGCCGATCGAGTGCGATGGCAACTGGACGGCTGGCTCACCGGGCGCAGTGAGACCCGGCCGACCGCAGGCATAGCGGTGTTGCGTCTGGAACCGGTGGAGGTGGTCAGTGCCGGCGCTTTGCAGTTGGGGCTGTGGGGCGGTGTCGGCGACGAGGAGGAGCGGGCCAGGCGAGCATTGGTGCGCGTGCAAGGTCTTCTGGGCGGCGAATCTGTTCAGGTCGGTGTCCTGAGCGGTGGTCGAGGGCCCTCGGAGCGAATTACCCTGTTGCCCTTGGGTGACGAGCGGGTAGCTGCTCATGATCCGACAGCCCCGTGGCCTGGTCGTCTGCCGCAGCCGTCTCCGGGGTCGATCTTTGTCGACAATCCCAAGGTATGGCTGGAGGATGTGGCCGGCAACGCCGTGTACGTCACTGAGCGCGGTGTCTTCAGCTCGCAGCCGGGAAGGCTGAAGTGGGGGAGCAAGGAATGGGCAGTGCAGGGATGGGCCGGGCCCTGGCCGGTGGACGAGCGATGGTGGGACGCAGCCTCGGCGCGCACGGCCGCGCGGGCTCAGGTGCTGTTGGAGGAATCGCGGGCGTTGCTGATGATCTGTGAAGGCGGTGGATGGTCGGTGGAGGGCGTGTACGAATGAGCTCGTAGGTACAGCCAGCTGTACCGGACATGGTCGAGTCGACTGTACGAACAGTAGGGGCGCTGGCGCCATCGCACCGACGCCATCGGGCGCCTAGCGTTGATGACATTCAAAAACTCACTGTTGCAATGATTCTCGTCGTTGCAACTCTTCGCGAGGAGTGTCATGAAAACGGCGGGTCGAGCTGACGTTTCCGGAACCGATCGACTTCACTACGAGCCGATGGAGCTACGCGACGCACAACTTCTGGCGTACGACGAGACCGGCGAAGGCCGGATCGTGGAGGTGTTCGGCGATGTCGCCACAGTCGAGCACATCATGATCTTCGTGCCGGGCAACGACAACGGACTGGGAAACTACTTCGACGAGAACCGTCCGACAGGACCACGCGCGAGCGGATGGACACTGGGAAGGATGCTCCGAACGCTCGGGCCGAACGACCGCGTCGCGGTGATCGTGTGGGTCGGTTATCGGACGCCGTGGGGATTTCTCGAGTCGTTCTCCCGGACACTTGCAGAACTTGGTGCGATAGATCTGGCGCGGTTGACTCGTATCCTGCCGCGATCGGCGCATGTGACGCTCGTCGGACACAGCTACGGGGCCGTGGTGTGCGGACTCGCTCTCCCGTCGGCGCGAGTGGACGATTGCGTGGTGCTGGGTAGCCCGGGGATGGGGACCAGTTCGCGCGAAGACCTGTGCTTTGCCGGAAATCTCTGGGCTGCGCTTGGTCCGTCGGACTGGATCCGCTATTTCCCACGCGTCAAGATCGGCCGCATCGGCCACGGCCCGTCTCCAGTTCGGGCGCAGCACGGAGCCATTGTTTTCGGTACCGGAGCCGTTCGAGGGCATTGCGGCTACTTCGCCGATGCAAGCGAGTCGCTGCGAAACATCGCGAGGATCGGACTCGGTCGCTACGACGAGGTCACGCGACCAGGGGAGTTGCAGCCTCGGCTGACCGCGTCAGCAATCCGCGAGGACGGGTCTATCCTGGGAACTCGTGAGTGTCGCTAACGTACGAAGTGCCGGCGGGGTCCAGATCAGCTACCGCGATTCCGGCTCGCATCCCAGTGTGGCCGATCTGCCTCCGGTAGTCCTCGTGCACGGGATGGGCGGCGACAGCGGTACCTGGGACAAGTTCGCGCGGACCTTGCGATCACGCAACCGGCGAGTTGTCTCGGTCGACCTTCGCGGCCACGGCCGGAGCGCTCGTGCGTCGTCGTATCTGTTCGAGGAGTTCGCGGACGACGTCATGGACGTGTGTGATCATCTCGAACTCGAGCAGGTGGATCTGGTCGGCCACTCGCTCGGCGGGCACGCGGCGTCGTTGATCGCGCAGAAACGTCCCACTGCGGTGCGGAAGTTGGTCATCGAGGAAGCGCCGTTACCATTACGCGCGGGTGACCCGGAACAGGTGTTCGCGAGGAAATTGCCGAGTGTCCCAGAACTGTGGCACGCCACAACAAGTTTGGTGCGGCATCCGCGAGCCGCGTTGACGTTCGATCGCTCGATGACGCGGTCCGCGCTCGAGCAGTTCCGCCGACCGGATCCGCAGTGGTGGGATCGGTTGCCGCTCATCGAGGCTGACATGTTGTTCCTGCGTGGAGGTCTGGGCGGGATGGTGGATCCTGTTCGCCTCGACGCTGTTGCAGCCACCGTCGCACGCTGCGAATTGGTCTCTTTCCGTACCGGCCACAGTGTCCACCGCGACGGTCATCGCCAATTCGAATCCGTTGTGTTGCCGTTCATTTCCTGAAAGCGCAATACTCGATCGGTGATGCCACGAACCCATCCGAAACGTGTGTGGCACCGAATGTACTTCCATGCATACCAACGGCAACGACTGGTCCGCACACGAATACATCGACGCGGTAGCACGGTCCGTTCACGGTGAGACCGTCCGATGGCCGCAGGGGCCGAGCATGGATGCGGTGATCGTCCTTCCCGTTCATGCCAGGCACCATCCGGGGAAGAACGCAGTTCTGCTCTGGAATCACGACTTCGGTTGGTCGTGGGGTGTCGAGGAGGCTGATGTGCGAAGGACGATTTCGATAGTCGACACCCTCGGTATCGGCCGGACACCGGATCCGCTGCGCTGTGCGGATCGGGTTATCGAACTGATCAGCGCACGGGCAGTTTGCTCGCGCATGTGTAGCGAAGAGTGATTCGGTCAACTCTGGGGCGACAACGCCTCCGAGAGGACGACGCCCGTGAACCCAGAGAACGTTCCAGCCCCGCATTGTCATTCATTGCCGCGCCGGACGTTCCTCGGTGGCGTCGGTGCCCTTGTCCTCGCGGGAGTGGCAGACGTCGCGGCCGGCGCGGTGAGCGCGGCGCCGGTACAAGCAGCACCCGCCGATCGGTTTCCGCAGAAACCCAACATCGTTGTCATCGTCACCGATCAGGAACGCCGGCCGATGTACTGGCCCCAAGGCTGGGCTGAACAGAATCTGCCCAACCGCAAGAGGATTGCCGATCACGGGCTGAGTTTCGACCAGGCAGTGTGCAACACCGCGATGTGCTCGCCCAGTCGCAGTACGTTCTTCACCGGCCTCTACCCCGCGCAGCACGGGGTCACCAGAACGCTCACCGAAGGTGGCACTGTCTCACCCACCGAGCCACAGTTGCAGGTCTCCGAACAGAACATGGCAAAGCTGCTGGCGTCGGCCGGCTACAACGTCCAGTACCGGGGGAAATGGCATCTGAGCAAAGGCGTCGAGGGTGGTGATCCGACAAGCGAGGACGTGGCAGGATTCGGCTTCGAGGGGTGGATTCCGCCGGACGCGGGCCAGGACACCAATCCGGATCATTTCGGTGGCGGGTGCGCAGACCATGATCGCCGTGTCGCCGAGGAAGCTGTCGAGTTTCTCTCCGGACCCGCAGTCGCATCCGGACAGCCTTGGGCGCTGATCGTCTCGTTCGTGAACCCGCACGATGTCCTCGCGTACCCCCAGACGTGGAACGCGATGAACGGCACGTGCGACAACTACGGATCGGACGCGCCGGGCGCCTTCGAGCAGGGTATCGACTTGCCGCCCACCTTCGACGAGATCCTGGCGCTCAATCACAAACCGACAGCCCAGGTTCAGTCGGAACTGCTGTTGGCAGCCGGGCTCGGGCCGCTGCTCGGACCCGATCAGGCGCGTAACTACATCAACTTCTACGCCTATATGCACAAGGTGGTCGACGAACACATCGGCAGCGTGCTCGACGCGATCGAAGCCACTCCACAGATGCTCGACGACACGGTGATCGTTCGGATGTCCGATCACGGGGAGATGGGGATGAGCCACGGAGGTTTGCGGCAGAAAGTGTTCAACGCCTACGAGGAAACACTGCGCGTTCCACTGGTCATCAGCAACCCCTTGCTGTTTCCCGAACCCGTTCGCACCGACGCCCTGGCGTCGTTGATCGACGTGATGCCCACTCTCGCCACACTCGCCCAAGTGCCTGCGCGTCAATCGTGGAACTTCCTGGGTACCGATCTGACACCGGTCATCGTCGACGCTGCGGCGTATCCGAAAAGTCCCAGCGCGCAGGTTCAGGACACGATTCTGTTCACCTACGACGATCAGAACTGTGCGACGCCCGACGGTCAGAACATCGTCACGCAGCCCAACCACATTCGGTGCATACGCGAGAGCCGCTGGAAGTACACGATGTACTTCGATCCTGCGGGAGTTGCTGCGCCGCAATACGAACTGTACGACTTACAAGCCGACCCCTTGGAACTGAACAATCTCGCCAATCCGCTCAACATCGGTTCGTATCGGCCGGATCTGGCAGCTCAGATGAACGCCAAGCTCTTCGCAGTGATGGAGACCAAGGGTGTTTCCCTGAAGGAATAGATCGAATTTCGTCAAAACTGATTCACGTTTCAGTTCTGCGGGCATGCTGGTGGGGCATCTGTCTTCGGTTCGGGAAGAAGGAATGTCATGACTGTCACCTCGCCGGGGCGAGAAGGTTTCAGTTCTCTTCGGTCGGGAGGGTTGAACTGGGATTCGTTCCCACTCCGATTGTTCACCAAGGGAAACGCCAAATTCTGGAACCCAACCGACCTCGATTTTTCGCAGGATGCCCGTGACTGGCAGGAGCTGACCAGCGAACAACAGCGCAGCGCCACCTTCCTGTGTGCGCAGTTCATCGCCGGTGAAGAAGCCGTCACCGAAGACATTCAACCGTTCATGAAAGCAATGTCGACCGAGGGACGATTCGGCGACGAGATGTACTTGACGCAGTTCTGTTTCGAGGAAGCCAAGCACACCCAGGTGTTTCGGCTGTGGATGGACGAAGTGGGATTGACCAGTGACCTGCATTCCTACGTCGCTGACAATCCGTACTACCGGCAACTGTTCTACGAGGAGCTGCCGTCGTCGCTACGCATTCTCGAGACGGACCCCAGCCCGGTCAACCAGGTGCGTGCCAGCGTCACGTACAACCACGTCATCGAGGGCAGTCTGGCGCTGACGGGTTACTACGCCTGGCAGAAAGTTTGTGCGACGCGCGGAATCCTCCCTGGCATGCAGCAATTGGTGCGAAAGATCGGTGACGACGAACGACGGCACATGGCTTGGGGGACGTTCACCTGCCGAAGGCACGTCGCCGCCGACGATCACAACTGGGACGTCGTCCAGCAGCGGATGGGTGAACTCATGCCCACGGCCCTCGGAATGATCAACTGGGTCAACGATCAATTCGAGGTGCAGCCGTTCGGTTTGGACAATCAGGAGTTCCTCGAGTATGCCGCAGACCGTGCACAGCGCCGACTTTCGGCGATCGAGTCTGCACGCGGGCGCGACGTCGCCGAGATCGACCTCGACTATTCGCCGGAGACCCTCGAGGAAAAGTTCGGGGCAGAAGATGCCGCTGCGATGAGTGAGGCGGCCAAATGACTGCGAATTCTATTGGGGCCAAGCCGAGTTCTGGATGACCTCGACAAAATCGATGTGCCGAAATCCCGGCACAAAATGTTCGAGTACGTCAGCGTTCACCGTCCCGAACGTACTTTCGGGACGGTGCTTGAAGCCGTCGGTGAAGGCCTTCAAGATCTGATTCTTGAAATCCGGACGGGGGTGGGCCGCGGTGACGGCGTCGATGTCGGCCCGGTCGAGTTCGCTGTATCCGATTCCCAGTACATCGGTCTCCACACCCGCTGTCACCAAGGCGATTTCGGGCTCCAGCCGCGAGGGGACCTCGGGCGTCGTATGTAGAGCGATGCCTTCCCACACTTTGCGGATGTCGGTTTCGTCGACTTCGTAGCCGGTGAGGAATCGCCGCGCTTCGTCCGCGCTGTCCAATTCGAATCGCGCCGTACTGTCCCGGAATTTCTCGGTGAGCCCCAGGTCGTGAAACATGGCGCCGACGTATAGCAATTCAGGGTCGGCGTGCAGTCCCAAACGCGCGCCTTGCAGCGATCCGAAGAGGAAGACGCGTCGCGAGTGGTGAAACAGTAACTCGGACGCCGTATCTCGGACGAGTTCGGTGGCGTCGGCAGCCATCTTCGAATCGGGGATTTTCACACCGGCAATGATCGTGTTCATCGGTACCTGCTCTGCTCGTCGCTGCTGCGAATTTCTCGGTCTGTCCCAGTGTCGGTCGAGCACGCACGCGGGCGCACCCTGATCTCGGCCATACTGTCCACAGATCAGGACGAAGGGGAGCGATCGTGACCGCAGTGCATCGAGTTGCCGTCCTGGTGTTCGACGGCGTCAAACTGCTCGACGTCGCAGGTCCGAGCGAGGTGTTCGCAGAGGCCAATCGCGGCGGAGCGAACTACGAGTTGGTGATCTGCTCGGTGGGTGGACACGATGTCGACTCGTCGACCGGCATGCGCATTCCGGTCGACTGTGACGTCGCAGATTCCGGTTCCTTCGACACGTTGCTGGTCATGGGTGGCGACGTGTTCCCGTCGATGCCGGTGAGTCCGGAACTGCGTGAGGCAGCGAGCGATCTTGCGGGACGTTCGGGTCGGGTTGCCTCGATCTGTACCGGGACATTCATCCTGGCGGCGAGTGGACTGCTCGATGGACGCCGCGCAACGACGCATTGGCAACACACGGCAACGCTGGCGCGCGCCTATCCGCAGATCACGGTAGTTCCCGACGCCATTTTCATCCAGGACGGCACGGTGTTCTCGTCTGCGGGTGTGACCGCCGGGATCGACCTCGCGCTCGCATTGCTCGAGCGAGATCATGGTGCAGAAATGGCCCGACGTGTCGCACAGCTTCTGGTGGTATTTCTCCAACGTCCAGGTGGGCAGTCACAGTTCTCGCCGTCGTTGAGCGGGCCGCGGCCCCGGGTGCCCGCGCTTCGCGCAGTGGTCGAGGCGGTGGCCGCCGATCCGGCGGGGGAGTACTCGGTCGACGAACTGGCTGCCCTGGCGCACCTGAGCCCACGGCATCTGACGAGGCTCTTTCGGGAAGAACTCGGTACGACGCCGGCCAAATACGTCGAGTTGATCCGTTTCGACTCCGCGAAAGCGCTCCTCGATGCCGGCCACTCGGTGACCGAAGCCGCGCAATTGGCGGGATTCGGCAGTTCGGAATCCCTACGACGAGCATTTTCGACGCATCTCGGAATCTCGCCGCAGGTGTACCGCCGTCGTTTTCAAGCTTTCGGCTGAGACTGACTTTCGTGCTTGCCTTGCGGCGGGCTCATGCCCTGCTTGTCGAGCCAGGCAAGGCTGTAGTCCGCGATCTCACGCCAGCCGTGGTCGATGGTCAGCGAGTGACCTCGATCGCCGAAGACCTTGTATTCGTTGATCGTCGGGGCCTTGGCGTACTTCTTGAACGAGCTGTCCGAACTGGCTTTCGGGACTGTGCGATCCTTGCCGCCGCCGATCATCAGGAGTGGCCCGCGGCGAGCGTTGAAATCTACCGCAGCGGGGCTGTGGGGCGCGAAGTTGGCGAGTGCTGCCTCGAACAACGGCCGACCAGGGGCGGGAATCGCATACTGCTCGAACAAGGCGTCGGACTCGTCCTTGGACACGGCGCTGGCAAAGGATTTGTGGAACGACTCTCTGTTGTGTGAGTACGCCTTCCGGTAGTTCCCGGGGTTGGACAGGACCGGGAAAACACTGCCCAGTTGAACGAGGGGAAGTTTCAACACCCCTTTGGGCTGAGCCGGGTCGATGGCAATTGCCGCGGTCGCCAGCTTCTGGCCCAGAAGTTTCTGCGCGATCAAACCTCCGAACGAATGCCCCACCACGATCGGTGGTTCGTCGAGATCGGCTATCACCTTGGCGTAGTGATCCGTCACGTCCTCGATGCCGTGTCCCGCGATGTCTTCCGGGTGTTCACGCGTCTCACCCACGGTCGACGCGTCCCCTGGCCATCCCGGCGCCATTGTGGAGTACCCCTGCGCGCTGAAAACCTGCGCCCAGGGGTCCCAGGTGGTCGGGTGCATCCAAAGTCCGTGGATGAACAGAACAGTCGGGTTGGACTTGGGCGACATGCGCGCTCCCCGCTATCGGACCGATGATCGATACGGGATGCCCGCTTTTTACAACCTCATTCACATTTTCGGCGAGCTCTTCCGTCGGGCCGTTCCGTTCTGTTGTGCGAAGATGGCACGATCGTGGAATGGCACCAACTGGATCTGCGAAGGCGATGGCACTGTGGACCACCGCTTTTGTTGTCTCACAAGCGAATATTGCTCGCCTACTCGGGCCGGTGGCTCCCAAAGTATTGGAAGTGCAGACGGCGTTCTCCGCTCGCCGGTACGTCGAGATCTTGGACTCCATGGACGAAGAGGCCACGGCACGATTTCGTAGTCACTACTACCCCGACTTCGTACATCCCGCGATCTACGCGATGGCTTTGCGGTCAGCGGGCACGAGGCTCGGGGAGCGGGTTCCCCTTTCCCCGGCAACTCGGCGCGCCCTTGCCGTAGTGCCGGTACTGTCGGCGGCCGGCGACTACGTCGAGAACGTGGTCGGACTCCATTTCCTCGATCATCGCGACAGGATCACCGACTCGAGGGTTCGCGCCGCTTCGACCGTCAGTATTGCCAAATGGGTGCTCGCACTCGGAACTCTCGGATATTTGTCGCAGGGTTTTGTCAGAGTATGGGTATCGCGAAAATGAGGAGCACTGATGGCAGTCGAACTCGATACCGAATACTTCGCTGACGGAGCAGAGTTCCGTCGATGGCTGTCCGAGAACCACGAGGTGGTCCCCGGCCTTTGGCTGAAAATGGCCAAGAAGACCTCGTCGCACAGTTCGATCGACTACGACCAAGCGTTGGACGTTGCCCTGTGCTTCGGCTGGATCGACAGCCTCGCACGGCGAATCGACGACGATTTCTTCGTACAGAAGTTTTCGCGACGCACCGCGCGGAGTCCGTGGTCCAAACGCAACGTCGAGATAGTCGCCCGCCTCGACGCTGCGGGACTTCTCGAGCCTTCCGGCATCGCCGAGATCGAGAAGGCCAAGGCCGACGGTCGATGGGATCGCGCGTACGAGGGATCAGCCAAGGCCGAGGTCCCCAAAGACTTTCTCGATGCGCTCGCGGAAAACCCGAAGGCTCGTGAGTTCTACGCGACGCTCAATTCCACCAACCGATTCACCATCGCGTACCGACTGCAGGAGGCAAAGCGTCCGGAGACGCGAGCCAGGCGGATCGAGAAGTTCGTGAACCAGCTTGCGGAGGGCAAGAAGTTCTATTGAGTTGCCGCGTCACTGGGCCACAGGGACTTGCGAATCGACACCCAGCGAGGCTGACACAATGGGCCTCGTGATCGAAGCCGAAACCTGTTCCGCACTGTCTGCTGTCGATGAGCCGCTGGCAGGCAGCGCTGCCGTCGTGCAGGGCTGGGTATGCCTCGAATTCAATGCCGCGTGGGGTCGTGACGTGTTGGACGGTACGGCCTTGGGAGAGGAGCTTGCCGCCGAGCTGAGCCGCCGAGCCGATGCAGCGAACGTACGAATCATGTTCGTTCGGCGACCCGGGCGTACCGATCCGATGACTGATGGACACACCGTCCTGCTTGCGCGCTCCGATCCGAGCGACTCATGGTGTGAAAGGTTGCACATCGATTCGCCGATGGACTTACTCGACGTCGATTTCTCCCTGTTGGATGGGCCGCCACCAGGACTGGGCGAGCAAGTGACCGAGCCAGTCGTATTGGTCTGCGCGCACGGCAAGCGCGACCAGTGCTGCGCTGTATTCGGCAGGCCGATCGCCGCAGCGCTGATGTCGTCCTTCGGACCCCAGGTGTGGGAGTGTTCGCATACCGGCGGGCACCGATTCGCGCCGTCGATGATCCTGTTGCCGAGCGGCAATACGTACGGCCGTCTGTCGGCAAGTGAGAGTGTCACGGCCGTGGAGGTGGCTTCCCGAGATCAGGTCCATTTGCCAGGCCTGCGTGGACGGAGTTGTTGGTCTCCTGCGGGGCAGGCTTCGGAAATTGCTGTGCGACAGCAAATAACCTGCGGAATCGACGACTTGGCTGTCATCGAGCAGGCGAGTGACGGGACATGCGTCGTCACACATGTGGACGGCCGGCTATGGGCGGTGGAGACGGCACTCTCCGAACTCGCGCCGCGTCCACCGAGTTGCGGCGCGGCGCCCAAGCCGGTCAGGCCAGTTGTGGTCACGTCGATTCGAGACCTGTGATTTCATCGTCGGTTTTCTACGATCAGTCTCGATGAACTCGGGTGTGGGTCGCTACTGCAACAGGAGCGCAATGACTGCGGGCGGTAATTGACGTTGTCCGAGGAGGTTTACGCGTTGGCATCCGTCGAGTTCGACTGCCATCCGCGTGCCGCCCGATCCGTCGGGACGAAGTACGTCGATCGAAGCGATGTGATGGGCGACGAGATCGCATGGGCCTGCAGGTGGCGCGGTGGATGCAACCTCCATCAGATCAGTACTCTGCTGGCGTGACAAGCGGATTCGGGACTCGGGCAGCGGCGGTTCGGTGGAATAGCGGCACACCAGTAGTCTGCCGACGTCGGAAATCGGTGTAGCCAAAGCTGTTTCCGTCAGTGGGCGCGCGTGAGTGTCTTCGTGTTCTGCCATGCGACTCATGTCAGCTTCAGTGGTCGTCGGGAACGGTTGTCCGATCGACTCCGCGCAGGTTCCGGCGTCATCGGAGGAGATGCCGTCGACCGGATGCTGCGCGCGGCTGATCTCATGTAGTTGGCTCAGGGCTGCGTGTGGTTTCTCTTGCAGTCCGCAGGGCGCGGTCGGCCAGGTAGGGCGTATGGCTGCTCCTGCTTCGTCTACCAGCCACAAACCGGCTGGCGGGACGAGACGGTACGCGCAGTCGGCCCGGACGTTGGCAGGAAATCGACGAGACTGCTCGCGGAATGCATCGTCCACCGCGTGGATGTCCCCCTCGAGGCGTATGGAGTCGATGGTCAACCCACCGTCGGACGTTTCTCCGCGTTCGCATCGAACAACGGCAACGGGGCTGAAATCAGGAGGCGGGTAACCACTTCCCTCGGGGCGAAGTGCGATGCTGCTGTCGCGTGCCTCGGGGGCTACGAGCGCGGCGGTGATATCAGGGGCGAGGCAGTCTGCCCGATCGACCGCCGTCGCGACCGGTGGAGTGAAAGATTCATAGTCTCGAACGCCGGTCCAAACCAACGCAACGGCGACGACACTGACGACGACGATAAAGACCCCAGCTGTGAATCGTCCACTCATACATCGACACTATGTGCTTTTGCGATGGATTGAGGCGAAGTCTCGACCATTGCGGGTGCGACGTAGCATCGCTGCTATGACAGTCGATTTGGTTGCGCCTGACGAGGCCTTGTGGGTGTCCTGGTTGGAGTCGCGTGACGAGTGGGGCGGACCGCAGGCGGATCAGCCCGGCTCGGCCTTGGGAGTTGCGCAACGTCTGGATCTCGACCTTGCCTCCCGCGATGGGTTCGGGCACTGGGTGCAGGAGTTGTTGGCGCAGCCCGAGGCGTTGCCGGGGCCCGACATTGTCCCGGCAACCAACTGGTGGATCGTTCGAGACGGCAGGTATCTCGGTGCTATCCAGTTGCGGCACAGCTTGAATGAGTTCTTGGCCGATGTCGGTGGTCATATCGGCTATGGGGTCAGGCCGTCGGAACGCCGGAAAGGGATAGCGTCGGCTGCTCTGCGGGAAGTGCTCACGTATGCCGGCGACCCGGTGGGGCTCAGTCGCGTCCTGATTACCTGCGACGAAACGAACGCGGGTTCGCGTAATGTTATCGAAGGGTGTGGGGGACTTCTCGATAGCGTGCGCCCGGCTGATCAGTTGTCGCGCAACCTCGGCCATGCGGGAGACACGCTTCGCTACTGGGCGGCCACGGGCCGGTCAAGCGTCAGTTGACCGTTTTTGACCGTCAACGGGAAGTCGCGGTCGCAGGGTAGGCGACACGGGACGCGATGCTTTCGCTGAGGTCGTGGATTTCTGCGGCGAGGACGTCTCGGCTCTTCGTGTCCGACTCGTGAACGAAGGTTGTCGATCCCAGTGTGGCACCGCAATATTCGATGATTCCGCGTTCGATCTGTGTCCGGAAGGCCTCGTACACGCCGTGTCGGTCGAAACTCTCGGCGTCGTCACCTGCGACTGGAATCAGGTGGACGGTGAGTCGGTCCAGTTTCTTCACGAATTCGCTTCCCGGGGTGAATTCGTACGCCCATCCGCTGACGAAGACTCGATCGATCCAACCTTTGAGTAGTGCGGGCATCGACCACCAGTACATCGGAAACACGAGAATCAGATCGTCTGCACGATCGATTCGGTCCTGCTCGGCTACAACGTCGGCCGGGGGAGTCCCTTTGCCGCGGAACAGGTTCACATCGGCTTCGGCGAATCGGGGATCGAAACTCTCGGCATGTAGGTCCGCGAAGTCGACGTCGCCGCCCAGGTCGCGGATCGCGTCGGCGGTAGAACGGGCGACATGCTGGGTAAGTGACTGGGGATCGGGGTGGGAGACTACGACGAGTGTGGTCATGAGCGTCCTTCGGTAGATGGTGCGCTTATGTACTAAGAGTAGGTTACTATTGGTATATAGCGCAAGGAGGTGTCCGATGGCACGTACGAGACTGTCGCGAGCCGGCAGGTACGAACAACTCGTGGAGGTGTCGTGGGCATTGGTGCGAGAGGAGGGTGCGGACGCGCTGACCCTTGGCCGGTTGGCTGAACGTGCCGGCGTTGCAAAGCCAGTTGTATACAGCCATTTCGCCTCTCGCGCCGCGTTGTTGGCAGCGCTCTTCAAGGAATTCGACGATCGTCAGACGGTGATGCTCGAGGAGTATCTCGATGCCGCGGATGAGTCTCTGAACGGACGCGCGAATGCCATCGCCGACTCCTACGTCGGATGTTCGCTGGCGCAGGGGCGTGAACTGACGGGTGTGCTTGCAGCGCTGGAGGGTTCGCCCGAGCTGGAGCGGGTCAAGCGTGAATCGGAACACGCCTATTCCGAACGATGTCGGGAGGTGCTGACTCCCTTTGGTGCGGGCGGAGGACTTGCGCAACCTTCGATGACCGCAATATTCGGTGCTGCAGAGGCACTCTCGCATGCGGCGGTAGCGGGAGCGCTCTCGCCCGACGATGCTCGAAGCGAACTTGCCGCACTGATAGTCGCGGTGGTCGGCCGGACCTGAGGTCACCGGTTATCTTGGTGCCCATCCAATTCGACGCGCTCACGCATGGATTCGGATATCGCTGTCAGAGTTCTGACGAACGCGTCGATCGCGGGAGCAAGTGGAGGTTTGCCGTAGGTTGCGACGGAGACAGTGCGTCGCTCGCCGGGAATGCGGTGTGCGCGGATACTCGGGTTCTGATGTGCCTGGAGGGCGAGGGCCGGAAGGGTGCTTACCCCGCTTCCGGAGGCGACCAGGGCTTGGACGGCGACGTAGTCGTCGGTCTCGAACTCGATCCGCGGAATGAATCCAGCTCGATTGCAAGCGGTGAGGAGGTGGGCTCGGCAGCTCGGGCAACCGGCAATCCAGGTCTCACCGGCGTAGTCCGTGATCTCGTTGGCGGCATCTGCATTCCGCGCAGAGGTGATCAGGTACAACGGATCTTCCAGTAAAGCCGTCTGCGCGACATGCTTGAGCCCGACTTCAGGGGTGTCCTCGTGCGCGAAGACAACAGCTACGTCGACATCGTTGTTACGAAGCAGTGCAAGTGCTTTGGGTGGTTCTGCATCAACGAGGCTGATGGACACATCGGGGTACTGGGACGTGAACGCTGCCATCGCCTGCGGAATCAAACTCGCCAGGGCTGACGGGAATGCGGCCAGTCGTACCCGCCCGGCCCTCAGTCCTGCGTACGTCTGGACTTCGGCTACCGCTGCGTCGACGTGGCCGAGGATCTCGGTGGCTCGCCGAACCAGCACTGCGCCGGCGTCCGTCAGGCGCAGTCCACGACCCGCTCTCTGGAACAGTGGAACCCCGACTTCCGATTCGAGCTGTCGAAGGTGGTGACTGATGGAGGGCTGCGCGTAACCGAGAGAATCGGCGGCGGCTGTCACCGACCCTTCCTGTGCAACAGCGACCAGGACCCTCAGCCGAATTAGATCGAGCATGCCAAAATCATAGAAGATTTCGATGCTTTGGACGAAAACACGTATTGGATCTATGAATCGGTGTTTGGCAGGGTGAATCACATGGCACCGGCATCTGATCTCACGGCATCAAACCAGCTACATCCACCCGTATGGGCAGACATCGAGCGTGCCAGTCAGGTCGTCCGTCGGCATCTACCGGTCACGCCCCTGATATCGCACCCGACCTTGGGTGCGGGCTCGTGCAGCCAATTGTTCGTCAAACACGAGAACGTGCACCCCACGGGTGCGTTCAAGGTTCGCGGCGGACTGAACCTGGTGGCAGGACTGGATGAGGCGACGCGGGCGCGGGGGATTGTCGGCTACTCGACCGGAAACCATGCTCAATCCTTGGCGTATGCCGCGGCGGGTGCGGGCGTGCGGTGTGTGATCGTCATGCCGGTTGGGGCGAATCCAGTCAAGGCTCACGCTGTCCGCATGCTCGGAGCCGAGCTCATCGAGCACGGTGTGAACTTCGACGAGGCACGTGCTCATGCCGATTTCATCAGCGAACGTGACGGCCTGCGTCTCGTGAGCGCCGCCAATGAGCCGGCAATCCTCGCCGGTGTTGCAACGGCCTACGTCGAACTCCTCGAACAACAACCTGATCTGGACGCGGTGGTGGTCCCAGTCGGTGGCGGCAGCGGTGCGGCGGCGGCGTGTCTCGTCGCCAGTGCGCTTGCACCGCACCTCGAGGTGTTCGCAGTGCAGTCTGAGGCCGCACGAGCCGCACATGACTCGTGGAGTTCCGGCACGTGCGTCGAGCGCCCGAACACCACCCGTGTCGAAGGGCTTGCGACCGGTGCCGGGTTCGCACTGACTCAACGTGTCTTGCGTGAACGCCTCGGGGGATTCCTGCTCGTCACGGACGACGACATCACCCTCGCACAGCGGGCGTTGCTCTACGACGCTCACACTTTGAGCGAAGGTGCTGGTGCGGCCGCACTTGCTGCGGTCTATTCGCATCCGAACACCTTCGCTGGCAAGCGCGTTGCTGTTGTCTGCACGGGCGCCAATGCCTCCGAGAATGAGATCCGCAGGGTCGTCGGCTGACCGATGGCATGATCGGAACCATGGGCCAGTTTGGTAGGGCGGCACCAATTTTGCATCGCGTATGTGTGTCTGGAACAAGATTTCGCTTCCACGATTCAGCAAAGTGAACAGGGTCGCATCTCGCGACAGCAAGGCCACCGTGGAGGAGACGTGATGCTGCCGACAATCGTCGTTCGGGACGGGACTGTGCTCGATGGTAGAGGGAGCCCGCCCAGGAAAGCGGATGTTGCGATCTCCGGTGACACGATCGTGGAAGTCGGAACGATCGGTGCTGTGCCGGGGGCGATCGACATCGATGCTCGCGGTTGCATGGTGGCTCCCGGTTTTGTGAATGTGCTCAGCCATAGTTACCTCACGCTGCAGCAAGACCCACGAGGATTGTCGGACTTGTATCAGGGGGTCACAACCCAGGTCTTCGGTGAAGGCGTGTCTCTCGGACCGGTCACGGGTTCGATGACTCCGGCGATGCTCGGATTGGGCGCGATTCCAACTGGGGTGCAATCACATTGGCCGAGGTTGCATGATTTTCTCGAATCCTTGGAGACGAACGGCGTCGGTTTCAACGTGGCGAGCTTCGTCGGCGCGGCGAATCTGCGCATGGTGGTTGCGGGAGTGGACAATCGCCTGTTGAGTGAACAAGAGCTGACCGAAGCGTGTGCCCTGCTCGACGAGGAGCTTGAAAATGGAGCTCTCGGAGTGGGTTCGGCTCTGATCTATCCACCCGGAAGCTATGCGGATTCCGGCGAGTTGCGAGCATTTTCGCAGGTGCTCGCCAGACACGATGCCGTCCATATCTGCCATCTCCGAAGCGAAGGGCAGAGGTTTCTCGAAAGCATCGAGGAACTGGTCGATATCGCTCGAACGACAGGAGCGCGCGGGGAGATCTACCACCTCAAGGTTGCTGGTAAGTCGCACTGGCACAAAATGTCCGAGGCCTTGCAATTGGTTGAGTCGGCTCGCGAGGACGGTGTGCGAATCACCGCGGACGTATATCCGTACGAGGCGGGGAACACGCTGCTCAGTGCCGCGTTGCCACCGGAGTTTCGGTGTCGTGACACGACGGCCGGGCGCACGCACCTGAACTCGACCGGTGTCCGAGAGCAGATCCGCGAGAGGATCCATCGTGAGGACGAGGACTGGGAGAATCTCTACGCTGCGTCCGGAGGCGCCGATGGGGTGACGATCTTGTCCGAGGTACCGGCACTCGGGATCCGAGCGGGGGAAGCTCTGGGATCTATTGCTCGGAGGATGGGGCATCACGACCCGGTAGACACCGTACTGGCTGTTCTCGACGCTCTCCCCACAGCCGAGGCTGCCTATTTCATTGCGTCGGAGGACAACACGCGAATTGCCTTCGAGCGTCCCTGGGTTTCGGTTGGTTCCGATGCCGATGCTCAAAGCACGGAGACCCTTTTCGCGGGGCAACCCGTCCACCCCCGTTCATTCGGAACTTTCGCCCGTATTCTGAGCCGCTACACCCGCGGCATTGGCGGGCAACCAGTCGAGGAATGCGTTCGCCGAATGACCAGCCTTCCTGCTGAAAACTTCGGTTTGGCGAAGCGGGGCTACATTGCGCCAGGGGGATACGCCGATCTGGCGATCTTCGACCCCTCGCAGGTAGAGGATCTCGCGACATACGACAACCCAAGAGTGTATGCGACCGGAATGCGGCACGTTGTGGTCAATGGGCAACCGGCACTGTCGGACGGGGTGCCGACGGGGAAGCTTGCAGGGCGCGCACTTCGGCGCTCGCGCAACGGGTTCGACGCAGTGAGGTGACGAGCTGGCACCGGGGTCAGCTCCGGATCGGCGAAGCGGCCACTGCCGGGAACGACCCTTCAGCGGCCACTTCGCCGGACCACGTGAGAGCCCTCAGAATTTCGCCGGGGTTTGCGGAACGATCATGGCCACCAAAGCCGCCGCAGCCGTCGCGCCGACCAGGACTCCGAACGCGGCCATGTACGAGAACTGGTCCACCATCCATCCCATCACGAGGGGGGTGATGAAACCGGCGAGCTGTCCACAACCGTTGATCAAACCCATTCCGGAACCGAGGAATTCGGCAGGCAATGCCCGCAACGGGAGGGCGAAGATCGACATCGAGCACAGTCCGCTGACGCCCATCGCGAGGGTTTGATAGAACGTGAACATCGCGACGGTATCGGTGGTAGTCATCAAGAACAGCAGAATGGCGGAGGTGGCCATGCACGGAACGAGCAGAATGCGCGCGCTGTCGTGAAAGTACTTGTCCACCAGACGTCCACCGACGACGATGGCCAATGCCGTGACGATGAACGGGATCGCCGCGAAGATTCCCGTATCGATCAGCGAGAGCCCCTTTTCGTTGAGGAGGTAGCTCGGCACCCAGGTCAACAGCCCATATCCGGCCATGTTGGCCAGGCAGAACAGAAGTGCGAACTTCCAGACCGAAACGGACTTGAATACCGCGGCGCGTGAGTGTTCACTGGCGAGCGGTTGCAGTGCGGCCTCCGGATCTTCCGTGATCTCTGTGTCCAACGGCGCCGGGAGCACCAACCAGACGACTGTGCCGATCACGGCGCCGACTATGGCCACCAGCCAAAATGCGTCCCGCCAACCGACGGCCATGAGAACTGGGGCGATGATCAATGGTGCGATGCCGGGGCCCAGGTTGTTTGCACCGATCATGAAGCCCATGGCCGTGGCGCGAGTTTTCGGACGGGTTCGCTCAGCCAGAGCTTTGAACGACGCTGCTGGGAAGAGACCCTGGCTGAGACCGAACATCGCACGCATGACCATCAGCGAGACGAGTCCCCAGGCGAATCCTGTCAGTGCGGTGAACACCGACCACAGGATCAACGCAACGATCAACAGTGGCCGGGGTCCGAATCGGTCGGCCAGCATGCCGCCGGGGACCTGCCCGAGCATGTAAAAGATGGCGAAGATCGACACGACTCCGCCCAATTGCGTATTACTGAGGGAGAATTCGTCTCCGATCATCGGCAGTGCAAGCCCGATCATCACGCGATCTATCATGTCGATCATCCAGATCGTACTGAGCAGCCCAACAGTCATAGTCGTTGTTCGACGAATTGACTTGTTGTCCAATATGTTTTGTATCGACTTGCCGCCGCTATGCGAGGGTTCCTCAACTGTGGCGCGTTCCGACTTCATCATGCCTCCTGAATTGCGTTGTGCCGCATGGACTGATGAAGTGTGGCAGCGGACACGTAGGCCGCATTGGTCCGTTTGGCCAATAACCGACCGAATGTTTCGTCGGGCGGTACAGCGTCACTCGGGTGAGATTCCGGGTGACGCTGTCACCAGAGCTTTAACTGCACAAAGCTCTGTCCACGGTGTCTACGACGTGTTGCGTGGCGGACGCAGTCGTGGGAAGAGCAGTCACCGCAAGGTTTACGGCGCGCCCGTTGTCGGTGATGCCGCCGCGGGTCTCGTAACCGACTATGTCGCCGCCATGGCCCCAGTAGACCCCGCCGCACGAGAGAGTCCTGCTGGTGAGGCCGAGGCCGTACTCGAGTCCGGTGGGCCCGCCGACGTGGACGGTCGTACGCATCTGGTCGAGTTCGGCTGCGGGGAGCAGTCGTCCGTCGAGTAGCGCGTAGAGGAACTGGTTGAGGTCCGAGGTGGTGGAGATCAGCTGCCCTGCGGCCCATCCCCACGACGGGTCCATCTCTGTGACGTCACTCAGTGGGCTGTCTGGTGCGGTGCGGTGGTATCCCTTGGGATGGGGACCCCGGATGGTCATGTCTCCCGGGGATGGGAAGTAGGTGTCGCGCAGGCCGATCGGCACGAAGATACGTCGATTCATCTCCTCGGCGAGGGGGCGGCCGGTAACCTTCTGTACGAGTAGGCCGGCCAGAATGTAGTTGGTGTTGCTGTACCCCCAACTCGTTCCGGGCGGTGCGTCGGCGGGGTGTTGGAACGCGACGTCGAGCAAATCGTGGGGGTCGGCGTAGCGGTATCTGATCTCTTCGTCATTGACGTGTATTCCGTAATCGGGGAGTCCGCTGGTGTGTTGGAGGAGTTGGCGGATGGTGATGTTGTGGCCGTCGATCCCGTCTCCGCGGACGAGTCCGGGTAGGTAGGTCTCGATGGGGGTGTCGAGTTCGATCTTTCCTTCGGCGACCAGTTGCAGGACCACTACTGCGGTGAAGGTTTTGGTGTTGCTGCCGATTCGTATCTGGCCGTTGGGGGGTACCTCTGATCCGGTGGTCAGGTCACCCACTCCTGCGGTGTAGTTGTGGGAGTTGCCGTTTCGGTCTTGGATGCTTGCGAGGGCGGCGGGTAGTCCGTCCTCGCTCACCAGTGCGTCGAGGGAGCGTTGAACCGCGTCGGACTCGGTGGAGGAAGAACCGACGGTATCGGGACTGAGGGCGGATGACGGCGAGCAGGACGCCAGCGTCATGGCACCGAGGGCCGCCGCGGCAACGACCGAAAAGGTCCGGTGCCGTTTGCGGTCCTGCCGGCGATCTGAGGAAGGGAAGCCCTTTCGAATATTGTTACGCATCAGTAGAACTCCTGAGGATTGGTAGGTTCGGGACATCGTTCGCTCGGGAAGAATTGTTGTTCGATGTTGCGTGCGAAGTCGTGCACGAACATGTTTCCTTCACTTCTCGCACATCGCTGCGTCGACAACTCGCTGTGCTGCTACGAAGGCGTCCTCGCTCATCGGGATGTGATTGAGGGTGAGAGTCACAGCGCGTCCTGTGGTATCGACTCCGCCCGAGGTGCCGAAGCCGGGAATTCCGCCGCCGTGACCCCAGATCTCCTTCCCGCAGGAGCTGTTCACGCGGACTAGTCCGAGTCCGTAGCTGTCCTGCGGGCTCCTGTCGAACGGCACGGTGTGTTTCATCTCGGCGAGCCTGTCATTCGAGACGAGATCGCCGCGTAGCAAAGCCGTGAAGAAAGTGTTGAGGTCGGCGCCCGTTGCGACCATCGCACCTGCGGTGTCGGCCCACGACACGTCGCCATCGGTGACATCGACCTGAATGCCGTCAATCGGGTGATAGCCCTGTGCATGAGAACCGCGGATCTGTGTCTCGCGGGAGGCGGGAAAATAGGTGTCCATCAGTCCGAGCGGATCGATTATGCGGGTGGTGATCTCCTGCGCGGCAGGGCGTCCTGTGACCTTCTCGATGAGCATCCCGAGCAGAATGTAGTTCGTGTTCGAATAGACAGCCTTGTCTTTGGCTGCCGGGCCGGGTGGAAGAGACATCGCGATATCGACCAGTTCAGTGGGGGAGAAGTGCTCCGGTGGTTGTGCGCTTGTCCCCACCAGCAGCTGGCCGGGCTTGATGTCTTCCGGCCGTGCTCCGCCGGCGGCGAGGTAGTCCGTCAGGCCACTGGTGTGCTGCAAGAGATCTCGAATGGTGACTCGGTTGCCGTCGTTCCCGTTGCCTACGACCGTTCCGGGCAGGTAGTGCTCGATGCTCATATCGAGGTCGAGCAGTCCGTCGTCGACGAGTTGCATGACGACGGTCGAGACGAAGGCCTTTGTGTTGCTGCCGATTCGGACCCGCGCATCATCGGGGATAGGCTCGCCGGTGGCGGTGTTTCCCATTCCTGCACGAATGATGCGAGTGCCCCGCGACGGGTCGGAGATCACGAGTTGTGCGCCGGGGAGCCCCTGCTCGATGACGCCGTCGAGCGCCTGTTGCACGGCAGCGTCGCTTTGCCGAGTGGAATCAGTGGAGTCAGTGGTGTCACCACATCCGCTCACGCCCAATATGAGGGCTGCAGCGGTGACTGCCGGAAGCACGGTGAGCAGGGGGCGACGTCGAAGGGTGGTCATTGGTTGTGGTCTCCTGTTCGTCGAATCTCGTGGTGAGTTCCACATGCAGAGAACAGTATTGACGTGCGTACGCGTCCTCCATGGTGCGAAGTGCAGTCTCTCGGTGGTGCGTGCCGGAGCGTACGGGGTGTAGCTGGCTGCACCTCGGAGTCCGGCGTCTCGCGGCCGATACTGTCGGTTTGACGAGCTATTTCGGAGTAGGCGGCCTTTGGTGATTGACAGGAGGCCTCAGCGACAAAGGGCGATATCCACCGCGTGTTCGAGTTTTCTCCGGGTGGCGTCGTCGACTACTTGCATGCTGACCGCGATGTTCGCTTCGCGTCCGTCGTCGGTAGCGCCCCCGCGTGTCTCGTATCCAGGGAAACTGCCGCCGTGGCTCCAGGACAGGCCGCCACACGGTAGCGGGCGGCTGACCAATCCAAGTCCGTAGCGGGCATCGGGTCCGAAGGTTTCCTCCGCGGGGACGGTAGTGCGCATCTGGTCGAGTTGGGCTGCGGGGAGCAGTCGTCCGTCGAGGAGTGCGTGGAGAAACTGGTTGAGGTCCGAGGTGGTGGAGATCAATTGCCCTGCGGCCCATCCCCACGAGGGGTCTATCTCTGTGATGTCGACGGGAGGCGCGTCCGATGACTCCCGGTAGTAGCCGCGGGGGTGAAGTTCCGAGATCTTCTCGTCGTATGGTTCAGGAAAGTATGTGTGCTGCAGATCGATCGGCGCGAAGATTCGCCGGTTCATCTCCTCGGCGAGGGGTTTTTCAGTGATCTTCTGTACGAGTAGGCCAGCGAGGACGTAGTTGGTGTTGCTGTACTTCCAACTCGTTCCGGGGGCGAAGTCGGCAGGATGTTCGAGCGCGATGTCGAGAAGTTCCCGTGGGTCGTAGTATCGGACTTCGTCTTCCAGGTAGTTGCTGTAGTTGGGGAGTCCGCTGGTGTGTTGGAGGAGTTGGCGGATGGTGATGTTGTGGCCGTCGATCCCGTCTCCGCGGACGAGTCCGGGTAGGTAGGTCTCGATGGGGGTGTCGAGTTCGATCTTTCCTTCGGCGACCAGTTGCAGGACCACTACTGCGGTGAAGGTTTTGGTGTTGCTGCCGATTCGTATCTGGCCGTTGGGGGGTACCTCTGATCCGGTGGTCAGGTCACCGACTCCTGCGGTGTAGTTGTGGGAGTTGCCGTTTCGGTCTTGGATGCTTGCGAGGGCGGCGGGTAGTCCGTCCTCGCTCACCAGTGCGTCGAGTGAGTGTTGAACCGCATCGTGCCGCGCAGCGACGGTATCGGCGGACGACGAGCACGCACCGAGGGTGACCACGCTGAGAGTCATTGCGACGGAACAGAGGGCGCGGTGCCGTTTCCGGCTTTGTCTTTGGGGTGAGGGAGGTTGGCCCTGTCGACTGTGGCGGCGCATCAGTAGAACTCCTTGGAGAGATTGATCGGTCTGGACACGATCCTGTCTGCTGGAGGATTGGTCGCGCATCGCTCCGACGCGGGAAAACCATCTCCCTCGATCGGGGGAGGCCATCGCCGAGCGGCCCAGTCATACTTGTCGAATCATGATCACAGGACTACGACCGCTGATGCGGGGCTCTACATACTCAGCTGTACTTTTCGCCTTTTGTGGTGTGTTGGCAAGCCTGCCACTTCTGGTGGTTGCGATGTTGCCTGCTCTCGCGTGGCAATCCGCACCCGAGTTCGTCCGGGTGCTTTCGGTCCTGCTCATATGGGTGACTTTGGTAGGAGCACTCGGCCTGGTGCATCCTGTGCGACGCGCGCTCATCGTTACTGCCCGCCGACTGCTGCAGGTGTCGCTGCCGAGTCCAGCGCTCGGACACCGTACTCCTAACCTCTCGGAGATTGATCGCTGGCGGGCCCCGCTCTGGATTGTCCTGCATGTCATGGTGGGTTGGCTGGCGGCGCTCGCGACCAGCGTCCTTTTCATCATGGGGATTTCGCTCCCGGGGAACTGGCTCGGCGGCACGGCGCGAATCAGTCTGTTCGATACGTCGGTTGACGTGACGGGTGGATGGACCTGGATCGTGGCGGCCGGCTGCCTCCTGCTTGCGGTAGGAATTTGTGTCCTGGTGGCAACACTGCTGAGATGGCTGGCGCCACGACTGTTGGGGCCGTCCACGGCTGAACGGCTCGCGCTGGCGGAAGAACGCGAACTGCAACTGGCCGAACGTAATCGGGTCGCTCACGAGTTGCACGACTCGATCGGACACACGCTCACCGCCGCCACGATCCAGGCGGCGGTGGCCGGCGAGGTGCTTGCCTCCGATCCTGCCGCAGCGAGGGCCGCCATGCGTAGCATCGAGGAGTCGACACGGGCAGCGCTCGAGGACCTGGACTACGTACTGGGTGTACTTCGCGAGGAGAGGCCTGGGGCTGTACCTTCTCGGACGCTGTCGGACTTGCCTGCGTTAATTGATCGGTTGCGGCATGCGGGGGCGGTTGTGGAGGTGAACCTTTCGGGTGACCTTTCACAGATCCAGGGGACACTCTCTCGCGCGGCGTACCGGATCCTGCAAGAGGGGACGACCAATGCTCTGCGGCACGGGGACAGCGGGCCGATCGAAATCACGGTGGCAGTCGGCTCGGAGAGCGTCGAGCTCAGAGTGGTCAACAGCATCGGGGCAGTGACCGGGGGAAAGGCAGACGTAGTTCGAAGATCAGGGCGCGGCCTGGCAGGTTTGGCCGAGCGCGTGCGACTCTTGAACGGTGAGTTCAAGGCTGGACCGGACGGAGCCCAGGGCTGGCGATTGAGTGTTCAGTTGCCGGTACGGGTGGCACGATGACCGAAGCCAATTGGAGTGAGGACGCCGCCAACCCTGCAAGCATGCCAGTCACCCTGCTGATTGCGGATGACGACGACGTTACCCGCAGCGGCCTGCGTATGCTGCTCGCAGCTCAGCCCGGGATTGTGGTCGTCGGCGAGGCTTCCGACGGTATCGAAGCAGTGGAGCTTTCGCGGCAACTTCGTCCGGATGTGGTGCTGATGGACGTGCGGATGCCGCTGCGCAACGGAATAGAGGCAACTCGGCACCTCCAGGCCGAGTGCACCGAACCGCCGAAAGTCTTGGTAATCACCACTTTCGAAAACGATGGCTACGTCACGGCCGCACTCAGTGCGGGCGCGAGTGGCTTCGTGCTGAAGCGGCTCCCAGTCCCGCAGATCGCAGCGGCAGTACGTGTGGTGGCGGCGGGCGAAGTGATCCTGTTCCCTGCCGCGCTACGCCGGATGGTTACGCCCCGCCCGTTGGTCTCCGCTGAGGCGTTCCCGAATGCAGCGCTGACAGCAAAGGAGGAAGAGGTATTGCGGTTGATGGCCACCGGGCTGTCCAACTCGGATATTGCTCAGGTTCTGGTTGTGAGCCTGGAGACAGTGAAAACGCATGTCGGGAACGTGCTGGCAAAGCTCGGTGCTCAGAATCGGACGCACGCTGTCGTCATCGCCTACGAGTCTGGTCTGGTGGTCCCGGGGTCAGGCACCGATACGGAACCCTGTGCAACTGGCGGTTGATTGATTTTGTCAGCGTGACCCGGTGAGGATTCGCCGACTGAACCTACAGATCCGTTCCTCTTGCCGAAACGCTCCGAGACGAAGTCACACCACCGGTCACCAGTGCGTACCGGGCACGAGTCGGGCGGCACGACGGCCGAGTTTGCGGATGCGCGAGCGCGAGTGGTGCTGTCGCGCCGGTGTTGCCGGAGCGTCTGCCGGAGTTTCCTTGTCTACCTGACCCTTTGCCGCCGGAGAATCGGGGAAGGCCTGGTACATCTGGTTGAGAATTCGGTCCTTGGTGTGCGGTGCGAACAGGGTTCCCAGATCACCCAGGGTTCCCAGTGGTACGTCGATGCGTTTGGGGCGGTCGATCAGCGCGCGGATCACCATTGCCGCAGCCTTTTCCGGGCTGGTGATCGGGCCGTTGTTGTATTCGCCGGTCGGAGCGATCATCGGTGTTTCGACCAGCGGCATGTGGATGGTCGTGAAAGTGATTCCGTCCGCCAGGGTTTCAGAGGCGGCTACGTCCGAGAAACCGTCGAGGGCGGCCTTGCTCGCCACGTAGGCCGAGAATCTAGGCGTTGCCGCCTGGACTCCCGCGCTGCTGATGTTCACGATGTGGCCGAAGCGGCGAGAACGCATGGTCGGTAACAAGGCGAGCACCAATCGCACAGCGCCGAAGTAGTTCACGGCCATCGTTCGTTCGTAGTCGTGGAAACGATCAGTGGAGTGGTAAATGCCGCGCCGGATGGATCGGCCGGCGTTGTTTACCAACATGTCTACGTGATCGTGTTCTGTCAGAATGCTTTTGATCGTGTGCTGGACCGACTCGTCGTCGGTGATGTCGCAGGGGTAACCGAACGCCTTGCCTCCGGCTGATCGAATCTGCTGTACTGCGGCATCGAGTTCGTCGGTGCGGCGTGCGATCAGGAGAACGGTGGCGCCCTTCTGAGCGGCGGCAATGGCCGATGCCTTGCCGATTCCGGAAGAGCCTCCGGTGATCAGAACGATCCGACCCACGAGTGGTCCTTCGGGACTGTTACGTCGTGCGCGATTGGGATCGAGGTTTGCGCGCCAGTACTTCCACAACACAGTGGAGTACGACCCGAACTCGGGGACCGCCAGTCCCGATCCGGCCAGGGCGGCAACGGTTCTCTCCGAGGTGAAGGTCGGCGCCATCGTCATGTTGTCGAGCAATGCTGCAGGCATGCCGATGCGATCGAGGAAGACCTTCCGTGCCGATTCTGCCGAGTCCATCGGCAAGGGCGAGACAAAGGGTTTGGCGATCACGCCCGGAAGGCTGAGTGCGGGCCGGGGTGCTCCGGCGGCCTTGGCGAGTCCGGCATAGATTTCGCGTACCGGTTGAGGTTTCGGATTCACGAGATGGAATGCTTCGCCGTCGTGGCCGGGCGCGTGCATCAATTCGACGAGGGCGGCGGCTACGTAATCGACGGGCACCACATTGGTTGCGCCGAGGTTGGGGATCGGGACGGGGAGTGCTGCAGGTAGTTTCGCGAGTAGCGCCAGTCCTGGAAACAAGTAGTACGGACCGTCGATCTTGTCCATCTCCCCGGTGACGGAGTTGCCGACCACGGCAGACGGCCGATAAACACGCCAGGTGAGGCCTTCTCGTTCTCGAACGAGCTTCTCGGCCTCGAACTTGGTTCGGTGGTAGGGCGTCGGAAAGCCTTGGCCGCAATCGAAATCGGTCTCGCTGAACGTGCCCGGATAGTCGCCTCCGACTGCGACCGATGACACGTGATGAAGGGTGGCTCCCAGTTTCGCAGCAAGTTCGACCACGGAGCGTGTGCCCTCGACATTCGTCGAAGCCTGCTCGTCTCCGGCGGTGATGTCGTAGATCGCGCCGAGGTGAAGGACGTGGTCGGCAGGTGGGGGAGAATCGATGCCCAGCCCAGGCTCGGTCAGATCTCCAATGAGCGGATGCACGCGATCGCCGCCGGGAATTGCCGACACCTGTTCTTCGAGTTTGGCGACAGAACCGGCTCTGACCAGCACATGGATCTGAGCAGTTTGATCACGCTCGAGCAGGAGTGGCAGTGCAGCTCGTCCGAGAAACCCGGTACCGCCAGTGACGATGTAAGTGGCCATAGTCGGTAACTTACTCCAAAGTAAGATCAGCGGCTAGAGGGAAACGAACATCAATGCGTCATGACCCCGTCCTCGGCGTCGAAGTCGATGCCCGCGGAGATGATTCCGGAGAACAAGAACGCGACGGCAAGCGCAAGAGCGGGGATTGCAAGGATCCATTCGAAAATTGTCATGCTCCAAGTCTGACGAAATCAGCTTCGGAGAACATCGCCCTGCGGAGCGATTTAGACGATCGGGCAGTCATCCTCGAGGACGACTGCCCGATCAGGGAAATCCACTAGGTCTGTTGCTGAAGAGTTTCGGGCGCAGTGGGGTGCGCGCTCGTCCTTGCGTCGCGTGACGTGATTTCGGATGAGATGTGGGCGGCCGTTGTTCCGAGGGTGTGAAGGCCATGCGCCGTCCGCCAGTAGACCGGCGCACCATCGTCGAGGCGATGGAGTGGCCAGGCCGGCAAACCCTAGGCCGGTTCAGCGCCCGACAAGTCCTCGACCGCATACGGGGTCGTTCCTTCGAACAGAACACCGATCCCGAAAGGATCGGCCATCTCGAGCCTTGACTCAGCGAACCGCAGCAGCCAGGTTCCGTCAGCCCAGATCACCGCCTCAGGTTCGCCGAACAGTGACTCCGTGGCGTCCAACTCCACGAGTTCGGAGTGGCGGAGGCCGAACTGTGGCCCACGCAGCTGTTGACGCAGGTAATCGGCGGCGACTTCGGCAAACTCACCGAACCGGGCCATCACGGTCGCAGCGAGCTCACACACCGCAGACTCCGGCACGGTGGCCGGCTCGATAACCAGACTCACCGGCCTGGAGTCACCGACCCCCTGGACATCGATGATCGATGTCCAGCACGCCAACGAATCGTCCGAGTCGACACGCGAAAACACTGCTGAGCCGACCACAACACTCTCAGGTAAGTCATCCACGACCCCTAGTCAAACACGGCTCTCCGCAGGATCCCAGGCACTCTTCAGCGACATGATCCAGTCGCGATCAGTGGCCGATGCCGACCTTCTCGTGAACCTTTTTCATCCACACAGGAGCCCACCAGTTCGCTTCGCCCATCAACTTCACGAGCGAGGGCACGAGCAACATGCGGATGATGGTCGCGTCGACGATCAGCGCGACGATCATGCCGACGCCCAGGAACTTCATCACTGACAGCCCTGACATTGCGAAGGCCCCCGTCACCACTATCAGGAGTAAGGCGGCAGCCGTCACGATGCGGCCGGTGCGCTCGGTTCCGAACTTGACCGCTTCCTCTGTCGTCGCTCCCGCGTTCTTGGCCTCGACCATCCGTGACATCAGGAAAACCTCGTAGTCCGTGGACAATCCGAACACCACCGCCAGGATGAGCACGACGAACGTCGCCTCCAGCGGAGTTTGACTGACCCCGAGGAGTTCGACGCCGTGTCCGTCCTGGAAGACGAAGGTGAGGACACCGAAGGTGGTCGCGAGGCTCAGGGCTGCCATCAGCACCGCCTTGATCGGCAGCACCACCGAACCGAACGCGAGGAACAACAGGATCAGGGTGGATCCGACCATGATGAGGATCATCACCGGTAGCCAGTGCAGGACGGCGTTGTTGCCGTCGTCGACCATGGCTTGACCGCCGCCGACAAGCAGCACCGTTCCGTCGGGAGCGGAGATCGCACGCAGATCTGTCACTGCGGCGCTCTGTGATTGGGGTGTAGAGCCCTCGCTGTAGAGAGCCTGAACCGCGACGAGTTGATTGGTGCTCGCGACGACGGTCGCCTGACCGATGCCCTCGACTTGACCGGCGGACTCGGCGATCGCTGCACCTTCGGCCGGGGTGAGAGTGTTCCCGTCCTCGGCCTGAAGGATCATCGTTGCGCCGTTTCCGGTTTGCGGGAAGTCGTTGACCAACGTGTCCATTGCGACGCGAGCGGGGTCGTTGTCCGGTAGTGCGGTGTACGAGAGTTCTCCCAGCCGGGCGCCGAGCAGCGGCGAGGCCATCACGAGCAGCACAGCCACGATCGTCACCGAGACTGCGACCGGACGCTTCATCACCCACGTGACGACGCGGCCCCAGAACTTGCGCGAGCGTTCCTCGCCGCGTTGCGCCGCATCCTTGCGCCACGTCAGGGCGTTGATGCGATGCCCCAGAATGGCAAGCAGCGCAGGCACAGCGGTCAGCGACAGGACGGCCGCGCTCAATACCGCAGCGATCGCGCCGAAGCCCAGAGACCGGATGACGGCCTGGGGGAATACGAGCATGCCGCTGAACGCACAGATCAGCAGTAGACCCGAGAACATGACGGTGCGACCCGCCGTCAGAACTGTCCGCTGAGCAGCCGCTCCCGGGTCCGAGCCCGAATTCAGTTCTTCACGGAACCGACCGACCACGAACAGTCCGTAGTCGATGGCAAGTCCCAACCCGAGAAGAGAAGCGACGTTGATCGAGAACGAGGACACATCGGTGATCAGCGTGAGGATTCGCAGAACGGCCAAAGCGCTCAGGACACTGAGTACACCCACGAACACGGGCACGGCAGCGGCGACGATGCCGCCGAAGATGAAGACCAACAGCACCAGAGTGATCGGAATGGCGATGGCTTCGGCGACCACCAGGTCCTTCTCGAGCTTGGTGTTGAATGCGACGCCGACGACGGTGTTACCCGCGAATTGTGCCTCGGCACCTTCGACTTCGAGCTTCGGCAGGAGATCGGCGAAAGTGGCGGGCGTGACGCCCGAGTCCGGTGCCAACGTGATCGCAACGGCCGCCATGGATCCGTCGTTCGAGAGCAGGCTGGCCTTCGCTGCGGCGTCTGTTCCCCAATACGATTTCACCGAAGCGGTCGGCACTTCGGTTTTGAATTGGTCGACGGCGGCTGTCACTGCCGGCCCGATGTCGTCCAGAGTCTTGCCGTCCGTGGGCGAGTAGATCGCGATGATGTCCGGGGTCTGCGGTCCGAGATTGTCTTCGATGATGTCGGCGACCTTCGCGGAGTCGCTGCCCGGATCGATGAAGCCGCCCTGGCTGAGCTTGCCGAACACTCCGAGTCCCCACACCCCACTGATGAGAACTATCAGAACCGCGAGGCTCAGTACCCACCATTTCCGGGCGACGACGGTTTGGGCCCAGCGTGTCATGTATCAACTCCGGTGTGTGGGGGCGTCTGGCCAGATCGACTGTAGTGGGCGTTTGGTCTTGAATCGGAAACGTCATGCATACTGCTCGAAGCACTTGCAAGCCACGCGTGTGGGGGAAGCCGGTCCGAATCCGGCGCTGACCCGCAACGGTAGGTCGATTCTCGGTAGTCACCGAGTGTCGGCAAGCCCGATTACCCGCCGCGCGGTGTGCGACATCCATTCGTCGTGGTCTACGAAAAGGAAGTCCAGCAGGAGCTCTGGCCGAGGATCAGCGTGCGGGCGGAGTTGTCTGTCGGATTCTCATTCGTGGCTCAGAGCCCTTACGAGGTCCCCGTGTCACTTCAGTTCTCCCCGTCCCGCGCCGCCGCTGTTCTCATCGCGGTCGCCTTGGTTTCGGCAGGTTGTTCCAAAGGTCAGGAATCAGAGTCGGCGTCTGCTGCGGAATCCTTCGCACAGCCGGTATCCGTGACCAACTGCGATCGCGAGATGACCTTCGATTCGCCGCCGCAGCGCATCGTGTCTTTGAACGGACACGTCACCGAAGCCCTCATCGAGATCGGCGCGGGTGATCGGATTGTCGGGCGGGCGTACAGCGACAACCCGCCAACTGCCGAGACCGCCGATGTATTCAACAAGATTCCCAGCCTTTCCGATACGTTCCCCAGCATGGAGCAGGTCCTCGACGTCGATCCGGACTTCGTGGTCGGAGGAATGACCAGTGCCTTCAACGAGAAGCAAGGCCGTTCCCGAGACGCTTTCGGCGAGCGCGGAATCAACACCTTCCTCTTCTCGGAATACTGTGGCACCGGTTTCCCCGACATCGGATTGCTCGAGAACGACTACACGCAACTCGGTCGAGTCCTGGGCGTCGAAGATTCCGCCCGCGAGGTCGCAGAGCAGATCAGCGATGGTCTCGATTCCGTCCGCGCTTCGGTCGGAGACGCGGCGCCGGTACCGACCTTCTTCTACGACAGCGGTGACCAGGTTCCGACGACCATCGGCGGAGTCGGCGTCGGTCAATTGGTCGCGGAATACTCCGGCGTCTCGAACATCTTCGCCGAAGGGACAAAGCCCTACATCGACGCATCGTGGGAAGCTGTTGCCGAGCGTGCACCCCAGGCAATCGTGGTCATCGACTACGGCGACAAGACCGCCGAGCAGAAGATCGACTTCCTCCGTGCCCAGCCGTTGATGGCGACCACCCCTGCTGTGCAGCAGAACCGGTTCGTCGTGGTTCCTCTCGCTGACCTGTTCGAGAGTTCACGGTTGGTGCGTTCGGCACAGACCATCGCAACAGCCTTCCATCCAGGCGCTGACGCGGCGAAGTGACCCGCACGCATTACGGGTACGGCGCCCTGCTTGTCGGCTTGGCGGTCGCCTTGGCGATCGTCCTGGGGTTGGCCGTCTCCTTGGGATCGGTTCGCATTCCCGTCGGTGACGTCTGGGCGATAGTCGGAGCCCGTTTGGCGCCAGGGACTTTCGAGACGTGGTGGACCGCGGCGCGGGAGTCGATCGTGATCGACTCCCGCCTGCCACGTGCACTCACTGCCGCGGTAGTGGGTGCTTCGTTGGCCATGGCAGGTGCAGTTGCTCAAGCTGTCACCCGTAATCCGCTTGCCGATCCGTATCTGCTCGGAGTCTCGTCGGGCGCGGGATTCATGGTGGTGCTCGTGTCGGTGCTGGGTTTCGGCGCCGGCCTCCTCGGGGTTTTCACGATTCCGGTCGCAGCATTCGTCGGGGCGATGATCCCGTTGTTTCTCGCACTGCTGATCGGCGGCCGGTATCCGCAGCCGACCGCGATCATTTTGGTGGGTGTCGCGCTCGCCCAGATATTCTCGGCGCTCATCACCTTTTGCATCCTGGTATTGGCCGATGATCGGCACGTGACGTCGGTGATGCACTGGATTGCCGGCGGATTCGGTGATGCACGATGGTCGACGCTGATCTTCCCGACGATCACACTGGCCGTCGTCGGCACAGCCCTTCTGTTCAGTTCGCGATGGATGGACGTTTTGCAGACCGGTGACGACGGGGCTGCTGCACTCGGTATGAACGTCCGACGGTTCCGTGTGTTGTCCTTGCTCGCGGTCTCCGTACTGGCGGGCGCAGCAGTCAGCGTTGCCGGTGGAATCGGTTTCATCGGTCTGCTGATCCCGCATCTGGCCGGCTTCATCGTCGGCACCAGAGCAATTCGACTGCTCCCTGCTGCAGCCCTGCTGGGCGCCGTCGCGATGGTTGCCGCAGATACCGCTGCGCGCTCGGTGGCACAATCCACTGAAGTTCCGGTCGGAGTGATCACGGCCCTCGTGGGTGCACCGATCTTCGTCTGGATGCTCTACCGGCAGTATCGGAGGCTCGAACAGTGACACAGGCCAGAACAGTGACACAGGCCAGAACAGTGGCACTCCCGAAAGACTCCGAAACTGCGCCCCTGCTCGAACTCGTCGAGACCCGGGCGCGGCTCGGAAATCGCGAAGTGTTGCGCGGCATCACTTTCGCAGTCAAGTCCGGTGAAATATTGGGCTTGGTCGGGCCGAACGGCAGTGGCAAGACGACGGCGCTGCGCTGCTGCTACAACGCTTTGACGCCGACAGGTGGCGCAGTTCTGATCGATCAAGTCGACTCGACGACGCTCTCGCGTAAGGACATCGCCCGAACTGTCTCGGCAAGTGTTCAAGAACCCACTGTCTCGGCAGGACTGTCGGTTCGTGAATCGATCGCGCTCGGACGAACTCCGCACCGCAGCTGGTTGGACCGAAGCACGGAGCGCGATACCGCCATCGTGGACCGGTGCATCGAGCAGGTCGGTTTGGTCGAGCTTGCCGGACGAGACGTATCGACCCTGTCGGGTGGTGAGCGGCAACGTGTCTCGATAGCTCGCGCATTGGCTCAGGAGCCCAAGGTTCTGTTGTTGGACGAGCCGACCAATCATCTCGATCTTCGTCACCAGTTGATCGTGATGGAACTGCTTACCGAACTTGCGTCGGCGGGGCTCGCAGTTGTGGTCACGATGCACGATCTACGGTTGGCAGTCGAGTACTGCGACAACCTTGCCGTGCTCACCGAAGGTGAACTCCGCGCGTGTGGGTCTACGGTCGAGGTGTTGGACGAGCCGTTGTTGGCCGAGGTTTTCGGCATCAGGGCGCGAGTCGAACGCGGAGTACGTCCGCGGATGGAGATATTGGGGCTGGCATGACGGAATCGGTGGCCGGGATCTACGCCCGTATGGCAGTAGCTGTGCCGTTCTTCGACAACCTGAGCGCGTATCCGGATACGGTGCCCGCGGTCTTGATGACCGACCCCCAGTGGTTGGCAGCACGTGTCGCCGATACGGCAGAGCGATGGGGGAGTGCGGACAGTCGAGTGAACGGCACGTTGTGGTGGTACTCGGCCAGCTCGACGCTGACCGGCATTCCGATCGGAACCGGGATGGTCACCGGGTTCGCGGCCGATCCATCGTTGGACGGTGGGCGGATCTTCTTGCGTGACAACGGCTATCTGGGCGGGTTTGCTGCCGGATCGGTCATTCCGATCTCGCGGAGTGTGGCGGAGTTGGGCCACGCGATGTTCCGCTCACTCAGTCCCGTGATCGAGGTACTCGCCGAGGTGTCCGGCGTTCGGCAGCAGGCGCTGTGGGCGATCACAACGGACTCCATCGCCAATCGCAGCCTCGATGCCGCCGGTAATGCGCGGGAGCGCGGAAGTGCATTTGCGGCCGGTCTGATCGAAGTTCTCCGCGGTGAGAACCCGGGCATTCCGGTCCCGCGTTTCGTGGACGTGGATCGCAGAGAATCTGCTGTGCGCGTAAGTAATCCATTGACGCCGGTGGCATTCGGGCGACGCAGATTCACGCAGCGGGCGTCGTGCTGCCTGATCTACGAGGTACCCGGTGAAGGCAAATGCACCAGTTGCCCGAAGCGCGCACCCGAAGATCGGGTGCGCGCCTTGGCTGCTCTGGTGTGACTGTGGGTGGGCGGATTCAGGTGTTATCGGATCAGTGAGCTGCGACCTTGGAACGGTCGAGTCCCAGCGCGTCGGTCATCGTGAAGAACAGGTCGGTCTGGTCCGTGAGACCGCTGACGTTGGCCGCATGCGGGCCGAAAGCTGCTACGCGCAACTGAGTTCCGGTGTGTCCTTCGGACTCGACGGCCGGATCCTCGGACGTTCCGTAGCTGATCGTCATCTCCGAGCCGTCCTTGGTGGTCAGCTTGCGGGTCAGGCCGGGGTAGACGATTTCCTGGGCGCGCTCGACCGGGATGTTCTGGTCCTTGGCGATGGTGGCGATGTCGTCGGCGCTGACATTGGTGACGATCTGGCTGGTGTGAGCGTGGTCGGCTGTGACGATGACCAGGGTTTCTCCGTCGGTCTTCGCGAATTCGAGTGCCTTCTGCACAGCTTCGTCGAGGTCGACGGTTTCACCGATCTGACCGCATGCGTTGGCTGCGTGATCCTGCTTGTCGATCGAGGCACCTTCGACCTGGAGGAAGAATCCGTTGTCGTTGACCTTCAGTAGGTCGATGGCCTTCTGAGTCATGTCCGCGAGCTTGGGCACGTCGGAGGTTCGCTTGGGGTTGTCGACGCAGGTTTCTGCGGGCTGCAGGTAACCGTCACGGGTGGCGACAGAGCCTTCCCAGCGGACGGGCATGTTGCCGTCGGCGAACAAGCCGAGCACGGGTGCATCCTGATCGGCCTTGCCGACCTCGTTCATCTCGGCGGCATTCTTCACCAGCTGGTAGCCCCGAGCTGCGGCCTGCTCGTTGAGTGTCTTGCCCTGCCAGTCACCGGCTTTCGCAGTCTCGGCGAAGGACTTGGCGCCGCCGGCGAAGGTGACGTCGGCGCGGGTGTCGAGGAGTTGTTCGCTGATCGACCCCTTGCCGCCGTTCTCGAGGGCGTTCTCCGGGCAGGACTTGGACGTTGCCTCCGGTCCGTAGCACTTGCGGCCACTGACGTGCGCGACCTGCACTGCGGGGGTGGCGTCCTGCACCTCGGCGGTGGAGACGTTGCCGGTGGCCTTGCCGTTCGCCTTGGCGATCTCGAGGACGGTCGACTGGGCCTGACCCTTGATGTCGACGGAAATCGCGCCGTTGTAGGTCTTGGTGCCGGTGGACCATGCCGATCCGCTGGCTGCGGAGTCGGTGACGTAGTCGGGCTTGCCGTCCTTGGTCAGTGCGTAGTGCGTGTACTGGCCGGTGATCGGCAGGGCATCGAGACCGGGGAAGCTGCCGGCAGCGCCCTCGGCGTAGTTGCGCGCGGCGGTGATCTCCGAGTCGCCCATGCCGTCGCCGATCAAGAGAATGACGTTCTTCGCGCCGGAAGCGTTGACGGCGTCGCGCACTGCGGCCGACTGATCACCGTCGATGCGGCGAGCACCACCGTTCGAGGACAGTTCGCCGGTCGCGGCGCGATCGACGGTCGTGCCGTTCGAGCCGGTGGCCTCGTCGGCGCTGCTGCTGCAGCCGGCAGCGGCCAGAACGGCGACGGCGCCGGCGACGGCCGTCAACCTACGTGTGTTGCGCGAGAACGACATACGAGTAGTACTCCTGGAAACAGTATGGATGGAGATTATGAACGCCGCTAATGATCTGGGGCGAAAGTGAACGGAGTGCAGACATGCGTACATCTGAATGTGACGAGACGGTGAGGGTTGAGATTCGCTCTGTTGACTGTGGGTGAGTGACCTGTCAGACTGAATCTGCATCGAACATCAGTTCGATGCATGTGGTGCGTCTTCCCTTTCGGCATCCTCGAGCAGTCGGTCGTCCCTGACGGCCGACTCGATCAGGTGCGAGGTCAGTGTGGGTTGGGGAAATGGGCCGCCGACGTGGTCCGAGATGGAACGGGTGCTTTCCGGACGACCCGGCCGTGTGGAACATGAGGATTTGTTTCCGGGCGATGGAAGCGACAGCCCCGCCTGGTCAAGAAAGCGCGGCGAGTACCACGCGGGCGAGCTCACCCGTGGTGCCGGTGTAGTTCCTTACGCAGAACTGCACGCTCACTCGGCCTTCAGTTTCCTCGACGGTGCATCACCGCCGGAAGAGCTGGTCGAGGAAGCAGTGCGTCTCGGGCTCGAAGCTATCGCCGTCACCGATCACGACGGCTTCTACGGCGTGGTGAGGTTTGCGGAAGCCGCACGTGAATGGGGAATGCGCACCGTGTTCGGGGCCGAGTTGTCTCTGGATTCGGTACCCAGAACCGGCACGGCAGATCCCGGTGGAACGCACCTCCTGGTACTTGCCCGTGGGCAGGAAGGGTATCGCCGGCTCTCGCGGGAGATCGCTGCCGCGCATCTGGCGGGCGGCGAGAAGGGCAAACTGCAGTACGACTACGACGTGCTGACCGAAGCGGCCGGTGGTCACTGGCAGATCCTGACCGGGTGCCGGAAAGGTCATGTGCGGCAAGCCTTGACGTCGGGTGGTCGCGAAGCAGCGGCGGATGCCTTGGGGGATCTGGTCGAGCGTTTCGGGGCGGAGCGAGTGTCGGTGGAACTCACTCATCATGGGTTGGCGGAGGACGACGAGCGCAATGCCGTTCTGGCCGAATTGGCGAGAGAGCATGGACTACGTACGGTGGCGACCACCGCCGCGCACTTCGCCGCTCCTCCGCGTCGACGCCTCGCCATGGCAATGGCGGCTGTGCGGTCGCGTCAAAGCTTGGACGAGGCAGCAGGATGGTTGGCCCCTACCGGCGGAGCGCACCTGCGGTCCGGCGCGGAGATGGCGGCACTGTTCTCGCTCTATCCCGAGGCTGTCAGTAGTGCCGCCGATCTTGGTCGTGAGTGCGCTTTCGATCTCAAGCTCATCGCGCCCAAATTGCCACCGTTCGACGTGCCAGCCGGGCATACCGAGGCGTCGTGGTTGCGTGAGCTCACCATGGTGGGGGCGCTGGAACGCTACGGACCGCCGGAAGGTGCACCGAAGGCATACAAACAGCTCGAACATGAACTTGCCATCATCGAGGGATTGAACTTTCCCGGATATTTCCTGGTGGTGCATGACATCGTGTCGTTCTGCAAGAACAACGACATCCTCTGTCAGGGAAGAGGTTCCGCTGCGAACTCGGCGGTGTGTTACGCGATCGGCATCACCAATGTCGATCCGGTTCGCAACAAACTGCTGTTCGAGAGGTTTCTTGCGCCTGAACGTGACGGCCCGCCGGACATCGACGTGGACATCGAGTCGGATCGCCGGGAAGAGGCGATCCAGCACGTGTACGCGAAGTACGGGCGTACGTATGCCGCGCAGGTAGCCAATGTCATCACCTATCGAGGAAAGTCGTCGGTGCGGGACATGGCTCGGGCGCTGGGCTTTTCGCAGGGACAGCAAGATGCGTGGAGTAAGCAGGTCGGCCGGTGGGGTGGTATCGACAAGAATGCGGATACCGATATTCCGCGTCCGGTACTCGAACTGGCGGCGCAGATCGAAGGCTATCCGCGGCACCTCGGTATCCACTCAGGCGGCATGGTCATCTGCGATCGTCCCATCGCCGACGTCTGCCCGGTGGAGTGGGCGCGGATGGCCAATCGCAGTGTCCTGCAATGGGACAAGGACGATTGCGCTGCCGCTGGGCTGGTCAAGTTCGATCTGCTCGGCCTCGGCATGCTCTCAGCTTTGCACTACATGATGGATCTGGTGGCCGAACACAAAGGCATCACAGTCGATTTGGCGCAACTCGATCTGTCGGAAACAGCGGTGTACGAGATGTTGCAGCGGGCAGATTCGGTGGGTGTGTTCCAAGTGGAATCACGTGCGCAGATGGCGACACTGCCGCGTCTGAAGCCTCGAAACTTCTACGACCTGGTAGTCGAGGTCGCGCTCATCCGTCCGGGGCCGATCCAAGGCGGGTCAGTGCATCCGTACATTCGTCGGCGCAACAAACTCGAACCTGTGTCCTACGACCATCCGTCGCTCGAGAAGGCACTCGAACGCACGTTGGGGGTTCCGCTGTTCCAGGAACAGTTGATGCAGATGGCCGTCGACGTTGCGGGCTTCACGCCGTCCGAGGCCGATCAATTGCGTCGGGCAATGGGATCGAAACGCTCCACCGAGAAGATGGAACAACTGCGTGCGAGGTTCTATCAGGGCATGCGAGACCTACACGGCATCGGTGACGAGGTTGCCGACCGGATCTACGAAAAGCTGTATGCATTCGCTAATTTCGGTTTCCCGGAAAGCCATTCACAGAGTTTTGCCGCGCTGGTCTTCTACTCCTCGTGGTTCAAACTTCATCATCCCGCTGCGTTCTGCGCCGGACTTCTGCGCGCGCAGCCCATGGGTTTCTACTCGCCGCAGTCCTTGGTTGCCGATGCGCGCCGGCACGGAGTGCAGGTACACGGTGCAGACATCAATGTCAGCCTCGCGCATGCCACCGTCGAGGCAGGTGGATTCGAGGTTCGGCTGGGGCTGGGGGAAGTGCGCAACATCGGCGATGCACTCGCCGAGAAAATTGTCGAACAGCGCGACCTCGGTGGACCGTTCACGTCGTTTCTCGATCTGACGGGGCGGGTGGAACTGACTACCGCACAAGCTGAATCGCTGGCGACCGCCGGTGCGCTAGCCAGCTTCGGTATCTCGCGTAGAGAAGCGCTGTGGGCAGCGG
This sequence comes from Rhodococcus sp. 27YEA6, assembly GCF_044908235.1. NCBI lineage: Bacteria > Bacillati > Actinomycetota > Actinomycetes > Mycobacteriales > Nocardiaceae > Rhodococcus > Rhodococcus sp. 27YEA6. Next base: position 691,749 of record NZ_JBIYCY010000002.1, on the reverse strand, counting down.
GCGCTGCGGCGGGGGAGCGCCCCGACCGCTTGCCCGGTATCGGTGCGTCGGTCACAGCTCCCACCTTGCCCGGCATGAGTGACGTCGAATTGGCGGCGGCGGATGTCTGGGCGACAGGAGTATCTCCCGACACGTACCCGACACAATTCCTCCGCCCACAGCTCGACGCGCTCGGCGTGGTGCCGGCGTCGAGACTTCTCGACATCCCGGACGGTGACCGTGTGCTGGTGGGGGGAGCAGTCACACACCGGCAGCGTCCGGCCACAGCTGCGGGCGTCACGTTCATCAACCTCGAGGACGAAACCGGCATGGTCAACGTCGTGTGTTCGGTGGGGTTGTGGGCAAAGTACCGAAAATTGGCAAATACGGCGCCGGCGTTGCTTATTCGAGGGAAGGTGCAGAATGCAGAAGGCGCTGTCACCGTCGTGGCAGACCGGATGCAGCTGATGGATCTGCGAGTAACGGCCAAATCGCGAGACTTCCGTTAACGCCTGATTCTGGCCACCGTGTTAGTGCCGAGAGACAGTTTTGTGCCGAGAGGACAAATGTGGAGCTCAACTCTGACCTCCGAGCATATGGTGCGGGTCACATTTGCTCCCTAGGGTTGTCGCTTGAGCGCGATCGATTCACCACACGCAGCCGCGGTCAGTTGCCTTGCGCGTGAATATCGTCGCCTTCCAAACGCGCTGAACCAAAGCACTTCGAGTCGAAGAGGAACTTCATGAGCACAGCGATTCTCGTCGCACACGTACACCCCGCCGATCCGTCTTCGGAGGATGCGTTCAACCGTTGGTACGACGACGTGCATATTCCGCAGGTCGTCGAACGAGTGCCCGGAGTTGTCTCCGCCTCCAGATTCTTCCTGGCGGATGTGCAGTTGCTGCCCGAGGATGCATTGCCCGCGCGCCGCTACCTGAGCATCTATCAACTCGACACGGAAGATCTCGCGGGCACCGCGCAGGCGTTGGGAAGTGCTTTGGGCGACGGAACTCTCGACATGTCCGAGGCCATCGCGACCACCGGCGACACCGGACCCGAATTGCTTTTCTACGTCCCGACCGAGAATTGAAGGGGAACGCTGACATGTCCGATCTTCTCGCGAACAAAGTTGCAATTGTCACCGGCGCAGGTGCCGGAATCGGCGCCGCCATTGCCCGGGCGTTCGGGGCGGAGGGCGCGAGGGTCGTGGTCTCCGACATCAACGGTGGCGGAGCACAGGCAGTGGCGGACTCGATCGACGGAGCTATCGCTGTCACAACTGATGTCACCGACGAACAGCAGGTCAAGGATCTCGTCGCCAGAGCGGTCGAAGAGTTCGGCGGACTGAACGTCGTAGTACCCAACGCCGGTATCGCCACCACGACCCCGCTGATCGAGACCTCGTTCGAGGACTGGCGGAAAGTGATGTCGGTCAACCTCGATGGAGTGTTCTTGACAGTGCGTCATTCGCTGCCCGCTCTCGTCGCATCCGGTGGCGGTTCGATCGTGAACATCTCGTCGATCTCGTCGACCACCGGCTCGCCTTTGATCGGCAGCTATGCCGCAGCCAAAGCAGCAGTTCGCAATCTCACCGAAACCCTGTCAGCCGAACTTCGCTTCCACGGAATCCGCGCGAATGCATTGCTGCCCGGATTCATCGATACCGACCTGGTCAAGAGTCACCAGCAGGATTTCGAGAATGCCCTCGGCCTCGAGTCCGGGGGATTCGACGACTTGATGGTCACGAAGCAGACGCGCTACGGCCGGACCGAGGAAGTTGCCGCCGCCGCAGTGTTCTTTGCGAGCGACCAGTCGTCGTGGTGCAACGGCAGCAGCCTGGTTCTCGACGGAGGGTTCACCGCTTCTCTCCTCTGAGCAGCAGAACCCTTTCCGAACGTCACCCGATCACCATTCGTGCGAGGATCCACACCATGACCAACCGCGCCGTGTACGTACTCCCGCCTGGAGGATTGAACAACCTCGAATCGAGGACGATCGAGACCCCGGGCCCGGGTGCGGGTGAGGTGACGATCGCGATCCACGCGAATTCGCTCAACCACCATGACTACCTCGTGGCGACCGGAGAGATAGCAACCGACGGTCCGCGGATCCTGTTGTCCGATGCTGCCGGGGAGGTCGTTGCGGTCGGAGACGGCGTAACGCAGTTCAGCGTCGGAGATCGCGTGATGAGCACCTATTTGCCGCATTGGCGGAGCGGCACACCGGATTTCGACGGATTCGGAAATTCGCCGGGTGACGGTGTCGACGGGTTCGCCCGCGACACCGTCACCGTGCCGGTATCTGCTGTGACAGTGATGCCGCGAAACTACACCTACGAGGAAGCCGCTACCTTGCCCACCGCAGGTTTGTCAGCGTGGCGCGCACTATTTGCCGGAGTCCCGATCATCCCAGGGTCGTCGGTGTTGATCCCTGGGACCAGCACGGTGGCGCTGTTTGCCGTCCAGCTGGCCAAAGCTGTTGGAGCTCAGGTGATCGCAACGTCGTCGGCCCCCGACAAGATGGCACGATTGGTCGAGCTCGGTGCCGATCACGTGGTCAACTACCGTGAGCGCCCGGACTGGGGTTCGGAAGCGATGCGGCTCAGCGGCGGGATCGACCTCGTCCTCGACGTCGGCGGGCCGTCCACCCTCGGCCAATCTCTGGCGGCAGTCCGACCAGGCGGGCGAATCTGCGCGCTTGGCATCATGAACGGCCCCTCGTCGTCGATCGACCTGACTTCGCTACTGACCAAACAGGTCACCATCGAAGGTGTTCTGGTGGGCAGTCGTGCACATCAGGAGGAGATGGTCGCCGGGCTGGAGAGCCTGGCGCTTCGTCCCGTCATAGATTCTTCCTTCAGCCTCGACCGCCTCGCTGACGCTTTCGAGCAGCAGAAATCCGGGCAGGCCTACGGCAAGATCGTCATCACAAACCCTTGATCGCTTGCCGGTCCCAACGGGGATCGGTGAGGATTTCCGCCGAGTCGCCGACAAATGCACGTGCGGCAGTCTGGTCGCCGCTCAGGGTGAATCTCAGCCACGCGGTGAGGTAGCCCCGGAATCCTTCGCCATCTGCGGCCCAATTGTGGCCGACGCCAAGCAGTCTGCCGCGGACCGCCGGTCCGGCGGTTTTGTCGAAGTACTCAGCTTGCGGATCGGCGGTGGAGACCGGGTCGTCGGCGCCGGTCATGAAGAACGTCGGTCCGGTCAACTGGGCCACGTCGATCACGTCGACAGGTCGCGAGGCCCACCACGGGTCAGGCAAATCGAGTACCGCCGTGGCGGTGATCAGATTCGCGGACTGGGTTGCCGCGTTGATCGCGCCACCGGCGCCCTGGGAGTGTCCGACCGAGGCAATGTTGTCGGTGTCGATCCGCTGGTGAAAAATGCTCTCAGCGTTGGTGTTCTGATCGACGACGTACTGGGCAGCCCCCAAGATCTCCGTCCCGTCGCCGGTGACGCTGCTGTCGGCCACCACAACGACAAAACCCCAAGAAGCGAGATGCTGCAGGAGCGCTTCGTACTCTTCGTAAGTCGCATAGCTGCCGTTGCCGAAGGTGACGACGGGATGCCGATTGCCATCAGACGACAAGTCGGCTGGGTAGAACAGTTGGTACCCGGGAACTGAATCGGCAGCCACTTCGTGCGCGCCCTGGGCTGCATACAGATCGCTGATCGATTCCGACGCGATGGATTCGGTGGTCGCGACTTCGGGAGTTGTCGGAACCCCCGCGGTGGCATGAGTGACGGCACCGGAGAGTGCCAGCACACACGATGCAGTCACGACGGCGAACGAGTACTTGGTTCGAGAAGGCATGGGCACAAGTATGTCTTGTACGGTCGCGGTCGGTCAGGCCGAGACGGGTGTGTGCCGTTCTTCGCCGATTCGATCTCGGATGAGGAAGACGGCGATCACCCCGAAGACGACCAAGAGGACCGTCAGTAGAGAGGTGATGGCGGCGGCGCCGCTCACTTCCGTGGTCACCGAAGTGTCCAGCCCGCCGGTCGAGAGAATTGTGGTGGGGTCGGTGAGGCCGTGTAACACGATTGCGGCCCAGATCGTGCCCGTCACACGCATTGTCAGGTACATGCACATACCGAAACCGAAGGTGTAGACCACGGTGACAAGGACGGTTGACGCCTTCATCCCGGCGATGAGGTTGACGGTGTGCATGAGTGCAAACACCAGGGACGACACGACGGCGACAAAGCGTTCCCGGTGGCCGGCGTCGCGCAACATCTTCACTGCCAGGCCACGGGTGGCCAATTCCTCGGTCAGGCCGACGCACGCACCGAGCACCAGCAGGGCGATTACCTCGCCGGTGGTCCAAGCGCTCCAATCGGTTCCCGCCAGATGCGCAACAATGGCGGCGACCACGATGATCGGACCGATCCACATCCAACCGCGCCCACGAATGGGTTGTGGGCCGAAGACGCCGCGCAGCCAGCCGACCTTTGTCGTGAAAACCAGCAGGGCGATCCCGCCGATCGCGATGGGCAATGCGACGCCGAGGAGGATGCTGGAGGCGCTTGCCACGACATTGTCCGTGTCGATCTGGTCTGCAAAAACCCTGGAGGTAACCTGCCCGACAGCAAGATAGAACGCCAGGTAGACGACGATCAGCAGGAGCACTTTCCATACGGTGGGGCGACTCCAAAAACCGGACTTTTCGGGAACCGTATTGGTCATTGTCAGATCGTAAAGGGAGCTGCACGAAAACGCGCGGGTACCGTCTATTCGGACAGCAGCGAACACGAAGGCAGGCGCAGAAGAAATGTTGGAAGTCGATTTGAATGCACTGGACACGGCTTTGGCAGCGGGTGAGCCGTTGATCGACGTCCGTGAGGCCGATGAGTTCGCTCAGGTCCGAGTTCCCGGTGCGACGCTCATTCCGCTCAGCGAATTCGTCTCTCGCGTGGGTGAAATTCCGGACGCGGAAACGGTGTACATCATCTGCGCCGTCGGTGGTCGGAGCTTGCAAGCCGCTGAGTATCTGCAGGCTCGCGGCATCAATGCCGTTTCGGTGGCCGGTGGAACGATGGCGTGGTACCAGTCGGGGCGCCAGGTCGAGACCGGCGAATAGTGCGTAACTGTTGGGGCAGCTCCCGTTTACGGAGCTGCCCCAACACGTCACTTCCGCCAGAACAGGTGGTGCGTCACGCCGCTCGGGCTCGGCACAACGTCGAGGTTGAAGCGGTCGAGTAACTCGTCAGGTGTCTCCCACAGTCGTAGACCGGATCCGAATTCGATCGGGGAGACAGCGATGTGCATCGTGTCGACCAGATCGGCGTCGAGGAATTCACGGATAGTGCTGACTCCGCCGCCGAGTCGAACGTCCTTGCCCTGCGCTGCCTCACGTGCCTGCGCGAGGGCCGTCGCGGGGTCGGCGTCGACGAAGTGGAATGTCGTGTCCGATAGCGTGAACGACGGCCGCACGTGGTGGGTCAAGACAAAAACCGGGGTGTGGAACGGTGGCTCGTCGCCCCACCAGCCCTGCCACTCGAGATTCTCCCAAGGGCCGCGGTAGGGTGAGAATTTGTTGCGGCCCATGATTTCGGCGCCGATGTTGTTGGAGAAGTCCCGCGTGAAATAGTCGTCGAGGCCTCGGCTGCCGCCGGGATCGGTGCGATTGGGCCAGCTGGCCGTAGCTCCTGCCCACGCAAACATTTCACCGTGGTCCAGGCCGAACGGGCTCTCGAAGCTCTGGTCCGGACCGCAGGCTATTCCGTCACTCGAAACGCCGAAATTCTGCACTCGCAATAACTGACTCACCGTGTACTCCTGCTCTCGACAATGGTCTACGTGAGTACAGACCGTACGGCGAGCCAAAACTCATCGGTGCGAATTCATGCAGCCGCCGGTAGAACTCCACTGCGGATCGACCGGACGGTCCTGACCGCGACGGTTGCCCAGATGGGGATCAGTACGGTCAGCAGGGCAAGTGCGATTCCCAGGATCAGGGTGGAACCGGTGGCGACTCCGAAGGCATTCGCTCCGACGGCACATGCTCCGATGGGGAAGGTGAAGCTCCACCAGCCGAGCGAGAAGTCCAAGCCGCGGCGCAGTGCGTGGATGGTGACGACGGTGACGGTGACAAACGCGATCACGCCGATGATTCCGACGACGGTTCCGTAGGCGATCCCGAATTCGTGCAGGGTGTCGGCATGCTCGGGGCTGAGTGCATGCCGTGAGGCGGCGGCCAACAGGTTGGATGCCGCGATCGACTGTCCGATCACGCCCAACGGAATCCACAGTGAGGGAATGGCATTGAACGGGATCACGTCGACGCCGGCCGAACGGTTGCGTGCGAACTGCCTGGCGACGGCTACCAGAATGCCGATGGCGGCGGTCAGCGCCAGAGCGAACAGGATGTAGCAGAAAACCAGTACCGCGATGCGTGGAGCGCCTTCGGGCATGTGGGTGCTGACCGCTGCGCCGGTGGTGGCCGAGACCATCGGAGGTACGACGGGCATGAGCCAGAACGGCATTGCCGTCGCCATCCCGGCATCTCGAACGAGTCGAATCATCATCACGACGTAGGTGACCAGGCCGAGTGCCGTGCCGAGTGTCCACAGTGTCAGCGACACGGTGATCGCCACGTCGTGGCCGAGGAAGTCCGGGCCGGTGATGCCGGTTGCGGATCCCACGGTCAGCAGTGCCATTGCGACGGCGCCGTAGAAGGGGAACATCGCGGGGCTGTGCAGGTAGGCGAGGGCCTGACATCGATGTTGTGACCAATGGGTGGCAAATGCTCCGATCAAGGCGCACAGTACGAGAACCGCCAGAACCCAGAAGATCTCGGAGACCAGTTTCAAGCCCTCGATCTCCGGTTCGAGCGAAGCGGCGGCCACCGACACGATTCCCGTTCCCATCGCTGCCGCGAACCAGTTCGGAGTGATGTGGGCGAAGGTGGAACTCGTTGTGGTGGTCATGTATTTCACTGTCGTCTCATCCGGTCCGTACCGGTAGACCGGTTGTTCTTGAATGCCCACAAACTCGCCTTGTGGGTCTAATCTTGGGACTATGTCGTTGTCTCCTCGGGTGCCGGAACTCAGTGCCCTCGACGTCCTCCTTTCCGTAGGGCGTCTGGGCAGCATGGGTGCTGCCGGCCGGGAGCACGGACTCAGTCAGCAGGCGGTCAGCGCCCGGGTGCGTTCGGTCGAACGCCAACTCGGAATCAAGGTGTTCGATCGAGCGGCGACCGGTGTTCGTCCCACCGCCGAGGGCGGTCTGATTCTCGAGTGGGCAAGTCACATCCTCGTCAGTGCCGAGGAAATGGCATCGGGAGTTGCCGCACTTCGCGGTGAACGTGATGCTGCCGTCACGGTTGCCGCCAGCATGACCATCGCCGAGTATCTGGTTCCCGGATGGACGGTCGCGATGCGGCACAAGTTCCCCAACGTCGTGGCGTCGGTGAGCTTGCACAATTCCTCGGACGTCTCTGCTCAAGTTCAGGCCGGCCAGGCCGATATCGGATTTGTCGAAGGGCCGGATGTGCCGTCGGCGCTCGCGTCGTGCGAAGTAGCGCGTGATCACCTCGTCGTGGTTGTGCCGCCGGGACACGACTGGGCGAATGGTGTGCCCGTTCCGGTCGAGGAACTCGCACGCACACCGCTGATTCAGCGAGAATCAGGGTCCGGTACGCGCCTGACGCTCGAGAATGCTGTTCCCGATTGTGTGCCGCCGCTGCTCGAGCTCACCTCGTGTACCGCTGTCAAGGCTGCGGTGGTGGCAGGCAACGCCCCGGCTGTTCTGTCGTCGCTGGCAGTTGCCGCCGACCTGACGGACGGCCGACTGGTCGCGGTCAACGTCGACGGCTTGCGGATGCCGCGTCGACTCCAAGCCGTCTGGGATCCCGATCGCGGATTGCGCGGTGCGGCAAGAGATTTCCTCGATATAGCGCTCGGATCCAACACCGCTGTTCATTCACGCTGACGGCTACGGCCGCTATCGGACGGTGTCGATCCCCGCGAGGATGAGCTCGATGCCTGCCAGAAACTGTTCTCGGTCGTCGTGGTCGCGCAACTGCGCCGTCACCTGATTGAGGAACGGGTACTTCGCAGAGTCGAGTTCTTCCCATCGCGTGGCGACGCCCGCGAGGAAAGCGGACCGATCTGTCTCACGGGGGAGCAGACGGGCGCCCGCGGCGTACTGTCCGGCGAGACCGAGCACGTAGTTCAGGAGCGCGGACGCGCAGTCGAACTGTGCCGATTCGGGAACGCCGAGCGCCTGGAGTTGCTCGCCGAGACTTTCGAAGATCTGCATCACCGCTGATTGCCACGGTTCACGTGAGAGTTGGGTGCCGACCCAGGGGTGGGCGTCGATCGCGTCGAACACGCCGAGGGTGATGGTCCGGATCGCCTCCCGTGGGGCTGCGCCTTCGGTTGCACCGGTTGTCACGCGGGCGATGACGTCGTCGGTCGCCGCGGCGAGCAGTTCGCTCTTGTTGGCAACGTGCCAGTAAATCGCCCCGCTACCTGTTGCCAGGCGTGCGGAGAGTGCGCGAAATGTCAGCGCGGCTTCGCCCTCGTCGTCGAGGATCTCGATCGCAGCCTCGACGATTCGCTCCTTCGAGAGCGCATCCGTACGTCGTTCGGTCCGCTGATTCCTGGTCGCCATGCGAACCATCTTGACATATCTGGAACGCCGTTCCAAGATGTCATTGGAACGACGTTCCAATCGAAGCCTGAAAGGAAACAAACATGAGCAACTCGATAACGATCATCGGGGCGGGCCTCGGCGGTCTGACCCTCGCGCGTGTCCTTCACGTTCATGGAATTCGGTCGAAGATCTACGAGGCGGAACTGTCGGCAGAAGCTCGCACGCAGGGCGGTCAACTCGACATCCACGAACACAACGGTCAGGCCGCGCTCGACGCTGCCGGCCTTACCGACGAGTTCCGCGCGATCATCCACGCGGGCGGCGCCGCGTCGCGCGTACTCGATCAACACGCCGCCGTGCTCCTCGACGAACCCGACGACGGCACGGGAGCACGTCCCGAGGTGCTGCGCGGCGACCTCCGTCGAATCCTGATTGATTCCCTTCCGGACTACACGATCGAATGGGGACGCAAAGTCGACACTGTGCGCTCGCTCGGAGATGATCGCCACGAGTTGACCTTCGTCGACGGTTCGACAGTGACCACCGACTTTCTCGTCGGTGCAGACGGTGCCTGGTCGAAGGTCCGGCCGCTGCTCTCCGATGCGAAGCCGGAATACGTCGGCACCACGTTCGTCGAGACCTACCTCTACGACGTCGACGAGAAGCATTCGGCTGCAGCCGAAGCCGTCGGGGACGGGGCGATGTACGCGCCCGCACCAGGAAAAGCGATCGCCGCGCATCGAGAGGCGGGAGACATCGTGCACACCTACGTTCAGCTGAACCGTCCGGCGGAGTGGTTTGCCGGTATCGATTTCACCGACGCCGCCGCTGCGACAGCGCGGGTCGCGGCCGAGTTCGACGGTTGGGCACCGGAACTCACGGCGCTGATCACCGATGGCGAAACCGCTCCGATTCCGCGCGCGATCCATGCACTTCCCGACGAGCACCGATGGGATCGCGTGCCTGGGGTGACGCTTCTCGGTGACGCGGCGCACCTGATGTCCCCGTCCGGTGAGGGTGCGAACTTGGCGATGTTCGACGGCGCCGAACTGGGAAAGGCGATCGCCACGCACCCCGACGACATCGAAGGGGCACTCGCCGAGTACGAAGAAGCGATGTTCGTGCGCAGCGCATCCGAGGCCGCGGACTCGCACGTGATCCTTGATCTCTGCCTCGGTGAAGGCACACCGTATTCACTGGTCGATTTCTTCACCGGCGCTGCTTCCATATCCGGATAATGGGCGAATGCCTGTTGATTCCACTCCTTGGTCTGCCGCGATTGCGCACGTGAGCGGTCTCTCGAAGGGCGGCCCGTTGGATCGAAATCACCGGGTGACGTTGCACTTTCATCCGGACCTCCCGTCTGAACGTGGTCTGACACTGGCCTCGATCGCACGTCAAGGCACCTATGTGACCCAGTTCGAGACTCGAACGAGCAACGGCGGACTGACGGCGCATCACGGCGGCGATCGTTGGCGTTGGGAGAGTCGGATATTCGGCGGAGCTTACGACGAGCGAGAGCCCTCGGAACGGCCGAAGTACGGAGCGTTGAACTTCTCCGCCGATCCCTACGGGGCATCCCCTCGGTTCGGCTCGTCCTACTTCCGGCTTGCCGAGCACACACTCGACCGCACCACCTTCTGCTTTCCCGACAGCGTCTTCGAGCCTGATCTCTTCGGAACGGCCGAAGCGATGAGCTTGGTCGACGCCGCACGGGCTGCCGAGCTCGACGATCCGCTCGACCACTACATCGAGGCGCACGTCCACGGCGCCGTCGACATCGGAACGGACGTCGAGGCGCTCGTTCTGGATCCGAGTTACCGGGGCACACTGATCGAAGAGATCGCCCACTCGTTCACGTGCCCGGTGCTGTGGCACGAGGGATACGCGGTCGATGTCGACGAGATAGCCGAACATCCCGAATACCGGGGAGCGGCCGTGATCGACCTTGCCCGAGAAATTGCGCACGGCAGGCGGCTGACGCCTGCCGTACTGGGGCTCGCACGGGGTGCATCCTTCGATCCGCAGGACGTCAAGAAGGTTTGGCACTACATCGCTCGATTCGGCGGCAGAGCGTAGAACTGGGCATTCGCGTACAGCTGCCCGTCGACGACCGCCGGTCCCGGGACCGCACATCGGTCCGAAGGGCGCGGTGAGGAAAGAGTGATTGATACGCAACATCGAGCATGAACTCCCGAAACAACTGCATCCGAAGATAGAAGTCGACCTTGATCCTCGGTCGAAGGGATGCATGAATCGATGGGCGCTCAACTCACCACCACCAGTGTCGACACACTCTGCGCGTACTGCGGGGTCGGCTGTGGTCTTGTCCTCGCCATCATCACCGATCCGGAGACGGGACGTCGGAAGGCTGCGAAGTCTTCCGGTCTGAAGACACATCCCACCAACTTCGGGCGTCTGTGCACCAAAGGCACCACGACCGCAGACATGCTCGCAGGCCCGGGGCGCATGGAATCTGCATATCGCCGTCCGCGCCGAGGTGATGCGATCGAAGCGGCGGACATGGCCGCAGTCATCACTGACACCGCCCAGCGCCTGCGGGCAATCATCGACGAGCACGGTCCCGACGCGTTTGCGTTGTACGTGTCCGGGCAGATGTCACTCGAAGCTCAGTACCTGTCGAACAAACTGGCCAAGGGCTTCATCGGGACCAATCAGATCGAATCGAATTCCCGACTGTGCATGGCAAGTGCCGGCACCGGATACAAGCAATCGCTCGGGGCCGACGGACCGCCCGGTTCCTATCAGGACTTCGAACATGCCGACGTGTTCTTCGTGACCGGCGCGAACATGGCGGACTGCCATCCGATCCTCTTCCTTCGAATGCAGGAGCGGGTCAAGGCGGGCGCGAAGTTGATCGTCGTCGATCCTCGACGCACCGCCACCGCCGACAAGGCGAACTTGTTCCTGCAGATCGCTCCCGGCACCGATCTCGCGCTACTCAACGGACTACTCCACCTGCTCGTCGTAAACGGCCACACCGATCCGGACTTCATCGCCGACTTCACCGAAGGCTGGGAGGTCATGCCCAGTTTCCTCGCGGAGTACACGCCTGCGAAGGTCAGCGAGATCACCGGTATCTCCGAAGCCGACATCCACACGGCAGCGCAGTGGATCGGTGAGGCCGCCAACTGGATGAGCTGTTGGACAATGGGTTTGAACCAGAGCACCCACGGCACGTGGAACACCAACGCCATCTGCAACCTTCACCTCGCGACCGGTGCGATCTGCAAGCCCGGCAGCGGTCCGTTCTCGTTGACCGGTCAGCCGAACGCCATGGGTGGGCGTGAAATGGGCTACATGGGGCCAGGTTTGCCAGGTCAGCGCGCCGTGATGGTCGACGCCGATCGCGACTTCGTCGAGGACCGATGGGGGATCCCGCAGGGCTCGCTGCGCACCGACATCGGCGGTGGCACCATCGACATGTTCTCCCGAATGGCGGCGGGCGACATCAAAGCGTGCTGGATCATCTGCACCAATCCCGTTGCGACGGTAGCCAACCGCAAGACCGTCATCGACGGCTTGGAGAAGGCCCACCTCGTCATCACCCAGGATGCTTTCCTGGGCACCGAGACCAACGAATACGCCGATGTTCTGCTGCCTGCTTCGCTGTGGACAGAGTCCGACGGAGTGATGATCAATTCCGAACGCAACCTGACGCTCTTTCAGCAGGCACTGGATCCGGTTGGGCAGGCGCTGCCTGATTGGCAGATCATCGCCCGGATCGCCTGCGAGATGGGGTACGCCGAAGCGTTCACCTACACCTGTGCCGAAGAGGTGTTCGAAGAGATCAAGCAGTTCTGGAATCCGAAGACCGGCTACGACTTACGCGGCGTCACCTACGAGCGCCTCCGCAAGACATCGATTCAGTGGCCATGCCCGCCAGACAGTGATCAGGACCGTCATCCCATCCGATACGTCAATGACGGTGTCAGTCAAAGGCTCCTGATCCGCGAGGACGGCAGCACTCCGCGGCTCGCATTTCCCACCGCCACTGGCCGTGCGATGTTCTTCGCACGGCCGCACATGCTTCCCGCCGAAATGCCCGACGACGACTACCCCTTCCTGCTCAACACCGGTCGTCTCGCGCACCAGTGGCACACCATGACCAAGACCGGCAAGGTGGCCAAGTTGAACAAGCTCAACCCAGGTCCCTTCGTCGAGATCCATCCCGACGACGCCGCCAGGCTCGGCATCGTCGACCAGGATGCGATCGAGGTTGCCTCACGTCGCGGTCGCGCTGTGCTTCCGGCTGTTGTCACCGACCGAGTGCGTCCGGGGAACTGCTTTGCCCCATTTCACTGGAACGACGCCTTCGGTGAATATCTGTCCATCAACGCCGTCACCAACGACGCCATCGACCCTGCCTCGCAGCAACCGGAGTTCAAAGCCTGCGCTGTCACTATGACGAAGGTCGCCGTGAACACACCTGAAACAGTGCTCGCCGAGGCGGCGCTGCTGGCTCCCGCGCCAGCTGATCGGGCGTTGTCGCGAACCGATGTCCTCGCGGGCGTCCTCGGTCAAACTGGAACACCTGCAGTGGTATTCGATGCGCTCCAGCAGAGCTACCTGGCCGGCCTTCTCGCTGCGTTGCGTGCGGACGCCGATCGCACTGCCGGGGTACCTACCTTGCCGTCGACGGCACCCTTCGATGCCGAAAAGCGGATGTGGGTCGACGGTGTTCTGGCCGGCCTGTACTCGCGGATCTCACTTCCTGACACCGACGGGCCTGCGTTGTCATCGAGTCCGAGTATTGGATCCGAGCGCGCGCCGATCGTGGTGCTCTGGGCATCGCAGACCGGAAACGCGGAAGAATTCGCTGCTGAGTGCGCCACTCGTCTCGGGGGAATCGGCTTGCCCGTCGTGATGCACGCGATGGACGAATTCCCGGCCGCCGACCTGGCAGCTACCAGAGAGGTCCTGCTGATCACCAGTACCTCCGGTGACGGCGAATCCCCGGACAACGGCAGCGGTTTCTGGGATGCGTTGTCTGCTGACACGGCGCCCCGCATGTCCGAGACACGTTATGCAGTAATCGCTTTCGGTGACTCGAACTATGCCGACTTCTGTGGACACGGACGAAAGCTCGACGCCCGCCTTGCCGAACTGGGAGCCAGTCGTATCGTCGATCGCGCCGACTGCGAGCCCGATTTCGAGGACACCGCTGCTGGATGGCTGGAGGCGGTCACGGCTGAGCTTCGGAGCTCGGTGGCCGGCGAGACGACCGACGTCGTCGTTGCAAAGAAGAATTCTGGGACAACCGTTGCAGCCGCGCCGATTTCACCGGCGATGTCGCCGCCGCTGCGATACAACAAGAAGGCGCCACTGACCACAGCCTTGACGCGCAATGTCGTGCTCAACCGTCCGGGTTCTTCCAAAGACGTGCGGCAGTTGGGCTTTCACCTTCCAGGTGACACGGTCAGTTACGAAGCCGGCGACGCTCTCGGAGTCTGGCCCCGAAACAGCTCTCCGTTCGTCGACGAGTGGCTCACCCTTACTGGCCTCGACGGTGACGAGACCGTCGAACTGGGGCTGTACGGGGAAATGACGCTGCGTACCGCGCTCACCGAGCGCCTGGAGATCACTCGAATCTCGACCGACATGATTCGATTCGTGCATCAACGAACCCGCGATTCGGACCTGGCCGAGTTGTTGAAGCCGGAGAATGTCTCCACGTTCAAAGACTGGTCGTGGGGACGACAGTCCGTCGACATTCTCGCGCAGTCGCCCGTTCGTGCCTCGACCGACGAATGGCTCTCGCTGCTCAAACCGATTCAGCCGCGGCTGTATTCGATATCTTCCAGTCCGAAGGAGAACCCACGCGAAGTGCAGTTGACGGTGTCCGCGGTGCGATACAACGTTGCGGGTGTCCCACGGCGTGGAGTGTGCTCGACTTACCTCGCCGACCACGCTCACGATGACGACATCGGTATCTACGTGCAGAAGTCGACCCACTTCCGGCCACCTTCCGATCCCGAGACCCCGATGATCATGGTCGGTCCGGGGACTGGCATTGCACCGTTCCGTGCCTTCCTGCATGAGCGGCGGGCATTGGGGCACACGGGCCCGAACTGGCTGTTCTTCGGAGAACAGCACGCCGCGACCGACTTCTACTACCGCGAAGAAATCGAAGAATTGCGGAAAGACGGATTCCTCACCGAACTCGACCTCGCGTTTTCCCGGGATCAAGCCGACAAGGTCTACGTGCAGGACCGGATGCGTGAGCGGGGTGCGCTGCTGTGGGAGTGGTTGCAGAAAGGAGCGCACTTCTACGTCTGCGGCGATGCCAACCGGATGGCCAAGGACGTCGACAGTGCCCTCAACGGGGTGGTCGCTCAACACGGAAAACTGGCTCCTCGCAGTGCCGAGGCATACGTGAAGGCTCTTTCGGCGGAGAAGCGCTATGTCCGGGACGTCTACTGACGTCGATCAGACAGCGCCCTTGAACCCGTGCTGACGCCAGGCCTCGTACGTCACGAGGGCGGCAGCGTTGGACAGGTTGAGGGACCGGCGTCCGGGCAGCATCGGGATACGCAGGCGCTCGGTGACGTGTTCGTCCGCCAATACTTCTTCGGACAGTCCGGTGGGTTCGGGTCCGAACAGCAGGACGTCGCCGGGTTGGTAGGCGATATCGGCATACGACGTGGTCGCGTGCGCGGTGAAGGCGAATACGCGAGCGGGGGTGACGGCTTCCCAGGCAGCGGTCAGGTTTTCGTGGACCGTGACAGTCGCCAGGTCGTGGTAGTCCAAGCCTGCGCGCTTGAGCTTCGGCTCCGACAAGTCGAACCCGAGAGGGCCGACCAGGTGGAGTTCGCAACCGGTGCCCGCGACCATGCGGATCGCGTTTCCGGTGTTGGGTGGGATGCGGGGCTCGTGGAACATCACTCGGAACACTCGAGGAACTGTACCGGGCGGCATATCGGTGCCCGCGTCTGCGAGAAGAGCGGTGGAGAAGTGTGGGCGAATTGGTAACAAACCGGCCAGTCCGTGCGAACCTATTTCCGGCACTCTTCTCAGAACGGACATTTCATGAACCCTCCCGCCGGTTGGAACCCCGACCCCTTCGACCCCACGATCGACCGTTACTGGGACGGTCAGCAGTGGACCGCGCAGACACGGCCCAAGGGCGTCGACGCACCCACTCAGGCTTTCGGCACTCCCACGCAGGTCTTCGGCGCACCCGGATCGGCGGTGCCGGACACTAACGCCGAGGAAGGCAAGACGCGGCGTAAGTGGCCGTGGATCGCCGGCGCGGCAGTCGTGGGGCTGGTTGCCATCGCCGCGGCGACGGGAGCGGGCAAGTCGGAAGAATCGACGACGCCTGCTGCGACCTCTTCGACGACAGCTGCAGCGACGACAACCAAGAGCACTGTCCCGTCGACGACGAAGACCACGACTTCGTCCCTCTTGCCGACGACGACAACGATCGTGCCGCCACCGACGACAACCACCGTGGCAATAGTGCCGCTGGTTCCGCAGGTCTCGGAGACCACGACTACGCCGTATGTTCCGCCCGCTCCGGCGTACACACCGCCGAAGACAACGGAACCGGCGTACGTTCCGCCGAAACCGTCGGGAGGAACGGTGAATCCGGGCTCGTTCTGTTCGACCCCTGGAGCAACAGGCGTGACGACAAAGGGCAGAGCGATGGTGTGTGGGATTGGTAGCGACGGACGAGATCGCTGGGTGTCGGCCGGCTGATTGTCCGCCGCCACCAGGGGCGCCGAACCGGTGTCGGTGCGGCGGGGCAGTATGGACGGCATGCTCCCCGAAGAATCCGACGATGTCGTCGGCGAAGATTATTCAGACGCGCGGCTGGCCGGGCAGAAGTGGCGTCAGCGCACTTTCACCAATTGCAATTTCCGAGATGCCGATCTCACGGGACTCACGACGGAGTCTGTGGTGTTCACGGACTGTGATTTCACCGGCACCGATCTGGGGGAGTCCGTGCACACGGGAACTGCGTTTCGCTCGTGCAATTTTGCCCGGACCAGCCTGTGGCACAGCACGTTCCGAAACTGCAGTCTGCTCGGGTCGACGTTCGACGGTTGCCGCATCCGGCCGTTGACGCTCGACGAAGTCGACTTCTCGTTGACCTCACTCGGCGGGGCGGACCTGAGAAAGATCGACTTCACCTCATGCCGCTTCCGTGAAGCGAACCTGGTTCGGGCCGACATGCGGGGCGCGGTGCTGGCGTCGGCGGATCTGTCCGGTGCTCGTACGGGTGGACTCAAACTCGAAGGTGCAGACCTGCGCGGTGCACGGATCGATCCGAGCCTGTGGACGTCCGCGTCCGTCGGAAACGCGCAGATCGAGTTGATGCAGGCGGTGGCGTACGCGTCGGCGCACGGTCTTGTCGTCGACATGAAGTAGCAGCGCCTAGCTCTCCAAGCGCTCCTCGAGGCGCACCGTCACCAGCTCGCCGGTCTCCTTGCCGATGGCTTTGCGAAGATCGGCTTTGACCGGCAGCTTGTGGTTACCGTCTCCCAACGCCATGAACGAACTCTGAAACGGATGTCCGTCGATCGTCCCGCGTACCTTGACCAGGCCGCGGGTGCCGAAGAACTCGGCGGACTCCGGCCAGATCACATAAGTCCACCCGCCCTTGGCGTCGCTCTTCTGCAGGGTGGCCGTGAATTCCTTGTCCAGCAACATGATGTCGGTCCTTTCGAACTCGTCCCAGTCGATCAGCGGATGAATTCCCGTGCGAGCAGATCCATCAGCAGTCCGTCCTTCCACACACCATGGCGATCTCGCGAATACTCGCGCATCACCCCGACGTCTTTGAACCCCACCGATCGGTAGCACGGGATGGCGACGGAGTTGTCGACCTCCGGGTCGATGACCAGACGGTGGAATGCGAGGTCGTCGATCAGGTGGGCACACAGCACGCGAATCGATTCGCGACCGAACCCTCGGCCGTGGAAGTCGGGATCGAGGAACAAGTCGAGCCCGGCGTGGCGGAAGTCGGGGTTGTCCTCCGCCTCATACCACTGGATGAAGCCGATCAGGTGGTCGCCGTGGAAGATGCTGTAGCGCGTGGTGCCAGCCTCCGGCGCTGCAGGCCAGTCGTCGTCGGGATTTTGCCACCAGTGCACGACGTCCGGGTGCAGGTGAATTGCCCGCAGACGGGCGTGATGATCGGGCGCGACGGGGGAGAGGAGCACCCTCGGGCCGCGTAGTTCCGGAGCCGTTGTCACTCATCGACCCTAACCTGGAACAATGGTCGCCGTGACTGCAACGATCCTCGACGGCAAAGCTACCCGCGACGAAATCTTCGAAGACCTGAAGGTGCGGGTGAGCGCTCTGAAGGCAGAGGGCATCACACCCGGCTTGGGCACCATCCTGGTGGGCGACGACCCCGGATCCGCGGCTTACGTGCGCGGCAAGCACAACGACTGCGCCAAGGTCGGTATCAATTCTTTGCGACGCGACCTGCCTGCCGACATCACGCAGGAGCAGCTCAACGCGACGATCGACGAGCTCAATGCCAATCCCGAGTGCACCGGCTACATCGTGCAGTTGCCGCTTCCCAAGCACCTTGACGAGAACGCAGCCCTCGAGCGCATCGACCCCGACAAGGACGCCGACGGCTTGCACCCGGTCAACCTCGGTCGACTGGTGTTGGGCAAGGAAGCCCCGCTGCCGTGCACCCCGCGTGGAATCCTGCATCTCCTGCGCCGCTACGAGGTCCCTATTGCAGGCGCACACGTGGTGGTAGTCGGACGAGGCGTCACAGTCGGTCGCCCGATCGGATTGCTGCTGACGCGTCGTAGCGAGAACGCGACGGTCACGCTCTGCCACACCGGTACCCGCGATCTCGCGGCCGAGGTTCGCCGCGCCGACATCATCGTCGCTGCCGCCGGCGTTCCCGGCCTCATCACCGCAGACATGGTCAAGCCCGGGGCAGCGGTCCTCGACGTCGGCGTCAGTCGCACCGACGACGGCCTGCGCGGCGACGTCGCAGCCGACGTCAACGAGGTCGCCGGCTTCGTCTCACCCAACCCCGGTGGTGTCGGACCGCTGACCCGCGCGTTCCTGATCACCAACGTGGTCGAGCGCGCCGAGCGGGTTCTGGCCGGAGTCTGAGTCCGATGTCCTCACTGGTCGGCCTCGCGAAGAAGAATCTGCCCATGCTCGCGGTCCTCGCCGTGATCGCGGCGGCCGTGGTTCTCGTGCTGGCCGACCGGTGGCGCCGCGGCGCCCTCGTCTTCGGTGTTGCCGTCATCATCGGAGCTGCCGCTCGGTGGTTCGTTCCCGAGAACCGTGTGGGGTTGCTCGCGGTGCGTGGAAGGGTCTTCGACACTGCGGCGATGGGCGTTATGGGTGTGCTGATCGCGACGCTCGCCCTGACCATCGATCCGCTCGGTACCGACTGAGAAGGTCAGTCCCCGTAGAACGAGCGGATGTTGATGTCGCTCAAGGGGATCCACTCCGGTGACTGAGTGGATGCCGACTTCTTTCCGGCCTTGTCCGGTGCACTTCGCAGCGTCACTGCGAGGACCGGTTCCTCGTCGATTCGCCCGGCCAGGGCGTAGATTGCGGCGAGATGGTGAACGCACGGCGAGCGTCGGCCTGAGCAGTCGCAGCTGGCAGTACACTCCGAAAGATCAACGGCTACTGCGATATTTCGAGCCTGCAGTTCGGTGACGACGCTGTCCGGTAGTTCGCCGGTGGAGACGGATCTGTTCGCCTTTCCAGCCGAACGGAGAAGGCTCTTCACTGCAGCGATCTCGGATTTGGTCCAGAGCGGGACACCAATCGTCACTGACGAAGTTTTTGCCTTGGTGCTCACCTCGGCGACGACGGTCCCCGACGAGACGACGGTGAACTCCACGGAACCGTTGCGTGCCAGGGTGCGAGCCGTCGGCAGGGACGGGTTCGGACCGGACGCCGCGGTCCGCTCCACCGTGCGCAGCCACGCTCGACCCCAAGCGGTGACGCCGAATTCGTTGGCCATCAGATGATCACCGCGCCGTCGAGTTCGAGAAGTTCACGCAGTTCGGCGTCGGGGAGATCGGCCAGCGCGGCCTCGACGTTCCCGGAGACAGCATCGGCCACAGCTCGTTTGGACTCGTGCATCGCTGCTATGTGATCCTCCACGGTACCGCCCGTCACCAAGGTATGGACGTTGACGGTGCGTTTCTGGCCGATGCGGTGTGCCCGGTCGGTTGCTTGATCCTCGACGGCTGGGTTCCACCACCGGTCGTAGTGCACGACATGACTTGCGCGCGTGAGGTTGAGGCCGAAGCCGGCGGCGCGCAAGCTCAGAATCAGAACCGGTGGTGAATCCGTCTCGTTCTGGAACGCGTCGACCATCGCGTCTCGTTTGTCGGTGTTCAGGCCGCCGTGGAGGAAAGGCACGGCACCGATACCCAGTTCGGCTCCCAGGTGTCGCGAGAGCATCTCGCCCATCGTCCGGTACTGCGTGAATATCAGCGCGCGATCGCCGTCGTCGACGATCTCGGCGATCATTTCCGTTGCGCGGTCGAGCTTTCCGGATCTTCCGTAGAGGTCGTCCGTATCGCCGGTGACCTGCGCCGGGTGATTGCATACCTGCTTGAGAGTGGTCAGAAGCGCAAGGATGTTGCCACGCCGGGCAATTCCCGTGCCCAATCCGGAGTCGAGCGCATCGGCAACTGCCGACCGGTAGATGCGCGCCTGTTCCGACGTCAGAGTGCACGAGACCGTGGAGAACTGCTTGGGCGGAAGATCCTTGGCCACTGTGTCTTTGGTTCTGCGCAGAATGAAGGGATCGATGACCGCGGCAAGCCTGGTCGCCGCGGTGGCCGATCGACCGGACTCGATCGGTACGGCAAAGCGTTGACGAAACCGTGCGCGAGTTCCGAGGACGTCGGGATTTGCGACGCGAAAGAGTGACCACAATTCTTCGAGGCGGTTCTCCACCGGCGTGCCGGTCATCGCTACCTTGACGTCCGCCGACAACTGCATTGCTGCTTTCGCGGCGAGGGAAGCGGGGTTCTTGATCTGTTGCGCCTCGTCGAAGACCACTGAACTCCAATGGACCGGGGCAAATTGGGCTGCGTCGGAACGCAAGACGCTGTAGCTGGTCAGAACCGTAGTGCCGGCGGGGATACGAGTGGGAAGTGCACGGGCGGCCCCGTGATGAACGTGCAGTGGCAGATGCGGAGCGAATCGCTCGATCTCGCGGCGCCAGTTTCCTATCACCGAGGTGGGACACACAACCAGATGCGGACCGTCGCCGGCGCGGATCGCGATCATCGAAATCGCTTGCAGTGTCTTACCCAAACCCATCTCGTCGGCCAAGATCCCACCACCCGAACCCGACAGAGCCGTCAGCCAGGCAACTCCCTGCATTTGATACGGGCGAAGAGTCGCCTGAATCTTTGCTCGGCGAAGGCTGTCCACGGCTGTACGCGCATCCGTGAACAACCGCACCGTGGACTCGGCGCTTCGGATCTTCGTGTCGTCGCGCTCGATAGCGGCATGCGCTGCGGTCGGAATGTCATGTGCGCCGGTGTCGATGACGCGCTTCCACGCGAGCAGCGACGATCCGAGGTCGCCGCGACCAGCATCGAGGTTGTGGAACGCGTCGATCGCGGTGGTGAGGTCGAGCAGTTGCGCTCCGACGTCGGTTGCTGTGATCGACTCGTCGACCGGGATCGCAAGCCTGCACACGCCCGGCGACCCGGTCGGCATCCCCAGTGCCGACAGCCGCGCTGCCGGGTCTGCGTCACCCCAGAACGCGAAGGACATGTGCTCGGGAATGTACGTAGCCTGCAGGCGCGTCGAGCATGGCTGATTCACGTTCGCCGATGCTAGCCGCGCCGGCTCACGTTCGCCAATGAGAATGTCGGGAAAACCCGCAGATCAGCTGTGGTTTTCCCGACATTGACGAATCCTGAAAACGTGGCTCTGTGCCGAATCAGCGAGCCGTACGTGCGAACTCCATCGTTCGGCGAAGCAGTCCGGCGACGGCGTCCGCCTCCGTCAGGAAGCCGTCGTGGCCGTCCTTGGACTTGAGAATCTCGAGGCCGCTGCACGTGGAAATTCCGTCGGCGATCTCCTCCTGCAAGCGAAGGGGATACAGCCGATCCGAGTCGACGCCGCCCACCACGACCGGTGCCGTGATCGATGCCAACGCCGCCGCAACACCGCCGCGTCCACGACCGATGTCGTGCCGGTTCATGGCCTCGGTCAGGAGGACGTACGTGCTCGGGTCGAAGCGGTCGACCAGCTTGTCTGCCTGATGTTCCAGGTAACTCTGTACGGCGTATCGTCCACCGTTCCAAGGATTTTCGTCGTTCTGAGCGGAGTTCTCGAAGCGCGCGTCCAGTTCGGACTCGGTGCGGTACGTCAGGTGCGCGATGCGACGGGCGATGCCGAGTCCGGTGCGAGGTGCCCGCCCCGTTCCGTGGTAGTCACCGCCCTGCCAATCCGGATCGGAGACGATGGCAGCGATCTGCGTCGTCTGGGTGCCGATCTGATCTGCAGTGGCCCGTGAACCGGTTGCGAGAACCAACGCGGAGCGAATGCCGTCCGGGTAGGTAACTGCCCATTCGAGGGTGCGCATGCCCCCCATGGATCCGCCGACTACCGAGGCCAACTGGTCGATCCCGAGGAGATCGACGAGCTTCTTCTCCGCCGCGATCTGATCCCGGATGGAGATCTCCGGGAACCTGCTGCCCCACGGCTTGCCGTCGTCGGCCGGCGAACTGGGACCGGTCGTGCCGCGACAACCACCGAGGACATTGGTTGCGATGACGCACCATTCGCCGGTGTCGATCGGTTCGCCGGGGCCGACCATCCCGTTCCACCAGCCGGGGGAGGGCTGATTCGCGGAGATCGGTCCGGTGACGTGTGAGTCTCCGGTCAGTGCGTGCTCGACGAGTACGACGTTGTCGCGGTTCGGGGAAAGCTCACCCCACCGCTGAACGGCGAGCGAAACCGATGGGAGCACCGCGCCGCTCTCGAGTTCCAAGGCACCGATGTCGACGAACCCCACCTGGCCGTCGGGCGGGGGCAGGAGGTCGATCCTGGGCTCCAATTCGTTCACGGTCACGAGTTTGCCACCGCTGCCAGGCCGACGGAGAGATCGGCGAGGATGTCGTCGATTCCTTCGATGCCGACCGCGAGGCGGACGAGTCCGGGGGTGACACCGGAGGCGAGCTGCTCTTCGGGGGTGAGCTGCGAGTGTGTCGTCGAGGCGGGGTGGATCACGAGTGAGCGAACGTCACCGATGTTGGCGACATGGCTGTGCAGCGTCAGGGCGTTGACGAACGTCTTGCCCGCATCGATACCGCCGGGCAATTCGAAGGTGACGATGGCGCCGGTTCCCTTGGGCGTCAGCTGCTTTCCACGTTCGAACCATGGCGAGGAGGGAAGTCCCGCGTAGGAAACGGAGGCCACCTCGACGTGACCGTCGAGGAATTCGGCGACCTTCTGTGCATTCGATACGTGGCGCTCGATGCGCAGGCTCAAGGTTTCGATACCCTGCGCGATGAGGAACGCGTTGAACGGCGCCACGGCGGAGCCGAGATCGCGCAGCAGTTGGACGCGGGCCTTGAGTGCGAACGCCGGCGCGCCGAGGTCCGCGAAGGTGACGCCGTGGTAGCTGGGATCAGGCGTCGTGAAGTTCGTGTGGCGACCCTGTGTCCAGTCGAAAGTGCCACCGTCGACGATGACGCCGGCGATCGCGGTGCCGTGTCCACCAAGGTATTTGGTGGCGGAGTGAACGACGATGTCGGCGCCGTGTTCGAGTGGGCGAAGCAGGTACGGCGTCGCGACTGTGTTGTCCACGATCAACGGAAGACCGTTCTCGTGGGCCAGCGACGAGATACCGGGTAGGTCGAGGATGTGGTTCTTCGGATTGGCGATCGTTTCGCCGTAGAACGCCTTCGTATTCGGGCGAATGGCTTCGCGCCACTGCTCGAGATTGTCGGGATCCTCGACGAACGTGACTTCGATACCCAGCTTGCGAAGGGTGTAGTGCAGGAGGTTGTACGTGCCGCCGTACAGGTACGGGCTGGAGACGATGTGGTCGCCGGCCTCGGCGATGTTGAGGATCGCGATGGTCTCGGCGGCCTGACCCGAGGAGAGGAGGAGTGCGGCGACTCCGCCTTCGAGGGCAGCGATGCGCTGCTCGACGGCGTCCTGTGTGGGATTCATGATCCGCGTGTAGATGTTGCCCGGCTCGGCGAGGCCGAACAGTGCAGCAGCGTGATCGGTGCTGTCGAAGACGTAGCTGGTGGTCTGGTAGATCGGCAGAGCGCGCGCATTTGTGGCGGTGTCCGCTGTTTGTCCGGCGTGCACCTGCTTGGTCTCGAACGACCAGTTCGCGGTCGGATCCGAAGTTGCTGCGGCGTCGGCTGTGTTGTCGGTCATGATTTGTTCACTCCAGTGGTCTGACGGATAGATGTCGGACGGGGGCGAATGATCGCCGCCCCGTGCTGGGGTCTATCTACAAGTGCGACACATACTGAAATACCTCCGTGGGGCTCGGCCCGGTCTGGGGTCCGTCCCTGTCGGACCCGCGCTTGTCACCCGAATTGCGGTGGAACTGCGCGAGCAGATCCACGTCGGGAAACCTGGTCATCACCCGGGGCACCCCACCGCGGTTGGAGGGTTGCCGTCCAGCGAGCCGGGGCTTGACGCTGGCACTCATGACCAAGTCGGATTCTACCGGGAAGTGAGCGCAGTCCTGACACGGGGCGAAATGTGAGCCGCAACCGCACGCGAGACAGAGCGACGCAGCCCACTAGCAGGCAAAAGTTACTCGCGAGTAGAGACCGATGAGTGGACCTGCCGGTTGCGGCCTCACGGGTTAGCAGTACGCTTGTCTTGTTTGGGACTCATCTCCCGAGATCAGTCCACACCGTCTAGGTTTGATAATCGAACCGTTCGCGGACCCACTCACAAAGTGTGACCGCAACCGTGTAACCAGGGAAACTTCCTAGGAGGACGCGAAGCACCCATGTCCAAAATCAAGGTTGAGGGCACCGTCGTCGAACTCGACGGCGATGAGATGACGCGCATTATCTGGCAGTTCATCAAAGACAAGTTGATCCATCCGTATCTCGATGTGAACCTCGAGTACTACGACCTCGGTATCGAGTACCGCGACGAGACCGACGATCAGGTCACCATCGACGCAGCGCACGCGATCCAGAAGCACGGCGTCGGCGTCAAATGCGCCACGATCACGCCGGACGAGGCACGTGTCGAGGAATTCGGTCTCAAGAAGATGTGGCGTTCCCCGAACGGAACGATCCGCAACATTCTCGGCGGCACGATCTTCCGCGCACCGATCATCATCTCCAACGTTCCGCGACTCGTTCCGGGCTGGACCAAGCCGATCATCATCGGCCGTCACGCATTCGGCGACCAGTACCGCGCCACAGACTTCAAGGTCCCCGGCCCCGGCAAGGTGATGATCACCTACACGCCTGAGGACGGCAGCGCACCGATCGAGCACGAACTGGTCAACTTCCCCGAAGAGGGCGGCGTCGTCCAGGGGCAGTACAACTTCACCACGTCCATCCGTGACTTCGCTCGCGCGTCGCTCACCTACGGACTGCAGCAGAACTACCCGGTGTACCTGTCCACCAAGAACACCATTCTCAAGGCGTACGACGGTGCCTTCAAGGACATCTTCCAGCACGTCTACGAGACCGAGTTCAAGGCTGAGTTCGATGCTGCAGGTCTGACCTACGAGCACCGCCTCATCGACGACATGGTCGCTTCCGCACTCAAGTGGGAGGGCGGATACGTCTGGGCATGCAAGAACTACGACGGCGACGTCCAGTCCGACACCGTGGCCCAGGGCTTCGGTTCGCTCGGCCTCATGACGTCGGTTCTGCTGACACCGGACGGAAAGACCTGTGAGGCAGAGGCTGCTCACGGCACCGTGACGCGTCACTACCGTCAGCACCAGCAGGGCAAGCCCACCTCGACCAACCCGATCGCGTCCATCTTCGCGTGGACCCGCGGGCTCGAGCATCGTGGCAAGCTCGACAGCACCCCTGAGGTCATCGGCTTCGCGCAGGCGCTCGAAGACGTTGTCATCAAGACCGTCGAAAGCGGCCAGATGACCAAGGACCTCTCGATGCTGGTCGGCGGCGATCAGGGCTACCTGACCACCGAGGAGTTCCTCGGCGCGCTCGACGTGAACCTGCAGAAGGCCATGGCCGCGAAGTAGATTCACCGCTTCACCTGTCAAATGGGACGTCTGGGAAACCGGGCGTCCCATTTGTGTTCGCGGTCTCAAGTGAGTGAACTCACCCGCTCTCACTTGGAAGTTCAACCAGGTGTGAGACCACAATTGATCAGTGACTTCGTCTACCCTCTCCCTTTCTGACACCTCGACACCCGGGGTTCGTTCCGCCAGAGGTCCGGCGATGCTCGCTCTTGCCCTCGGCGGTTTCGGTATCGGCACCACCGAGTTCGTCGCCATGGGATTGCTCCCGGAAATGGCAACCGGGCTCGGTGTCTCGGAACCCATCGCGGGCCACGTGATCTCGGCATACGCGCTCGGGGTTGTCGTCGGTGCTCCACTGATCGCTGCACTCACCGCACGGGTTCCGCGCCGCACCCTGTTGATCGCACTCATGGTCGCGTTCACCGTCGGCAATGCCGCTTCGGTTTTCGCGCCCTCGTACACGACGCTGATGATGGCCCGCTTCGTCGCCGGATTGCCGCACGGCGCCTACTTCGGAGTCGCCGCACTGGTCGCAGCTCACCTGGCCGAACCGGGAAAACGCGCGAAGGCCGTCGCGATGGTGATGATGGGTCTTTCCGTGGCCAACGTGATCGGTGTGCCGGTCGCGGCCTGGATCGGCCAGGCACTCGGCTGGCGCAGCGCCTTTGCCTTGGTTGCGGTGATCGGAGTGGCAACGGTTGCTTCGCTGTTCGTCTGGATTCCGCGGTTGGACGGTATGCCGGTGACGAATCCGATCACCGAACTCGGGGCACTGGGCCGCGTTCAGGTGTGGATGACCTTGATCGTGGGCATGGTCGGATTCGGCGGGATGTTTGCCGTCTACACCTACATCAGTACGACTCTCACCGACGTGTCCGGGCTTGGCGCTTCGTTCATTCCCCTCGCACTCATGCTGTACGGACTGGGCATGGTGGCCGGCAACTTCGTCGGTGGATACCTCGCGGATCGCGCACTGATGAAGGGCTTGTTCCTGTCGATGGGATCCCTCGTTGTGATCCTCGCGGTCTTCGTGATCGCCGTGCGCAATCCGTACACGGCACTGATCTTCGTCTTCCTCATCGGGCTCGCCGGGTCGTCGATGGTGCCTGGCCTCCAGACACGGTTGATGGATGTCGCCGAGGATGCTCAGACCTTGGCCGCGTCTCTCAATCACGCCGCACTCAACATCGCCAACGCCTTCGGAGCGTGGATCGGCGGCGTCGTCATCGCAGCCGGTTACGGGTACACCGCGCCGGCAGCGGTGGGGTCGTTGCTGGCCGTCGCGGGTCTCGTCGTGCTGGCGGTAGCGGTGATTCTGCAGCGTAGGGCCGCGCGCTGACCTGGGCGCCCATCCGCGTCGGTGGAATCGGCTACGGTGCTTGCCGTGCCACAAACTGCTGACTCCCACATTCTTGCGCCCCACACCATCACGTCCGTGAACGTCAACGGCGTTCGAGCAGCTGCCCGCAAGGGCATGCTCGACTGGCTGGAGAAGACGTCGGCGGATTTCATCTGCCTTCAGGAAACGCGTGCGTCGGACGATCAGCTTCGCGAGACTCTCGAGCCGGCACTCGGCAACGGATGGTTCCTGGTCTCCGCCGAGCCGTCCGCGAAGGGACGCAACGGAGTCGCGGTGCTCTCACGCACGGAACCGGACGCGGTGCGGATCGGTCACGGGGACGACGAGTTTCTCGACGCCGGTCGATACATCGAAGCCGACTTCGCGGATCTGACCGTCGCGAGCCTGTACCTGCCCTCCGGTGAGGCGCTCACGCCGAAGCAGGAGGAGAAGGAGCGGTTCATGGCATCCTTCGCAGTTCACCTCGCTACCACCGCTGCGGCGGCCGAGGCTGCCGATCGTCACGTGGTGGTCAGCGGCGATTGGAACATCGCGCACACCGAACTCGACCTCAAGAACTGGAAGACCAACAAGAAGTCTTCGGGATTCCTCCCCGAGGAGCGCGCCTGGATGGATCTGCTGTTCGCCGAAGATTCCGCGTGGGTGGACGTCTTCCGCACCCTCCATCCGGGTGTCGAGGGCCCGTACTCGTGGTGGTCGTACCGCGGAAAGGCATTCGACAACGATTCGGGTTGGCGTATCGATTACCAGGTTGCCACTCGCGGATACGCCGAGCGGGCCAAGGTCGCGCTCGTGGAACGCGCTGAGTCCTACGACCTCCGTTGGTCGGATCATGCGCCTGTCACCGTCTCGTACCGATAGAGACGCGTATGTCTGAAGGTCTGAAAATGCCGAGCGCAAAGACGCGCAACGCCATCATCACCGTCGTGGTGGCGGTGGTTGCGCTCGTACTGGCGGTCACCCTTTCTTCACGTGACTCCGACAGTTCGGCGTCGTCGGTGACGAAGTCCTCGAGTGCCCAGTCCTCGACTGTTCAAGCCAAGCCGGGTGCTACCACCAAGGCTGCGCCGTCGAGTTCCGTGCCCTCGAGCTCCGCTGTCAAGACAACGCAGCAGACGAACAGCGATGTGCCGGCGCGGGTTCTCGCCACGCTGGTGGAGATCGACGCCGGGCGGTGGCCGGATTCCGCCAATGCGCCGGGCACCAAGGGCGGCATCACCTTCCGCAACAGCGAAGGCCGTCTGCCCGCTGTCGGTGCCGGTGGCGGACGTGTCGTCTATCAGGAATGGGACGTGAACCCGAAGAAGAACGGCCAAGGACGCGACGCCGAGCGAATCGTCACCGGCAACGACGGTTCGGCGTGGTACACCCTCGATCACTACGACACGTTTGTGAGGATTCGCTGATGTCCGATTCGTCTACGGTCAGCGTGGCGCAGTGGCTGGATCCGTCTTCGGATGTGGCTTCGGTGGCGCTGCAGAGCGACCCGGCCGTTGCAGATGATCTTGCACGTCAACTCCGTGCCGAGAATTTTGTCGTTCGGGTGGTTCGCGGAGAGAACATGCGGACAACGGCGCAGGTCTTCGACGAGTTTGCGGCAGCCTTCCAGTTTCCGTCCCACTTCGGGCGAAATAAAGACGCTTTCGACGATGTCATGCGCGATCTCGACGACGTCCTCGGACTCGGCGCCGGATATGTAGTTGTGGTCCGAGGCGCGGGTTCTCTACTGTCCGAGCAACAGGATCAGTTGGAGTGGTTCTGCGAAACGATGGACTTCTACGCCGAAGAATGGGAACCCGTCGTTTTCCGGACCGTCTACCAGTTCGGTGCGGAGGACCTCACCGCCCACGGTGAAGACCTCGTCGAACTCGACTACCCGGGCACCACGCCACTGCACTGATTTCCACTCGTGAAAAGATCGGAACCATGTCGACCCCTGCAGAACAGAAGCCCACCGCAAAGCCTCGCGTGCTTTCCGGAATCCAGCCGACGTCGGATTCTTTCCACCTCGGCAACTACCTGGGTGCGCTGCAGCAGTGGGTTCCGTTGCAGGACGATTTCGACGCTTTCTACTTCATTCCGGATCTTCACGCCATCACGGTGACGCAGGACCCGAAGGAATTGCGTCGTCGCACCAAGGTTGCGGTCGCTCAGCTCCTTGCGGTGGGGATCGATCCGGATCGGGCGACGCTGTTCGTACAGAGTCAGGTTCCCGAGCACGCACAGTTGGCGTGGGTCCTGAACTGCATCACCGGTTTCGGTGAAGCCAGCCGTATGACGCAGTTCAAGGACAAGTCCGCCAAGCAAGGCAGCGACAACGCCAGTGTCGGCTTGTTCACGTATCCGGTTCTGATGGCCGCGGACATCCTTCTGTACCGCCCGCAGCGAGTCCCCGTGGGTGAGGATCAGCGTCAGCACCTCGAACTCGCACGCGATCTGGCCGGACGGTTCAACACCCGCTACGGCAAGGCGTTCGTCGTTCCCGAGCCGCAGATCATCAAGGGCACGGCAAAGATCTACGACCTGCAGGATCCGACCGCGAAGATGAGCAAGTCCGCTGCCAGTGCGGCCGGACTGATCAATCTGCTCGACGATCCGAAGGTGTCGGCGAAGAAGATCAAGTCGGCCGTCACCGACAACGAGCGCGAGATTCGTTTCGACCCGCAGGCCAAGCCGGGCGTCAGCAACCTGCTCACCATTCAGTCGGCTCTCTCGGGAGTACCGATCGAGACTCTGGTGGCCGGTTACGAGGGCAAGGGGTACGGCGACCTCAAGACCGATACCGCTGACGTGCTGACCGAGTTCGTCACCCCACTCAAGGCGAAGGTCGACGGTTACCTTGCCGACGAGGCAGAGCTGGATCGCATCATCGCGGCCGGAGCGCACCGCGCCCGTGAGGTGTCTTCACGCACTCTCGCCGCTGTCTATGACAAGGTCGGATTCCTGGCACCGAAGGGCTGACTTACGCGAATTCGGACTCACGACGCCTGACCGAACATGAGGGGGACGGCAATGGCTGACACGGACGACGACGCACCGAGCTTCCTCGAGAAGCAACGGGCAGCGCGACCCTGGCTCGATCATCTGGTTCGCGCGGCCGGACGGTTTCAAGAGCAAAAAGGCGACTATTACGCTGCTGGTATCACGTACTTCAGCGTTCTCGCGTTGATTCCGATCATGATGGTCGCGTTTGCAGTGGCCGGTTTCGTATTGGCCGGGCATCCCGAGTACCTGGAGTCGATTCAGGAGCAGATCACCAAGAGCATTCCGGGCAGCTTGGGTGACACCATCAACACGCTGATCGATTCGGCCATCGACTCGCGCGCGAGCGTCGGAATCTTCGGCCTCCTGGGTGCCGCGTACGCGGGTCTCGGTTGGATGGCAAACGTTCGCGACGCGCTGACGGCGATGTGGGAGAGCAAGCGCGAGCCGAAGGGTTTCGTACGTACCAAACTTGGTGACGCGGGGGCCCTCGTCGGTCTGGCTCTCGCCATGGTCGTCTCACTGGGAATGTCGGCGCTGAGCAGTGGGCCGGTTGCGACTCAGATCGTGAAATGGCTCAACCTCGAGAACATCACCGGTGTCGGCGTGGGGCTCAGAGTCATTTCACTGTTGCTCTCACTCCTGGCGACGTGGGCGGTGTTCCTGTGGGTGATCGCCCGGCTGCCGCGCGAGCCTGTCACGCTGCGTAGCGCTGCGCAGGCAGCGCTTATCGCCGCAGTTGTGTTCGAGATCTTCAAGCAGGTGGGTGCGATCTACCTCGCTGCCGTCACCAACGGACCAGCGGGCGTGGCATTCGGTCCGATCATCGGTTTGCTCGTGTTCGTGTTCACGGCGTCACGGATGCTGCTGTTCTGCACGGCGTGGGCGGCGACGACCAAGGAAAGTATGGCCCTGGCGTTCGTTCCGCCGCCGGATCCCGCCGTGATCTCGCCGCGAATCGTTGTCAGTGACGGTGCTTCACCGTCTCGCGTGGCTGCGCTGATCGCCACGGGTGCGGTTGCCGGCCTGGGTCTTTCGGGCTTCATGCGTCGTCGGCCGCGCTAGCGCCTCCGACGGTTGAGGGCAACGGCTCCCGCCACCAGCGCGATCACCACTACTCCGCCGACCGCACCGATGAGTATGCGGTCAGTGGTGTCGGATTCGGCGTCGGTAGCGGTGGGTGCAGCCGAGATCGAGCCTGGTGCAGCGGCAGACGGTGTGCGAGTGACCTCGGGCGAGGCATCGTCGGTGGATCGGTCCGTCAACGAGCCGACGGTTGTGCTCGCGGGGAGTGCATATCCGTAGTCGAGTAGACGGGCAGCTTGTTCCCACGGACGGATCGGCTTGGCTTCGCCGCCCATCAATGTCACCAGTAGTTTCCGGCCGTTACGCTCCGCGCCACCCACATACGTGTGGCGGGCGTCGTCGGTGAAGCCGGTCTTGCCGCCCAATGCGCCGTCGTAGTTGTAGAGCAGCTGATTGTCGTTGGCGAGAGTGAATCCGGGGCGGTCCTGATCGTCGGGAATCGTCGGATCCTTGGGGAAGCCGGGAAATTCGACGGTCTCGGTATGGATCAGACCGGCAAACGTCGGATTCTGCAGGGCGGTATGGAAAATCACGGCCAGGTCGTACGGCGAGCTGCTCATCCCCGGGCCGTCGAGTCCGGATGGAGTTGCCGTGCGAGTGTCGAGGGCGCCGAGTTCGGCCGCGAGCGCGTTCATTTTCGACACGGCTGCAGCGTCACCGCCGAGTTGGCGGGCAAGAGCATGCGCGGCATCGTTTCCCGACGCCATGACCAGACCCTGCATCAGTTGCCGGTTGGTGTACTTGCCGCCCTTGCCGATGCCGACAGCGCTACCTTCAGCGTCCGCGTCTTCGGCCGTTGCGGTGATTTCGGTGTCGAGATCGAGTTCGTCGAGCGCGACAAGAGCCAAGAGCATCTTGATGGTGCTGGCCGGGCGGTAGCGACCGTGCGGATCTTTGGCGGCGAGGACCTCGCCGGTTTCGGCGTCCGCGAGTACCCATCCTGATGCCGCGATGTCGGCCGGGAGCGGGGGAGCGCCGTCAGGGAGCACAACACCGCACTCGCCGAGCTTGTCTCCACCGACGGGGCTTTCCGGAATCGGGACAGCAGTCGGGGCCGTGGATCCGGGCGCGGGTGCTTCGGAGAGATCGATCGCCGGTGCCGGGCTACTCGTGAACGGGCAGCTGTCGGTGTTGGGTGTTGTGAACGGCGCTTCGGTGGTGGTGGGCGGCGGGGCCGGTTGGGCGCCGGCCACTCCCGAGGTCCCTACGACACCGGTAAACGCAATGCTCCCTGAGAGCACTGTTCCGGCTACTGCCACTGCACACTTTCGACGCCACATCATCGATATACGAGGGTATGCGAACGTGAGGGAACGTCCGAATCGCCACGCAAGCAGAGGGATCGAAAACAGGCGATTCGGTTTGTACATCGGTCATAGTGGACGATCGCCGCCGATGAGTTCCACCACCACGCAGAGTCTGTAACAGTGGGGTAGTCGGCTACTCGAATGGCGCACACGCACTGACGACAGGGGATCGGTATGGGCAAGATCGTGGTGACAGAATTCGTGTCCTTGGACATGGTGATGGAAGCTCCCGGTGGCGAACCGGGTTATGCGCACACTGGATGGGTCTTTCCGTACCAGGAGGGCGATCAGATGAAGTTCAAACTCGACGAAACCCTCGCCGCGGACGTCCTTCTGCTCGGGCGGCGGACCTACGAGAGCTTCGCCGGTGCCTGGCCCGAGCGCGAGGACGACCAAGGCTTTGCGGACAAGATGAACGAGATGCCCAAGTACGTCGTCACGAGTTCGACCGAACCGCTCGAATGGAACAACTCGACGGCGCTCGACGGTCCCATCGAGGAATCTGTCCCGAAGCTCAAGGAGCAGATCGACGGCGAGATCCTGGTCGCGGGAAGTCGGACGCTCGTCCACGCGTTGTTGCTGGCCGGTCTGGTCGACGAGCTTCGTCTGATGGTCTTCCCGGTCATTCTCGGGTCCGGCGGGAGAGTGTTCCCCGAATCGGCCGACAAGATCGTCCTCGAGTTGAAGGACGATCGTCGGTACGAATCCGGAGTTCAAGTACTGACGTACCACCCCACGGTCACGTAGACCTCTCGAAAACATCTGTGGCCGAGACTCTTCGAGAGTCTCGGCCACAGATGTCTTGCCGGCTAACTGTTCTCGGGGAATCCGAGGTTGATTCCGCCGTGGCTGGGGTCGAGCCAGCGACTGGTGACGGCTTTACCTCGCGTGAAGAAATGAACACCTTCTGTCCCGTGAGCGTGGGTGTCACCGAAGAGGCTGTTCTTCCAGCCGCCGAAGCTGTAGTAGGCCATGGGAACCGGGATGGGGACGTTGATGCCGATCATTCCGACCTCCACCTCGTTCTGGAAGCGTCGGGCAGCGCCGCCGTCGTTGGTGAAGATGGCGGTGCCGTTTCCGTACGGGTTGTTGTTGATCAGTTCGAGGGCTTGGTCGTAGGTATCGACACGCACGACGGACAGGACAGGTCCGAAGATTTCGTCGGTGTAGATCGACATGTCGGTGGTGACGTGGTCGATGAGGGTGGGCCCGAGCCAGAAGCCGTCCGGTCCACCATCGGCCTGAACTGTGCGTCCGTCGACCACGATCGTGGCACCGTCCTTCTCGCCGGCATCGACATAGGACGCGACTTTGTCGCGATGGGCCTTGGTGACGAGCGGACCCATGTCGGAGTTCTTGGTGCCGTCACCGGTGACGAGGGGAGTGGTGCGTTCGACGATCTTGGCAACCAGTTCGTCGGCGATGTCGCCGACTGCGACCAGGGCGGAGATCGCCATGCATCGTTCGCCCGCGGAGCCGAATCCCGCGTTGACCATTGCGTCGGCGGCGAGGTCGAGGTCGGCGTCCGGCAGAACGATGGCGTGGTTCTTGGCGCCGCCGAGTGCTTGCACGCGTTTGCCGTTGGCGGTGCCGGTGGCATAGACGTACTGGGCGATGGGGGTGGATCCGACAAACGAAATCGCTTTGACTGCTTTGTTTTCCAGAAGTTCGTCGACGGCGAGCTTGTCACCTTGGAGGACGTTGAAGACACCAGGAGGCAGACCGGCTTCGGCCCAGAGTTCGGCGAGCCAGATCGCGGCGGTGGGGTCCTTCTCCGAGGGCTTGAGAATCACGGTGTTCCCGGCGGCAATGGCGACCGGGAAGAACCACATCGGGACCATCGCGGGAAAGTTGAAGGGCGAGATGATGCCGACGGGGCCGAGGGGTTGGCGGATGGAGTAGACGTCGACCTTGGTCGATGCATTCTCGGTGTATCCGCCCTTGAGGAGATGCGGTATTCCGCAAGCGAATTCGACAACTTCCTGCCCGCGGCTGATTTCGCCGAGGGCGTCGGAGAGAACCTTGCCGTGCTCGGCTGTGATGATCTCGGCGAGTTCACCTTTGCGAGCATTGAGGAGTTCGCGGAAGCTGAACAGTACCTGTGTGCGCCGGGCCAGTGAGGTGTCACGCCAGGCGGGGAAGGCCGCCGCAGCCGCGTCGATGACAGCGCGGGCGTCCTCGAGGTTCGCCAGGGCCAGTCGGCCGGTGATCTGTCCGGTGGCGGGGTTGGTGACGGTGGCGGTGTCCTCGGACGTTCCGGCGAACGGCTTGCCGTCCAGCCAGTGCGCGATGACGCGAGTATCAGTGCTGGTCATGGTATTTCCTAGTGGTCTGGTGACTCAGGAGTTCGGGGAGGTGTACTTGGCGACGTAGTCGTTCATCGTCTCGCGCTGGTACCGGGAAACCTCGTGCGCGTTTTCGTTCTCGGCGAAGACGCTCGACACCATCACGGTGTTCTCACGTTCGTAGAAGCCGAGTTTGCCGAGACCGCCGAAGAATTCGTCCCAGTTGACGTCTCCGTCACCGATTTTGAGATGCTGATGCACTCGAACGGCATTGCCTGGCGGGTTGGTGATGTAGCGCAGTCCGTGGGAACGGTGATGATCCATGGTGTCCGCCACGTGAACGAGTCGGACCATGTCGCCGGCGGCCTCCATGATGGCGGGAAGGTCCCCACCCATGTGGAATTGGTGGCACGCCACGATCACCATGCCGAGGTTCTTGGAGTTCACACCACGGATCGTGCGGATCGCGGCTAGTCCGTCTTCGACAAAATCGTCCGGGTGGGGGTCGATCAGGACGTCGATTCCCTCGCGTTCGATGATCGGAACCAGTTCCTCCATCGAACGATAGAACGCACGCTCGGACTCTTCGGCCTTTTCGGGGCGGCCGGAGAATTCGGTGTTCATGACGTTGACACCGAGATCGACCGTGATCTGGATGGCCCGCTTCCAGTAGCGCACGGCTGCTTCGCGAGCGTCCTCGTCCGGGCCGGACCACCGAAGGACCGGGAGCACCGACGCGATGCCGACTCCCGCACTCGCGCAGGCCTTCCGGAACTCGGTGACGAGCGCGTCGTCGGCTTTCGGGTGATTGAAGAACGGGATCATGTCGACGTGCGGTGTGAGCTGCAGGTACTCGTACCCGAGATCGGCAACAACTCGGGGTAGCTCGAGTAGTGAGTAATCGTGATGGAAAGGTGTGGGGTCGAGTGCGACCTTCATCGCTAAGCTCCGGCCACAGAGTCGCGCGCAACCATGTCCACGACGACGCGCTGACCCGTCTCCAGAGACTTCACACCGGCGGCGCAGACAGCGGCCGCGGCGTACCCGTCCCAGGCACCTGGTCCGTCGATGTAGTTGCCGGTGCCGGCGCCCGTCTTCACTGCCTTGATCCACCGGGCGAACTCGGTGTCGTAGGCCTGCCCGAAGCGTTCGCGGAATCCTGGGGTGATCTGCCCACCCCAGTTGCCGGGCTTGGTCTTTCGGATCAGTCCCACGTCGAGTCCGATCATCGCGCTTCCGAGTTCGCCGACAACTTCGGTGCGCACCTCGTAGGCAACTCCGGTGGTGACAAACACCTCGGCGTCGACGTGTCTACCGGACTCGGTCTCGAATATCGCGATCTGTGGGTCTTGAATGCCCTCGGGAGCAAGCGAATTCGCGGCCGGTCGGATGATCTGCACCGAGGTGATCTCTTCGTCGAGCAGGAATCGTGTCACGTCGACCTCGTGGACGAGTGAGTCCTTGACGATCATCGCGCTGTCGAAGCCGTTCGGAACCGCAGGATTGCGGTGAGCGCAGTGCACAACGAGAGGGCGACCGAGATCGCCGCTGTCGATCAAATCCTTGAGCTGGGTGTATTCGTGGTCGAACCGGCGCATGAAACCAACCTGGATCAGTCTTTTTCCCAGCGCTGCTTCGGCTTTGACGATCGTGAGCGAACTGTCCGCGTCGGTGGTCAGCGGCTTTTCGCAGAGAACAGGCTTGCCCGCTTCGAGGCAGGCAAGAACCTGCTTCTCATGGGTCGGGCCCGGGGTTGCGAGAACAACGGCGTCGACGTCCTCGGCTGCGATGGCATCGAACGGATCGACGACGACGCGCGCCCCTGGCGTCAGTGCTGCGATTTCCTCGGCGCGGGCGAGAGAGTAGTCGTTGACGACGGTGACGCGGGCACCGCCGATTTTGTTGGTGATGCGGTCGACGTGATCGGCCCCCATGATGCCGACGCCGAGCACTGCGATCCGGAGATCCTGGTTGTCAGACATGCGGTGGTACTCCTCGATTGTGTTGCTCAGTTGAAACGGACGGCGGGGACGCCACAGGTGGACAGGTATTTCTGAGTGCGCGCTGCGATGGGCAGCGGTGTGTCGGGATGGCAGGGATACATGTCCTGCTCGACGATCGCGAACACGTCGATGCCGAGCTTCTCGATGGCCTCCAGAAGCGGCGGCATGTCGGGGATTCCGCGCGGCGGTTCGATCATGGCACCGAGTTTGACGGCCTCACCGAACGGCAGGTCCTCCGCCTCAACCTTGGCGACTATCGCCGGATCCACCTGTTTGAGGTGTAGGTACCCGATGCGCTCCGGATGTTTGTTGATAATTGCGAGATTGTCGCCGCCGCAGTAGCTGATGTGGCCGGTGTCGAGACACAGATTCACGAAACGCTCGTCGGTCCCTTCGAGGAACTTGTAGACGTTGTCTTCGATGTCGACGTGACTGTCGGCATGAGGATGGTACTGCGCCATGACGCCGTACTCCTCGAGCATTGCCTTCCCGAGAGCGTTCATGCCGTCGGTTTTCTTACGCCACTGCTCGGGCGTCAGATTGCGGTCTTCGAGTACCGCTCCGGTGGAAGGGTCGCGCCACATCTCAGGGATGACCACCACGTGCTTGCCGCCGACGGCTGCGGTCAACTTGGCGACGTCCTTGATCTGATTCCAGACGGCATCCCAGGAATCGTCCTGGTGCAGGTGTTCGAAAACGGTACCGGCCGAAAGCTTCAGGCCGCGGGCGCCGAGTTCGTCCGTCAACTTGGCTGGATCGGTCGGAAGGTATCCGAACGGGCCGAGTTCGATCCATTCGTATCCCGACGCGGATACCTCGTCGAGGAATCGTGTGTAAGGGGTCTGCTGTGGATCGTCCGGAAACCACACGCCCCAGGAGTCGGGGGCTGATCCGACGCGAATCGCGCTCATGTCTAGATTCCTTTCGCGGGCAAGCTTTATGGGGTGTGGTTGTGCGGAATTTTCATTCGGATGGACGGAGGTACGGTCGCTGGATCTTCTTCCAGGACTCGTACGTTGTCCGTGCTTTCTTGGTGGACTCCAGTTCGGAGGTGGCCGATACCGGTACATCCCACCAGGATTCGCTGTCCGGGGCGCCGATCAGCGGATCGGTTTCGACGTGGATGACGGTGCTGGTGTCGCTTGCTTTGGCAACCTTGATCGCGTCGGCGAACTCTGCAGCGGTGTTGGCGCGGATGACGTCGACACCGAGGCTGGCGGCGTTCGCGGCCAGATCGACCGGGAGAACCCCTCCGTCGAGACGTCCGTCATTCGAGCGGTAGCGGTACTGCGTGCCGAAGCGCTGGGAACCCAGCGACTCGGACAGTGAACCGATGGAGGCAAATCCGTGATTCTGCACCAGGACGACGATGACCTTGAGGCGTTCCTGTACGGCGGTGACCAATTCGGTGGCCATCATCAGATAGGAACCGTCGCCGACCATCACGAACACGTCGCGATCGGGGCACGCCATGCGGACGCCTAGACCGCCGGCAACTTCGTATCCCATGCACGAGTACCCGTATTCGACGTGATACCCCTTGGAATCACGGGTTCGCCACAGCTTGTGGAGGTCACCCGGCATGGACCCGGCAGCGCACACCACGACGTCACGTGGATCGGACAGCGTGTTGACCAGGCCGATCACCTGATTCTGATTCAGTGACCCGTCGGCAGCGGATTCGGCTGGGTTGTAGACGGATTCGACGATCGCATCCCAATCGCGAGCGAGGTCACCGATCCTGGACGCATATTCGTCGTCCACCCAGTAGTCGTTCAGTGCAAGTGCCAGCGCGTCGAGTGCCTCACGTGCGTCGGCGACAACGCTGACTCCGCCCTGCTTCACGGAGTCCAGTGATGCGACGTTGATGTTGACGAAGCGAACGTCGGGATTGGTGAACGCGGTGCGGGACGCGCTCGTGAAATCGCTGTACCGCGTACCGATTCCGATGACGACGTCAGCCTCGGTGGCCAGTGCGTTTGCAGCCGTAGTGCCGGTGGACCCCACCGCCCCGACGGATTGTGGATGGTCGTAGACCAATGAACCCTTGCCGGCCTGGCTCTGCCCCACGGGGATTCCGGTCTGCGCGCAGAACGCTGCCAGAGAGTCGGTGGCCTGGCTGTAGATCACGCCGCCGCCGGCGACGATCAGTGGCTTGCGAGCCGAGCGGATGATCGCGGCGGCGCGTTCGATCACCGATCGTTCGGGCAGCGGGCGGGCCACGTGCCACACCCGTTCGGCGAAGAAGGACTCGGGCCAGTCGAAAGCCTCGGCCTGCACGTCCTGCGGGATGGCGATGGTGACCGCGCCGGTCTCGACGGGATCAGTGAGAACGCGCATCCCGGCGAGCAGAGCGCTCGGCAACTGCTCCGGGCGCCATACCCGATCGAAGTATCGTGAGACGGGTTTGAAAGCGTCGTTGACTGTGACGTCGCCGCTCGACGGGAGTTCGAGTTCCTGTAAGACGGGGGCACTGGCGCGGGTCGCGAAAGTGTCTGCGGGAAGGAGTAATACAGGTAGACGGTTGATGGTGGCCAGTGCCGCGCCGGTGATCATATTGGTGGCACCGGGGCCTACGCTGGACGAGACCGCCCACGTCTGCAGGCGGTCCTTCATGCGGGCGTGCGCGACAGCCGAGTGCACCATCGCCTGTTCATTGCGGCCGAGCACGTAGGGGAGTGTCGGCTCACGGCCGGCGTCGAGATCCTGGATCTCGGCCTGCAAGAGTGCCTGCCCCAACCCGGCGACGTTCCCGTGCCCGAAGATTCCGAAGCAGCCGGCAAACAGCTTGGTGCGCTGGCCGTCGCGTTCGGTGTACTGGTTGGCGAGGAAGCGGACGACAGCTTGAGAAACGGTGAGGTATACGGTCGGCTCGTCGCGAGGTGGACGATTGCCGGTTGCGTTGTTGGTGGGTGCCACAGCTTTCACTTCCGTCAGTTGTGGGACTGCAACGGCAGTCGAGGGTCGATGTCCTGGTGATCCCAGCTTCCACGTAGCCAGGTGTGTTGCGGATCGTCACAGATGTTCCACGCCCGGATCTCGCCCGAACCTGCCATGACATTGAGGTAGTACATGTGGTGGCCCGGCGCTGCGATGGACGGGCCGTGATAGCCGTGCGGCACGAGAACGACGTCGCCCGAGCGGACTTCCTCGAGCACTTCGATAGGTCTCTCGGCGGTTCCGTACACGCGGTGGTAGCCGAAACCTTCGGTCCCGGTGGGGCTTCTGTCGATCTCGAAGTAGTAGATCTCTTCCAGGGCCGATTCGACGTCGCTGTTCTCGTCGTGTTTGTGGCTGGGATACGACGACCAGTTCCCGCCGGGGGTGATGACCTCACACGCGATGATGGAGTCGGCCTCGAAGGTGTCTGCGGTGGCGAAGTTGTGAACCTGTCGGCTGCAGTTCCCGGCACCGCGGAGCTCGACCGCAACTCCTGATGCGGGACCGTATCGATGGGGGAGCTTTGCGCCGGCGCGTGCTCCGCACAGAGCGAAGCGGCCCCCGTCAGCGCTGCTGACCGAGTAGTCGGCGTCGCGTCCTACGTACGCGAAATCGCTCGGGCCGTCGAAAACCGATGCGCGGCCAGTGAGGGGAATCTCCGTCCCCTCGGCAACAACCACGGCCGAACCCGCCAGTGGAACGACGATGATCTCGTTATCGCCGGACTGCAGGTGGACGTCAGCGCCAGGGGCGAGTTCGAGTGTCCACAAGCTGGATTCGGTCCACCCGGCGGACTCCGGCGTGACCACTGTCGTGAAATCACCGTCGGCGGACGATCCGGCGGGGACGTAGTACTTGCTGAACATCTTGCTCCTGCCAGGTCGCTTCTAGTGGACGAGCTTGACTGCGGTGTCGACGGCCGCGGTGACGTCGCCGTCGGGTGGGTAGAGCAGCGCGCGTCCGACGATCAGTCCGCGCACGGACGGCAGCTGAAGTGCAGCGTCCCACTTTGCGTACGTTTCTTCCGGCGCGATCTGCGGATCGCCGCCCAACAGGAGCGTCGGGAGGGTGGTCGCATCCATGACGCGTTCCATCTCGTCGACGACCGGCAGTTTCATCCACGTGTACGCCGAGGTGGAGCCGAGACCTTGGGAGATGTGGATGGATTTGATGACGGCGTCAGGGCTGAGATCGTTGACCACCTTGCCGTTTACGCGACTGGAGAGAAACGGCTCGAGCATCGCGATCAGTCCGGCCGCGGCCAGTTCGTCCACGGCTTCGGCACATGCCGTCATGGTGGGCAGTGTGCCCGCGTCGTCGAGTGCGATGCGTAGCAGCATCTTTCCGCCGTTCATTCCGAACTTCGCGGTGCCCGCCGCGGTGTATCCCGTCATGCGGTCGTCGAGTTCGAAGCTTGCGCCTGCCAGGCCGCCGCGGTTCATCGACGAGAAGACGACCTTGTCGTCGAGGGCGCCGAGGAGGAGCAGATCGTCGAGAATGTCCGCGGTGCCGAGAACGCCGTCGACTCCGGGGTTGTCGAGCGCAGTGCGTAATCTGTCGAGCAGATCTGTACGACTGTTCATCGCTGTCGGCTTGCCACCGACAGACAGTGCCCCACGGGCCGGGTGATCGGCAGCGACGATCATCAGTCGACCATTGCCTCGAACAGTGGCGCGAGGAGTTCGCGCTGCCCAGGCCTTTTCGATGATCTGCGGATCGCTCGCACGCAGTTCCGTCACTTCGGCGTAGGTGGTGGCGAGGGGGCGGGCGGCGAGCTTGTCAGACATTGACTGCCTCCGTGGCTGTGGCTTCGGCGAGATCGTGGACTTCTTCGGCGGTCGGCATCGCAGTGGAGCATTCGAGCCGAGCTGCGACTATCGCGCCGGCCGCGTTGGCGTACCGCAGTACCTTCTCCAGCGGCCACCCGGCCAACAGTCCGTGGCACAGTGATCCGCCGAAGCTGTCGCCTGCTCCCAGCCCGTTGACCACGTCGACGGCGTTGGGCGGCACGGTGATCGACTGCTTTCGCGTTTTGCCGAGTACGCCCTTCGGGCCCTGCTTCACGATGGCCAGTTCGACGCCGAGGTCGAGAAGCGCGTCGGCGGCCTTGTTCGGATTGGTCTCACCGACCGCGATCTCGCACTCTTCGCGGTTTCCGACGGCTACTGTCACGTGCGCCAGAGCGCGCTGCACCTGAGTGGTTGCTTCCTGGGGCGTCGACCAGAACATCGGGCGGTAGTCCAGATCGAGGACCGTCAGCGGGCGTCGTTCGCGGGCTTCCCAGGCCGCGAAGTGTGCACTGCGACTCGGTTCT
Organism: Rhodococcus sp. 27YEA6; assembly: GCF_044908235.1. Classification (NCBI taxonomy): domain Bacteria; kingdom Bacillati; phylum Actinomycetota; class Actinomycetes; order Mycobacteriales; family Nocardiaceae; genus Rhodococcus; species Rhodococcus sp. 27YEA6. Next base: position 649,692 of record NZ_JBIYCY010000002.1, on the reverse strand, counting down.
TCGGACAGCCCCGTCACAGTCGACCAGTAGAGGGACGCTGTTCGAACGGCGTCGAGGTCGATGTCTTCCGGGGTGATCCGAAGATCGGGCGCATGCGGCTTGCGGTAGAAGTACAGCGGAAAGTCGTCAGGAGGGAAGATCTCGCAGAACGTCACCGGTGTCGGGTACTCGGAATTGGTGACGACAAACCTGTTGTCGACGCCCAGACGTGCCAACTCGCGTGTGACGAACTTCCCGAAAGGATCGCTGCCTACGCCGGAGATCAGTGCTGCTCGCCGGCCGAGGCGTGCAGCCGCCACCGAGACATTGGCTGCGCTGCCGCCGAGGAACTTGCCGAACGTCTCGACGTCCTCGAGTCCGACACCGGTCTGAAGTGGGTAGATGTCCACACCCGATCGGCCGATGGCAAGCACGTCGAAGGGTGCGTCAGGGATGTGTGACCCGCTCTGGTGAGTGTTGATGCTTGTCAAAACTGACTCCCGAGAGTTCGTGGTGGGTTGCCCACGCAGGGCACCGATGTATGACTGAAACTGTGCGCCGCGACACAGCGATTGTCAATAGTTTGTCTGGACATTATGACTTGCGGTCAAGTGAATGTTAGTGTTCGCATACACTGCCGAGAGAAGTAGCGTCGATACGGCGCCTTCCCAAGACAGATCGGAGTTGGCCGTGGTCGCAGCACTCGCCGTCGAGTTGGACCGCTCGAGCCCGGTGCCGCTGTATTTTCAGCTGGCACAGGCAATCGAGGGCGCTATTCTCGGTGGCGAACTTGCCCCAGGTGATCGCTTCGAGAACGAACTGGCGTTGGCCAAACGGCTCAATCTCTCACGTCCGACCACTCGACGCGCGATCCAGGAACTGGTGGACAAGGGACTACTTGTTCGTAAGCGGGGAGTCGGAACACAGGTGGTGCAAAGTCCGGTGCACCGCCCGGTCGAGCTCACCAGCCTGTTCGACGACCTTGCGAGGGCCGGCCAGGCGCCGACGACCAAGCTGCTCGAGTTCACGGTGGGAGTTCCCGCCGAGGACGTTGCCGCGGAACTCAACCTCGAACCTGACGCCGAAGTGGCCACCATCAGGCGTCTGCGAAGCACCAACGGCGAACCGCTTGCCGTGATGACCAATTACATTCCGGTGGACATCGCACCCGATCCCGAGGAGTTGGAGACGCAGGGGCTGTACCAAACCTTGCGAACTCGCGGCGTTCACATCCGTGTCGCGCGGCAGCGAATCGGCGCTCGGGCGGCGACTCGCGAAGAAGCAGGATTGCTCGACGAGAAAGTGGGTGCTGCCCTCTTGACCATGAGCCGCACTGCATTTGACGATTCAGGTAGCGCCGTCGAGTACGGCAGCCACTGCTACCGAGCGTCGCGTTACTACTTCGACACCACCGTGGTCGACCGCTAGATCTCGATCCCGGTGACACGAGTACCCGCCTGACCGAGTCAGTGGGGGTGATTTGTGATCCCAGCATTTCTGCGATCCTTCGATCATTTGACCCGAACGGAGCCTCATGACAGGCATTTCAGTAGCAGTTGCCGGATTCGGATGGATGGGCCGCGTCCACACGCAGGCGTATCTGCGTCTGCGGCAGCACTATCCGCAGCTTCCCGTGATCCGCCTGGCCGCCGTCGCCGACGAGGTGCCTGGCAGAGGGGAGGAAGCAGCGGACCAGTTCGGTTTCGAAGCTTTCACCCAGGATTGGCGCGATATCGCAGCCGATCCGGCCATCGACGCGGTGAGCATCACGGCCCCGAACTTCTTGCACCGTGAAATCGGCGTCGCAATGGCAGAGGCCGGCAAACACATCTGGATCGAGAAGCCCGTCGGCTTGTCCACGGAAGACGCCAAAGCTGTTGCCGTAGCAGTCTCGAAGGCCGGTGTGCAGTCGACCGTCGGCTTCAACTACCGAAACGCGCCGGCTGTGGCCCTGGCAAAGAGCCTGATCGACTCAGGGGAGTTGGGCACGATCACGCACTCGCGTTTTCGTTTCCTCAGCGACTATGCGGCCCACCCTGAAGGTGCTTTGAGTTGGCGATACGAGCGTGAGCGCGGCGGCGCCGGCGTCCTGGGCGATTTGGCTTCGCACGGCATCGATCTGATTCGTTATCTTCTCGGTGACGTCGACGCTCTCGTTGCGGATACTGCGATCTTCATCCCGGAGCGTGCGCGTCCGTCCGCCGCTACCAGTGGACATGCGCGGGCCAGCGGTGGGGAGATGGGGGCTGTCGAGAACGAAGACTTCGTCAGCGCACTGCTGCGCCTCGGGTCGGGTGGCCGGTGCACCCTCGAAGCATGCCGCGTCGCCGTGGGAGAGCAGAACAATTACGGATTCGAGATTCACGGCACGAAAGGTGCCGTGTTCTGGGACTACCGGCGGATGGGTGAACTGGGCACCAGCCTCGGCTCGAAGTACCAGGACCAATCCGTCACGACGGTTCTGGTCGGCCCCGAGTCCGGTGAGTTCGGCCGCTTCCAGCCTGGCGCGGCCAACGCGATGGGCTACGACGACCTGAAAGTGATCGAGGCTCGCAATTTCATCGCCTCGATCGTGGACGGAGCGCCGCAGGGCGCGACCATCGCTGATGCAGTCGCGTCCGCACAGGCTCTGGACGCGATGGTCGCCTCGGTGACCTCCGGCAGCTGGATTTCTCTCGGCTGATCGACAGCTCCTCCGAAAGGCTCTGGTGCAGTGACATTTCCCCGCGGACTGGCGCTGCTCGTGGCAGCAGCGCTGTTCATGGAGATGCTGGACGCGACGATTCTCGCAACGGCACTGCCGTCGATCGCCCAATCTTTCGGAGTTGATGCCGTCGACGTCAATGTCGCCGTTTCTTCGTACCTCCTGGTGTTGGCCGTCCTGATCCCGGCGAGCGGATGGATGGCCGACAGATTCGGAACGCGACGTGTCTTCATCTCTGCCATAGCCGTTTTCGCGGTGGCATCGGTGGGATGTGCACTGAGCACCTCCCTCCCGATGCTGGTGGGAATGCGTGCTTTACAAGGGGTAGGCGGCGCCATGATGGTGCCGGTAGGGCGGCTCGCAGTATTGCGGGTGACGTCGAAGGCGGAACTCGTACGGGCTATCGCTTACTTGACGTGGCCGGCGCTCACAGCGCCGGTTCTTGCGCCCGCTGTGGGTGGAGCCATCGTGTCGATCGCTTCGTGGCGCTGGATCTTTCTGATCAACGTTCCGATCGGGATCGTCGGGTTTCTGCTGGCATTGCGCATGGTGCCCGACATTCGGCAAACGCAGAAACGGAGCCTTGACTGGCTGGGATTGGTGGTGATCGGAGCAGGCGTCGCAGTGCTTGTCGTGGCGCTCGATAACGTGCACAGTGCCGGAACCGACTGGCTAAGAGTGTGCCTCGGGATCGTTGCGGCTCTGATCTTGTTGAGCTTGGCCGTCATTCACCTCGTCCGGTCGGATCATCCGCTCATCGCGCTCGGCGTCCTCCGACTTCGATCGTTTCGGCTCGTCGCGTCGAGCGGCTCGCTGTACCGGCTCGTGATCATGGGCGTGCCGTTTGTGCTGCCGTTGTTGTTCCAAGTGGGATTCGAAATGTCGGCGTTCAAGGCCGGTCTGCTGGTGATGGCTCTGTTCGCGGGGAATATCGCGATCAAACCGCTCACCACTCCGCTCATGCGCAGGTTCGGGATCAGACTAGTTCTGGTGGGAAACGGAGTTCTGTCGGTGGTGTGCTTCGGTGCGCTGGTACTGATCTCGTCGACGACACCGGACGTCGTAATCGCTGTCGCACTGTTTGTCAGTGGCGCGTTGCGATCCATCGGGTTCACCGCGTACAACAGCTTGGCGTTCGCCGACGTCGACTCGGGTGAGCTGACCGATGCCAATACTCTGCATGCAACGCTGCAAGAGTTGGCATCCGGTCTGGGTATTGCACTGTCCGCGTTGGTGATCACGCTCTGCACACCGTTGGCGGAGTCGGGGGATCTGAGCGGCGGAGTGCCGTTTTCTCTGACGCTGGGTGTTCTCGGGGCCATGCTGGTGCCGACGGTGATCGAGAGTTGGCGGCTCCCACGCGATGCAGGTGCTGTGGTGTTGGTGCGCCGATGATGAAGCGTCTTCCGCCACCTTCATCATAACGCGGGACCCGGGGCTTGCGGCAAGGCCCCGGTGATGGTGCACACTCGTCTGCTGCGAGCAAGCAAAAGCCTTGCCCGAAGGAGGGGATCGCATGAGTGACGTCATCATTGTCGGTGCTGGACCAACTGGATTGATGCTGGCAGGTGAGCTCCGGCTGCAGGGCGTCGATGTCGTCGTCGTGGACAAGGACGAGGAGCCGACTCAGTTCGTCCGTGCCCTCGGCATCCATGTGCGCAGCATCGAAATCATGGAGCAGCGCGGGTTGCTGGACAAGTTCCTCGCGCACGGCCGCAAATATCCGCTCGGTGGATTCTTCGCGGGGATCAGCAAACCGGCACCGGCGCACCTCGATACTGCGCACGGGTACGTACTGGGCATTCCTCAGCCCGAGATCGACAGGATTCTTGCCGAACATGCCACCGAAGTCGGTGCGGACATTCAGCGAGGGAAGCGCGTCGTCGCGATCCGTCAAGACACCGATAGCGTCACAGCGGAATTGTCCGACGGCACAACACTTCACGCGCGTTATCTCGTGGGCTGCGACGGCGGCCGCAGCACTGTTCGGAAGCTGATCGACGTCGGGTTTCCCGGCGAGCCGTCGAGCGCCGACACGTTGATCGGCGAAATGGACGTGACCATGCCGGCTGATGAACTGGCCGCCGTTGTCGCCGAAATCCGGGAAACGCACAAACGATTCGGAGTCGGTCCCGCCGGCAATGGTGCTTTTCGCGTCGTGGTACCCGCGGCCGAAGTTGCCGACGGTCGCGCGGTTCCCACCACCCTCGACGACATCAAGCAACAGCTACTGGCCATTGCGGGCACCGACTTCGGTGTGCACTCACCGCGGTGGCTCTCGCGCTTCGGTGACGCCACCCGTCTGGCGGAGCACTACCGGCGCGACCGGGTGTTCCTCGCGGGCGATGCCGCACACATCCACCCACCGATGGGCGGACAAGGCCTCAATCTCGGTGTCCAAGATGCCTTCAACCTCGGCTGGAAGCTCGCCGCAGAGATCAACGGCTGGGCACCGGACGTCCTGCTCGACACGTACGAATCGGAACGGCGTCCGGTGGCTGCCGACGTTCTCGACAACACGCGCGCGCAGGCGGAGCTGATCTCCACCGCAGCCGGTCCACAAGCTGTGCGACGCTTGATCTCCGAGTTGATGGACTTCGAAGACGTCATGCGTTATCTGACCGAGAAGATCACTGCGATCTCGATTCGCTACGACTTCGGCGAAGGTGACGACCTACTCGGTCGGCGGCTGCGGAACATCGCGTTGACGCGCGGCAACCTGTACGACCTGATGCGATCCGGCCGCGGACTTCTTCTCGACCAGGGTGGCCAACTGTCCGTCGATGGTTGGAGCGATCGCGCCGACCACATCGTTGACACAAGCACTGAATTGGACGCTCCGGCTGTCCTGCTTCGGCCGGACGGTCATGTGGCATGGGTCGGGGATTCGCAGGCGGAGTTGGATACTCAGCTGTCCACGTGGTTCGGCCGGCCGGCGACGGGCCCCGTGTGACTCTTCGGATTCGGCAACCGAGCACCGTGGCGACTCGGACGCACTACCGTTGACGACTATGAGGCGAAGGTCAGCACAGGTTGCGGCTGCGGCAGCGGGCTCTGTGGGAGCGCTGATGCTGACAAGCTGCACGACCAATGTCGATGTGCCGAAAACCTTTGCCGCCACGATAACGGTGACCGGTCAGGCAGAGCAGGCCGAGACGGTCTCTGGAGAGTGCGTGATCGACATGATTCGTGTTGCTCCGAACGACCAGATTCAGATTTTCGGGGGCAGCGGCGCTGCATCCACAAGGTCGGCACTCGAGGTCGAGGCAATCGATCAACTTCCCGACGGAATGAGCACCTGCTCCTACACCGCACATTTTGATGCCGTCCCCGCAAACCAGAGAAACTATGAGGTGAGCTTGGGCCACTTCTCTCCGGAGTCCTTCAGCTCAGATGAGTTGGAGAACGGTGTCACCTATCAACTTCGCCGGCCCTGACTGAACCAGTTCTCCCTCGCGTTGTATCCGGTCCGACTTTCACTGAGCTCGCTTGGTGGTCCCGTCGCCTCCGCGCTGTCGAGCCTTACCGGGGTTGATGTGGAGCCGAACACCCTCGTAGGCGACTGTGTACGGCACATCGTCGTCGTTGTCCGGGTCGCCGGAGCCCGCAGGATCCGGAAGTTCCGCGATCTGTTCGATGACAGTCTGTGCTCGCGCCGCACCGGGATCGAACATCTCCTGAAACGGCCCGACGAACGACCCCCCAAGCCCGCGGCGCCTTGCCCGAACAGCCGCCCACCCGAACACCGCCAACGGGCCGATCATGGCGAACAGCACTAACAAGTCCCACCCCATGCCACGAGCGTACCGACTGACCGGCATTGGGCGGTCCAAGTCTCGTCAGCGCTGTCGTCCCTCAGGCCATTCGTCTCTCGGACTGTGCCTTCAGCAACTCGGCCAGATGGTCAGGCGAGATCCGCTCGCGAACCGCCTCCATCACTAGTTCGGCCTGCGTCTGAGGCGCGAGGCCGTCGATCGGTTGGTCTCGGTCCAGATTGGTCGGGAAGGCGTAGCCCTCAGCGGAAGCGGCGACGGCACAGCGAACGGACTCGTCGGAACCTGCTTCGCTGAGGGCGAGCAGTGCCGGATAGATCGCGTTGACGAGCGCCTCCCGGTCAATGGTTCCGAGGGCGCGACCGAAGGCTGACGACACCTGAAGAAGATTTGCCATGCGCAGGACGTCGGCGGATTTGTTGTGCCCGGCGGCGTGGAACAGTGCAGGGTTGAAGAAGACGGCATCTCCCTTCTCCAAAGGTAATTGGACGTAATTGGCCTCGAAGAACTCCTTGAACTCGGGACGCTCGAACGCGAGGTATCCGGATTCGAATTGTTGGGAGTAAGGCAGATATTTCGTCGGGCCCGTCTCGACCGGCATGTCCACATGGGCGACTGCACCTTGCAAGGTGAGGGCGGGGGTCAAGCGATGAACGTGCGCTCGGAACTTCGCAGCGACGTCGCTCGACATGAAACCGAGGTGGTAGTCGCGATGTGGATTCTGTGCGGCGCCACCGGGATTGACGACGTTGACGTCCGACGTCACCTGATACATGGGGCCGAGCCAGGCTTCCGAAGCCAAAGCGACAATGCTGTTTGCGTAGTAGTCGACGTAAGCCTTGGGATCTTCGAGCGCCAACTTCAGTTGTGCTCCCCAGATCCGGTCATTGGCTCCGGGTTTGGCGAAGTGATCCCCGGACGTCGCGCCGGATTCGTGTTGGCGCGCAATGAGTTGCCGGAAGATCTCGCTGGCGCGATCCAGTATCTCCGCGTCGAACGCGCCCTGAAAGACTGTGATGCCGGGGCCGGTGAGTAACGCCCGGGCGATCTCGTCTTGGATCTCGGCCCGGATTTCTGGATTCGACGATTGCTCGACCAATGCTGCCGAGTGGTACAGAAGAACCCCGTCGGCCACTGAATGGGCGTATGGGTATTCGGCGAGGTCTGTGCGGTGCGCGACCAAAGCGGCGAGGTCGTCGATGTTGCAGTCTTCTCGGTGCAACCTACCCGCGAACGGCACGGTGTGGTCGGTCAGTGCTGGAGTCATTCGGGGGCCTTCCTGCGGAGTTCACGATGTGCTGTGACTCAAAGACTGCCAAGGAAAAGCCATCGAAACTACCCCTGAAATCCATCAAAAAGACCTCAGGAAGCGCTCCCCGTGGACTCGACCGGTGACGGAAGATCTGCGCGCTACGACGGGATCACGTTCCTGGGTGAGAGTTAGAGAGTGAAGGCGTTCCGGAAAGCAGTGAGTGCGGTGTCACTGTCTCCGGATGCCCAGCCCTCCAATCCGATCGTGCCGGTGTAACCCTGCTCGGCGAGAACGCGTGCGATGGCTGGGTAGTTGATCTCGCCGGTTCCGGGTTCGCATCGGCCGGGTACGTCGGCCACCTGAATCTCCCCGATGTTGTCACCACAACGCCGCACGAGTTCGATGAGGTTTCCTTCGCCGATCTGTGCGTGGTAGAGGTCGAGCATCATCTTGAGATTGGGGTGTGAGACGGATTCCACCAGTGCCAGAGTGTCTTTGGCTCGGGCCATCGGTACGCCGGGGTGATCGACGATCGTATTGAGATTCTCGAGGCAGAAGACGACTCCGGCGTCTTCACCCAGTCGCGCGATCTTCTCGAGAGCGCGTTGGGCCGTCAGCCACATCGCTCCCGTAGTTCGATACTGCGGGCGCGCGGCCTGTCCGTCGATCAGCTCGCCGGTATGGAAGTTCAGCCGAGGAACGCCGAGTTTCGCTGCCGGCGTGAGGCATAGCGCCGCTGTACGTACGAGTTCGGCGCTGCCCGCTTCATCGAACAAATCGCCGTGAAGATAGCCGGTCATCGAGGAGAACCGAGCCCCGGTGGCGACCAGAGCATCGAGGTCCTTGTCTTGCCAACTCCAGATCTCGGCTGCGAACCCCGCCTCCGAGATCCGCCGAATGCGTTCGACGACAGGGAGTTCGGTGAACGTCATCTCGGCAGAGACCGCCAAATCGAAGGGGCTCACTGCGGCACCGACAGCAGCGATACGGGCAGTCCGGTTTCCACGGATTCTTTTGCAGCCAGTGCGATTTCCAGGGCGTTGCGAGCATCGAGACCGTCGACCGACGGCGCGCTGCCGGAGAGGATGCAGTCTGCGAAGTGCGCCAGCTGGGCAACATAGGCGTCGTGAAACAGTTCGATGTTCACCCGAGGTGTGTCGGCCAGAACGCCCGGTGAGCTGTAATGACGCATCGCGGTCCGCGTGACCTCGCCTGCACTCACCATTCCACCGGAACCGAAAACCTCGCCGCGAACGTCGTAACCGTAGGTGGCCTGGAAGTTGGCCTCGGCCGACGCGAGGGCGCCGTTGTCGAACCGCAACTGAACCATCGACGTATCGAGGTACCCCTGCTCCTTGTACTGCGGATGGACGAGAGCATCGGCCTGCGCGAACACCTCGACGACGCGTGCCCCCGGGTTGAGCCAGAGCAGGGCGTCGAAGTCGTGAATCAGTGTCTCGTTGAAGATCGTCCACGGCTTGACTCGAGAGGCGACGTCGGCGGTGATTCCCGGATCGCGAGTCAGAGAGCGAAGTAGCTGCGGTGTCCCGATCCCACCGGAGGTGATCACGTCGTGTGCCGCGGCGAAGTCGGCGGCGAAGCGCCGGTTGAAACCGACCTGCAGCGCAACATTGTTCGCGGCGCATGCGCCGATTGCGCGATCGGCGTCCTCGAGTGTCAAAGCCATCGGCTTTTCGCAGAAGACATGCTTGCCGGCCTCCGCTGCTGCTACCACGAGATCGGTGTGAGTTGATGCGGGCGTACTGATGAGCACCGCTTCGACGGTCGGATCGGCAATCAGCTCAAGGGCGTCGGTGTACGCGCGGGCGTCGGGACTGACACGTTCGATCAACGACGCCGCAGCGCCGGGCGCAGGATCGGCGACGGCGACGAGACGGGTGCCGGGGATACGCAGCGCGACGGACTCGCCGTGGAAACGGCCGATCCATCCAGCGCCGATCAGACCGACTGCAACAGAGGCAGACATGGGGGCTCCGTTCGGAGTGAGGATGAGGAACTAGATCGTTCTAGTCGTGTCAGTAAAGCGCTGGTTGCCTCGTGCGTCAACGTTTCGGCGTGTATTCGCTGGAACGATCTAGTCTGTGGAGGTGAACAGTCGACGCCCCACCTTGCAAGACGTAGCAGACCTGGCCGGTGTGTCACGCGCACTGGTGTCCATAGTCATTCGCGATGTCCCGGGTGCCAGCGATGCGACGCGGGTACGGGTCAAGGCGGCCGCGGACGAACTCGGCTATCGACCCGACAACGCGGCGCGACTGCTGCGCCAGCATCGCAGCCGCCTGATCGGTGTCAGTTATGTTGCCGCGCAAACCTTTCACGCGGAACTGCTCGACGAGATCTACGACGCAGCCGAACGCTTGCGCTACGACGTCGTTCTCAGTGCCGTCTCGGACCGCAGGCCTGGCTCGCGCGCCGTGCGCACCCTGCTCGACGACCGATGCGAGGCGATCTTGCTGTTGGGTTCGCAGGCGCCGGAATCGGAGATCGTCGACCTGGCGGCCAAGGTTCCCGTCGTCGTGCTCGCCCGGAAGATGCCCTCAGCACATGTGGACGTTGTCCGCACGGACGACGAGGCGGGCGCCGTGATGGCCGTGAATCATCTCGTCGGACTCGGGCACCGCTCGATCGTCCACGTCGACGGCGGACGCGGTCCGGGTGCCCAGGAGAGGCGTCAGGGCTACCGGAAGGCCATGCGGGCGGCCGGACTGGAATCGCGGATACTTCCCGGCGGCCTCACGGAGGAGTTCGGCGCGGACGCCGCGCGGTCGATGGTCGAACAAGGGATTCCCGGTGCGGTCTTCGCTTTCAATGATCGTTGCGCGCTAGGAGTCCTGGACGTCTTCTTGCGTGCGGGAGTCTCGGTGCCCGGCGACGTCTCCGTGATCGGATTCGACAACAGTGCATTGGCAGGTTTGGCGCACATCGATCTGACCAGTGTCGGGCAGCACACGGCGTTTCTGGGTGGCGCCGCGGTGGAGCGAATCTCCGAACGTCTCGACGCCGGAAGTGGACTCTTGGGCAAGGACATAGTCGCGCAACCACAACTAGTGGTTCGAGGTTCAACTGGACCTGCAGCGCGTTGACCTGGCCTTTCCACTCCCTTCAGTTTGTCTGGTCTTTGATAAGCAGTCCTAATGTCAGAACAAACTATTGACATTCGACTGTGACGGGTATTACATCTTTCACATACAACCGAGCACCATCCGTTCGCGGGCCGTTGGTTGATGTCGAGAGGGAGTTCACATGTCGTTTCTCACGGGGCGCAAGAGCGTTGCCGTACTGGCCGGAGCCTCAGTCGTGGTCTTGGGTCTGGCCGCCTGTTCCAGCACCGGCGGTAAGCCGGATTCATCCGGATCCGGAATGGGCGCGGGTACGGCGGACACGCCCCGCGCCACCATTGCGATGATCACCCATGAAGTTCCCGGTGACACGTTCTGGGATCTGGTGCGCAAGGGCGCCGAAACCGCAGCGGCCAAGGACAACATCGAACTTCGGTACTCCGCCGATCCCGAGGCACCGAACCAGGCCAACTTGGTTCAGAGTGCGATCGACAGCAAGGTCGACGGGATCGCCGTCACGCTCGCGAAGCCCGACGCCATGGTTGCAGCGGTCCAAAGTGCCACCGCCGCGGGCATTCCGGTGGTCGCCCTCAACTCGGGCCTCGAAACCTGGAAGGACATGGGCGTCAAGGAGTACTTCGGTCAGGACGAGTCGATTGCCGGTGAAGCTGCCGGCGAGCGACTCAACACCGAAGGTGCCACCAAGGTGCTGTGCGTGATTCAGGAGCAGGGCAACGTGAGCCTCGAATCACGGTGCGCCGGTGTGAAGAAGTCGTTCAAGGGAACGACGGAGATTCTCAACGTCAACGGCAAGGACATGCCGTCGGTGGAGTCGACCATCACCGCGAAACTTCAACAGGACCCGGCAATCGATCGAGTTCTCGCGCTCGGTGCGCCGTTCGCATTGACGTCCGTGACGTCGGTCGGCAATGCGGGCAGCAAGGCGAAGGTCGTCACCTTCGACACCAACGCGGCGCTCGTCGACGCTATCAAATCCGGTGACGTGCAGTGGGCAGTGGACCAGCAACCCTTCCTGCAGGGCTACCTCGCCATCGATTCGCTGTGGCTTTACCTCAACAACGGCAACGTGATCGGTGGTGGCTTGCCCACCCTGACCGGACCCGCGTTCATCGACAACACCAACATCGACTCGGTCGCCGAGTACGCCAAGAACGGAACTCGCTGATCCGGGCGCACGGAGGGCTGAGAGTCCGCCCTCCGTGCGCCTGTCCAGCACGGAAGGGAAATCATGTCCACTCAGGCAGATCTCGACCTTGCCGCCCATAAAGTCGTGACCGATGAACGGGTGAAGGAGCAAAAGCGCATTCAGCGTCTGCTGCTCCGCCCGGAGATGGGTTCACTTGTCGGCGCCATCGCCATCTTCATCTTCTTCTGTATCGTCGCGGCACCGTTCCGTACGCCGGAAGCGCTTGCGACAGTGCTCTACTCCAGCTCCACGATCGGCATCATGGCTTGCGCGGTCGCCCTGCTCATGATCGGCGGCGAGTTCGACCTCTCCGCCGGCGTCGCAGTCACCACGTCCTCGCTCGCCGCGTCGATGATCGCCTACAACCTGCACCTCAACCTGTGGGTGGGCGCGATTCTGGCGCTGGTCGTCTCGCTCGCCGTCGGATTCTTCAACGGCTACCTCGTCATGAAGACGAAAATTCCCAGCTTCCTCATCACCTTGAGTTCTTTCCTGATGTTGACCGGTATCAACCTGGCCGTCACCAAGCTCGTGAGTGGTCAGGTGGCCACACCCAGCGTCTCCGACATGGCTGGATTCGATTCCGCCAAAAAGGTATTCGCGTCGTCGTTCTCGGTCTTCGGGGTGTCCGTCAAGATCACGGTCGTGTGGTGGCTGCTGTTCACCGCGATTGCAACATTTGTTTTGTTCAAGACCAAGATCGGCAACTGGATCTTCGCGGTCGGCGGCAATCAGGACAGTGCCCGCGCGATCGGTGTGCCGGTGACCGCAGTCAAGATCGGCTTGTTCATGACCGTCGGCTTTGCTGCCTGGTTCGTGGGCATGCATCTGCTGTTCTCGTTCAACACCGTTCAGTCCGGTCAGGGTGTCGGTAACGAGTTCCTGTACATCATCGCCGCAGTCATCGGCGGTTGCCTGCTCACCGGTGGTTACGGAACCGCGATCGGCGCTGCGATCGGTGCATTCATCTTCGGTATGACCAACCAGGGCATCGTCTACGCAGGCTGGAACCCGGACTGGTTCAAGTTCTTCCTCGGCGCCATGCTGCTCTTCGCGGTCATCGCCAACAACGCATTCCGCAACTACGCTGCGAAAAGGTGACACATGAGTACCACAGCTGAAGTTCCCGCTCTCTCGAACTCGGGCGGCAACGTGCCACTGATCGAGCTCAAGGACGTCGGTAAGCAATACGGAAACATCATCGCGCTCAAGGGAATCAACCTGCGCGTCGGTGCGGGTGAAGTAACGGGCGTGCTCGGTGACAACGGCGCAGGCAAGTCCACGCTGATCAAGATCATCGCGGGTCTGCACCAGCAGAGCGAAGGTGAACTACTCGTCGACGGCGAACCGACAACGTTCCACTCGCCGAAAGAAGCTCTCGGCAAAGGCATCGCGACGGTCTATCAGGACCTCGCCGTCGTTGCGTTGATGCCGGTGTGGCGCAACTTCTTCCTCGGGCAGGAACTGCGCAAGGGTGGTCTGATCAAGTCGCTCGACGCCAACGCCATGCGCGCGACGACTCTTTCGGAACTGTCGAAGATGGGCATCGAACTACCTGACGTCGACGCACCGATCGGTAGTCTCTCGGGCGGTCAGCGTCAGTGTGTTGCCATCGCCCGCGCCATCTTCTTCGGCGCGCGCGTGCTGATTCTCGACGAGCCGACAGCAGCGCTCGGCGTCAAGCAGTCGGGAATGGTGTTGCGCTACATCACCGCTGCCAAGGAACAGGGATTCGGCGTCATCTTCATCACGCACAATCCGCACCACGCGTACATGGTCGGCGATCACTTCGTGCTCCTCAACCGAGGCAGGCAGAAGCTCGACGCCAAGTACGACGACATCTCACTCGAAGAACTGACCAAGGAGATGGCGGGCGGTGACGAGCTCGAGACGCTGACCCACGAGCTTCGCCGCTAGATCAAAACCTCGCGACTACAGCCTCGGTTCGAATCGAACCGAGGCTGTAGTCGTTTCGTCACAGGATGGTCGTCGGCCGAACCCCGAGGCCGGAATGCATGTACGCCTCGTCGATCATCGTCATGTTGGCTACCGCGTCGCCCGGGCCGATCGGCAGCGCCGAGACCCCGGACAGATGATCGGCGAACGCTTCGAGTTGATAGGTGTACGACGACTTCGTGCCCAGATGCTCGACGCTCGTGCGCCCACCGGCCGTGACGGAGACACGGTCGTCGATGTCCGGCTGCAGGAAGTTGTGCACCAGGACGTCTCCTTCAGTGCCGAATACTCGGAAGGTGAAGTGATACCGCTCGTCCAACATCGTGGTCACCACGGATGCCGTGGCGCCGCTGGGGTATTCGAGTTCGATGTCGAACCACGAATCGACCCCCGGAGCGTATTCCTCGTGGCGGGTCCCGGTCACCACTGGCGCACCGCCACAGACGTCACTCAGCGTCCGGGAAGCATGTAACCCGTAGCAGCCCAGGTCCATCAGTGACCCGCCTGCCAATGCGAGCTCCCACCGCGGGTCGTTCTCGGATGGTGTGGGCATCCGCAGTACGGTTTCCACCCGAGTGACCGCGCCGACTGTGCCGCTCCGAACCACATCCAGCAGGCGCCGGTTCACCGGATGAAAGAGGTAGTGGAACCCCTCGAGGAGCGTCACTCCGCTCACGCGCGCTGCCTCGCCTACAGCACGCGCTTCCACCGCATTGCTCGAAAACGGTTTCTCCGTCAGCACGTGCTTGCCGGCCTGAACGGCGGCGAGATTCCATGGTCCGTGCAGGCTGTTGGGCAGCGCGTTGTAGACGACGTCCACCTCCGGATCCGAGATCAGTTCCGCGTACGAACCGACCACCCGTTCGATCCCATGCTGGGCCGCATAGGCTCTGGCACGCTCGGGGTCGCGTGCGGCAACGGCCACCAGGCGGTGCCCGGTGGCCGTTGCAGGTTTGATCATCGCGTTCTCGGCGATGCGTGAGGCTCCCAGAATGCCTATCCGCAGCGGGGTAGGAGGTGTCACAGAACCGACCGCAGATACTCGACGCTCGCTCGCACATCGCGCACCGGTCCCTCGTCCGACGGCGCTTCGGCCAGAATGGTGTCCTGCTCGAGCACGTACCACCCGTCGAAACCGTGGCGCTGCAATATGGCTGTGACACCGGCGATGTCGACGTCGCCGCCACCGAGTGGACGGTACATTCCCGCCTTCACGCCGTCGGTGTAGGTGAGCTCACCTCTGCGAACGCGTGATGCGAGGGCATCGTCGACGTCCTTGAGATGCACGTGGGTGATGCGCTCGGGAGCTTGACGCGCCAGGTCGACCGGATCGGTGCCGCCGATCAACAGGTGGCCGGTGTCCAGGCACAGGGGGATGGCCGAGCCGTCGAGCACTCGCAGGACCTCGTCGCGCTGCTCGATCATCGTTCCGACGTGAGGGTGGACAACTGCCCTGATTCCGCGCTCGGCCGCGGCGTCGGTGAGGCGATCGAGATTGTGCAGCAGGGTTTTCCAACTCTGCTCGTCCAGTTCCGGGCGTGAATCGTAGCCGTCGGAACCCGTCGCGGCGGCCAGGACCAAAACTTCGGCACCCGAGGCGACGAAACCATCGAGGATGGGGGAGATGCCGGGAACCGGATCATGATCGCGATCATGCAGCAGTACCGGTGCGAACCCGCCGACTGCGCTCAGATCGTGATCCGCGAGCACCTTGGCCATTTCGGCGGGTGCAGTCGGCAGAAAGCCCTCCGGTCCGATTTCCGTTGCCGCCAGACCGACTTCGCGCATTTCCCGGAGGACTTGCGCAGGGTCGAGCTGGTAGCCCCAGCCCGGGACTTCGCACACGCCCCAGGAGATCGGTGCGCCGGCGATGCGAGGAGTGCTCATGTGTGTGCCTCATTCTTGTCGTGAAGGAACAGATCTTTGACTTCGGTGATCGTGACGGGCCGACCCTCGCGCAGAGAGTGCGTTGCAGCTTCGGAGATCCAGGCCGACTCGACCGCATCTGCGGGCGTGCACGGTGATTCCCGACGCCCGGCGACAACGCCGAGGAATGCTTCGAGTTCCGCACGGTAGGCGGACGTGAAGCGGTCCATGAAGAACGTGTACGGCTCCTTCGAGGGGAACGATGTTTCGGGGTCGAGAGAGCGGAGTGGCAAGCGGTCGTCCAGCCCGGCAACGACGGAGTCCGCCGAGCCGAGTACCTCGAGTCGGCAGTCGTAGCCGCGGCCGTTGTAGCGGGTATTCGACACGACCGCGATGGTTCCGCCTTCGAAAGTGAGAACCGTTGCGGCGGTGTCGACGTCACCGGCATCGGCGATCCCGCGATCACCCTGATTCGAGCCGGTGGCAATAACAGTGGTGACTTCGCGGCCGCTGATCCACCGGACGATGTCGAAGTCGTGGATCGAGCAGTCGCGGAAGATGCCGCCGGAGTGTTCGATGTACGAGATCGGCGGGGGAGCGGGGTCGAGGGTGGTCGATCGGAGAGTGTGGATCCAACCGAGTTCTCCAGATCGAACCGCGTCGTACGCCGCCACAAATGACGGGT
This sequence comes from Rhodococcus sp. 27YEA6, assembly GCF_044908235.1. Lineage (NCBI taxonomy): Bacteria > Bacillati > Actinomycetota > Actinomycetes > Mycobacteriales > Nocardiaceae > Rhodococcus > Rhodococcus sp. 27YEA6. The sequence goes on along the minus strand of NZ_JBIYCY010000002.1, from coordinate 633,190 downwards.
CGAATCGGCGCTGAAATCCGATCTGGACTGGCACCGACGTCTGCTCGGCAGTCGCGAGTACACGAACGGAGGATTCGATGGAGTCTGCTACCGGCTTTTCGCAGAACGTCGGGATGTCTCGGCGGACAGCGGCTTCGATCAAATCGGCATGTGAACTCGACGACGCGGCGATCAGAACGCCGTCGATGCCCGACGCTAGAAGCGCGTCGGGATCGGCAGCGGACTCCACGTCGAGTTTGCTTGCCACGTCCGAGGTTCGACGTGCGTCGACATCGGTGACAACCAGTGCGTCGACGCCGTTTAGTGTCAGTAGATTTCGGGCGTGGTAGCTGCCGATTCGTCCGAGGCCGACGACTCCGATGCGAGCGCCCATCAGTCCAGCCCTCCGAAGACGTTCTGGTCCCAGTCGATGATCGAACCCGTCACGACTCCGCTGCGATCGGAGAGCAGGAAGACGACGAAGTCGGCGATTTCGTCGACCTGTCCGAGCTTGCCCATGGGGAGGGTGCTGCCCGCACGTTCCTGCCAGTCGTCACCAGCGTCGTGAAAAGCTCTCTGCGTGAGGTCTTCACCCTCGGTCTGTGTCCACCCGATGTCGAGACCGTTGATCCGGATACGATCCCAGCGATGCGCATGGGCGGCGTTGCGGGTCAGCCCCGCCAGCCCGGCCTTCGCTGCCACGTACGGCGCGAGATACGGCTGCCCGCCGAGTTCGGACGTGGAGATGATGTTGACGATGGACCCGGGGACCGCACGCTCGCGCATGTCTTTGACTGCTGCCTGCATCGTGAAGAACGGACCGCGAAGGTTCACCGCGATGTGCTGGTCGAAGAGTTCTTCGGTGGTGTCGAGCAGCGTTCCGCGTGAAGTGAGCCCGGCGGAATTGACCAGAGCATCCACGCGGCCGAAGTGAGAGATCGTCTCGGCCACGCTGTCGAGCGCGGAATCCGTTTGTGCCACATCGGCTTCGATGAAGTGAGTTCCCGGAAGTTCTGTCTCGAGAGCCTTTCCGACGTCCGGGCGTCGGCCGGTGAAAGCCACCTGAGCGCCCTCACGGACTGCGGCGCGTACGATTCCGGCGCCGACGCCTTGCGAGCCGCCACTGACCAGTAAGACGGTGTCGGCCAGGAGTGCGGGCCTGGTTACGCCCGGCGTAGAAGTCATGGGTTTAGTCTGGCTGTGACGAAGACCTCGAGCAACAGCAAAAAACCATCAAATATCCATCATCGTGAGGTAGTTGTGGCGCATCGATTCAAAGTACGGGAGATCGCTCAGCAGTCGGGCCTGAGTGAGGCCACCGTCGACCGGGTGCTCAACGACCGTCCTGGAGTTCGCGACGGCACACGATCGGAGGTTCGCCAGGCGATCACGGACCTGGAACGTCAACGCTCGCAACTGAAACTGGTCGGTCGCACGTTCATCGTCGACGTCGTGTTGCAAACTCCTGCAAGGTTTTCCGACGCCGTCCGTGACGCGCTCGAGGCCGAACTGCCCACCCTTGCACCCGCTGTTGTTCGTTCCAGGTTTCACTTTCGTGAAACCGGTTCGGTAGAAGCGATGACGTCGACGCTCGACAAGATTCGCCGGCGCGGCTCCCACGGAGTCATCGTCAAGGCTCCCGACACTCCGGAAGTCGTGTCGGCGATCGACCGGTTGGTGGCGGCAAGGATTCCGGTCGTCACGTTGGTGACCGACGTTGCCGGCAGCAGGCGAGCCGCCTACATCGGCATCGACAACCGAGCCGCCGGGGCCACCGCCGCGTACTTGATAGATCAGTGGCTGGGGGATCGGGAAGGCAACGTGCTGGTCAGCATGAGCAGCGGGTTCTTCCGCGGGGAGGAAGAACGGGAGATGGGATTTCGCTCCGCCATGCGAGTCTCGGCTCCGCATCGACGGTTGATCGACATTCCGAACAGTGACGGTCTGGATCAGACGAGTAGGAAACTGGTGCGAGCGGCACTCGAATCCGATCCGCAGATCCGTGCCGTGTATTCGATCGGTGGTGGCAACCTGGCCACGGTCGACGCGTTCGACGAACTGAACCGGGAGTGCAGTGTCTTCATCGCCCACGATCTCGACGGTGACAATCGAAAGTTGCTGGGGGAGAGGCGAATATCAGCGGTGCTCCACCACGATCTGCGTGCGGATGTTCGCACTGCCTGTCAGGTGGTCATGAAGGAACACGGCGCCATGGGCGCTCACTTCGGCTTTACGACGTCACCGGTTCAAGTCGTGACACCGCTCAACATGCCCCCGACATAGCTGTGCGCGGTTAAGGAGTCCGGAGACTCCCTAACCGCGCACAGGGCCGAAGGCCTGACTATCGAGCGAAGAGCAGTGCTCGCTTGACTTCCTGAATAGCCTTTGTCACCTGGATGCCGCGGGGGCACGCGTCGGTGCAGTTGAACGTGGTGCGGCAACGCCACACGCCGTCCTTGTCGTTCAGGATGTCGAGACGCTCGGAAGCGGCCTCGTCACGGCTGTCGAAGATGAACCGGTGTGCGTTCACGATGGCAGCGGGACCGAAGTAGCTGCCGTCGCTCCAGTACACGGGGCACGACGTGGTGCAGCATGCGCAGAGGATGCACTTCGTCGTGTCGTCGAAACGAGCACGGTCGTGCTGGCTCTGGATGCGCTCACGAGTGGGCTCGTTGCCACTGGTGATGAGGAACGGCTTCACGGCGCGGAATGCGTCGAAGAAGGGTTCCATGTCGACAACCAGGTCCTTCTCGACGGGCAGGCCCTTGATGGGCTCGACCGTGATGGTGACCGGCTTGCCGTCCTTGGGCAGCATGTCCTTCATCAGCAGCTTGCAGGCCAGACGGTTCACACCGTTGATCCGCATGGCGTCCGATCCACAGACACCGTGTGCGCAACTGCGACGGAACGTGAGGGTGCCGTCGAGGTAACCCTTTACGTACAGCAGCAGGTTGAGCAGACGGTCGGTGGGCAGTGCCGGGACCTGGAAACTGTCCCAGTGCTGGCCCTCGCCCGATTCGGGATTCATCCGCGCGATCTTGAGAGTGACCATGACGGCCCCCTCGGGAACAGCGGGGAGTTTGGGTGCATCTACAGCAGGCGCAGACATCAGTACTTACGCTCCATCGGCTCGTAGCGGGTCTGGATCACCGGCTTGTAGTCCAGACGGATGTCGGAGAGCAGGCCGTCACCCTCCTTGTACGCCATCGTGTGCTTCATGTACTCGGCGTCGTTGCGATCCGGGAAGTCCTCGCGAGCGTGGCCGCCGCGCGATTCCTTGCGGTTGAGGGCGCCGACGACGGTGACCTCTGCCATTTCGAGGAGGAAGCCCAGCTCGATGGCCTCGAGCAGGTCGCTGTTGTAGCGCTTGCCCTTGTCCTGGACCGTGATGTGGTTGTAGCGCTCCTTGAGAGCACGCACATCCTTGAGAGCCTGGGTGAGGCGCTCTTCGGTGCGGAAGACGGAGGCGTTGTTGTCCATCGACTGCTGCAGCTCGGTGCGGATGTCCGCAACGCGCTCGTGGCCGTGATCGGACAGGATGACGCCGACCCAGTCTTCGACCATCGCGGCCGGGGTTTCCGGCATGTCGACGAACTCGGTGGAGTTCGCGTACTCGGCGGCAGCGATGCCGGCGCGACGGCCGAACACGTTGATGTCGAGGAGCGAGTTGGTACCGAGACGGTTTGCACCGTGTACGGAGACACAGGCGCATTCGCCGGCCGCGTACAGACCCTTGACGATCTCGTCGTTGTTGCGCAGCACCTCACCGTTGATCTTGGTGGGGATACCGCCCATGACGTAGTGGCACGTCGGGTAGACGGGCACGGGCTCCTTGACGGGGTCCACGCCGAGGTAGGTGCGCGAGAACTCCATGATGTCGGGGAGCTTCTCGTCGAGAACTTCCTCGGGGATGTGCGTCACGTCGATGTAGACGTAGTCCTTGTTCGGGCCGGCGCCGCGGCCTTCGAGAACCTCGAGGACCATCGAACGCGCCACGATGTCACGAGGAGCGAGGTCCTTGATGGTGGGTGCGTAACGCTCCATGAAGCGTTCACCATCGGCATTACGGAGAATGCCACCTTCACCGCGGACGGCTTCCGAGATCAGGATGCCGAGACCGGCGAGTCCTGTCGGGTGGAACTGGTGGAACTCCATGTCCTCGAGGGGCAGGCCCTTGCGGAAGATGATGCCCATGCCGTCACCGGTGAGGGTGTGCGCGTTGGACGTCGTCTTGTACATGCGTCCCGAGCCGCCGGTCGCGAAGACGATCGACTTGGCGTGGAAGATGTGCAGCTCGCCGGTCGAGAGCTCGTAGCAGATGACACCGGTGGCAACCGGGCCGTCCTCGGTCTCGGTGATGGCGATGTCGAGGGCGTAGAACTCGTTGAAGAACTCGACGTCGTGCTTGACGCAGTTCTGGTAGAGCGTCTGCAGGATCATGTGACCGGTGCGGTCGGCGGCGTAACACGCACGGCGGACGGGTGCCTTGCCGTGGTCGCGTGTGTGGCCACCGAATCGACGCTGGTCGATCTTGCCTTCGGGCGTGCGGTTGAACGGCAGACCCATCTTCTCGAGGTCGAGCACCGCATCGATGGCCTCCTTGGCCATGATCTCGACGGCGTCCTGGTCGGCGAGGTAGTCGCCGCCCTTGACGGTGTCGAAGGTGTGCCACTCCCAGTTGTCTTCCTCCACGTTCGCCAGTGCGGCACACATGCCGCCCTGGGCCGCGCCGGTGTGGCTGCGGGTGGGGTAGAGCTTGGTCAGTACGGCCGTGCGGGCACGGGGGCCAGCTTCGATTGCCGCACGCATGCCTGCGCCACCGGCGCCGACGATGACCACGTCATAACGATGTTCCTGCATGAAGTCTGTGCTCCCCTAGCTCGCCGAGATATTGGGGTCGAAGGTGAAGATGACGTACGTGCCCAGGCCCATGATCAGGATCATCGAGAGAACGAGGATCGTGGTCAGCCAGAAGCGCGTGGAGTCCTTGCGGGAGTAGTCCGCGATGACCGTGCGCAGACCGTTACCGCCGTGCAGCTGTGCCAGCCACAACATCGTCAGATCCCAGAACTGCCAGAACGGGCTGGACCAGCGACCTGCGACGAACGCGAAGTTCAGACGGTGAACGCCACCGTCGAGCATCAGCATGATGAACATGTGGCCCAGGACCAGAACGATCAGGGCGACGCCGGAGAAGCGCATGAACAGCCATGCGTACAACTCGAAGTTGTTCCGAGCCTTCGCGCGCGGGGACCGCGGGTTGTCCAGGCTTGCGGGACGGTCGTATGAGGTGCCCAGGCTCTTGGCTTCGGGTCCGTGAGTAGTCGCCATGTCAGTGCTCCGCAAACATGTTGATGAGGATGCGTCCGGCGCCTGGGATCATCACCAGGAACCAGATCGTCAGAATGGTCCAGAGCATGACGCGCTGGTACTTCGGGCCCTTCGACCAGAAGTCCACCAACATCACGCGCACGCCGTTGAGGGCGTGGTAGAGGACTACGCCGACGAGGCCGATCTCCATGAGGCCGACGAGGGGGTTCTTGTACGTGTCGATGACGGCGTCGTACGTATCGGGATTGACCCGAACGAGTGCCGTATCGAGAACGTGTACGAATAGGAAGAAGAAAGTAGCGACGCCTGTGATCCGGTGTAGAACCCAGGACCACATTCCGGGGTCGCCCCGGTAAAGCGACCTCGTGCGCTCCTTCTGAGGAGCGGCTTCAGTCGTAGTACTCATCGAGTGCTGTGCCTCCAACGTCATTGGTGGACGCGTCGAGCCTGCAGAGAGCTTCGATGTACCTCAGCCCGGGCTCGACGGGATCCTGAACCGACTTGACTCAGACTCTAAACCTATGTGAAACCGGGAACTAATCAGATGCGGGATTCGTACGCGTACCAAACTCTTTGTAAGGTTTGCCTTTCCAATCTCGCCGAGACTGTTTCGGCGTGGTTTCTGCATCCATTCAGTCGGCGTGATTGGATAACGAACCATGGGCGACATCGACTGGAAGTTGTTGCGGCACAACGCGCAAGTGGTCATGCGGCAGGCTTATGCACCGTACTCGGGCTATGCAGTGGGTGCAGCTGCCCTGGTAGACGATGGTCGGATCGTCTCAGGATGCAATGTGGAAAATGTCTCATACGGTTTGAGCCTGTGTGCCGAATGTGGACTCGTCGGTAACTTGGCCGCCACCGGGGGCGGGCGGCTGATTGCCTTCACGTGCTGCGACGCGAAGGGCTCGATTCTGATGCCGTGCGGCCGGTGCAGACAGCTTCTCCTCGAGCACGGCGGGGGTGAGATGCTTGTCGACACGAGCAGTGGGTTCAAGCCGCTGAGCGAGCTGTTGCCTGATGCTTTCGGGCCGGAACAAGCAGAGGGGCTCCGCCATGTTTGACGCAGTTTCCATCATCGGCGCCAAGCGTGACGGCCGCGAGCTGTCGGGAACCGAGATCGACTGGATAGTTCAGGCGTTCACACAGGGGATCGTCGGTGACGAGCAGATGTCGGCGCTCGCGATGGCGATCTACTTCCGCGGAATGTCGCGAGCAGAGACCGGTCGATGGACCGAGGCGATGATCGAATCCGGCGGGAGGATGGACTTTTCGGACTTGCCGCTGCCCACCGTCGACAAGCATTCGACCGGTGGAGTGGGGGACAAGATCACCCTTCCGCTTGCACCCCTCGTCGCTGCCTGTGGTCTTGCAGTCCCGCAGTTGTCGGGCCGCGGACTCGGCCACACCGGTGGAACTCTCGACAAGCTCGAGGCCATTCCAGGTTGGCGAGCCGAGCTCACGGCGACGGAGATGGTCGACATTCTCTCGGACCCGAAAATCGGCGCGGTGATCTGCGCTGCCGGAGCGAATCTGGCCCCCGCGGACAAGAAGCTCTACGCGCTGCGCGACGTGACCGGAACGGTGGAATCCATTCCGCTGATCGCAAGTTCGATCATGAGCAAGAAGATTGCCGAGGGAACCGGCGCCCTGGTGCTCGACGTCAAGGTCGGTTCCGGAGCGTTCATGAAGGACCTCGGCGACGCGCGAGAGTTGGCACGCACGATGGTCGAGCTTGGCAACGACGCCGGCGTGCGTACAAGCGCTCTCATCACCGGGATGGACACCCCGCTCGGATTGACGGCGGGCAACGCCCTCGAGGTACGTGAATCCGTCGAGGTGCTGGCAGGCGGCGGGCCGTCGGACGTCGTCGAGCTGACCCTGGTCCTGGCTCGGGAGATGCTGTCAGCGGCTGGGATCGACGGTATCGACCCCGCCGACAAACTGGCCGACGGCACGGCAATGGACCGGTGGCGCGCGATGATCGCCGCCCAAGGTGGGGACCCACACGCGACGCTGCCGGTGGCCCGGCACAGCGACGTCGTCACCGCGGACCGAGACGGCGTACTGACCCGACTCGACGCCATGGCGGTGGGCATCGCGGCCTGGAAACTGGGAGCCGGACGCGAACGGCAGGGCGAAGCCGTTCAGGCCGGTGCCGGCATCGAGATGCATGCAAAGCCTGGCGACGTGGTCCGTGCCGGGCAGAAGCTGATGACACTGCACACCGACACTCCCGAGAGATTTGATGCAGCGCGACGAAGCCTCGGCGGTGGATGGTCGATCGGGACCGATTCCGACACCGTTTCGCGACCGTTGCTCATCGAGCGAATTGTGGGTGATTCGCGTTAGCGTTGGCGAATGAACGCACCGGAGTTGACCACGATCCGCAGCGCACCCAAAGTTCTTCTCCACGATCATCTCGACGGAGGACTCCGACCCGAGACCGTTCTCGAACTGGCCGAGCAATGTGGCTACGACGAGCTGCCGGCGAATACGGCATCCGAACTGGCGCAATGGTTCCGAACTGCCGCTGACAGTGGATCGCTCGAGCTCTACCTCGAAACGTTCGCGCACACAGTCGCCGTGATGCAGACCCCCGAAGGGCTTGCACGGGTGGCACGTGAGTGTGCCGAGGATCTGGCCGACGACAACGTCGTCTATGCCGAGGTCCGTTTTGCGCCCGAGCAGCACCTGGAACAAGGCCTGAGTTTGGACGAGGTCGTCGAGCACGTTCTCGAAGGTTTCCGGGCCGGCGAATCCGCTGCCAGGGTCGCGGGACGGGAGATCCGCATCGGCTGTCTTCTCACGGCGATGAGGCATGCCGCGCGGTCGCGGGAGATCGCCGAACTCGCGGTGCGATTCCGGGACCGCGGGGTTGTCGGGTTCGACATCGCCGGTGCCGAGGCCGGTAACCCACCGAGCCGGCACCTCGATGCTTTCGAGTACATGCGTGATGCGAACGCTCACTTCACGATTCACGCGGGTGAGGCTTTCGGGTTGCCGTCGATCCACGAAGCCATCGCCTTCTGCGGAGCGGATCGGTTGGGCCACGGCGTGCGGATCGTGGACGACATCGACGTAGGAGTGCAAGGTGGGGCAGAGTTGGGTCGGCTCGCGAACTACGTCCGTGACATGCGCATTCCCCTGGAACTGTGCCCGAGTTCGAACGTGCAGACCGGGGCCGTAGCCGCCCTGGCGGACCATCCGTTCGGACTCTTGGCGGACTTGCGCTTCCGAGTGACCGTCAACACCGACAACAGGCTGATGAGCGACACCACCATGAGCCGGGAAATGGCCGCGTTGGTCGAGACCTTCGGTTACGGATGGACCGATCTCGAACGCTTCACCATCAACGCGATGAAGTCGGCCTTCATCCCGTTCGACGAGCGCCTCGCGTTGATCGACGACGTCATCAAGCCGGGCTACGCCGTGCTCATCGGCTAGATGACGTGCGCCCGACTACTCAGATCGAAGCCGGGCCTCGAACTCGCGTTCGAGTTCGCGCCAGGCCTCGGATTCCTTGGTGAACGGCGCACTCGGAGCCATCCGCGACGGATCGGGGTTGAGGAGGTACGAGACGTACCAACCCAGCTCGTTCGACGCGGACAGAGCCTCCTCGGTGGAGTCGTCGTCGGCGAAATCTGCTGCATCGGTGAACAATTCGACTGCGAGTTCCAGCTGCTCGGCATCTACGACGTCCGGGCCCTGGGCGAGGTCGTCGGCGATACCGGGCAGAACGTAGACGTTCTCGTCCGTGACCTCGATTTCGAGTGAACCGTCGACGGCCGCATTCTGAATTTCGCCGTACGTACTGACCTGCGAGAGATCGTGTTCGTGGTTGTCGGCGAGGTAGCGAGCGAGTGCGCGCTCGCTACGGAAGACGGTGATCAGTCCGTCCTTGCCGAGGAAGATCGCCTGATCTCCCATGTAGCAGCGCAGAGTGTAGAACGTCTCGGCCGAGGTGATGATGCGGATCGGGTCGACACCGACCTCACCCCAGAAGGTCTCGACTTCGTCTTCGTCCTCTTCGAGGTCGTCTTCGTCGAATTCCTCGTCCTCGCCCTCCTCGGCGACATCGTCGGCGTCGACGGTGTTCTCGGCGGCAGCGAGCAGTTCAGCTTCGGCGACCGCCACAGCAGCTGCATCGACCTTCGGGGAGGTGACCACCTTGTCGATGGCGTCGAGAACGGCGTCCCAGTCCTTGACGATCGCAGCGCCGACCTGGTCCCACAGCTCCAGGCCTTCGCGGCCTTCGAAGGTGCCGGCGCCGGTGGCAAGCGCGCCGAGTACCGGATGGCCGCTGAAGAAGCGGATGACCGCGTCGAGTTCGCACACCTCACCGATGTTGCGAGCCATGTTCAGGGTGTCTTCGAGTTCCGAGACCACCAGTGCCTCAGGGTCACCTGCGGCCAGTTCCGGCACGCCGACGAAGTCGAACGTGAAGTTCTCTTCCGGTTCCAACTCGGCTGCCGACAGTCCGGAGACGACGGCCCACGCCGGATGCTCGACCAGGTCGTTGTCGGAGTCCGTTCGGATGAAGGCCGCGAGTTCCGCGACGGAGGAGAACCCGTAGAGGTCTTCCTCATGGCCGAGAAACGCTTCCCACTCGTCGTCGCCCTCGCGCCAGCGGGGTGCCCACAAAGTGACGAGGTCTCCGTCGGTGAGTCCGATTTCGATAGGGACGATGTCTCCAGCCATGGGCGGAAGCCTATCCACCGCAGAGCGAAAGGCATAGCGGGGGTTCGTCACGTTTGTTTCAGTGCCACTCGGAGCTCACTGACCAGTCGCTCTCGTTCGTCGTTGGACTGTTGAACTGCCTGGTGAATTGTTGCCACCGTCAATGCGGCCACCGTGCGAGAATTCATCGCGGTGATTGCGTCGGTAATCCGTAGGTCGACCAGAGCGCCCAGCCCGTCGACAGTCGCCGTGACTATCCCGCCCTCGCTCGAGACGACTGCCCGCAGAGCGCCGACCCCGTCGACGGCTTCCTGCAAGAGTCCGGTCCGGTGTTTCGCCAGCTCCATGATTCGATCAATCTCGCTCATATCGAACGCATCCAGCTCGACGGAAGGTTCTGGCCCTCGGCGGCGTCGACATCGGCCAGTTCGTCTCGGGTCGGTAGACCGAGCCGATCGAGGATCGCTGCCGGGACTCCGGTCTCCTCGAGCTCCACACGATGGCGGGCGCCGGCTTCGATTGCTGCATTTGAGCACAGCGTGAGTATCTGCTGCGCTAACCGCTGCCCGCCGTACCGCAGTTCGTCCTGGCTGATCCTCAGGTCCACGGGCACGGCGTGCTCCGTGGCGCGGACCGCGATGGTTCCGTTGCGGTTGACGGCTACGGCTGTGGTGATCGGCGGTGATTCGCGCTTGTTCTCGGGCATGATTCCCTGTCATTCCGTCGGACGGTAGAAGCCGTGAAAGCCCATGCCGCTGTTCGTGGTTCGGATGGCGCTGATTTCGACTGGGTCGCCGGCTTCGATCATCTGGCCGCCGCCGATCACCATCGCGACGTGGCCGTCCCAGACCGCGAGGTCGCCCGGCATCAGATTGTTCTGATCGACCTGGTTCCCGATTCCCTGTTCCTGAGCCAACCTCGGAATGTCGACTCCGGCCTGGCCGTACGCCCATTGAGTCAGCCCGCTGCAGTCCAGACCGACTCCCGGCGTAGTGCCTCCCCAGGCGTACGGGACACCCTGTTGAGTGAGCGCGTTGCGTACGGCAGCAGCGGCCTCGGCGTTCGGTGCGGTGGCAATCGAGCCGTCGGGAAGTTCGACCTCAACGCCACCTGAACTGCTGGCGCCGGTTGCTCCGGAGCGCGGTATCGCGAGGAGTGAATCGACAGAATCGCCGGAACCACCCGCCGAACCGGAGACTCCAGGTGCGGGATCGGGTATCGGGACGGACGGGACGAGTGCGGACATCTTGTCGGTCGACCCGGCCAACTCACCGCGTACCCGCTCGATAACCGATACCGCGCTTCCGAGGTGCTCCAACGCGGCCGACAACAACATCAATTGGCCCGTCGGTGTCATCAGCGTCGGCCCGGCCTTGATCGCGAGTGTCAGAAAGGACTGGAGAATCTCACCGAGTTCGGTCATTCCCGCGTACACGGACGTTGTCGCTTCGTCCACGACGCCGGCGATGTCGGTCCCACGATCGGCGAGGTTTCGCGTCGACGTCTGCGTCTGCTCGGTTTTGGTCACCGCAGCGGTGAGTGCCGTGGACGAGCTCTGAGAGGACGCCAGTTCGCTCAGAGCAGCGCTTCCCAATTGGTATGCGATCTCGAGGGCGTCCGTGGCGATTCGGATGCCGACGTCGGGTCCACTTGCGCTGGGGGCACCAGTCCCGACAGTGTCGACCAGATCGATGATCGGTCGTGCGAGTGCGTCGACGTCGATCATGAGCGTGCGGCTTCAGCGAGAGTCCTTCGTACCGATTCCTCGGAGTCGAGATAGACGGCATGAGCGTCGAGGGCGGCCGACCGGACACTGGAAATTACAGTGGACAGTCGATCGATGTCGTCGATGTGCGCTTGTTGTGCCCGGCCCGCGACGCCGACGAAGTCGCCGCCGATCAGCCCGAGCACAGCGGACAGAGCCAAGTGATCGCCACCCGCTGCGTCCTGTCGAGCTTGCGCGACGTTGTCGGCAACAGTGCCCAACCGCCTGGCGAACTCCGCGATGCTTTCAGTGTCCAGATCCAGATTTGTCAACTTGTCTTCCCCCCGTTGCGCTTACTCCTTCTTGGACGCCGCGCGGGGTGCTCCGGTTCCCGAGGAACTATTCTGATGGTCATGCAAACGCACGTAGTCGACCATCCGCTCGCGGCGGCCCTCTTGACGACAATGCGTGACGCACGCAGTGAGAACGCAACTTTTCGTTCCGCACTTCGCAGGCTCACGCACATGCTGGTCTACGAGGCCATGCGTGACGCGGAGGTCGAGGAGTTCCCGGTCGACACCCCGGTAGCAGCGACGACGGGCATCCGGCTCGCGAAGCCGCCGTTGTTGGTACCCGTGCTGCGGGCCGGTCTGGGCATGGTCGAACAGGCGAGTGCGCTGATTCCGTCGGCCGGCGTCGGCTTTGTCGGAATGGCACGTGACGAAGAGACTCATCAGCCGGTTCCGTACCTCGAATCCCTGCCGGCGGATCTGTCCGGGATCCCGGTGTTCGTGCTCGATCCGATGCTCGCCACCGGTGGTTCGATGGTGCACACCATCGACTTGCTGGTTGCGCGTGGCGCGACGGATGTCACGGCAGTGTGCGTCGTGGCCGCTCCGGCCGGCGTCGACGCGCTGGCAGCGTCCGGCCACCCGGTTCGTCTGGTCATCGCGAGCATCGATGACGGACTCGACGAGAACGCTTTCATCGTCCCCGGTCTCGGTGACGCCGGCGATCGGCAGTTCGGACCCCGCTAGAGCGAAAGGGCGAAGGTTCGGAGTTCGGCGAGCCGGGCCTTCGCCTGCTCTAGTGCGTTCGCGAGGTCGTCGCGGTTCGCCACCGGGACGACAACTTCGAGATAACACTTGAGCTTGGGCTCGGTGCCGGACGGTCGCACCACCACGCGGATCGACGGTCCGTCGAATATCACTGCGTCCGTGCGCATACCACCGCGAACCTCGGCCAAGTCCTCGACGGTGACCGGCTCGCCCGCGAGTTGGCTTGGCGGATCGGCGCGTAGTCGTTTCATCATTTCCGCGATGTCACTCGAGTCCTCGACGCGGCGGGATACTTGGTCCCCGCAATGCAGTCCGAATTCGACGGCATAGTCGCCCAGAACGTCCAACAGGGTTCTGTTGCTGCCCGCGAGGGTGGCAGCCAAGTCGGCCACCAGAACGGCAGCCGAGATTCCGTCCTTGTCCCGCACCACATCCGGATCGACGCAGTGCCCGATCGCTTCCTCGTAGGCGTAGACGAGTCCGTCGCCGGCGCGCGTGAGCCACTTGAAACCGGTGAGTGTCTGCGCAAACCTGGCTCCGCGGGCTCTCGCCAACTTCGAGAGCAGGGTCGAGGAGACGATCGTCGTCGCCACCAACGAATCTTCGGGCGCCGTGCTCAGTACGTGGTCGGCCAGGAGCACCCCGGTTTCGTCGCCGCGCAACATGCGCCACTGATCACCGTCGCGAACTCCGACGGCGCAGCGGTCGGCATCCGGGTCGAGTGCGATCGCCAGATCCGCGTCGACACGTCGGGCAAGGGCGAGCAGGCGGTCTGCGGCGCCGGGCTCTTCGGGATTGGGGAACTCGACGGTCGGAAACGTGGGGTCGGGATCGAACTGCTCCGCCACGACGTGCAGGTCCTCGAATCCTGCTGCTCGCAGAGTCGCGGCCGCAGTCTCGCCGCCGACGCCGTGCATTGCCGTGAGCGCAATCCGGATCGAGCGTGCGTCGCCGTGCGGGAGGGTCGCGATGCGGGCGATGTACTCCTCGACCAGAGAGTTGTCGGCCGGAATCACCGATGCTCGCGCGACGTCGGCGGCACTACCGATGCGAGCGATCTCGCTCTCGATTTCACGATCGGCGGGGGAGACGAGTTGCGCTCCGCCCGAGAGATACACCTTGTAACCGTTGTCGGCGGCAGGATTGTGGGAGGCGGTGATCTGGATACCTGCCGCTGCCCCGAGCCTGCGCACCGCGAACGCCACCAGCGGTGTCGGCAGTGGGCGGGGGAGCAGGGCCACCTCGAACCCGGCCGCTGCCATGACCTCGGCGGCGGCCAGAGCAAATGCCTCTGAACCGAGCCGGGCGTCGCGGCCGACCACAACGCGGGACCCGCCCTGGCAGCGAGCTGTCAGCCAGGCCGCCAGACCGGCCGTAGTCCGGATGACGACCGCGAGGTTCATTCCGTTGGGTCCGCCGCGCACCGGCCCGCGAAGCCCAGCAGTGCCGAACGTCAGTGGTGCGGAAAAGCGTTCGGTCAGTTCATGTTCCGAAAGGGCTGCTAATTCTGCGCGGGTAACTGGGTCCGGATCGGCGTCGATCCACTCGGTGACGTTCAGTGGTGTCACAGCTGCTCGACCAGTTGACGCAGCAGCACTCCCATCCGGGCCGCCGAGGCTTTGCCTGCCGCCAGCACTTCCTGATGGTCGAGCGGGGCGCCCGTGATTCCGGCGGCCAGATTGGTGACCATGGAGATGCCGAGAACGCGAGCGCCGAGCGCGCGAGCCGCGATGGTCTCGTGAACTGTCGACATGCCGACCAGATCGGCGCCGAGTGTACGAAGCATTCGAATCTCGGCTGGAGTCTCGTAGTGCGGACCGGGAAGCCCGGCGTAAACACCCTCGGCAAGGTCCGGGTCGATCGAGCGAGCCAGCGCACGCAGTTCCGGCGAGTAGGCGTCGACCAGGTCGACGAACTCTGCGCCGACGAGGGGAGAGCGGGCCGTCAGGTTCAGGTGGTCACTGATCAGCACCGGTTGACCGACTGTGTAGTTTTCAGCAATACCGCCGGCCGCATTGGTGAGGATGACCGTTTCGGCACCGGCAGCAATGGCTGTCCGGACCGGGTGGACGACGGTACCGAGATCGTGGCCCTCGTATGCGTGCGCGCGCCCGAGCAGCAGCAGGACTTCGGTGTTTTCGACGCGCACCGAACGAATGGTGCCCGCATGGCCGAGAGCGGACGGTGGGGCGAAGCCAGGAAGATCCGCCATCGAGACTTCGGCTGTCACGTCCGCACCGGCGTCGCCGAACACGTCTGCGGCATCGGTCCACCCCGACCCGAGCACGATGGCGACTGACGGTGACGAAGAGCCAGTCATGGCGGACAGAGCAGCGGCGGCGGCCTCGGCGATCGTTCCCATGTGAGCAACCCTACTGAGGAGTCGGGTCGGTTCGCCGGGTGAGTTGGCGGGCGTTACTCTCCCATCCATGCCTTATCTCGAACGCGACGGCGACGTATTCATCCTGTACCTCGGCAACGAGGGCGAAACGGACAACGAGAACCGCTTCGGCCCTGAGTGGATCGACGCTGTTCACAGCAAGTTGGACGAGGTCGAAGCGCACGAGGGGCCCGCAGCCCTGGTGACGACGGCGACGGGCAAGTTCTACACGAACGGCCTGGACACGACGTGGATCTTCGGCAATCTCGACGGTCTCCCCGGCTACCTGGACAAGGTCCACACCATCTACAGCCGTTTGCTGACCTTCCCGATGGCCACGGTCGCGGCCGTGCAGGGGCACGCGTTCGGCGCCGGCGCCATGCTCGCGTCCTCGCACGATTTCCAGATCATGCGCGCGGACCGCGGCTTCTACTGCCTCCCCGAGGTCGGACTGAACATGCCGTTCACTGTCGGCATGTCAGCACTGCTGAACAGTCGTCTGCCCAAGCAGACGGCGGTCGACGCGATGACGACGGGGCGTCGATTCGGCGGCGCCGACGCACTTGCTGCCGGCATCGTGCAGGAAACGGTCGACGGCGACGGAGTACTCGCCGCTGCTGTGGCCAAGGCGTCGGCACTGACGTCGACTCACGGCAAGAACTTGGCGGGAATCAAGGCAGGCATCCACCGCGATGCTCTTGCAGACCTCGCTCAGGTGACTGACAAGAGCAACTTCTCCTTCGGGTGAGACAATGATCGCGTGAACCAGAATGTCGACAGCGCAGTCAGGTCCGTAGAGGCCGATCTGATTGCGCTGTCGCATTCGATTCACAGCGACCCGGAACTCGCCTTCGAGGAGTTCCGCAGCGCTGCCAAAGTGTCGGACCTGCTGGCGCAGCACGGTTTCGCGGTCACTCGCGGGATCGTCGATCTGCCGACGGCTTTCGATGCCACCTACGGCAGCGGAGAGTTGGTCATCGCGATCTGCGCCGAGTACGACGCGCTGCCCGAGATCGGTCATGCCTGTGGGCACAACATCATTGCCGCCGCCGCGGTCGGGGCCGGCATCGCGTTGGCTACCGTGGCCGACGAACTGGGGATCACCATCCGAGTGATCGGTACTCCGGCTGAGGAAACCGGTGGCGGCAAGGTCCTGATGCTCGAGCGTGGTGCCTTCGACGGCGTCGGCGCCGCCATGATGGTTCATCCAGGGCCGATCGACATCATCGGTGCGACCTCGCTGGCCTTGGCGGACATCGCCGTGAGCTATCACGGTCGCGAGGCGCATGCGTCTGCTGCGCCGGAATTCGGGCGTAACGCCGCCGACGCAGCGACGCTCGCTCAGGTGGCGGTCGGACTGTTGCGTCAGCACCTGCAGCCAGGTCAGCAGATTCACGGAATCGTCAGTGACGGCGGCACGGCTCCCAACATCGTTCCGGCTCGGTCCGAATTGCTCTACTACCTGCGTGCCGAAACGGCCGCGTCGTTGGCCAATCTGTCCGAGCGTGCCGACGCGTGCTTCGCCTCGGGTGCACTCGGCACCGGGTGCACCCACGAAATCCGCACGGTATCGCCTACTTACACCGAGTTGACCCCCGATCCGTGGCTGGCGGCGGCGTACCGTGAACAGATCGTCGATCTCGGGCGGGTGCCACTGGCAGCGGAATGGGAGCGCTCCCGTCCACTGGGTAGTACGGATATGGGTAATGTGACCAATGTGATTCCGGGAATTCACCCGGTCATAGGCTTGGATTCATCGGGGGCAGTGACACATCAGCCGGAGTTCGCGGCTGCGTGTATCACCACCTCCGCAGATCGAGCGGTAGTCGACGGTGCAATTGCGTTGGCCCGCACTGCTGTCCGGGTAGCGTCCGATCCAGAACAACGCGCCCGTCTGTTGGAAGGGGTAGATCGCCGGTGAACGCGGCAATCGACACGTGGATTCACGCGCACACCGACGACCTCGTCGCGTGGCGTCGACACATCCATGCCAACCCGGAGTTGGCTCGCCGCGAATACGCGACCACCGAATTCGTCGCCACCCGCCTCACTGCCGCTGGATTGTCGCCGAAGATCCTTCCCGGTGGCACCGGTCTCACGTGCGATATCGGACCGGAGGGTCCACGAATCGCACTGCGCGCCGACATGGACGCTTTGCCGATGCAGGAAGCGACCGGGGCGACGTACTCGTCCACGGTCCCCGGTGTGTCCCATGCATGCGGGCACGACGCCCACACCACCATCTTGCTCGGCGCCGGACTGGCTCTGGCCACGCTGCCCGAACTTCCCGTCGGGGTTCGGCTGATATTCCAGCCCGCCGAGGAAGTCATGCCTGGCGGAGCACTCGACGTCATCGCCGCGGGCGCGCTCGACGGTGTGTCCAGAATCTTTGCTCTGCACTGCGATCCGCGACTCGAGGCAGGCCAGGTCGGAATGCGCCTGGGCGCGATCACCTCTGCTGCCGACACGATCGAGGTCGTCCTCGACTCTCCGGGTGGGCACACGTCGCGGCCGCATTTGACCACGGATCTGATCTACGCGCTCGGCACCGTCGTGACCGGGCTGCCGGGAATGCTCAGCCGTCGTATCGATCCGCGTACCGGAACCGTCATGGTGTGGGGCGCGGTCAGCGCAGGTCAGGCGCCCAACGCGATTCCGCAGACCGGCATGATGACGGGCACGGTACGTACCGGCGATCACGACACCTGGGAGTTGCTCGAACCGCTCGTGGAAGAAATCGTCCACGGACTGCTCGCACCCACCGGAGTTCGCTACCAACTCAACTATCGTCGCGGAGTGCCTCCGGTCGTCAACGACGAGGTGTCCACTCGGATGTTCGAGGACGCCATCGCGACCGTCGGACAAGATGCTTTGGCGGACACCCCGCAATCCGGTGGTGGCGAAGACTTTTCGTGGTACCTCGAAACCGTGCCGGGTGCCATGGCGCGGCTCGGCGTGTGGTCGGGTGAGGGCGATCAGCTCGACATCCACCAACCCACTTTCGATCTCGACGAGCGAGCACTCGGCGTCGGTGTGAAGGTTCTGACGAGCCTGGTTCTGGGATAGTTCCGGTTCCCGTCGGGGGTACCGTTTTTCGTGTCGTTCGAGTGAAGGTACGGGCATGTCCATAGGTGTGGGAGTGCGAATCGGCACATTGGTGTCGACGGCTGTCGTTGCGTCGAACGATCCGGGTTCGGCCGATCCGGTGGTATTGGTTCGGGACACGATCCTCAATCAACGCAAGGACGGAACGACGGTGCTCGGTGGCACCGAGCAACTGGGTGCCGGCCGTGAGTTCGCCGAGAGCTGGTCGGGCTTTGTCGGTCGCGTCGGGGACCCGAGTGGCGTCGCGGGAACTGCCGATACTCGTTACCGCGCCGAGGATTTGGTGGCGACCTCGATTCGCTGTCTGTTGCAGGAATGCGAGCCGCTGCCCGATCGTGGTGGTCGAAGCGGGGGAGCGCCCGACATCGTCGCGACCTACCCGTCACGCTGGGACTCGTCGACAGCGGCCCTCATGCAGGATTCGCTGGTCTACGCGGGCCTCGAACGGGTCACACTCGTCTCGGATGCCGAGGCCGTGTCGGCGTGGTTCGAGTCGGAAATCGCGGCACTCGCCGGCACGCTCATCGGCATCTATCACGTGGACGACACCGGGGCAGCGGTCACCCTCGTGCGTTCTGGTGTCGCGGCCGGCCGTGCATTCGGCTTTGCCGGCGACGGGAGTTCGCCGAGTTCACGCCTCGCGACGGCTCTGGGTGCGTTCGGTTGGATGCCGGAGAACCTGGACGCCGTAGTCGTCACCGGTGACGGCGAACCGGCGACAGACAAAGCGGCCATGATGTCCATAGCGGCCGGGATTGCCGAAAAGCTCGGTGTCAGATGTGAACTCGGTCCCGGACCTGAGCAGTCGGCTGCGCTGGGAGCCGCAATTCTGGCTGCCGGATTCACCTCGACGTCGCACACTATCGTGCCGATCGGATTGCCGCCTTCACACGACGTGACCGAGGTGTTCGACACCCTGGGACGCGAGAAGGTGGCGGCAGAAACCGCTGCCGGGGTGGCGACCGCCGAGCCGGAAACTGCAGTTGTCGCAGGCGAATCGGAGTCGCGCGGTTCCAAGCGTGTGCTCATCGGCGTGACGGTTGTGGTGGTGCTCGCAGCACTGGCAGTGCTCGCGTATTTCCTGCTGCTTTGAGCAGGACAGCTATCTAATCGGTAACACCGTTACCCGGACCGACATTGCGGCTGTTTCTCGTCCGCAACTCTCGTACGTACTCGGCCGGCGCTCCGGCAATCTCGGCAGCGTCGGCCATCACACCGATGTAGCGGGCCGACGGCAGCCCGCCTTCGTACGCATCCATGACGTAGAGCCACGCAAGTACCGCGTCGCCGGCGGTGTCGACCCGCACGCGGATCTTGCGGTGCAGACCCAGTTCGGCACCTTCCCAGCGGTCCAGACTCACTTCGTCCTCTTCCGGGACGTCGTAGAGCACCACGAAAACACTGGAATCGGGATCTTCGACCACGGTGGCGAGAGCACCCTCCCAGCCGAGGTCCTCGCCGCTGAAGGTCAGGCGCCAGCCTCGCAGCCACCCTGTCCCGGACATGGGGGAGTGTGGGCAGCGCAACAACATCTGCTCGGGATGCATGTTGGAACCGTAGGCGGCATAAATCGACACGGGCGCAAGCCTAAACCGTGGTCCGAGGGTGTGGCGAAGCGGACCACCGGACGCAAGTAATCTGGTACAAGCACTGCGCGACACGTGGTGCTCGAATAGCGTGACACTGGTCGACGGGAGACCCCTGCCGGCCACGCGAGGACTTGGAGGACACATGACCCGGATCGTGATCATCGGTGGCGGACCCGCCGGCTACGAGGCGGCACTGGTAGCCGCGCAGCACGGGGCCACGGTCACCCTGGTCGATTCGGACGGCGTCGGCGGTGCGTGTGTGCTGTTCGACTGTGTCCCGTCGAAGACGTTCATCGCGTCCACCGGAATCCGCACCGACATGCGTCGTGCATCCGACCTCGGCATCACTCTGGATCCGGAGCAGGCTTCGGTGTCACTGCCGAAGATCCACTCCCGAGTCAAGAGTCTCGCATTGTCCCAGTCCTCGGACATTCGCGCACGGTTGCAGACGGTAGGCGTCGAGGTTCTCTCCGGCACCGCCGAACTGACCGATCCACTCCTCGGCATGGCAGCACACCAGGTTCGCGCGACGCTCGGAAGCGGCGAGCAGAAGACCATCGACGCAGACGTCGTGTTGATCGCCACCGGCGCCAGCCCCCGCATCATCCCGGGAGCCGAGCCCGACGGTGAGCGAATCATGACGTGGCGCCAGCTCTACGACTTGGACGAGCTTCCCGAGCACCTGGTCGTGGTCGGTTCCGGTGTCACCGGTGCCGAGTTCGTCTCCGCGTACACCGAGATGGGCGTCAAGGTCACGCTCGTGTCCAGTCGCGACCGTGTTCTGCCCGGCGAGGATGCCGATGCGGCGCTCGTGCTCGAGGACGCCCTCGCCGAGCGCGGTGTCACCCTCGTCAAGCACGCCCGCGCGGACGCCGTCGAGCGCACCGAGAAGGGCATCGTCGTCAAGCTCTCCGACGGCCGCACGGTCGAAGGAAGCCACGCTCTGATGACCGTCGGTTCCGTCCCCAACACCAACGGTCTCGGCCTGGAGCGGGTCGGCATCGAGTTGGACAAGGGTGGATACCTGCGTGTCGACCGGGTCTCGCGCACCACGGTTTCCGGTATCTACGCTGCCGGTGACTGCACCGGACTGCTCCCGCTCGCGTCGGTGGCTGCGATGCAGGGACGTATCGCGATGTACCACGCACTGGGTGAAGGCGTCAGCCCGATCAAGTTGAAGACCGTCGCGTCGGCCGTCTTCACACGCCCCGAAATTGCAACGGTGGGTGTTTCGCAGGCAGCGATCGACAACGGAGAGGTGCCTGCGCGCACCGTCATGTTGCCGCTCAACACCAACCCGCGCGCCAAGATGTCCGGTTTGCGTCGCGGATTCGTGAAGATTTTCTGCCGCCCGGCTACCGGCGTGGTCATCGGCGGTGTTGTGGTCGCACCCACTGCTTCGGAACTGATCCTGCCGATCGCGATCGCCGTACAGAACAACCTGACGGTCAACGACCTGGCGCAGACGTTCTCGGTGTACCCGTCGCTGACCGGATCGATCACCGAGGCTGCTCGTCAGCTCATGCGTCACGACGACCTGGACTGACAACCGACCAGAGTCTTCTTACAATGTGGGAACTCTGTTTCATATACTGAAGTATTGGTGGGATAGTCGAGATACCGACCGAATCAAGGGTCGGTATCTCGGCGCTCTCCCGCCCCGTTGACCCAGGACGGCTCAGGGTGTTTTTCCTCTGACCTTCATTCTGCGTGCCTGGGAGCTTCATATGACACACGCCGCGCTGTCCGCTCGCATGGACGGACTCCGTAGTTCTGCAATTCGCGATCTGCTCACCCTGACTGCCCGGCCCGACGTCATCAGCTTGGCCGGCGGACTGCCCGATCCCGATTTCATTCCGCGGGAGCGAATCTCGAAGGCAGCCCACGACGCACTCGGTGACCCCTCGTCCGTTCAGTACGGCGAGACCTCCGGCCTGCTGCGCCTCCGTGAGGTGATCGCCGAGCGCGAATCATCCAAGATCGGGCGGACACTCGACGTGTCCGAAGTCGTGATCACCCACGGTTCTCAGCAAGGTTTGAGCTTGCTCGCGCAGGTCCTCCTCGACGCCGGTGACGTCGTGGTCGTGGAGGAACCGGCATATACCGGTGCGCTGCAGGTCTTTCGAACGGCGCAGGCCCGTCTCGTTCCCGTCCAGCTCGACGAGGACGGAATGGACACCGACGCGCTCGAAGCGAAACTCGACGCCGGTCTTCGGCCCAAAGTTGTTCACACCGTGAGCAATTTCCACAACCCGCGCGGCGCGGTGCTTTCGGCGCAGCGGCGAGCGCACTTGGCGGCACTGGCGGACCGATACGGGTTCTGGGTTCTCGAGGACGACCCGTACGGCGAACTGTACTTCGGCGAGAAACCGCCCGCACCGCTGGCGGCGTTGTCGGACAGGGTGATTCGGCTGTCCAGTGCTTCCAAAGTGTTGGCACCGGCGCTGCGCGTCGGCTGGCTGCACGGCGACCGAAAGGTCTGCGAGGCGGTCGAACTGATCAAGCAAGGCGCTGACCTGTGCGGGTCTTCGCTCACCCAGCAGATCGCCGCAGACCTCTTCTCCGACGTCGAATGGTTCGACGCGCATCTCGACGTGCTTCGAGCGGGGTACGGCGCGAGGGCGAAGGCGTTGGTCACGGCCGCCGAGACGGAATTGAGTGGGCGTGCACGCTTTTCCGAGGTCCGCGGCGGGATGTTCTGTTGGATGGATTTCCTCGACGACGTCGACACCACCGAACTCCTGGGTGCCGCGCTCGCGCATGGCGTGGCATTTGTCCCAGGTTCGGCCTTCGCGGTCGAAGCGGACCTTGGTCGAAGCGCTCGACTGTGTTTCGCGACGTATCCCGAAGCGGTGCTGGTCGACGCCGTCGGCAGGCTCCGGGACAGTGTCACCGCAGGTACAGCCTGACTTTGTCGATAGTGTTGCGGAGCAGATCGATCTCCGTACCGGACGGCGGGGTGGTGACGGTGACGTGGTCGGCGACGGCCAGATCCCATCCCGTCGCCTCTCGCACCTGATCGACCGAGATGCCTTCGTGGACACTGGTCAGCTCCAACTCGCCGCCGGGGCCCTGGTGTGTCAGGACACCGAGGTTGGTGAACACCTTTGTCACCCCTGCACCTGCCGGCATGATGCCCTTTCCGCTGGCGTGGGCGCGGGCGGGGCTGGGTGAGGTGCAGAAGTCGAGCGCGGCCGGAAAGGAACTGAGGTCGTGGCGACGCATCACGACGAAGATCTCGGCCGCGTTCGCGATGATCTCGACGGCCCCGCCTGCGCCGGGCAGTCTGACCGTCGGGTTCTTCCAGTCACCGATGAAACTTGTGTTCAGGCTTCCCGTTCGATCGATTTGAGCGGCCCCGAGAAAACCGACGTCGACGTTGCCACCTTGCAGGACATAACCGAAGAGTGCGGCCATACTGAGCACGGATTCGGCGCCGGAGACCACGACGGAGTCGGCGATACCTTCGGCCATCGCCGACGGATGCGCGCCGCACACTCCGGATTCGTAGATCAGTTCTACGTCCGGATTCGACGTGTGGCGCGCGAGATCGACTGCGAGCGTGGGGAGCCCGACTCCGGCGAAGACCCGGCGCTTACCCGCCAACTCGCGTGCCGCGACGGCGACGATCGTTTCGGTGGAGGTGGTGTTACCGCTGACAATCGTGGTGGTCACAGTCTGCTCCCGTAGTCGACAGGTGTGGAGAGTTTTGATCCGACCTCGAGATCCGACCAGTAGTCAGCTCCGAGCTTGGCGAGATATTCGTCGTGATCGCCGAGTGTGTACACCCATTCGTCGAGCCAATTTCTCAGCAACGAAGGGTCTTTGGAAATCTCGGTCCAGCGTCGGTAGAAGCCGCAATCGCGGTCGTAGTATCCCTGTGCGTACGACGGGTGCGCGCCGCGCGGGCAGACGACAACCGCGTCGACTGCATGCGAGGGAATCAGAGTTCGGCTCGGATCTGACCTGATGACCTCGTCGTCGACCAGCTCTTCCACAACGACGATCGCCTTCTTCGCGGCGTAAACGGCTTCTTGCTGCACCCCGGCGATGCCCCAGATCTGTGCGTTCCCGGACGTGTCCGCTCGCTGTGCGCCGATGATCGTCACATCCGGATTCAACGGCGGCACAACGTAGACGCTCCCGCCGCCGTACGGATCCTCGACGAGTCTCAGTTGTGGGTTGAGTGCGGGTAGATCACTACCGGCGTACGACCGCAGCGGGAAGAAGGGAAGCCTGGCCGCTCCCGCCTGATACCGGCACACCATGCCGTAATGACTGTATTCCTCGACTTCGAGGGGGAGCGGGTCCTGGTTCTCGATGCGTCTGCGTAACTCGTACAGAGAACCTGCGGAGCCGCTGGCGAAGAACGAGGCAACCAGCTTTCGGACGCAGCCGGCGGCGACGAGTTGATCGGAAACGATGTCCGGCGTCATCCGGCAGAGCGTGAGGTCCTTTCTGCCCTGCCGGATGATCTCGTGTGCCGCGGCAAAAGGAATGAGATGCGAAAATCCCTCCAGCGCAACGGTCATCCCGTCTTCGACGTATCGGCCGACGGCCTCTTTCATCGAGAGGGTCTTGTCCACGTGTGTACCTCTTCTTGTTCTTTCGCGCACTCGGTCGGTTTCGGAACTTGACATGTTCGGCCGGTGTGGCGCAACAATGTCGGGTGGAAATTCATCAGATCAACGCATTTCTCGCGGTGGCTGAGGAGCTACATTTCGGCCGTGCGGCGCAGCGGCTTCGGATTGCGCAACCGCCGCTGAGTCGAACGATCAGGCAATTCGAGAAACAGCTCGGTTCGCCGTTGTTCGATCGGAGCACTCGAACTGTGCGGCTCACTGCTGCCGGTGAAGCGCTGCTGCTTCCGGCGCGCGAGATTCTGGACGCGTGCCGGATGGCCGAGATCGCGGTGTCTGCGGCAGGCAAGGGAACGACAGGTCGCGTTCGCCTGGGTTTCGCGGGGACTTCTTCGCATCTGCTCGTCGGGCGGTGGGCGAAATTGGTGAGAAAGACCAATCCCGGTATCGAATTCGTGCTCGACAGTTCTGCTTTCGCGAACGAGGCGTTGTTGATGCTGCTCGATCGACGACTCGACATCGGGATGGTGCGGTGGACCGTACCGCCGCTCGGGATCACGTCGAGATTGATCGCCGAGGAGAACTTTCTGGTGGCCATGTCCAAAGACCACCCGTTGGCGTCGAGGGACTCGGTTCGGTTGATCGAATTGGAGTCCGAGAATTGGGTGACGCTTCCGGCGGAGCCAGGTTCGATTCTGCGGGAGTCTCTGCTCACTGCCTCGAAGAACGCAGGGTTCCTGGCTCGCATCGTGCAGACGGCACCGGATTCGATGTCGTTGATCGCGCTGGTGTCCGCGGAAATCGGATGCTCGTTGACCATTTCCTCGGTGGCCCAGAGCATCGTGAATCCTGATGTTGTCTTTGTTCCGGTCATGGACCCACCTCCTCCTCTTCAACTGCGTATCGCCTGGCGAGAGGGAGACGACAGACCTGCTCTTCTCGAAGTGTTGAAATTGTCCGAGCAGGCGCTGCCGTCCCTGGCCTAGACGGTTGCCCGACCGGTAGGAATCTCACCCGCTTCGGACTTCGGCGAGTTCGCAATATCGACAAGAGTGTTTTCGAGTTCGAGTTCGTCGTAGTCCGCTTGTTCGGCCGTCGAGAGTTCGCCCGCGTTGTAGCCGGTACGTCGGAGCAGGAGCAGGGTGCAGATCAGCGAGACAAGGGCGTACAGCCCGGATACGATCGCGACCCCGACGATATTGCCTGACGTGTTGAGCATCCACTGCGCCAGTACGGGAGTTCCGCCGCCGACGACAAGGGAACACAATTGGTACGCCGTCGACAGACCGGTGTAACGGATGTTGGCGGGGAAGGCCCGAGCGAGAACGCCGGCGATGGCGCCGTAGAACATCGAGTGCGGGATCGTGGCCAGACACATCGCGACGACTGCGATGGTGAAGTTCCCGGTTCGGATCGCGAAGAACATGGCGGGCATGAGGACGAACTCCGGTATCACCATCAGGCACATGGCTTTTCGCATGTCGATCTTGGAGACCAGGACGGCACCGAAAGGTTGGACGATGAACTGCACGACGAGCGCGATCGCGATGGCGGCCAGGAAGGTTCCTCGATCGTATCCGAGTTCTTTTGTAGCCCAGGACAATGCGAAGGTGTTCTTGAAATAGGTGACCTGGGCGAGGGGGAGTGCGCCGGCGCCGAGGAGAACCAGTACCCAGTGCTTGCGCAAGACTTCGGCGAGCGGAAGCTTGACGACCTTCTTGCGTGCGAGAACGGCCTTCATCTCGTCCGACTCTTCGAGTTTGAGGCGAATGATCATCCCGAGAATGACCAGCACCGCCGAGATGATGAACGGGATGCGCCATCCGTACAGGAGGAACGACGGCGTCGGCATCGAGGACAGAAGGAAGAACGCGATGGTGGCCAACAGATTTCCGGCGGGTGAGCCCTGTTGGGCGAACGCGGAGTAGAGGATGCTCTTGCCCTTCGGTGCATTCTCGCTGGCAATGAGCACTGCGCCGCCCCACTCGCCACCGACCGCGACTCCTTGGATGACGCGAAGGGTGACCAGACCGATCGGCGCCCAGATCCCGACCTGTGCGTAGGTGGGGAGGAGTCCGATGCCTACCGTGGCGACACCCATCATCATCAAGGTGATGACGAGAGTGTTCTTGCGTCCGATCCGGTCGCCGAGGTGACCGAAGATGATCCCGCCGATCGGCCTGGCGAGGAAGCCTGCCCAGAGTGTGATGAAGGCGAGGAGAGTTCCGACTCCGTTCGGGAGAGTGTCGGAGAAGAAGATGTCGCCGAATACCAGGGCAGCGGCAGTGCCGTAGATGTAGAAGTCGTACCACTCGATAGTGGTTCCGATGAACGAAGCGATACCGGCTCTTCGCGCCTTGGCGTTGATCTCCTCGGAACTGCGAGTGGGTGAACTCATGCGTGGCGACCTTTCTCTGCAACATTCGCGGCGCCGAAACGTGGCGTGCCTGAATGAGATTCGCAGAGTGGTGTAGGTCACGTCCAATACCAACTTGGTCGCCTATTGATACCTCAGGAGTATCAATAGGCGACCATGATCAGCTCTTCCGGTATGGAAGGATCGGGGTGATTACTCGGACCAGTTGTACGTCCGCTCGACGGCCTTGTTCCACTCCGCGTACAGCCGTGACCTTTCGGACTCGTCCATCGCCGGTTCCCAGGTTTGGCCGACGGCCCAGTTGTTGCGGATGTCTTCGGTGTCGGCCCAATAACCGATGGCGAGGCCCGCTGCGTATGCAGCACCGAGAGCTGTCGTTTCGTTGACCACCGGGCGGATGACGGGAACTCCGAGGATGTCCGACTGGAACTGCATCAGGGTTTCGTTGACCACCATGCCGCCGTCGACCTTCAGTGCGGACAGTTCGACTCCCGAATCCGCTCGCATGGCGTCGATGACCTCGCGGGTCTGGTATGCCGTCGCCTCGAGCGCTGCGCGGGCCAGGTGTCCCTTGTTGACGAACCGCGTCAGACCGACGATGACACCCCGGGCATCCGGTCGCCACCGAGGTGCGAACAGCCCGGAGAACGCGGGCACGAAGTAGGCGCCGCCGTTGTCGTCGACACTTGCGGCGAGCGGCTCGATGTCCTTGGCGTTCTGAATGATTCCGAGATTGTCTCGAAGCCACTGGACCAAGGAACCCGTCACGGCGACGGAACCTTCGAGTGCGTACACGGCTGGGGCTTCGCCGAGTTTGTAGCAGACGGTCGTCAGTAGTCCGTGCTTGCTGTGCACCGGCTTCGTGCCCGTATTGAGAAGCATGAAATTGCCGGTGCCGTAGGTGTTCTTGGCTTCACCCTCGGAGAGGCAGGCCTGGCCGAATGTGGCTGCCTGCTGGTCACCGAGGATTCCGGCGACCGGCACACCGGCGAGATTGCCGCGTGGACGTCCTGTGCCGTAGACCTCTGAGGAACTACGGATTTCCGGGAGCATCGACATCGGGATTCCGAAGTCCGCACAGATCGATTCGTCCCACTGGAGGGTCTCGAGATCCATCAGCATCGTGCGTGACGCATTGGTGACATCTGTCACGTGGACGCCCTCGGTCAGGTTCCACACGATCCACGTGTCGACAGTGCCGAAGCACAATTCGCCGGCCTCCGCTTTTGCTTTCGCACCGTCGACGTTGTCGAGAATCCAGCGGATCTTCGGCCCGGCGAAGTAGGTCGAGAGTGGTAGTCCGGTCTTGTCTCGATACTTGTCCGGACCCTCGTCGCCGCCCAGTTCGACACACAGTTGATCCGTGCGCGTGTCCTGCCACACGATCGCGTTGTAGATCGGCTCACCCGTCGAACGCTCCCAAACGACGGTCGTCTCACGCTGATTCGTGATTCCGACGGCAGCGATGTCGGCCCGCGTGAGATCGACCTTCGCGAGAGCGCCGGCCACCACCTCCCGAGTGTTGATCCACAGCGCCGCCGGATCGTGCTCGACCCAACCTGCTCGCGGGAAAATCTGCTCGTGTTCTTTCTGCGCAACGCTCACCACGGCGCCGTCGTGATCGAAGATCATGCAGCGGCTCGACGTCGTGCCTTGGTCGATGGCGGCGATGTATTGATTCACTGTGCTCCTAGGTTCGGGCGTGTTCGCAGTAATCCGTGCGCTGTCGCAGTATGTGGATCAAGCTACTAGCCTGTAAACGGATTCGTCGTCGACTTACAGGAGACCGGGTTGAGTAAGCAGCAAGGTGCGCAGTTTCTCGGCCCGCAGCAGCGCGAAGCTGCTTGGGAACAACTTCAGACCGAGCAATTCGACGTCGTCGTGGTGGGCGGTGGTGTCGTCGGTGTCGGAGCGGCCCTCGATGCGGCCACCCGCGGGCTGAAGGTTGCGTTGGTCGAGGCCCGTGACTACGCATCCGGTACGTCCAGTCGCTCGTCGAAGATGTTCCACGGCGGTCTCCGCTATCTCGAGCAACTCGAATTCGGCCTCGTTCGTGAAGCATTGCGTGAGCGCGAGCTCTCGCTGACCACGCTCGCTCCGCACCTGGTCAAGCCGCTGAAGTTCCTGTTCCCTCTGGCTCACCGCGTGTGGGAGCGCCCGTACATGGCCGCGGGAATCTTCCTCTACGACCGAATGGGCGGCGCCAAGTCGGTCCCCTCCCAGAAGCACTTGACGCGGGCGGGCGCACTGCGCATGTCGCCGAGCCTCAAGCGCAGTTCACTGACCGGTGGCATCCAGTACTACGACACCGTCGTCGACGACGCTCGGCACACCATGACCGTTGCACGGACCGCCGCCCACTACGGCGCGGTCGTCCGAACGTCGACGCAGGTCGTGGGATTTCTGCGTGAAGCGGACCGGGTCTCGGGAGTTCGTGTTCGCGACTGCGAAGACGGCCGTACCGCGGAGGTCAAGGGTCACGTCGTCATCAATGCAACCGGTGTCTGGACGGACGAAATCCAGGCCCTCTCACGTCAGCGCGGACGGTTCCGGGTGCGAGCGTCGAAGGGCGTACACATCGTCGTCCCGCGCGATCGCATCGTCAGTGAAGCCGCCATCATCCTGCGTACCGAGAAATCGGTGCTGTTCGTCATTCCGTGGGGCAGTCACTGGATCATCGGCACCACGGACACCGACTGGAACTTGGATCTCGCTCACCCAGCGGCAACCAAAGCAGATATCGACTACATCCTCGGCCACGTGAACTCCGTTCTGGTCACGCCGCTGACGCACGCCGACATCGACGGTGTCTACGCAGGCCTGCGTCCGCTGCTTGCCGGTGAGAGCGACGAGACGTCGAAGCTCTCGCGCGAGCACGCCGTTGCCCGTGTGGCTCCAGGCCTGGTCGCCATCGCCGGTGGAAAGTACACGACGTATCGGGTCATGGCGGAAGACGCCGTCGACGTCGCAGCAGAAGACATTCCGGCGCGAGTGGCATCGTCGATCACGGAGAAGGTGCCGCTCGTCGGCTCCGACGGATACTTCGCGTTGATCAATCAGACTGTGCAACTGGGCGAGCAGTACGGCTTGCATCCGTATCGCGTCAAGCACTTGCTCGACCGCTACGGTTCACTCATCACGGAGGTCCTCGAACTCGGCCGACAGACGCCGGAGTTGTTGCAGCCCATCACAGATGCCCCCGATTACCTTCAGGTCGAGGCTGTGTACGCCGCCGCGGCCGAGGGTGCATTGCACCTCGACGACATCCTGGCTCGCCGCATGCGCATCGCAATCGAGTACCCGCATCGTGGTGTCAACTGTGCGCAACAGGTTGCCGGATTGGTTGCCCCGATTCTCGGTTGGGATGCCGCCACCGTCGAGCGCGAGGTCGACACGTACCGAGCGCGCGTCGAAGCGGAGATCGAGTCGCAGACCCAGCCGGACGACGAGTCGGCCGACGCCTTGCGCGCCGCAGCGCCGGAGTCTCGGGCCGAGATCCTCGAACCCGTCGTCGTGGTGCCGGATCGGGTCTGAGTCGCCCGTCGTTTGTTCTCGGTCTGTCGCGGGTAGGCGGATGTCGAATCACCACCCGTGTCAGCACAGACCGGTCGAGCGTCGCCCAGGAGGATCCCAATGTTCGGTAGTCGGTCGAGATCTGCTGAGGAACACATAGCCACTGCTTATCTGGTCACTCACCTGTGCGGAGCGATGGTAGGGCTGCAACTCTCGCGGTCACTCTCGGACTCGTACGGCGCGTGGGCCGACGGTGAGCTGGACTCGTTGCCGGGTGAGCTCGAGTACGAGATCGAGCAGCTGCTGCAACTGATCGAGGACACCCAGGGCATATCTCTGCCGCGGTACTCCAAGATCGACGCGACGGTCAATCGGATCAGGCGCCTCGTCCATGTCGACGCCATCTGGCGCAACCGTCTCGTGAAGCTGGCAACTCTCGAGATCATGCGGACCGCTCTGTGCGGCAAGAGTGCGATGTGGGAGGTCCTGAGAGACATTCCGGCCGGGGAGACGGAGGAGCAGTACCGCGAGCTCAACGACCTGGTGTCCAAGCAGATCACCACCGTCACGGCTCTGCATCACCGCGCGGCTACGGAAGCTTTTCAGGGGACGGACGGGCGGGAATCGGCGAGCGGCGGCGACCCCATCCGCTCGAGTAAGTAAGGTTTGTACCGTTCGGTGAAGAATTCGATGAACGGTAGACCCCGAGGTGTATGGAGATGGCTGAGCGCGACCAAGCACTGACAGAACCCACGGCAGTGTTCGCGGCGTTGGCGGAGATCCTCTACTCCGCCGCAGACAGCGCCGAGGTGTACTCCGCGATCTGTTCGGCGGCTGTCGAGTTGATTCCCGGTTGCGATCACGCAAGCCTGATGCTGCGACGGGGAAACACCAACGTCACGGTAGCGGCAAGCGACGAGATCGCCGAGCATGCAGACGATCTCGAACGTGCGACTGGTGAGGGGCCGTGCATCGACGCCCTCGACACGGAGGCGCCGCAGCTCGAGTCAGATCTTCGCACTCCGAATCAGTGGCCCGAGTTCGCTCGGAAAGTAGTGGCAGAGACACCCATTCGTGGCTCGATGGGGTTCCGACTGATGGTCGATCGTCAGAAGTTCGGTGCCCTCAACCTCTTCTCCGACACTCCGGGAGCATTCACGGAAACTGTTGCCGACCACGCGATCATGTTGGCATCGTTTGCATCCGTGGCCGTCACCGCGCTGAACCGAGGAGAGGATGCCGACTCGCTGCGGCGAGGTCTGGCGAGCAGTCGCGAAATCGGTCAGGCCGTCGGTCTGCTGATGGCATTGCATCGGGTGTCCGACGACGAGGCCTTCGACATTCTGGTGCGAACCTCGCAGAACATGAACGTCAAGATCGCCGAGTTGGCGCGCAAGGTCATCGTCCAGCATCGTTCGACTCTGGACTGAGCGCTTCGTTCGCCCCGGGAGAGCCGAGGAGTTGAGATCGCTTGCGATCCACCGTCTCTCGAAGTGCCGTCACCACCGCTGCGACTTCCGGTCGGCGCAAGGATTCAGAACGAGCCACCAACCAGTACGAAAGTCTGACTTCGATGTGAGCCGGCAGCACGCGAATCAGATCGTCGTGCTGCTCGGCCATGAAGCAGGGGAGCAGGCCGATGCCGGCACCCGCGCGCGTTGCCTCGATGTGGACGAACACGTTGGTGGACGTGACGGCCTCGCGCATGGAAACCGTGAGCTTGCGGGCCAGATCGAGTTCGTCGACCTGCAGCATCGAGTCGATGAAATACACGAGCGAGTGTTCGGCCAGCTCTTCGGCACTTTCGGGCACTGCATTCTGACGTAGATACTCTCGGGAGGCGTACAAACCCAGCGCGTAGTCGGCCAGATGGACGGCCTCGGCGCGGTGAACTTGAGGTTTGCCGACAACAACCTCGATGTCGAGCCCCGAGCGTATCTGCGACGCCTTTCTGGTCGCGACGACTATCTCCACGCTCACGCGAGGATGGCGTCTGCGAACCGCTGCGCCGGCGGGGGCCGCGATGTATGCGCTGAAGCCGTCGGTGGCCGAGACCCGCACGACGCCGTCGAGTTGCTGCTGACCGGTGGAGTCGAGTGCCAGTTCGTTCACCGCGGCCTCGATGCGCTCGGCCGCGCTGAGGGCTTGTCTGCCCAGGTCGGTCAACTCCCAGCCGCCGGACGAGCGGACCAGTACACGGCCGCCGAGGCTCTTCTCGAGCGAGGCGATGCGGCGCGAAATGGTGGTGTGGTTGAGGCCCAGGTCGTCGGCGGCGGTGTTGAAGCGGCCGGTGCGACCGACCGCGAGAAGCACCAGTAGGTCGTCCGGGCTCAGTCCGAGTGTCATATCTGCATTTTTGCACCTGTATGGTGCGAGATTTGTCATTGTCGTGCCAAGAATCTGCACCGATACTCATCGAGTCACAAAAAATGTGCGAGCGGTCACATTCCTGATCGTGAAGAGCAGGCGAATCGCGAACTGAAGACGAGGGAGTCCACGATGAGCGTCGACAACATGCCGAAACCCGAGAGCCAAGCCCCACCATCGGGGCTGAAGAAGGTGGTCGGCGCCTCGATGGCGGGCACCGTGGTCGAGTGGTACGAGTTCTTTCTGTACGGCACGGCGGCCACGCTGGTCTTCAGCAAAGTCTTCTTTCCTGGCGGCGGCAACGAGCTGGATGCGATCATCGCGGCTTTCATCACCTACGCCGTCGGATTCGCCGCCCGGCCACTCGGCGGAATCGTCTTCGGATATTTCGGAGACAAGTTCGGCCGGAAGCAGTTGTTGCAGTTCAGTTTGCTGCTGGTCGGTGCCGCGACCTTCCTGATGGGCTGCCTACCGACCTACGGTCAGATCGGCTACTGGGCGCCGGCACTGCTGGTCACGCTGCGCTTCATCCAAGGATTTGCTGTCGGCGGCGAATGGGGTGGGGCGGTACTCCTTGTCGCCGAGCACAGCCCGAATCGATCTCGCGGGTTCTGGTCGTCCTGGCCTCAGGCCGGCGTGCCGATGGGCAACCTGGTGGCCACTGTCGTGCTGTTGATCCTGACGTCGACGCTCTCGGACGAATCCTTCATGAGTTGGGGCTGGCGCGTTGCCTTCTGGCTCTCCGCGGTGATCGTTCTGGTCGGGTACTACGTTCGGACCAAGGTCACCGACGCTCCCATTTTCATTGCGGCGCAGAAGGAAGCAGAACTGGTCAAGGCAACCTCGTACAGCGTTTTCGAGGTGGTCAAGCGTTACCCGCGCGGAGTGTTGACCGCGATGGGCCTGCGTTTCGCCGAAAACGTCATGTACTACCTCGTGGTGACCTTCTCGATCACCTACCTCAAGGTCGTCGTTCATGCGGACACGGCGCACATCCTCTGGTGGATGCTGATGGCACATGCCGTGCACTTCGCAGTGATTCCGTTGGTGGGCAAACTGTCCGACACGATCGGTCGACGCCCGGTGTACATGATCGGCGCCGTCACCGCCGGAACATGGGGATTCTTCGCCTTTCCGATGATGAACAGCGGGCACAATGCAGTCATCTTGTCGGCAATCATCATCGGGCTTGTGTTCCACGCGTTCATGTACGCCGGCCAACCCGCGATCATGGCCGAGATGTTCCCGACCCGGATGCGCTATTCCGGTGTCTCCCTGGGATATCAGGTCACGTCGATCGTGGCAGGTTCACTGGCTCCGATCATCGCGACCGGACTGCTGAGCAAGTTCGACTCCTCGGTCCCCATCGCGATCTATCTCCTGTTGGCATCCCTGGTCACCATCGTCGCAGTCGTTTTCGCGCGGGAGACCAAGGGAATCTCGCTCGAGTCCGTCGATGCCGCCGACGCACGAGTGCTCGCCGACGAGCGGGCCGGTGTTTCCGCATG
Organism: Rhodococcus sp. 27YEA6; assembly: GCF_044908235.1. Classification (NCBI taxonomy): domain Bacteria; kingdom Bacillati; phylum Actinomycetota; class Actinomycetes; order Mycobacteriales; family Nocardiaceae; genus Rhodococcus; species Rhodococcus sp. 27YEA6. The sequence goes on along the minus strand of NZ_JBIYCY010000002.1, from coordinate 599,018 downwards.
ACGCTCTCCGGCAAAACGGCACTGGTCACCGGTGGTGCCAGCGGTATCGGCGAGGCGTGTGCTCGACTCCTTGCCGCCCGCGGCGCCCACGTCACCGTCGCTGATCTCGACGACGTCGCTGCGAAGGCGCTGGCCGACGAGATCGACGGCACTGCGTGGGCCGTCGATCTCCTCGACACCGACCAACTCGTGGATCTGGCACTCGAGACGGACATACTTGTCAACAACGCCGGCATTCAACGGGTCAGTCCCATCGAGGATTTCGACGTCGAGGACTTCCGGAAGATTCAACGCCTCATGGTCGAAGCGCCGTTCCTCCTGGTCAGAGCGGCCCTGCCGTACATGTACCGCAAAGGATTCGGACGCATCGTGAACATTTCCTCGGTCCACGGGCTCCGCGCTTCGGCATTCAAGAGTGCGTACGTCACGGCAAAGCACGGACTCGAAGGGCTGTCGAAAGTTGTTGCGCTCGAAGGTGCCCCACACGGTGTCACCAGTAACTGTGTCAATCCGGGCTACGTCCTGACACCACTCGTGCGATCCCAGATCTCCGACCAGGCAAAGGTTCACGGAATCAGTGAATCCGAGGTTGTCGAGAAGGTGATGCTCACTGAGAGCGCGATCAAACGGATGGTCGAGCCCGCGGAAGTGGCATCGCTGGTGGGGTGGCTGGCATCGCCCGAGGCGTCGATGGTGACGGGGGCTTCGTACACCATCGACGGCGGGTGGAGCGCCAGCTAGATCACTGGGGCTGCTGTGTTGTTCAAGCTGCCGGGTTCAGGCTTCGGGAATATCGATTCCGAACTTCTCGCGGGTGATGACCTCGGGTTCGGGACCGCCGCGAACTCCGGTGTCGAGTGCGTCGATTGCGGAGAGTTCTTCGGCGGTGAGTTCGAAGTCGAACACGTCGAAGTTCTCCGCGATCCGCGAGGGAGTCACCGACTTGGGGATCACCTGGCGGCCCTGCTGGAGGTGCCAGCGCAGCATCACCTGTGCAGGCGACTTGCCGTGAGCGGTCGCGATGGCGCCGATGGTGGCGTCCTCGAGGGTCGAGCCGTGGGAGCCGTCGCGGTAGAACGTGATTCCGCCGATCGGTGACCATGCCTGAGACAGAATCCCGTGATCGGCGTCGGCCTCGAGCAAAGTCGACTGCCTGAAGTACGGATGAACCTCGATCTGGTTGACCGCCGGCACCACGGACGTTGCGTCCAGGAGTCGGGTGAGGTGATCCGGCATGAAGTTACTGACTCCGATGGCGCGGACCTTGCCGTCGGCCAGAAGCGTTTCCAACGCCCTGTACGCGTCGATCGTGCGCTCGAACTCGCTCGGCAACGCCTGATGGAGGATCAGGAGGTCGAGTTGTTCGACACCGAGTTTGCCTGCGCTCTTGTCGAAGGCATGCAGAGTCTCGTCGTATCCGTAGTCGGTGATCCAGACCTTCGTCTCGACGAAGATGTCCGCGCGATCGAGTCCGGATCGCCGGATCGCCTCACCGACGCCCTTCTCGTTGCCGTAGGCCGCGGCAGTGTCGATATGGCGATAACCCGTCGACAGCGCGGACTCGACGGCGGCGAGTGTTTCGTCCGGCGGCGTCTGGTACACGCCGAAGCCAAGCGCTGGGATGTCGACGCCGTTGTTCAGTTTCAGACTCGGGATGCTCATGTCGTCCACGGTAGCGGCGGCCGGGGGTTCGGCGGGAGTGACTGCTCAGCCGGGTAACGGCAGTACCTCCCTCGACCGGCAGTACTTCAGCTCGGTTGGCAGGTGCCGCCGATGGGTAAAGCCTGCGCTCGTTCGCCTACCCAGCGGCCGATGTCGCTGAGCATCGCAGTACCGTCGGCGAAAGTGCCCGAGTCCGGCTTGGCTGCGATGGCGACAGCGAGTTGTCCGGTGCCGCTGCTGATGATCCCGAATTGGCGGACCAGATAGCCGCCGTCGTCGTCCGGCCCCCACCCACCTTTGAATCGAGCGGCTGGGATCACTCCCAGGCCCCACTGTTGGTCGGGGCTGATGCTGCCCATGAGCCCGAAGACTTCGGTGGCGTCGCTCCGGCATGGCAGGGTGGCGGCGAATTGCGCTTGGACGGCAAGTGGCCATTGTGTTTGACCGAACGAGCTGAATTCTGGTCGTAGCGTGCGTGATTCCACGGTGGTGGACATATCGCCGGAGGCCACGAGGACTGACTCGACCTTCGCTGCGGCAGTGGTCGGATCGCCGAGGCCTCGCCACAGTTCTTCGGCTGATTCGTTGTCGGAGGTGGTGATCGCCTGCTTGACCGTTGTGAGTTCTGTGTTGTCGGGTTCGTGGAGGGCTGCGATGGACAGTGGGACTTTGATGGTGGACCAGGCGACTCCGTTCTGCCACTCGCCGGCAACGAGTGACTGACCTCCGCCGACGGGCACGAGTGCGATACCCACGGCGCCGCCGAGGGTGTTGCCCAGGGCCTCGAATCCGGCGAGCGGGCCGACACCGTTGCCCGGGGCGGCAGGAGTCTCTGTCGGCTCCGGTGGAACGACGACGATTTCGGTGATCGTCTCGACCTTCTCCGACGACTCGTCTCGCGTCGGAATCGTGCAGCCCGCGAGGGCTGCTGCAGAAGCAGTGGCGAGTGCAACCGCCAGGAGTCGTCGGCGCGTCCCGCTACGAGCCTCGACGCACTGCTCAATAGACATAGACCACCGCGTTGTTTCCGCCGGTACACGTGACGACTTTGTTGCCGGCGCAGTTCATCGAGTACCGAGTTCCCGTGACCGGACTGACCGCGCTGATGGAGACCGGGCCGCCGCGTCGACCCTGGCTCACGTACTGGTAGCGCACTTCTTCGGCGAACTCACAGGACGTCACGCTGGTGCCGACGGCGGACGTCGTGAATTCGTTGTTCGAGAACACCGATCCACAACGCGCTGCGCTGCCAGGGACCGACTCGTTGGGCGCGGGTGTGACGACGCCGTTCTGCGGCGCGGCCGCAGGTGAGGTGATCACCACGGTTTCCGTGCGTGCGGTGTTCTCGTCGGAATTGTCGTTCAAGACGAGAGGGAGAACCCATACGTAGACCACGACGGCGACGAGTGCGACTGTGACAACTCCCAGTAGGACCCACAGCCATGCATACGATTTCGGCGGGCGGGGAGGCATCGGCGAATATCCAGTGCCTTGACCGTATGGGGGCCGGGGCGGGGTGTAAGCAGGCTGATGTCCCGAGTACGGAGCCTGACCGGGTGTGATGCCCGGCGGCGGAGGAGGGGGCGGAGGGAGAGGTGTCGTGTGGTTGGGGTCGTTGTTCCAGGGATACGGCGACTGTGGTGTTGTCATTGCGGGCTGCTCCTCTGCCTACTTGATAGAAGTGGGCCGAGTTAGTCGTCGATCACCGCACATCGAAATTGCCGATTGTTAGGTTTCTGCGAATTGCCCGTCTTAGTTATATACGACCGGTCTGACTTCTTTTGCACTTGTGGCTCGTCAATGAGTGAGCACTATCTTCAACCCGACTATGAGGGTGGCGACGGCAGCGAGGCCGAAGGCTGCCAGATGTGTGTTCGTACTGACTTTCTCGCCGTGCAGTCGGCTGATCACGTAACTGGTGGAACCGATCCGCAGGATCAAGACGATTTCCGCGATCAACTGCGCCGTCCGTGGTTCCAGGAAGTTGAACCACGCCGTCGCGAGAATGACGACAGGAACAACCGCAGAGGTGAGGATCGGGACGGAATCGCGAAGCGAGTCGATTCTCTCCGCGGTCGTCAGTCGGCGATCGTTGCGAATGCTCTCGCCGACGCCCTCGGCAAATGTGTGGGCGATGTATGTCGACAATGCCGTGCCGACCACAATCGCGGCGCCGAGCGATTCCTGAGATTTCGTCACCGGTATGAGTGCGGCGAGGACAAGAATGTTGCCGTAGATGTACGCGGTGGTCCTCGCGGCCACACGTTCTTGTCCCAGCGGCGCACCGTGAGACGTGATCGGACGGTTCAGCAGGGTTCGCAGGTCCCACTCCATGTTCAGAGCATGGCAGATCAGACCCTGGGGCTGTAGTGCATCGGGTTATCTCGCTGCTCGAGCGGGGGCAGGTTGCGCGCCGGTGTGTGGACCAGTGGTGCATCGGCGGGGATTCGGCCGTCAGCTCGATCCCATCCCGCGCGAGCACGTGGCTGATACCGGTATCGCCACGGCACCAGACGGAAGACGGCGTTGACGGTGCGGCCGACAGCGTTGTGAATTTTCTGATCGCGACTGGTCCACGAGTAGCCGAGTAGGTCTCGAACCGGTTGGTCGTACATTCCGACCGTCAGCCACACGAATCCGCGGGCGAGGGGGATTCGGGCGAGCCGCCACAACGGATCGGGTAGCCACGTCATGTACGGGGGCTTGCCGAGTCCCGACAGGTCGAGGACGTCGCGGGTCGCCTTGTTGTCTTCGAGTACGTTGCGGCACATGTGGTCCCAGTACTCCTGAAATGCTTCCCAGGTCTCGGGAACAGGGCGCATGCTCATCTCGTACAGGCGGTACCACTGAATGTGCTCGGTGAAGAGCTGACGTTTCTGGGCCTCGGTCAAGCCACCGGAGAAGTTCTCGGCAGTGACGATGGTGCCCATGAAGAATGTTGCGTGCGCCCAGTAGAAAGTGTCGGGATCAAGTGCGTGATACCGACGCCCCAACTTGTCGACGCCCTTGATTCGTGTGTGATAGCCGCGGACTTCTTCGGCTGTCTGCTGCGCGCGATCGCCGTCGAAGACCACGCCTGCAATGGGATACAGCGAGCGGTACAGTCGTTCCCACCGCTCGTCGAAGAATTGCGAATGCTCCTCGACTCCGGCGCCGAGGCCGGGGTGCATGTTCTGCATCGAACCGGCCCAGACGCCTTGCAGCATCCCGCGCCAGTCGCCGAAATACTTCCACGTCAGGGAATCCGGACCGAGGGGAACCGGGGTGCTGCTGTCGTCAAGTTGACTACGCATGTTGTCAGATTAGGATCGACAACAGCGGTAGTCAAGGATCGGATACCGGGTGCATTGAAGATCAAGTGTCGGCGAAGTGGGGAAGTTGTGAGCATCGAAGAACGCAGGGCCACTCGAAAGGCGACGTTGTTCGACGTCGGAGTGACACTGCTCGGTGCGGTCGACGGTCCGGCCGTCAACGTGCGTGCGGTCTGCAAGGCTGCCGGTCTGACCGAGCGGTACTTCTACGAAAGCTTCACCGATCGCGATCAGTACGTTGTCGCGGTCCACACGTTTGTCGCCGAGCGTGCGCAGTCGGCGCTTGCGTCGGCAGTGGAGTCGGAGACGACATCCGAGGCGGTCGCCACCGCTGCGGTCGACGCTTTCGTCAAGCTCATGGTCGACGATCCGGCGATGGGGAGAGTGCTCCTGATCGCCCCGCTCTCGGAACCCGTCCTGAGCGGCCGCGGTATCGAATCGATGCCGGCGTTCGTGGACCTCGTGTACGACCAGTTGTCCGAGATCGCTGATCCCGTGGACAAGCAGCTGGTGGCAGTCGGGCTGGTCGGGGCGTTGTTCACACTGTTCATCGGTTATCTGGACGGCACGATCGTCGTGGACCGTGAACGATTTGTCCGCCACTGCGTCAGGCTGCTGATCAACGCTAACCAGGCGTGAAGGGCTGGCAGGCCGGGCAGAAGAAGATATTTCGCTCGGTGAGCTGATCCGGTCCGAGGGTGTCTTCTCTGATGCGAGTTCCGCAACGGCGGCATGGTTTTCCGCGTCTGCCGTACACCCACGTTTGCCTACCGGGGCGGGTGTCGCCGGTCGTGACCCGGATGCGACGCGACTTGTTGACGTTGATGGTGCGAAAAGACAGATCCACTATCGCGTCGAGATTCCCCGCGAGATGTGTCGGCGTTTTCGGGTGAATACCTCGTAGGAAGCAGATCTCGTTTCGGTACACGTTGCCCAGTCCGGCCATCACCCGCTGATCCAGGAGCGCGATTCCGATCGGTACGGAGTCGGCGGCCCGAAGATTTCGGGCGGCCACGGAACTGTCCCAATCGGTCCCGAGCAGATCCGGTCCGAGATGTCCGACGGCCTCCTGTTCCTGCCCGAGTTCGAGGATCTCGGTGATTCCCAGTGAAAAGCCAACTGCTACAGAGTCTTCGGTGGCCAAGATGATGCGCGCTTGATGGGCGGGTCGGCGCCAGCGCTCGCCGGGGCGATAAATCTGCCACTGACCTTCCATCTTCAGATGCGTGTGAATGGACGCTTCGCCCACTCGGATCAGGAGATGTTTTCCGCGGCTGGCGACGGAATCCACGCGGTGGCCCGAGAGATCAACCGTGGCGTAACGAGGAACGCGGACGTCGCAGGTGGTGAGTACCTTCTCGGCCAGGGCAGCGCGCAGTTCATTGGCGGCCCGCCACACGGTATCGCCCTCAGGCATGGTCGCCGCACCCACACTTCAGGATCTCAACTTCCACGATCTCAATCATCATGACCCCAATCCTCATGACCGCAACCGGAATCCGCGAGGGGTGGCCGCGAAGCCGGCTTCGACCAGGACCGGAGCAAAATCGTTGCCGTGGATGGTCTCTCCGTCGACCTTCTCCACTACCAACTTGTCGATGGCGCGAGAAGTCACCTTCTGAGCAAGTGACAGTGCTGCCAGGCGCAACGTTCCGCCGTCGTCGGTGAATGTCAGGATCGTGCGACCGCCGCGCTCGACGAACAGAACCAACTCACCCTCCACCAGAACTACCAGTGCGCCGGCTTTTCGTCCGGGTCGGTGTCCTGGTGACTCTTCGCCCCCCGACGCCGGCCACGGCAGCGCCGCGCCGTACGGGTTTGCCGGGTCGCACGCCGCGAGAGTGACTGCAGCCGAGGAGGTGTGGCGCCCCTCGATGGAATCACCGAACGTCCGCAAGCGGTCCACCACGGGAGGCGTCGAGAATTGAGCGCCGCCCAGGGTGTCCACGAAGTATCCGCGTCGAGCGCGCCCGTTGTCCTCGAACGTGCTCAGTACCTTGTAGATCAACGCGAAACCGCCCGGCACGTTCTCGCTCATCACCGAACCGCGGGTGACGACGCCGTATCGTTCGAGCAGCAGATCAGCCGTGGCGTGCGCCCGGATAGTGGGGTCAGGTTCGATACCTGGCAGCTGGAACCACCGACCGGAGGCGGTTGCCGGTCCCGTGCGCGCGGGCGTGGAAGCGCGGGCCATTCCGCGGTACGGACGGGCCCGCGGAACACGGCGAGGCGATCGGTGACTGGTTGTTGTTCTGGTGGTGTCGGAGAGAAGTGCGCGCAGCGGTGCAACGGTGTCGTTACCGATGTGTCCGAGCCACACCAACTCCCACAGTGCCGTCGTCACCGCACTGTCGACCGTGTCCGCAGCCGACTCCGTAGTTCGCAACGCGTCGACCAACTGGCGGAAGAAGTAGGCACCGCCGCCGGACAGCAGGTCGAGGATGCGCTTCTGCAATTCCGAGACGTCGGTGTCGGCGGGTGAATTGAGCGTGATCGGTGCCAGATCGGCGGGGTGCAGCACTACCCACCCGTCTTTGCCCGAGATAGCTCCCGATCCGGACCACAGGACTTCACCCGTCGACGTGAGTTCGTCCAACATCGCGGGAGAGTAGTCGGCAACTCGGCTCGGCAGGATCAACGATTCGAGAGCGGACGCCGGAATCGGAACGCCGGCAAGTTGATCGACCACCGTTGCAACACCGTCGATTCCTCGCAGCGTGCCGCCCACGTGCTGCCAACTGGGAAGGAATCGTCCGAGCGTCGCGGTGCTGACCGGCTCGACCTCCTGCCGTGCCGCGGCGAGCGAGCGACGCCGCAAGCGACGCAGGACCTCGGCGTCGCACCATTCGCTCCCGGTTGCAGACGGGCGGAATTCACCTTCCAGCACCCGCTTTTCGAGCGCGAGCCGACCGAGAACGTCACGCGCGACTGATACTCCGAGACCGAAGCGTGCAGCCGCGTCGGCGAGAGTGAAGGGACCGTGGGTGCGGGCGTACCGGCTCAGGAGGTCGTCGAGTGGTTGATCGACCGGCTCGATGAACGCGGCCGGAACGCCGATGGGTAGGGGAACGCCGAGTCCATCGCGAAGCCGCGCTGCATCTTCGACGACGGTCCACCAGCTCTCGCCCGCATACGAGACGTGGAGGGCGCGTTTGTCCGTAACCAACTTCTCGAGCCATGAGACCGGGTCCTCGAGACAGCGTTCGGTGACTTCTTCGGTGGTCAGCGGGCCGAGCATGCGGAGGAGGTCGGCAACACCCTCGAGGTCCTTGGCCTTTCGGTCAGGGACGAGCCGTTGCAGTTCACGTTCGGCCTGCTCGATCACTCCGGCGTCGAGGAGCTCGCGTAGTTCGACGCGGCCGAGGAGTTCGGCCAACAGCGTGGAGTCCAAGGACAAAGCGGCGGCGCGTCGCTCGGCGAGGGGGCTGTCGCCCTCGTACATGAACGCACCCACGTAGTTGAACAGGAGCGCACTGGCGAACGGAGACGGAGAGGCCGTCTCCACCTCGACGATTCGAATCTGCCTTTTCTCGATCTTGCCGAACAATTCCTTCAGTGCAGGCAGGTCGTAAACGTCCTGCAAGCACTCGCGTACGGTCTCGAGCAGGATCGGGAAGGTCGGGAACTTGCGGGCGACGTCCAGCAGTTGCGCCGACCGCTGACGCTGCTGCCACAGTGGTGCACGTTTTCCGGGATTGCGGCGGGGGAGAAGCAGTGCGCGGGCGGCACATTCGCGAAATCGGGAAGCGAAGAGAGCGGAGCCGCCCACCTCTTGGGTGACCAGATCTTCGATGTCCTCGACGTCGAAGGTGAACAGTTCGGCGCCGGGAGGTTCGTTCTCGGTGTCGGGGAGTCGGATGATGATGCCGTCGTCGGAGGCCGTCGGGCTGGAATCGACGCCGTATCGTTCCTGCAGGCGCGCCCCGATGGCGAGGGCCCACGGTGCGTGAACCCGTTGGCCGTACGGGGAATGCAGCACCAGACGCCAGTCACCGAGTTCGTCGCGGAAGCGTTCGACCACCAGGGTTCGATCCGACGGCACCTGCCCGGTGGCATTCTTCTGCTCACCGACGAGTTGGATCAGGTTGGTAGTCGCGTTGTGATCGAGCCCGCCCACGCGGCAACGCTCGACGACGTCGGCTTCGTTGCCGAGAGCCGTTTCGCGGACGAACTGCCCCAACGCCTGTCCGAGTTCGGCGGGGCGACCGAGTCCGTCGCCGTGCCAGAAGGGCAAACGACCCGGCATGCCGTAGGCGGGGCTGACCAGAACCCGATCGAAGGTGATCTCCTCGATCCGCCAACTGGTGGCGCCGAGCGCAAAGACGTCGCCGACCCGGGATTCGTAGACCATTTCCTCGTCGAGTTCGCCGACGCGGGACGCTTTCTCGCCAACCATGTAGACGGTGAAGAGGCCGCGGTCGGGGATTGCGCCGCCGGAAGTGACGGCCAAACGCTGCGAACCCGGGCGGCCCGTGAGCGTGTTGGACTCACGATCCCAGACAAGGCGAGGACGTAACTCGGCGAACTCGTCCGAGGGGTACCGCCCCGCCAGCAAGTCCAGAGTCGATTCGTACGCCGAACGGGGAAGCGTTGCAAAGGAACCGCTTCGGCGCACCGTCTCGAACCAGTCGTCGACGTCGATCGGTTCGAGAGCGGTGGCCGCAACAGTTTGCTGAGCGAGGATGTCGAGGGGATTGGCCGGAACGGCCATCGCTTCGATCTTGCCTTCGACCATGCGCTCGACGGTCACCGCGCAATGAATCAGGTCGGTGCGATGCTTGGGGAAGACGACGCCTCGCGATATCTCGCCGACCTGGTGGCCGGCGCGACCGACACGTTGCAGGCCGCTGGCAACAGAAGGCGGTGCCTCCACCTGGATGACCAAGTCGACGGCGCCCATGTCGATTCCGAGTTCGAGACTGCTGGTGGCGACGACGCATCGCAATCGACCCGATTTGAGGTCGTCTTCGATGAGGGCTCGCTGGTCTTTGCTGACCGATCCGTGGTGGGCGCGAGCAAGGAGGGGTTCTGCGCCGTAGTTGACCTCGGTGGGAGCCCCGATCTGCGCGGGCGGGCGAGATGTTTTCTCGACGGCCAGACCGATGCGTTCTGCATGAATCTCGTTGAGCCTGGCTGTCAATCGTTCGGCGAGGCGGCGAGAGTTGGCGAACACGATGGACGATCGGTGGTCGAGAACGAGGTCGACGATCTGTTCCTCGACGTGGGGCCAGATCGAACCGGCTTGCGGGGTGGGAGATTCGGAACCGTCGTCCGGCGTCGCGATCCCCAGTTCGGTCATGTCCTCGACGGGAACACGGACCGTGAGGTCGAATGTCTTGGCGGCAGGCGGTGCCACGATTCGGATCGGTGCCGAACCGGCGAGGAACCGCCCGATCTCCTCGTGCGGACGGACAGTGGCCGACAATCCGATGCGTTGCGCCGGACGCTCGAGCAAGCCGTCCAGGCGTTCCAGTGAGAGCGCAAGGTGCGAGCCACGCTTGGTACCCGCCACCGCGTGAACCTCGTCGACGATCACGGTGTCGACACCGACCAGTGTTTCCCGGGCAGCGGAGGTGAGCATCAGGAACAACGACTCAGGCGTGGTGATCAGGATGTCCGGAGGACGTTTGATCAACGAGCGTCGATCGGCCTGGGACGTATCGCCGGAACGGACACCGACGGTGATCTCGGGCGGGGTGAGGCCCAGACGCTTCGCCGTCTGCGTGATGCCGACCAGCGGCGCGCGAAGGTTCCGCTCGACGTCCACACCCAGCGCTTTGAGCGGCGAAATGTAGAGGACTTTGGTGGCGCGTTCGCCTTCGTCCTTGGCGGCGAGTTGATCGAGCGCCCACAGGAACGCCGACAATGTCTTGCCGGAGCCGGTGGGTGCGACGACAAGAGTGTGAGAGCCACTCGCGATGGATTCCCAGGCGCCGAGCTGCGCAGCAGTCGGAGCGCTGAAAGCGCCGCCGAACCACTCGCGTGTGGCGGGCGAGAACCTACCGAGGACGTTGGTCACGACCACCATATTGCCCCTTCCCACCGACAGCGTGTTCGTGCCTGCAGCCGAAGCGCAGAGCATACTATTTGCCCTGTTATAGCGATTCTCTTGTTATCGAGAAGGCGAGTGCCTGATGGAAGCAGTCAAGATTGTCCTCGAGCTGGCGGTAGTGCTCGGGGCGATTGTCATGGGTACCAGATCGAGCGGTGTCGCTCTCGGTCTGTGGGGCGGCGCAGGTGTTGCCGTCCTCGTGTTCGTCTTCGGAGAGGACGTCGGCAGTCCGCCGGTCGACGCTCTCCTCATCGTCCTGTCCGTCGTCCTCGCGTCGTCGATGATGCAGGCGGCCGGAGGTATCGACTGGATGGTCACCATCGCGGCCAAGTTGATCGAATCTCGCCCGAAACAGATCACGCTGATCGCGCCGTTGGTGTCATTCCTGTTCTCGGTCGGTGCCGGCACGTCCAACATCCTCTACCCGCTGCTCCCCGTCATCTACGACGTCTCGTACAAGAACGGTGTGCGGCCGTCACGACCGCTGTCGCTGTCAGTTGTCTCGACCGGTGTGGCGCTGGCGTGTAGTCCGGTGTCCGCGGCAATGGCGGCAATGGTCACGCTGACCGACGTGCCGCCTTACGATTTCGAACTCATCGACATCATCAAGATCACCTTCCCGGCTGCTGTTGTCGGCATCGTCCTTTCCTCCATCGCGGTCAACCGACTCGGCAAAGATCTCGACGACGACCCGGAGATACAGGCGAAGATGAAGTCGGGCGAATTGGCCGGACCTGGTGCAGCCTCCAAGACCGAACTCGTCTCGACGAAGACCGGACGAAACGCGGCACTGATCTTCCTCGCCGGCGTCCTGGCTATCGTGATCTTCGGCCTGTTCAAGGGGATTCGTCCCGAAGCTGCCGACGGTACTCCGATGGGGATGACACCGATCATCGAAATGCTGATGTTCGTCGTGGGTACGTTGATCCTGCTGGTGTGCCGCCCGAATGTCGCCGACGTGCCGTCGTCGACGGTGTTCCGTGCCGGTATGGTCTCGGCCATCGCGCTGTTCGGTCTGGCATGGCTGACGGACACGTTCATCAGCGCCCATTCCGAGCTGATCACGAGCACCGTCGGCGACTGGGTCAACGCCGCGCCGTGGATCTTCGCGCTCGGTGTCTTCCTGGTCTGTGTACTGACGACCAGTCAGTCGACCGCTACGAGGACCATCGTGCCGATCGGTCTCGCTGCCGGGATTGCACCCGGTCTGGTGAGCGGAATGTGGGCCGGAGCGTTTGCCGGCGTCTATCTGTTGCCGACAAACGGTTCGCAGATCGCGGCTGCGAACTTCGACCTCTCGGGCAGCACGAAGCTCGGTTCCAAGCTCGTCGACCACTCGTTCTTCCTGCCGACCATCATCTTGGCCGTCACGACGATTGCGGCCGGCGCGTTGTTCGGAGTGGTGCTCGGTTGAGTATTGCGGCTGAGTCAGCCCTGAGTGACAGCGCTGAGTCAGCTGTTGCGGTAGTGGTCCCAGCTCGCCTTGCACGCGTGGGCGAGCTGGTCCACCCGTTCGGCGTCGGGTGTAGGCCAGTCGACGCCGGGTTCCATGATGTAGGCGGCCAGTTCGTCTCCCAGTAGGAATTCTCGTTTGAATTCGGCCTGAACCGCGCTCAACGTGATCCCGGCTTCGGCGGCGCGGGCGCTCAATTCGGCGAATCTGGCTCCGGCTCGAATGATTTCGAAACTGCCGAGGTACGGCTGATTGAGAGCGACGGCATCCGGATCGTCGACCTGAAATCCCTTGCGATGTGAGACCGCCAGTGTGCGAATGAGCTCCGGATCCATCGTCACGGGATTGTCGCCGCGTCGATTACCGTCGTGATCGCCACGATTGGAGAGTGCGACGACGTCGGGGAGCCGATCTGCTTCCGGCCGTTCGACATTGACGGCGCCGTCCTGCCGGGTGGTGTGGTTCATCGTGTCGTGGAACGACAAGGTCGTGAACGATCGACCGAGTTCGAAGCTCTTCGCCACCATGGCTTCGATCAGTGCGTCGCGAGTTCTCTCGTAGACGCCCAAACCGTGTTTAGCTGTCTCGGTGAAGGTCTCGGCGAGGTCCTTCCAACCCGCGTCGTCGGTCGGCTCGAGCAGCAGGGGGTAGAACGAGAAGGTGACAGGGCGAACTGCGTCGACGCCGGTGAGGTCCGCTTTGTTGCCGGCACCGGCCTCGTGGACGCGGGCGAATGCTTCGCGCAGTGACGCTTCCAGGTTTTCGGGCTTCGCACGGTTGGGATCGCGAATCATGCGAGGGTGCGGATTCTCCACGTACACGATGCGCGAATCGATTTCGGCCCAACGGCGCACGATGGGACTGGTGGACATGTCGGTGAAGTCGAACTGCAGCCGCTGTGTGAACTCGGGTGCGAGAAAACGTGAGAGTTCTGCTGGAATCGCGGAACCCGAGTGTGGGCAACTGACAAGAAGGTCGGCTTCGGCGATGGCGTCGTCGAGACTGCGGGAGTCGCGATCGGCATAGAACGTCAGGTCCTCCGGCGTGAACACGGTTCCGGCCGGGATGAGTACTGGTTCTCCACTGGTCATGAGCCCCAGCGTAATCGAGTACAACCGTGCGTACTCAGTATCCGCTGAGTCGTTCCACGAGAGCTGTTTTGATCTCCGGGCGACCAGCCGCGACAAGAGTGAAGGTGGCTTCACGCATGAGCCGCTCGGGGGTGTTGCTGCCGACCAGAGCGCGGCTTCCGGTCGCAGTCACGAGTGCGGCCGACGCGCGTATCGCAAGTTCCGACGCTCGGGCGCGGGCGGCCGACATGTCGCCGCCGTCGCGCAGTGCTGCATCGAGATCGGCGCGCGCCCGGGTGGCTTGTTCCTCGAACGCGTCGGTGTCGACTCCCAGATCCGCAAGTTCGGTGACAGCGCGGCGGGTGATGCCCATGGCCATCGCGCCGTTGAGCCACAAGCCGGGGAGCTGGGTGCTCTGGAATTGTTCGTCGCTGACGACAGCACAGACGTCGGTATCGGGAATTTCGAAAGCGTCGAACACGATTCGGACGGTGTTGCTCCCGCGCGCCGCGATCAGTGGAAGCTCCTCGATCGTCAGACCCGGGGCCTCGCCCACCGGTACGACGGAATGAACGATGGAATTGTCGAACTCGTCGCGCGCCGACACCAAGAGAACATCGACGATGCCCCAACCGGTGACGAAGGGGGCGATCCCGTCGAGGACGTAGCCGTCGTTCACCCGCTTCGCCCACAGGAGCGGTGGGCGGGGGATGGCGCCGGCATAGGCAACCCCACCGCGAATCGTGCCGGAAACCAGACCGTCCCAGTATTGTTCGCGCAGAGGTGCATTGGGACTCGCCGCCAGGGCTCCGACGACGCCGTGATGCTGCATCCAGGTGAACGTCGTCGCGAGGCAACCGCCGCACAAGGTTTCGAGGACCTCGACCAGTTCTTCGCTGCTGGGGCCACCCTCACCGAGGGCGGCGATGCCGTAGAAGCCGTCGGCGGCGAGCGCGTCGAAATGGCTGCTGGGGATTTCTCCGTCGGCGTCGACGCTGTCGGCGACGGGAAACAGAACGGTATCGGCGATTTCGCGCGCAAGTTCCGGCCACATGGTCACGCTGTCAGGGTAAGCCGTGAGCCGGGGGTTGTGGTGTGGAACTACAGCCGCGCATCTAGAACGAGGGCGGCGAACTCACGATGAGGAACCTCGCGACCGCATCGGTGCGATTGAACCACCGGTGCGGGATGGTCGAGGTGTAGAGGAGGGTGTCGCCTACGTGAAGAACGTGATGCTCGTCCAGTCCCACCTCGACCTCGACAGATCCTTCGAGAACATGAATGAACTCTTCGCCGGCGTGCTCGGTGTGCTCACCTGCCTCGGAATGAGGTGCTGCCGTGATCTCGTTGGGTTCCATGGTCCGTGAGCCGGTGGAGCAGAATCGAATCACCGAATCGTGTGCCAGTTCGAAGGTTCGCCCCTCGCCGGCGCGGACGAGGCTGGACGGAGTTCGCTCACCCTGTGCCAAGAGTGCGTGCGCCGTGGTGCCGAGCGATTGCGCGAGGCGATGAAGGTTCATGACACTGGGTACTGCGTGGCCGTTTTCGGTCTGGCTCAGGAAGGGCTGGGACAAGCCCGACTTCACGGCAACCTCGCGCAACGTCAGTCCGGCTTCTTTTCGCGCCGTCCGCACGGCAGCCCCGATTGCGGTCGCTATCGCCTTCTGGTCGTCGTCCATGTGCCGAAGATAGCAGTGCTCTGGTGAAAGTTTTGATTACACAGACGAAACAAATTCGACCACGGTAAGAAATTATCGACGTGCTGAATAGTCCCGTACACGAAACACTTCCAGCTTCGGACGGAGATCGGCGCATGGCCATCCATCCTGTCGACCAGCGGCTCCCATTTGCCCGCCAGTCTGCTTTTGCTCTTCAGCACGTCCTCATCATGTACACCGGCTGCATCACGGTTCCGCTGGTTTTCGGTGCCGCCGTAGGGCTGGACCGCAGCACAGTCGCGATGCTGATCAGCGCGGACTTGCTCGTTGCAGGCATCATCACGATCATTCAGAGCCTGGGCGTCGGGAAGGTCGCCGGTGTCCGGCTGCCGATCGTCTGCGGGGCGACCTTCGCCGGGCTGACGCCGATGATTCTGATCGCCAAGGAGTACGGCCTGCAGGCGGTGTACGGGTCCATGCTGGTCGGTGGCGTAGTCGGCATTGCGTTGGCCGTGCCGTTCGCCAAGATCGTCCGATACTTCCCACCCCTGGTTACCGGCGTCGTCCTCACAGTGATCGGCATCTCGTTGATCGGTGTCGCAGGAGGACTGATCGTCGGAAACGACCCCACCTCCCCGTCGTTCGCCGACCCGAAGAATCTGGCGCTGGCTGCCGCAGTCGTTGTGGTCGCGGTGGCCTTCATCTGCCTCGGCCGCGGGATGTGGACGCAGCTCGGTGTACTGATGGCGCTTGTGATCGGCACCGTGATCGCCATCCCGATGGGCCTGATCGATCTGAGTGGCGTCGGCGGCTCGGCCTGGGTGGGCTTCCCGATGCCGTTCCACTTCGGCGCTCCGGAGTTTCCCGTCACCGCCGTGGTGGCGATGAGTATCGTCATGGCAGTCGTCTTCGCAGAGTCGACGGCGAGCATGCTGGCGGTCAGCGAGATCACCGGAAAGCCTTTGAAGAAAGCAGATCTCGCACGAGGGCTGGTGGCCGACGGGATGTCGGGAGTTCTGGGCGGAATCTTCAATGCCTTTGTCGACACCGTTTTCTCGCAGAATGTCGGCGCCGTTGCCACGACCCGGGTGTACAGCCGGTACGTGACCGCTACCAGCGGTGCCATTCTGATCGTCCTCGGCCTCATCCCGCGAATGGGTGAAGTGGTTGCAGCCCTGCCTGATCCGGTGGTCGGCGGTGTCGGAATCATCTTGTTCTCCACTGTCGCCGTGGTCGGAATCAACACGCTGCGCAAGGTCGATCTCAGCGACCCGATCAACACCACGATCGCCGCTGTATCGGTGGGGATCGGTATTCTTCCGGAATTTGCGGAGGGGATGTTCGAGCGATTCCCCTCCTCGGCTCAGATCCTCCTCGGTAGCGGCATCACCTTGGCTGCGGCCTCGGCCTTTTCGCTCAATCTGCTGTTCAATCACACCCGACTCGGTGAACTCGCGAGGCGATCGCGAGAGAGCCTCCATGCCACTGCAAAATCTGAACCCGCCACCAGCTCTGCAGGAGACGCCAGTGTCACAGTCCCAGTCTGATCCCTTCGAAGTGCCCGTCGTCGACATCTCGCCTTACGTGCTCGGTGGTGCCGACCAGGACAAGGCGCGAGTGGCTGCCGAAGTCGACCATGCTTGTCGGACTGTAGGTTTCATGCAGATTCGGGGCCACGGTGTTCCGGCCGCTGTTTCTTCCGGCCTCGCCGAAGCGATGGACGACTTCTTCGGGCTGCCGATGGAGACGAAGTCGGGCTACCGAATCGAGGGCGCGAATCGTGGGTACAGCCCGCCCAAGAGTGAGTCGCTGAGCCTGAGCCTCGGCGTCGAATCCGCGACCAGAATGAACGACTTTTTCGAGGCCTTCAACGTCGGAACCGAAGCCCGATCATTCACCGAACTCGAACTGTCGGAGGACGATTACGGAATCAACCTGTGGCCCGCAGTGTCTGGTTTCACGGAGCGGGTGGAGAATTACTACGCCCATGGCGAGCGGGTGGCACGCACACTGACCACCATTTTCGAAGACGCGCTCGGGCTGACCCCAGGATTCTTCGAGTCGATCACCGACCACTCCATCGACGTACTGCGGATGAACAACTACGCGTTACCCGAAGGGACGGTGACGTTGGACGGTGAGTTGAAGGGGATGGGCGAACATACCGATTTCGGGCTGGTCACCGTGCTGTGGGCGGATCAGGTCGAAGGTTTGCAAGTACTCGGGAGCGACCGACGCTGGCACGATGTCTGGCCGCACGACGGCGCGCTACTGGTCAACCTCGGGGATCTCACCGCGCGACTGACCAACGACAGGTGGATGTCCACGCTGCACCGAGTTGCGCCTCCGGTGGTGAACGGCACCATCAAGCGCCGGCGATCGGCGGCCTTCTTCCATGACGGAAACGTCGACGCGGTGATTGCGACCTTGCCGAGTTTTCAGGACGACTCCGGCTTGGAGTACGAACCCATTACCGTTCGCGATCACATCAAGGCCAAATTGGCCGGGTCGAGGCAGGGGAAGTCCAACGCCGCCGCAGGTCGTGAGGCGGCTCGGGTACTTTCGGCTGCAGAGCTCGAGGTCAAGCAGTGAGTGCACGGAACATCGTCCTGATCCACGGAGCATGGGCCGGCGGGTGGGTCTGGGATCGTGTGTGTGGCCCACTGAAATCGGCCGGCTTCAATCCTGTTGTGGTGGAGCTTCCCGGCTCGGGAAGTTGGAACTCAGACGACGTGATCGATCTCGATGTCGTTGCCGAACATGTTGTGGCAGTTGTCGAGTCCTTGGACGGGCAGTGCGCCCTCGTCGGTCACTCCGGCGGTGGCATCGTGGCCTCACAGGTGGCTGAGTTGCTGCCTTCGCGGGTAACGGGTCTTGTGTACGTCGCAGGGATGATGCTTCCATCGCAGACGGACTTCGGGATGCTCTGCATCGAACTCGGTCTGGAAAGTCCGGTCGGGATCTCACGTTGGTTGGTTCCCGCCGACGACGGGGATGCGACGGCTGTTCCGCCCGAAGCCGGTGCCGCTGTGTTCTTCCACGAAGCGCCGGTGGCTGATGCGATCTTCGCCGCGCGCATGCTCGTTCCACAACTGGAGTCAGCCCGCCTGATGGCACCGGTCTGGACGGAAGAGCGATTCGGAACCGTGCCGAGGTTGTATGTCGAATGCACGCTGGATCGAACCGTGCCGATCGAGGCTCAACGCGCCATGCAGAGACTTGTCCCCGGTGCCCAGGTGGTCAGCCTGGGCACCGACCATGCACCGCAGTTGTCGGCGCTCCCGGAGTTGATCGACGCGATCACCGATTTCGCCCGGCAGGTGTTCAGCCGAACTCGACCCCTTGAGCCAGCGGAAGCTGGTCCGAGTAATTGACGGTATTGGTGGCTCGGCGCATGTATGCCTTCCACGAATCCGAACCCGACTCGCGTCCGCCGCCAGTCTCCTTCTCCCCGCCGAATGCGCCGCCGATCTCCGCACCGGACGTTCCGATGTTCACGTTCGCGATGCCGCAATCGGAGCCGTCGGCGGCGAGGAAGCGCTCTGCTTCTCGCTGATCGAGTGTGAAGATCGAGGACGAAAGTCCTTGAGGCACGCCGTTGTGCAGCGCAATGGCGTCGTCGAAGTCGGTGTAGGTCAAGACGTAGAGGATGGGTGCAAAAGTCTCCGCCCGCACCACCTCGGTCTGTGCGGGCATACGAACGAGGGCAGGTGTCACGTAGAACCCGGAATCGCCGACGCGGTCCCCGCCACACACCACAGTTCCGCCGTCCGCGCGTGCGGCCGAGAGCGATTTCTGCATCGTCTCGAACGCGGCTTCGTTGATCAGCGGCCCGACCAGAACACCGGAATCGAAGGGACTGCCGACCTCGAGCTGTGCGTACGCGGCCGCAACGCGCTCGACGACGTGATCGGCGATCGACTCGTGCACGATGAGCCGACGAAGTGAGGTGCACCGCTGCCCCGCAGTTCCGGCGGCGGAGAACACGATTCCGCGTACGGCAAGCTCGAGATCTGCCGACGGTGTGACGACTGCGGCGTTGTTGCCACCCAACTCGAGGAGGCTTCGCCCGAAGCGTTCGGCGACCCGCGGAGCCACCGCGCGGCCCATCCGCACGGAACCGGTGGCGCTGACCAAGGCCACCAGTGGGTTGACCACCAAGGCCTCACCGACATCGCGTCCGCCGATGATCAACTGGTGCACGTCGATCGGTGCATCACAGTCGGCGAGGGCGCGTCGGAGGAGGGCGTCACATGCCAGCGCAGTCAGCGGCGTGGTCTCCGAAGGCTTCCAGACGACGGCGTCACCGCACACGAGAGCGATGGCGGTATTCCACGACCACACCGCGACGGGAAAGTTGAACGCGGAGATGACTCCGACAACGCCGAGAGGGTGCCACGTTTCCGTCAACCGGTGTCCGGGACGCTCGGACGGCATGGTGCGTCCGTAGAGCTGCCGGGAGAGACCGACGGCGAACTCGCAGATATCGATCATCTCCTGTACCTCGCCGAGAGCCTCCGAGGTGACCTTCCCGGCCTCCAACGTCACGATTTCCGCGAGGTCATCCTTGTGCTCGGTCAGTAGGCTGCCCAGCCGGCGCACGACCGCGCCGCGCGCCGGAGCGGGGACGGTGCGCCAGGTGAGGAACGCGCGATGCGCCGCGTCGACGGCGTCGTCGACTTCTCTACCGGAGTGCTGCCGAACGGTACGCAGTTGCGTACCGGTGATGGGGGTTCGTGCGCTCAGGTCGCCGGCGGGCCACTCGACACCGCACGCGGCAAGGGCGCTTTCGGCGCGATCGGCGAGGCTCGAAGAATCAGGCAGGTTCACTGGGGAGTCCTCTGTTGTTGTGGGCGGGAGGCAGCACGGCACGTGACGCCTCTTGTTGTGCGCGGTACAGCTCGAACGGATCTTCGATGGTGCGGTCGATGGCGCCCTCCAATCGATCCTGCCCGTATTCGGCGCCGGGCGCATCGGAAACGAATCCGGTCACGGAATCGAGATTGGATGCGAAGATCCCGGCCGCGGAGGCAGGTAGGAAGTCCTCGTAGACGATCGGGTCGCGGACGACAACAGTTCCTTCGTTTCGGTACGTGAAGTACGCCAACCCCGCGGCATCGAGTTCGCTTTCGGAGTGCGGAAATTCGCTGTCCCAATCGGCGTCCTCGGGCGTGGCGATCAGTCGGTCGTAGATCGCTCGCCCGCTGCGGGTCAACGCGATTCCGCGTGCCTCCACCTCGCCGAATCTGACGCGGACGGGCTCAGTGGTGACCGATCCGTCGTGCTGACGGAAGAGTCTGTCTTCGGCCAATGCACGAAACGACGTCTGCCGCAGAAGTAGTGGTGGTCCGCTCCATCTCGGCGGGCCTTGGATGCGGTCGATCATGGTGATACCGCGCTCGGTCATGCGGCGGTACAACTCGTCGATGTCGAGCACTCGCGGGGTGAGGTGATTGACGTGGGTCGAGCCCTGCCCCGCAATGTCTGCAGCGACCGGCGAGATTGCGGCGAGTTCGCGGTACCAGCCCGCGTCGATGGGATCGGTGCCGAGCCGAAACGCCGAGGTCGCTGCATCGACGAACTGTGTCGCCTCGGGCTCCGTCAGCCCGCCCTCGCGACTCGATTGCCGTGCCCACTGCAGAAGTTCGGGAGAGAACAGGGTCCGGCGACGCAGGAACCTGGTGATCCGACGCTCGAGGTCGGTGTCGAAGAACCTGGAATCGGAACTGGTCAGCACCGAGGTGAAAACGCGGAACGGGTTCCGGGCGAGTTCGGCGGGATCGGTGGGGCGAAATGCCGTCGAGACAACGGGAATGGGGGAGTCGGTGAGCCGGAGGTCGTAATAGCCGACCGGAAACATACCGAATCCGCCGAAGACGGTGGCTACGTCACGTAGTTCGTCGAGAGTCCCCAGTCTGATGGCGCCGTGACGCTCGGCGCTGACTCTCGCCAGGCTGCCCAGGCGCTCCGCAGAATCCGGATGTTCGGCGGCAAAATCACGGTTCACCTGCATCGTTACATCTACCAAGGTGTTGTAAGCGGGGACCTCGTCGCCATACATCTTGGCGAGGGCCGCTGCGAACCGTGCACGTAGCTCCCAGGTTTCAACCATACGAATGTCCGATTGCGTTAGCCTGCGCAGGTGCGAGAAACAGAAACCAGTGACGTTGCCGGTGTTCCGGTCGACGAAACCGATCGACTTTTGATGCGTGAATTGGTCTTGGACGGCCGTGCCACTCTCGCGAGTCTTGCTGAGAAGGCTGGACTCTCGATCTCCGCAGTCCAATCGCGAGTGCGTCGTTTGGAATCTCGCAAGGTGATCCGTGGGTACTCCGCGAAGATCGATCCGGAGGCACTCGGTCACAATCTGTCAGCATTTGTCGCCATCACTCCTCTCGATCCCTCGCAGCCCGACGATGCGCCTGCCCGCTTGCGTCATCTGCCGGCGGTCGTCTCGTGTCACTCGGTAGCCGGGAGCGAAAGCTACGTCCTCCTGGTCCGGGTGGCGTCACCTCGGGCGTTGGAGCGATTGCTGCAGGAGATCCGTACGGCAGCCAACGTCAACACACGAAGCACCATCATCCTACAAACTTTTTACGACGAATGACGCTTGTTCAATAACTTTTACGGTCCTCTATCGACACTCCCGGAAAATTGACATAGCCTTCGCGTATGAGTACTGCGATGCGAGACTTCGGTGACAGTGCGCTCTTTCCGGTCTACGACGTGTTGAAGGCCAGCATCCTCGTCGACGGATTCGATCTGATTCTCGACGTCGAAGGGTCGCGGGGTTCCTATCTCCGTGACCTGCGAGACGGAACCGAGTATCTGGACATGTTCGGTTTCTTCGGCTCTTCGGCCCTGGGTATGAATCACCCTGCGATCGCAGGCGACGAGGAGTTTCAACAGGAGTTGGCTGTCGTGGCCTCCAACAAGCCGAGTAACTCCGACATCTACACCGAACCCATGGCGCGCTTCGTTGCGGCTTTCGCTCGGGTACTGGGGGATTCGGCACTCCCACACTTGTTCTTCGTCGACGGCGGAGCCCTGGCGGTGGAAAATGCACTCAAGGTTGCCTTCGACTGGAAGAGTCGGTGGAACGAAAGCCGCGGGTTGTCAGCAGATCTGGGGACAAAGGTCCTGCACCTGACCGAGGCTTTTCACGGCCGCAGTGGTTACACGATGTCGCTCACCAACACCGAACCGGGCAAGGTCGCGCGATTCCCCAAGTTCGACTGGCCACGTATCGACTCGCCGTACCTGGCAGACGGCCGCGATGTCGAAGCTGCGGAGAGGCAAGCTCTCGATCAAGCGCGCCGAGCTTTCGCCGACAACCCCGACGACATTGCCTGTTTCATCGCCGAGCCGATCCAGGGCGAGGGCGGCGACCATCACCTCAGGCCGGAATTTCTGCAGGCGATGCAGGAGTTGTGCCACGAAAACGACGCCCTCTTCATTCTCGACGAAGTACAGACCGGTTGCGGAATCACCGGAACTGCCTGGGCCTACCAACAATTGGGTCTGAGTCCGGATGTGGTGGCGTTCGGCAAGAAAACGCAGGTGTGCGGAATCATGGCCGGCGGGCGCGTGGATGAAGTGCATGACAACGTGTTTCACGTCAGTTCTCGGATCAATTCGACGTGGGGTGGCAACCTCACCGACATGGTTCGTGCCCGGCGGATACTCGAAGTCGTCGAGCAGGACCGACTGATCGACCGCGTGCGATTCACGGGTGCGCATCTCCTTGCCCGGTTGACCGAAGTCTGCGGGCGGTACGCGGCGGCAACCGAGCCGCGCGGTCGTGGCCTCATGTGCGCGATCACTCTGGAAGACAGTGACCTTCGCGATCGCGTCGTACAGCGACTGCGTGAAGACGAGCACGTGATGATACTGCCCACCGGGAAGAGGGGAATCAGATTCCGGCCCGCGCTGACGGTGACCACCAGTGAGCTGGACGACGCGGTCGACGCGGTCGAGCGCGTGCTCGCACGCGAGACCTAGGGCCTCTGTAGCTGTTCCCACACTCGATCCGGTGACATCGGTGTGGAGTACATACGCACTCCACACGCGTTGGCAATCGCGTTTGCCAACGCCGGTGCTACAGGATTGAAGGGGGCCTCACTCATCGATTTCGCGCCGAAAGGCCCGAGCTTGTCGTACGTGTCGGCAAACAGTACTTCGGTGATCGGCAGATCCCCGATCTGGGGAACGTGATAATTGCGCAACTGCGGATTGATCACCCGACCTTCTTCGATGACGATCTCCTCCGACAGCGCAGCGCCGAGCGCTTGTCCCACACCGCCTTCCACCTGCCCGCGCAGTTGTGCCGGGTT
Source organism: Rhodococcus sp. 27YEA6 (assembly GCF_044908235.1). Classification (NCBI taxonomy): domain Bacteria; kingdom Bacillati; phylum Actinomycetota; class Actinomycetes; order Mycobacteriales; family Nocardiaceae; genus Rhodococcus; species Rhodococcus sp. 27YEA6. The sequence continues at coordinate 575,479 of NZ_JBIYCY010000002.1, read as the reverse complement.
CATGACGGTGCCGGCATCGGCGGCCTGAACCGACTGCAGGATCTTCACCCGGCCGGTGTTCGTGTCGACGGCAACGCGAAAACCGTGAACGTTGAACGAGACCGAGCGCGGTGTCCCGTCGTGGCGACCGTCAGCGGCGAGCGGGCCACCTTCGAGTAGCGTCGCGAAATCGAGGCAACCGTGGGACGTTTCGACACCGTCCGGCGAAAGGTCGTCGATCTGCGCGCCGCGACCGCTCGATCGCACCGCACGGGTCAGTATCCGCTCGCGAAGGCGCTCGCAGGCGATCAGGAGCGCCTTTCCGGCGACCACCGTTCCTGTCGACCCGAATGCTCCGGTGTCGTATCCGCCGGCATCGGTGTCGGATTGAACAATCGTGATGCGATCGACTGTCGTCCGCAATTCGGTGGCCGCGATCTGTTGGTGAATCGTAGTGGTTCCGTTGCCGAACTCAGCGGTGCCGATGTTCACGACGTACCGACCGTCGGCCTCGAGTGCGACGGTGGTGTCGGAGAAGTGACCACGCGGCGGGATCGTCGCGATCATGGCAATTGCCATGCCCCGACCGATCTGCCAACGCGACCCTGCCGGTGCAGCCTCTCCGCGTCCGCTCGACAGTGCACTGTCGACGAGGTCGATGCACTGGTCCAGCCCGTAGCTGCCGAATTCGAGATCACCGTCCTCGACGTGCCAGTCGACAAAATCGTCTCCGGGTACGACGACGTTTCGCCGCCGAAACTCGAAGGGGTCCATGCCGAGACGATCAGCGAGCTGATCCATGGCCGATTCGACGGCGAAGATGATCTGGCCGAGCCCGTAACCACGGAAGGCGCCGGACGGAACGTTGTTCGTGTAGACCGCTTCGGCGTCGACGCGTTTGGTTGCAGCGCGATAGACCGCCATGGATTCGGCGCAACCGTGGAACATGACTCCGATCGAATGGTTCCCGTACGCCCCGGCGTCGGAAAGGACGTCGATGGCCAGTGCAGTGAGAGTTCCGTCGGCATCGGCGCCGGCGCGAACCGAAACTCGCATCGGGTGCCGTGACGGTGCGATGGTGAACTGATCGCTGCGGCTGAACTCGTAAGCAACGGGCCTACCCGTTCGCAGGACGGCGAGTGCGACCAGATCTTCGGTGAGTAGTTCCTGCTTCCCGCCGAAGCCTCCACCGACCCGCTTGGCGAACACCCGGATTCGGCTGCGATCGAGATCGAAGATGTGCGCCAATTCGTCCCGAACCAGAAACGGCACCTGTGTGCTGCTTCTGATGACGAGACGGCCGTCCTCGTCGAGCCACCCCACTGCGCCGTGAGTTTCCAAGGCCACGTGCTGGACTCGCGCAGTTTTCCACGTACCTTCGACGACTGCAGTGGCATCCGCGAGCGCACGGTCCAGATCGCCGACACCATCGTGAAGCGCGGCAACCACGTTGCGAGGGACTTCGGCGATCCGCGAGCTCTCGTCTTTGTCGCCGTGTAGGAGCGGAGCGCCGGGGGAACGCGCCAGATCTGGTTCGAATACCGCGTCGCGTACCTCGTAGTCGACTTCGATCAGCGAGAGTGCACGTTCCGCCTGCGTCGGGGTTTCGGCGATGACCGCGGCGACGCGCTGGCCGCGGAAACGGACGGTCCTGTCGAACACCCGCGTGTCGTCCGGATCGTCGTTGCGGTCCTCGTGCCGGGCGGTCGAGAACAGCACGTCCGGACTGTCATGAAAAGTGAGGACCGCGGCGACGCCCGGCGCCGCTTCGGCTGCTGCCGTGTCTATCCGCGTTATGTGTGCGTGTGCGTGCGGACTGCCGAGTACTGCGACGTGAAGCAGGTCGACCGGCTTCTCACCCGGGGAGAAGTCCATGGTGTACTGCTCGGTTCCCGTGACGATGCGCGCGGACGCCGGTGCTGCGATCGAACGCCCTTGTGCTCCACCTATTTTGACAGTCTCCGTATTGGATGTACCGGCGAGAGCGTCACGAATGGACCGATAACCGGTGCAGCGGCACAGGTTACCTTTCATCGAGCACGCGAGATCGGATTTTTGCTCGACCGACAACGCTGATGCGGTGACTACCATTCCCGCTGTACAGAAACCGCATTGGAATCCGCCCGCGTCCACGAATGCCTGTTGAATGGGGTGAAGTTTCTCCGGGGTTCCGAGACCGGAGGCGGTGACGACGTCGCGGCCGTCGATGCGATGGGCGGGAAATATGCACGAATGGGTGGGGTGTCCGTCGACCAGCACCGAGCAGGCGCCGCAGTCTCCGGCATCGCACCCCTTCTTGACGGAGTTCGCTCCGTGCTCGCGGAGGAAAGTTCGCAGGCACTGTCCTGGGCGGGGCTGGTCGTCGCGCGGAACTCCGTCCACCGAGTACTTCATTCCAGTTCACCTCGGATTTCTTCGGCAAGAAGCTCGGTCATCGCCTTCCGCCACGGCGCAGTTCCATGGACATCGGTGAAGTAGGCGTCTTCCGGAATCCTGCTGCGCAACGCATCCGCAAGTGCTGTGGCGTCGGGGAGTTCGTCGAATTTGAGAGCGTACGGACGGCGGGTCGCGGCGGTGATCGCCAGCGTGAAACCGTCGGCGCCGCAGCGTCCGGCCACGGCTACGGCCGATCGCCCGAGTGACGTCTGAGCCAGCTTTCGCATCGCGGTACGTGCAGTCAATGCATGCACGGGAATCCGGATACTGCGGATGATCTCGCCGGACCTGAGTACGTTTCGAGAATCGTCGATAACGAAATCGACTACCGGGAACGAGTATTCGGTACCGTCCGGACGCCAGATCGTCAGTTCGGCATCGAGAGCGGTACACAGAGTCGTCATCGCTCCGGCCGGGAAGGAGAGCGCGATGTTGCCGCCGACTGTCGCGTATCGCAACACCTTCCACGATGCGAGTAGTGCGTCAGCGCAGTGTTGGAACAGCGCTGCGGCGCGCCAGGATGCGGGAAGTTCGGCGCGGCACAGTTCCTCGATGGTGCAGGTGGCCGCGATCTCGAGACCGAGATCGCCGACCGCCACAGCTTCCCAGTCGAAGCCCGCAAGGTCGACAAGGGTGGTCAGGTGCGGCTGCGGTTCCGAGTACAGCCAGGTGCCGCCACCGATGAACCCGATGCCGGGTGACGCACAGGGGAGTTCGGCGCGGGTCCGCGGCACCAGAACTTCGTCGACGCTGTGCAGGTCCATCGCGACCTCAAGCCTTTCCGAGTAGATCGCGGTGTGCGCGTGCGACATCCGAGGCCACGACGTCCTCGTCGACGGTGGTGACTCGTCCGTCGGCAACTACGATTCGCCCGTTGACGAGCAGTAACTTCAGCGGGGGAGTCGAGCCGAGTACGAGCGCCGCCACCGGATCGGTGATGCCGGCATGCGCGACGGTGTCGAGTTTCCACACCGCCAGGTCGGCAAGTTTTCCGACCTCGATCGATCCGATTTCGCCCTCGCGGCCCAGAACTCGTGCGCCGGCGATCGTTCCCAATTCCAAGGCTTTTCGCACCGTCATCGTCTGCGGTCCGCCCTTCGCGCGAGCAAACAGAAGTGCATGACGAGACTCCTCGATCAGGCTGCAAGCTTCATTGCTCGCCGCGCCGTCCACGCCGAGCCCCACGGTGACCCCGCCGTTCACCAGATCGGCGGCACGGGCGATACCGGCTCCCAGGCGCGCGTTGGAGGTCGGGCAGTGCGCCGCCGCAGTTCCGGTTCGCGCCATCGTCTCGATACCGGCGTCGTCGAGATGGACTGCGTGGGCGTACCAGACGTCCGGGCCCACCCAGCCGACTCGTTCCATGTATTCGACCGGCGTGCAACCGAAATGCTCGCGGCAGAATCTCTCCTCGTCCAGTGTCTCGGCCAGATGCGTGTGCATACGCACGCCGTTTTCGCGGGCCAGCGTCGCGGACTCGCGGAGCAATGCCTCCGTCACCGAGAAGGGTGAGCAGGGAGCTACCGCGATCTGCAGCATCGATCCGGGATTCGGGTCGTGCCAACGGTCGATCACCGACTGCGTGCCGGTCAGGATGTCATCGAGTTTTTCCACGACGTGATCCGGTGGCAGGCCGCCGGAACTCTGGCCGAGATCCATCGACCCACGACACGGGTGGAATCGAAGGCCGACCTGCGCAGCCGCGGTGATCTCGGCCTCGAAAACGTCGCCGGCGTCGCGGGGAACGACGTAGTGGTGGTCGGTGGTGGTCGTACATCCGGTTTTCGCCAACCACGTGAGGCCGCCGGTGGCCGCCACGTGGACGGCGTCGGCGTCGATACCTGCCCAGACGGGGTACAGGGTGGTCAGCCACTCGAAAAGCGTCGAGTCCGCGGCCAGGCCTCGGGTGATCCATTGGTAGAGATGATGATGTGTGTTGACCAGACCCGGCGTGATCAGGCAACCACTCCCGTCGATCACTTGCGCACCCGGGTATTCGGGTGGCGTTCCGGCGCCGACGTCGACGATCTTGTTGCCCGAGATCACCACATAGCCGTCGGAGTACTCGGAGCGGTCGCCGTCCATCGTGACCACATGAGCGCCCGCCACGACGAGTGTTGCCCCGAGAGCTGATTCGGTCACGACAACCAACCGGCGTAGGTGGTCCACGACGGTCCCGCGTCTGGTGCGTCGGATCGGGCGACCGCAGCTTGGATCAGGCCGTACGGACGATCCGCAGCGTGGAACACCTCGTTGTCGTTCTCCACTCCGAAGCGGCCGAGTGCATATTCGAAATGATGCTTGTTGGGTGCGGACAGTCGAACCTCCGCGATGATCGGGAATTCCTCGAGGATTGCCTTGCCGATGTGGAAGAGCGTCTGCTGCAGGGCAAGTGAATGTACCTGTGCGAACTGCTTGACGATCTGTGCCTTGATGCCCGCGTAGACCGATTCCCAGTCGACGTCGGTGGTGACGAATCGCCACTGGGCGACCAACGTCGTCGCCATGACGCGGTCGTCGGTCGGCTCGAGAACGGTGTACGGATCTTCGAGAAAACCCGAGAACTCACTACCGGTCGATTTGAGGATCACGAGGTCCTTCAGGCCGCCGATCACCCATGTCCCGGTATCGGCGATGGTGATCGACGCCGTCCGAACTTCCTGACCCTTCCGAATCCAGGTGTAGTCGTGCTCGCTGCCGTCGACAATCGCACGCTCCCAGGCGTATTCCTCGATCTCGATCCGCGCGCCACTGACCGGTTCGATGTCGTCGACGAAATGACGGGCGAGTTCGAGTCCGTACGTCTCGATCGAGATCAGACCCTTTTCCTTGGCGTAGGAGTAGGCCGTTTGTTTCTGCGTGTCGGTCGGCAGAACCTTCGATTGATCACCGGTGAGGTACGCGTCGGCGAAATCTCCACGCAGGCAGGTGGAGACGTTGATGTCGTGAATTTCGTGACGGGGGGTGTCTCGATAGATTCGGACTACTCGATTTTCCGCTTTGCCGTACTGGTGACCCGATAGTTCGATCGATCCGCTCAACCGTTCGGTGTTCGTACTGCCGGTTGTGATGTTGCCGGTCGTGATGTTTTCGGTAGTCACGTGTTCAGCTCCCGCGATAGGTGGAATAAGCAAAGGGAGACAGCAACAGTGGGACGTGATAGCCCCGTGCCGTGTCGTCCACCCGGAAGGTCACTGTCACTTCCGGGTAGAAGTTTTCTTGTCCGTTGGTCTCGAAATACGTTCCGGTGTCGAAAGTCAGGGTGTAGTGACCGGCGGTCAGGCCACCGGGAGCAAGTTCGGGGATGCGGCCGTCGGAGTCGGTCTCCGCAGTGGTGACGGAGGCGCCGTCTCGATCACGAAGTTCGACGCGAATCCCCGCCGCGGGGTTGCCCGTCGTCGCGTCGAGAACGTGCGTGCTGAGGGTCTTGCTCATGCTGTGCCTCCGGCGAGTGCATCGATCAGACGGGCGAGTCTGATCCGATTGATGGCGGCCAATTCGGTTCGAAGCACGGAACGCTCGGTCGCCGGGTCGTTTCGGAGACGACCTCGAAGGATGTCGAGGAGCTCCGTTCCAGATTTCCCCGACGCGCAGACCAGGTAAACATGGCCGAATGTCTCTTCGTACTCGGCGTTCTTCCGTCGAAGTTCCGCGAGTACGTCTTCTGTCGCCGACGAGACTCCCGACTGTTCACGGGTAGAGGCCGCGCTCTCGCTTCGCTCACCGATTCGTGGGTGGCCGGAGAGAGCGTCGTCGATCTCGGACTCGGGAAGCTCGGCCAGCACCGCATCTGCTTTGTCGAACAGAGCTTCCAGATCGGCGAACGGGCGAGACGAGGCGATTTCCTGTGCCCACACGGCGGAATGGCAACACTCGAGCAGCGCCGCGACTGCCTGGTGGTCACCGAGCGCATCGAAGGCTCCGAGACCACTGGAACTCGTTGTAGGCATGTCCACAGGATTACTTGAGCATGTTACGGATCTGTAGCGCAGCAATTACGGGAGATGATGTGTCTCGATCTTATTTCTCCGGCTGCTCTTCCCCGATCACGGTTTCTCGGCGACCGATACATTCTCAGGTATGACCGATACTCCGAAGCTGTCTTCCGTCGTACCGTCCCTGGCGAACCTCCGAGACATCGGTGGCCCCGAATCGAGCTTCGGTGGCACCGTCCGCACCGGGAGCGTGTTTCGTTCCACCGATCTGGCATCGCTCAGTGCGGACGGCGTACAGACCCTCGCCGATCTGGGCATCGTCACGATCTACGATCTGCGCACCGAATCCGAACGCGAGACGGCACCGGATCTGGCGCCGGACGGTATCCGAGAAATCGGCCTGGACGTATTGGCGGACAAGCAGTATCGCGCCATTCCGGCTCAGATGCAGCAGATGATCGCCGACCCGGCGTTTGCTGCCGAAGCGTTGGGCAGCGGCCAGGCGCTCGAGTACTTTCAGGGAAGTTACCGCGATTTCGTGACCTTGCCGAGTGCGGTCGCGTCGTACCGGCAACTGTTCGTCGACTTGGCGCAGCCGCCCAGCTCGCCGGCACTCATTCACTGCACCACGGGCAAGGATCGCACGGGTTGGGCAGCGGCCGCGTTACTGCTGTTCCTGGGTGCCTCCGAGGACGCGGTCTTCGCGGACTACCTCGAAACCAACAAGATTTTGTTGCCGATGTTCGCGCCGCTCCTCGAACGATTCGAGGCGAAGGGTATCGACCCGACCCTGCTCGAAGGTGTTCTCGGTGTCAGGCGCGAGTACCTGGAGGCGTCGATGGCAGAGCTCGCGCAGGTACACGGATCCATCGAGGCCTACTTCACCGACGGCTTGAAGATCGACGCGTCGACCCAGGACCAATTGCGGAGCAACCTGCTCAGCTGATCAGGACCTGCTCGGCTCGTCGCGGCGGGAAGTTCGTCGCCTCGTCACGAGGCTGACGATACCGATCCCGATGGCGATGCCGAGCAGGTCGGCGCTGCCGTCCCAGATCGAACCGGAACGCGAAATGGGCAGCGCTGCTTGAAGAACCTCGGACGTCGCGGCAAAAATCACGAGCCACACCGCGGTGAGCCACACCGGGATCCGCGCGTGCAACGAGGTGATCGCCAGCACCGCGAACATCAATGTGTGAGTGATCTTGTCGGTGTTCTCCGGGCTCGAGGGCACGGTGGAACCCGGGGAGAAGAGCATGATCAGGGCAATGACCACGGCGATCGCCAACGGCCAGTATCGGTTGTTCTTCAATTCGTCTGCCCCTCGACGACGACGAGTCCGAGTGCACCTTCGGCGAACCTGGTGACGGCGTCGGCGGCTGTCGTGAGCGCCTCGGTGTGCCCGTCGCGGGCCCAGCCGGTGAGCAGGGCGGTGGAGTCGAGAGGTGTCAGAACGACCTCGGCGAGAAGCTCACCGGTGTTGGGTTGGCACACTGCCCAGGAGTAGACGCTGTTTTCGTGCCACTGAGCGCTTCGCTGACTCACGTAATCGGGGTCGGTGATACCACCATCGGCAAGGGCGGGGCGGTCGTCCACACGCTCGTCTGCGCGCAGTGCGCGTAGATACCAGCCGCCTGCGTTGATCTCGATCGGCTCCATCAGTCGGAGTCCCGCTCGCGGCGGCGCTTGGCTTTGCGTTCCCGGTCGGTACCGAACAGCAGTGCACCGGCCAGGGGAATCGCGAGGAACCACAACCAGGTACCGGTGACGAAGAACAGGATCACCGCGAGAATCGGGACGACGGCCATGACGCGACCGGACCAGTCGGGGTTGAAGCCTCGCTCCGCCGGTGCGTCGGGAGGCGTCACCATCGACAGGGGAGCGGTGCCGGGGGCTTGGTAGTTGCCCGGAAGATCGGCGAACACCGGAACGAGTTCACTGCGAGTTGTTGCGGCACTGACGATTCCGCTTCTCTCGTCGAACTCGGTGACGGTGAGGCGGCCTGCGGCGAAGTGCTCGCTCAGGAGATCGAGTGCCTGCTCGCGTTCTGCAGTGCCGATGCGAATGTCGGGGACGTCAGCCATCGTTACAGCCTACTCAAACGACTGTGCGCCTTTCCGGTAGTGGGGACTACCGGAAAGGCGCACGGGGCCGGAGGCCCTACTTCAGTTCTGCGAGAACCGTTCCCTGCGTGATTGCTGCACCCGGCTCGACGGACAGTCCGGTGACGACACCGGCCTTGTGCGCGTTGACGGGGTTTTCCATCTTCATGGCTTCGAGAACGGCGATCAGATCGCCTTCTGCGACTTCCTGGCCTTCGGTCACTGCAACCTTGACGACGGTGCCCTGCATCGGAGCCGTGACAGCGTCACCCGATGCTGCACCTCCGCCGGCGCCGCCGCGCTTGCGCGCCTTCGGCTTCTTGCGGATCGCACCGGAGGCAGCGCCGCCGCCGTTGCCGAGCGAGAACTGGCCCGGGAGGGAAACCTCGACGCGACGTCCACCGACCTCGACGACGACGTTCTGACGCGGCAGAGCCTCGTCCTCGTCGTCTACGGGAGCACCGGCGCCTGCGTACGGCTCGATGGGGTTGACCCAGTCGGTTTCGATCCACTTGGTGTAGATGTCGAACTTCTCGCCGTCACCGATGAACGCCGGGTTCTCGACGATGTGGCGGTGGAACGGGAGAACGGTCGCGAGGCCGTCGATCTCGAACTCGGCCAGAGCGCGCGATGCCCGCTGGAGGGCTTCTTCGCGGGTGGCGCCGGTGACGATGAGCTTGGCGAGCATGGAGTCGAACTGTCCGCCGATGACGTCGCCGGCAACGACACCGGAATCGACGCGAACGCCGGGGCCCGTGGGCTCACGGTAGACGGAGACCGGGCCGGGGGCAGGCATGAAGCCGCGGCCGGCGTCTTCGCCGTTGATGCGGAACTCGAAGGAGTGTCCACGCGGGGTGGGATCTTCCTTGATGGAGAGTTCTTCGCCGTTGGCGATGAGGAACTGCTGACGCACGAGGTCGATGCCCGCGGTCTCTTCCGTGACGGGGTGCTCGACCTGCAGGCGGGTGTTGACCTCGAGGAAGGAGATGGTGTCGCCCTGAACCAGGTACTCGACCGTTCCGGCGCCGTAGTAGCCGGCTTCCTTGCAGATGGCCTTGGCGGATGCGTGGATGCGTGCGCGCTGGTCGTCCGTCAGGAAGGGAGCGGGAGCCTCTTCGACGAGCTTCTGGAAGCGACGCTGCAGCGAGCAGTCGCGGGTACCGGCGACGACGACGTTGCCGTGCTGGTCGGCGATGACCTGAGCCTCGACGTGGCGGGCCTTGTCCAGGTACTGCTCGACGAAGCACTCACCGCGACCGAAGGCTGCGATGGCCTCACGGGTGGCCGACTCGAACAGCTCGGGGATTTCCTCGATGGTCTGGGCGACCTTCATGCCGCGTCCACCGCCACCGAAGGCAGCCTTGATCGCAACCGGGACGCCGTATTCCTTGGCGAATGCGACGACCTCGTCGGCGCCCTTGACGGGATCCTTGGTGCCTGCTGCCATCGGCGCCTTCGCGCGTTCTGCGATATGGCGTGCCGTGACCTTGTCGCCGAGGTCGCGGATGGACTGCGGTGACGGACCGATCCAGATGAGGTTCGCGTCGATGACGGCCTGGGCGAAGTCGGCGTTCTCGGAGAGGAAACCGTAGCCGGGGTGGATGGCGTCGGCGCCGGACTTCTTGGCTGCGTCGAGGATCTTGTCGAACACGAGGTAGGACTCGGCGGACGTCTGTCCACCGAGGGCAAATGCCTCGTCTGCGAGCTTCACGAACTGCGCGTCTGCATCGGGCTCGGCGTAAACGGCAACGCTGCCGTAGCCGGCATCCTTGGCCGCCCGGATGACCCGTACCGCGATTTCACCGCGGTTCGCGACAAGCACCTTCGTAATGTGCGCGCTGGCATGACTGGGCACTGAGCCTCCTGTGGTTCGCATAGTCTGTCTCCGCGGTGTATTCCTCTGGGATTTCACCATCGGGGGATTGGCATCACTTCGGAGTGTATGCATCGCTTCGGCGCTGGTTGTAACCGGATCGCTAAAGCCCACTCCGGCTTAGGAAACGGTTTCGAAAACTACCGATGAGTAGCTGTCGGAGGTGGCGGCGTCCGGTTCGGTGACGATTTCTTCGATGGTCCGGCGCAGTGCGGCCACGTAGGCGTGAACCGCGGCGTTCGCCGTCTCGTTGCCTGGGTACCTGACCGCGAGGTTGAGTCCCTGGGGTGTGCGGTTGATCCAGATGTAGACGTCGTGCGTATATGCCTTGCTTCGAAGTGCTCTGGCGTTCCATTCGGGCCATTGTGCGGCTTCGGGCACGAAGCGAACGTCCATGTAGGACACGACGAATCGCGGTCGGATCGGGGTTTCGAGATGCTCACCGATCCGATCGAACGGGACAGCTGCGGCAGGCTTGACCGAAGCGATGGATTCGGCGGCGCGTGTCGCGAGGTCGCCGAACGAACAGTCCGATCCAACGGCGAACTCGACCGGGCACAGTCCGACGAACCAGCCGAGCGCACCCGCCCACTCCTGAGCGCTGCGGGTGTGAACCGGCGTCACGACCTCGAATCGATCGGATCCCGCGACTTCGCGACCTACAGCGGCAAGTCCGCCGAGAAGTCCGGCGAAGTACCCCACGCCGGTGGCTGCACACGTCGAACTGAAGGCCTTGGACTGGTCGGCGTCGAGCAGCCAGGTCGACAGGCCGTTCTGAGAATCGGTTCCACGGTCACCGATCGGTAGCGGGAACTGGGGTAGACCGTCCGTGCCGAGAGCCTTTCGCCAGATCTCGACCGCAGCCTTCTCGGCTTCCATGTCGGCCATCTGCTCGCGTTCGACGGCACCGAAATCGACGTAGCTGCCCACCGGAAACAGATTTGCAGCACTACCGGTCGAGGCCTCGCGGTACAGAGCTGCGATCTCGTGAGCGACCAGCACGATCGAGAACCCGTCGATGATCGAGTGGTCCGCCGCGAAGAACACGGTGAACGGACCGTCGCCACCGCGGGGCGTCAACGTCGCGAAGACGTACGACGGCCAACTGTGCGGGGACGCGTAATCGTCGAACAGGCGGTGAAGGTGGTCGAAGTTGTCCTGGCTGGACGCGTCGTAGCCGTGGCTGACGACCCCGATGTCGATTCCGCCGAGCGGGACCGTGTGCCGGGTGATCTCGCCGCTCGAGGGTTCGAGGACGGTATGCGAGCGCAGAACTTCGTGACGGTCGATCCACCGGCCGAGAGCGACTCGGAACGCATCGACGTCGAGCGGGCCGGAAATCTCGAAAGCTGTTCCCAGCCAAGACTTGTCGCCTGCGCCTGCAGCGGAACGGTTGAGATGTGCCTCGTGAATGTAGGAGACGGGCCGTGGATCCGGAACCCAGGGCCCGGTTGCGCACGGCAACCATTCGACGAGTGCGCCGGCCGGAATCGCATAGTCGGCCAGTTCGGTGAACTCCATGTTTTCAGCCCCGCAAGTGCCGCTTGATGCGCGCGAGCATGGCCGACATTCCGCGCAGACGGAGCGGGCTCACGGCTTCTGCGAGACCGAGCGCCGAATAGAAGTCGTCGGGTACACCGAGGATCTCGTCGGCGCTGTGGCCGTCGAGCCCCTGCGCGAGGATCGATGCGAAACCACGCGTCGTGGGAGCCTCGGGGGGAGCGCTGAAGTACAGACGGACGTTGTCGCGATCCGAATCGTCGACCGAGAGGAAGAGCGGCGACTGACATTCGGGGACCGGCTCCATCGCGCTCTGCTCGAGCTCCGCCGGCAACGGCGGCAGCTCTCGGCTGAACTCGAGAAGAAGGGTGAGCTTGTCCGAGGCGCCGACGGCCGCGAAGTCGTCGACGATCTCGGCCAGAGCCGAAGGAAGAGCGCTCATGACGCCGATACAGAGGACGGAACGGCGCCGGGCTCTTCGCCCTGGACGATCGGGACGCGCACGGCATTGCCCCACTCGGTCCACGAACCGTCGTAGTTACGAACGTTCGGGTAGCCGAGAAGATGAGTCAACACGAACCAGGTGTGACTGGAACGCTCACCGATGCGGCAGTACGCGACGATGTTGTCGTCGGCCGACAGGTCGCCGTAGATCTCGCCGAGTTCGGTACGGGTGCGGAAGCGGCTGTCCGGTGCCGCTGCCTTCGCCCACGGGATGCTGAGCGCGCTGGGAATGTGTCCACCACGCAACGCACCCTCTTCGGGGTAGTCGGGCATGTGGGTGCGCTCGCCGGTGTACTCCTGCGGAGATCGCACGTCGATGAGCGGCCCGTCGCCCAAGTGCGCGAGAACGTCGTCCTTGAATGCGCGGATGGGAGCGTCGTTGCGCTCGACGACCGGGTAATCGGTCGACGTGATGTCGGGAACGTCGAAAGCGGTGTCGCGGTTCTCGGCGATCCACGCATCGCGGCCACCGTCGAGAAGACGGACGTCCTCGTGGCCGAAAAGAGTGAAGACCCACAGTGCGTAGGCCGCCCACCAGTTGCTCTTGTCGCCGTAGATGACCACGGTGTCGTCGCGGCCGATGCCCTTGCGGTTCATCAACTCTGCGAACTTCGCACCGTCGATGTAGTCGCGGGTGACCGGATCGTTGAGGTCGAGATGCCAGTCGATCTTCACGGCTCCGGGGATGTGGCCGACGTCGTACAACAACACGTCTTCGTCGGATTCGACAACCTTGAGGCCCGGCGCACCGAGATTCGCCGAGAGCCATTCCGTCGAGACCAACCGGTCGGGATGCGCGAACTCGGCAAACGCGGTTGAGGGATCGGGGGCAACGGGCACGGGCGTACTCCTGAAGACGAATCGTTCGGTTCGAACACGGACTTGATCGATTCTATGCGCTGTGCGCAAGGTGAGACGCCCGGAAGCAGGTTCTGCCTGCTCGTGCCCGTTGCCGACCCTAAATCCTCGGTGTTCCTGCTCCGACGCTCGAATCTCTCAATTGTTCGGTGACACTTCCGATCGGCGTCACGCCCCGGGCGCAGACTTCTCTCAGAATCCGGTCGAGTTCGGTGAGGAAATTCACCATGGTTTCGTTTGCCGTCTCGGTATCGGGAAAGCGTGAACGCAGCGAGAGACCACGGTTCGTTCGCGAAATCCAGAACTGGGCATCGTCGGCGACCGTCACATTGCTGATGTGATGGGCGTTGAGGAGATCATGATCGTCTGTGCCGGGTAGTTTGCGGTAATCGATGTACGACACCATGAAGACGTCGGTGCGCGTGCGTCGAATCTTGTCGCCCAAAGCATCTCGAACCTGGGCCATGGTGACGCCCTCGAGCGTCAACGCAACTCGGAACGACGCGTGCGTATGTGCAAGGGATGCACCGAAATCCGCGTCGGGAGTGATCTGGACCGTGATCGGCGCGCTGGTGGTGAGCCAGCCGATCGCGTCGGCCCACCGCGGATCTTTGCGGATGTGAAGCGGAAATTGCAGCGGAAGCGTCGACCGCCCGGTGTACGAGTGGACGGAAAGTCCCATCGCAGTGAGGATTCCGGTGAACACGCTACCGCCGGCGGATAGGCAGATCTCGTCGAACGTCGCCGTCAGCTCCTCGTCGAGCAGCACGCGCACATCGGCGCCCTGCGGCGCGGGCTTTCCGCCCTCGACGCCGAGTTCCAAGGGGAAACTCGGTGATGTGCCACCGCAGATCTCGTAGAACCTTGCCCACTCTCGGATTCGAGGGTCGTTGTCGACGGGAAGCAGAGCGTCTGCCTCCAGTTCGCAGTACCGCACGAAACTTCCCGGGTCACCCAGTCGGCTCATCACTGCGTCGACGGCCTCGTGGTCGGTCAGGTCGGGTAGGGCGATCAGTCCCTCGTAGATCTGTCGCAGTTCCCCGAGAGCGATGACCAACGAGTAGCCGTCGACGAGTGTGTGATCGAACGCGCTCAGGACCGTGTAATGCTCTTCGCGTTCGACCGTGGCAAACGTGTATGCAGGGAAGGTCAGTGGATCGCATACCGTCGTGAATCGCTTCTTGAGATGCGCTCGGAGGTCTTCGGTCGAATCGAATTTCAGAGGTTCCGAAGTCTCGATGTGTGTGCCGTCGGGATCGAGTCCCATTCGGGTGGTGGTGAACTCGCCCACCTCGAATCCTGTGTGCAGAGTGTCATGGCGACTGATGAACAGGCGCAGCGCGAGATCGAGTGCAGGCCGATTCAGTTCTCCGGGAAGGTCGAATGCGGCTGCCATCCACACACTCCGGCCCATGCCGTGTGTTCGCGCAGTCTCGAGGTGAAAATGCTGGTTGTACGACGGTGGTACTTCCGACTCGGTGACGGCGCCGTCCGCGGGCTGAAGCGACCATTCGGTGACGATTCCGGGGTCGAGTCCGTATCGATCGATCGAGGTGACATGCATCAGGCCACTCCCTCTGGTGCCACGAACGAGTAGTCGCCTTGAGCTGCAACAGTTTTGATGATCTTCGAGACATGCTCGGCGAAGCGGGTGGCCGATTCGTGGGCAATGGGGGTGTCGGGGTGAGACACGGCGATCCAGGTTCCGGTGTGCATCCGGTTGATCCACATCGACGCGATCTGAGTCTCTTTGCCGCCGACGATTCCCGTTGCCTTCGTCTCGGCGTAACTGTATGGATCCGGCATGCGTCGGCCGTCGATGTATGAGACGATCGGCGGCGGGGTGAGCGTCTTCGACAGTCCGCCGGGTGCGGAATCCGACTCGGCCAAGCTCGACAGAACCAGATCGATGACCTGCTGCACAGAGACATCGAGGAGTGCCTTGCCGTCGTGGTACCCCTGCTGCCCGAGCTTTGCCAACTCGGTGAAGCGTCGCTTGTCGTCGACGTCGATGCCGACCGGGATCAGGTTGATGTACCAGCCCTGCGCAAACGAGTCGGCCTCGGTTCGTGTGCTGACCGGCGAGAGGGCGATGTACTTGTCGCGTCCGGCGAGTTCGAATTCCGCAATCGCGAGCGCGGTGAACATTCCGCCGATGAAGTTGGCGCCGTTGGCTTTACAAACCGCACCGAACTTCTCGCACTCGATGTCGTCAGCCAGGTCGAAGCGTGAACCGATAGCCGGTTTGGGCGCGTCTTCGGCCCCGAGAGGGAGCGGAAATCCGGGGAACGAGCCGCCGCTACGCATGAGGTAACCGAGCCACTGGTGCACTTCGGGTGACTGCATCGTCAGCTCGGTCGTCCGTGCGCGCTCGACGCGACCGAACTGCGCGTAACTTCCCGCGGGGCCCAGTTCGGGATGTGACCCGGTCGTTTCCGCTGCGTAGAGCTGACGCAATTCCGCGTACATCAACACCATCGAGTTCATGTCCGAATGGGCGTGGTCGACTGCATGGAACAGGGTGAAGCTCGGATCGGCTTCGAGGTCGGCATGGTGGTGCTCGACGGCACCGAACACGAAGGCCGGCCACTGCAGCGCGCTGGTTTCGGTGGCGAACTTGGTCGCGACGAGCGCGCGGATCGCCTCGGATTCGGAGACGTCGTCGCCCACGCGGTACTCGAGTTCGATGCTTTCGACCGGCACCACGTGTCGACGGACCTCGAACGAGGTGTCCGCAGCGTCGGTGGTTGCTTCGTCGAACGAGAACCAGCTGTGCAGCGTGTCGTGGCGACGGATGTAGCGCTGAAGTGCTCGCGTCATGGCGTCGCGGTCCAGTGTTCCTGCGAAATCGAAGGCGATACCGATCCACGGAGACTGCGGATCGCCCTTCTCTGCGGTGACGCGGGCGCGTCGCAGGTGGCGATCCTGCATCGTGGTCGGGGGTAGTTCTCGGTCGATCTCGGCTTCGGCGGCTCGTTGAGCGGAAGCATGCGTGACGCCCCATTCGATTACCCGCCCAGGAAGCGGGTGCCAATGGGTGATCAAGTTCAGATCCATCGAGTAGAACTCCTGCGTGTGTCGTCGAGAAGCCTGCTCTGAAAATGGGCAGACGACGAACTATCCCATCTGGGGGACTGAATTGTCCGAAATACTACAATCTAAACAAGAACAGGTTCTAGAAGCGTTGTATTCGATTAGGATCATTCGGTGCTTCCGGACCCTTTAGGTGACGCTGTCGGCGCCGACCACAAGGGCGGGCGGCGAGCTGGTTCTCTGACGCCCTGGCTCGGGTTGGCGACGAGTCTGGCGGCGGCATTCATGCAATTGCTCGACGCGACAATCGTCAACGTCGCGCTTCCGAGTATCGCCGTCGATCTTCAAGCAGGCGTATCGGCGCAGTTGCTCATGGTCAGCGTGTACATCCTGGCTTTCGCGTGTTCGTTGATCACTGCAGCGCGGCTGGGGGACCTGTTCGGCCGTAGGGTTGTTTTTCTGACCGCCCTGTCCGTATTCGTCGTTGCCTCGTTGTTGTGCGGGCTCGCGCAGAGCGCGACGATGTTGATCGTCTTCCGGGGTCTGCAAGGATTTGCGGCCGGTTCGATGTCAGCCCAGACGTTTGCCATCATCTCGGGTCTGTTTCCGAAGGCCAGGCATCCGCGAGTCTTCGGGATCTACGGTGCGACCATCGGGCTCGCAACAGTCAGTGGGCCTCTGATCGGTGGGCTGCTGATCGAGTGGAATCTGTTCGACTGGGGCTGGCGCCTGATCTTCTTCGTCAACATCCCGATCGGCATCGCCGCCTTGATTCTCGGATATTTCCATCTCGTCGATGCTCGCGCTGAGCATGTGCGCTCACTGGACCTCATCGGCGCCGCACTGTCATCACTGGCGCTGTTCCTGCTGATCCTTCCCCTGGCCGAGGGAAGGGCGCGTGGATGGCCCACAGGTCTTGTCGTAATGCTCGCGATGTCGGCGCCGGTGGCAGTGGCGTTTGTGCTCTACGAATCGCGTTTGGCGAAACGAGGCGGCGATCCGGTCCTTCGTCTCGAGCTTTTCCGCGACCGAGCCTTCACAATCGGCGCGGTTCTTGCGTTCGTTTTCTTCGGAACTCTGACTTCCTTGATCTTCACCATCAGTCTCACCCTGCAGTTCGGCTTCGGGTTCTCCGCATTGCGAGCGGGCGTCATGACGCTGCCGTGGGCCGTCGGAATGGGCGTGGCGGCGGTTCTCTCATCGGCGGTGTACCGGATGCTCGGAAACCGTGTTCTGATCCTGGGGATGGTCGTCTTTGCCGGCTCGCTGATCGCGCTGTCGATCATCCTCGAACGCGAAGGAACCGATCCACGCTGGCTCGCGCTCGCCGGTCCGCTGCTTCTCGGGGGCGCAGGTCTCGGACTGTTCGTGGCACCACTGCAAACCGCGATCCTTGCGACGGTCGAACCCGCGCACGCGGGTTCGGTGTCGGGACTGCTTCCTACCGTTCAGCAGGTTGGCAGCTCCATCGGACTGGCCTTGATCGGAGTGGTGTTCTTCTCGCTCGTCGCGGGGCAAGCTCCGCAAGCAGTGCAGGGGGAGCGGCCCGAGTACGTTGCGAACCTTGAAGCTGCCGGCGTTGGTCCCGGCCTGATCGACATCGCCGAAAAGGCCTTTGTCGATTGCGCAACAAGCCAATTGGCATCCGGAACACCGATGGAGGTGGCGCCGGAATGTCGCCGGGACGGCTCCGCCGGTGCCGGGGGTCAATCCGTTCAGGTGGCAGTTGATGCCGCGTACGCATCGACTCGCGCGGCGGCCGGCGAAGCATTTCTCCAAGCGCAGCGCCGTGTGCTCGCGATCATCGCAGCAATTGCGCTCGGTATCGGATTGGCGTCGACTGCTCTGCCGCGGGTCAATTCGCCGGTCTGAAAATTGCCCTTGACTCGAACAGGTGTTCGAGTACCCTGTGTGCAGGGGATCGGGGGATTCAATGAGTGTCTTGTTGTCGGACGTGGTGTCTGGTCCTGCGGTGGGGTTACGCGGACGGTTGTGGCAGTTGTCTGCTGCGGAGTTGCGTGCTGCTGCTGTCGAGGCGAGTGCTGAGATTCTGCGCCTCGAGGCGGTTCGTGTGGCCGTGGTGGACGAGTTGTCGTTGCGCCCGGATGATCAGGTGATTGCCAGTCGCGGGGTGGGTGCGTGGTTGGCGGCGAACACGATGTTGCAGGTTCGGGACGGGAAGAAGATCGCCGCGTTGGGTGCGGCTTTGCGGCCGTTTCCGGCGGTGGCGGCTCGGTTCGATGGTGGGGATTGCTCGTTCGATCATGCTGTGTTGATCGTGGCGTTCTGTGAGTCACCGCCGAAGGGGATGCCGGAGGAGGCGCTCCCTCGTTGTATCGACCTACTGTTGGCGGCTGCGTCGGGGGTGGAGGCGACGACGACGAAGGTGCGGAACGTGATCGCGACCTTGGAGCGAGTGTTCGAATCCGATGAGATTCCACCCGCCGAGGATACCGACCTCAACGAGCTCCGGATCGCGTCGACATTGAACGGTCGAGTGGTGGTGCGCGGCGATTTCGACGCCCTCACCGGCGAGATGTTGCTGTCGGCGTTGTCGAATCTGACGATGCCCACCCCGGCACCGGACGGCACTCCCGATGCCAGGTCGGCGGCGAAACGCACCGCGGACGGGTTCACCGAACTGATCCGGCGTTATCTGGACTGCGCCAAGACCGGTACCGATGGTGGTCAGCGTCCACACGTGAACGTGCACATCAACGCCCATGATCTCGCTGAGCATCGAGACTGCGCCGCAACACCCTCCACTGCTGATGGTGAAGAGTCTCTGTCGGATCTCGATGTCGGGCACATGCCCTGGCTCGGGCCACTCTCGGTGTCGCAGACCCGACTTCTCGGATGTGATTGTTTCCTCTCCACCGTCCTGCTCGACGATCACGGCGCGCCGTTGGATGCGAAACCCGGGAAACGGTTGGTGACCGCGGAGCAGCGAGTGGCGTTGATCGCCCGAGACAAAGGCTGCGCGTTCCCCGGCTGCACGTGTGTACCGGCGTGGACTGATGCGCACCATATCCGGCACTGGGCGAACGGTGGCCCGACGGTGATGAACAACCTGGTCCTGCTGTGCCGTTCACATCATCGGTTGATGCACCGGAAATCCGGGTTCGTCGGGAAGTGGGAGATTCGGATCGGTGTCGACAACAAGCCGTGGTTCATTCCGCCGCCCTCGATCGACCCGCAGCAGCACCCGCGGCCGGCCAACACCACCTTCAAAACCTGAAGGGTCAAACCTTTTCGGTGACAACAAAAACGACCAGCTTCGCATCGGCATGGACCCGATGCGGGGCTGGTCAGTGGTGCTTAGAGAAAACGTGCTTGGAGAAAACGCGTCAGAAGATGCTCTGCGTGCGCCAGAGATCCGAGACGGAAACCCCGACACGCTCGAGAAGTGTTCGTACCAAAGGTAATCCGATACCGATGACACTCGAGGGATCACCCTCGATCCTCTCCACGAACCAGCCGCCGAGACTGTCGAGCGTGAATGCTCCGGCGACTTGGAGCGGCTCGCCCGTTGCCAGGTATGCCTCGAGATCTTCGGTGGACGGTTGCGCGAAATGAACCACTGTTGCGCTGTGATCCGAGGCCATGCGGACGATGCGGCCGTCGGCGACGCGTAGGACACAGTGCCCGGTCAAGAGAGTGGCGCTGCGTCCGGCCATTGCGGCCCATCGCTTTCGGGCGATATCGACGCTGCCCGGCTTGCCTTGAAGTTGCCCGTCGATCAGGAGCATCGAATCGCACCCGACAACGACTACGTCGGTGAGATTGTCGGCGGCAAGACCGGGAACGATCTCGGCGGCCTTGGCCTCCGCCAGTACCGTCACGACTTTTTCGGGGGCGGCGTCGGGTCCGAGGTTGTCGGCGATCTTGTCCTCGTCGACGCCGGAGACACGCACAAGCGGCGAAACCCCGGCCGCCCGCAGAACTGCGAGGCGAGCCGGGGACGCTGAAGCCAGAACCAGTTGAGTCACGTCAGCAGAGTGATCGTCAGCTGCGACGGATCGCGGGGTTCAGGTACGCGTACGGCGAGAACGGCGCACGCGTGCGGTGGAACTGAGTCGGATCGCCCCAGGTCTCCGCGGGAACGTTCGACTCGGGAGCTTGACCGCTGCCGGCAGCCGCAGCAAGCACGCTGACCAGTGCCGTGATCTCGACGTCCGTGGGCGAACCCTTGACGATCTTGATGACCGACGCGTCGGAGGTCGACGTCTCGGTCAGCTCCGTGAGCGAAGCATCCGTCGCGGTTCCCTCGACGACCGCACCGTTGGTCGGTGCAGTCTCCGCCAGTGCGACATCTTCGCTGAGAATGTCCTCGGTGGTTGCGGTCATAGGGGAATGTTCCCATGCTTCTTGGGCGGAAGGGAAACGGCCTTGCGCTCTAGCAGTCGCAACGCGGAAACGATTTGACCGCGGGTGTGCGACGGAGGAATGACAGCGTCGACGTATCCGCGCTCAGCGGCGACGTACGGGTTGACGAGTGTGTCCTCGTACTCGTTCTGCAGCTTGAGGCGCAATGCATCGACGTCTTCGCCGTTCTTCGCGGCTTCGAGAAGCTGCTTGCGGTAGACGAATCCGACAGCTCCGGATGCACCCATGACGGCGATCTGAGCGGTCGGCCATGCCAGGTTCACGTCGGCGCCCATGTGCTTGGAGCCCATGACGTCGTACGCTCCGCCGTAAGCCTTGCGGGTGATGACCGTGATCTTGCCGACCGTTGCTTCTCCGTATGCGTAGAGGAGCTTCGCGCCGCGGCGGATGATGCCGTTGTATTCCTGCTCGGTTCCGGGGAGGAAACCGGGAACGTCGACGAGGGTGATGATCGGGACGTTGAACGCGTCGCAGGTACGCACGAAGCGAGCGGCCTTCTCTGAGGCGTCGATGTCGAGGCAGCCCGCGAACTGGGTGGGCTGGTTGGCGACGATGCCGACCGAGCGTCCGTCGACGCGACCGAAACCGACGATGATGTTCATCGCGCGCTCGGCCTGGACCTCGAGGAACTCGTCGTCGTCGAGGATGCGACGGATGACCTCGTGCATGTCGTACGGCTGGTTGGCCGAGTCCGGGATGAGGGTGTCGAGTTCGATGTCCTCGGCGGTCAGGCTGTCTTCGATCGAACCGACGATGGGGTCGGTGATCTCGCCGCGGGGAGCCGCTGCCTGGTTGTTGGACGGCAGGTAGCTGAGCAGGTCCTTGACGTAGTCGAGTGCGTCCTGCTCGCCGGAAGCGACGTAGTGGGCGACGCCGGACTTGACCATGTGGGTGCGAGCACCGCCGAGGTCTTCCATCGTGACGTCTTCACCGGTGACCGTCTTGATGACGTCGGGGCCGGTGACGAACATCTGGGAGGTCTCGTCGACCATCACGACGAAGTCGGTCAGTGCGGGGGAGTACACGTGGCCGCCGGCGGCGGGTCCCATGATCAGTGAGATCTGGGGGATGACACCCGAGGCCTGGACGTTGCGGTGGAAGATCTCGCCGTAGAGGCCGAGCGAGACGACGCCTTCCTGAATGCGCGCGCCTGCACCTTCGTTGATGCCGACGAGGGGCCGTCCGGTGCGGATCGCGAGGTCCATGACCTTGACGATCTTCTCACCGTAGATTTCGCCGAGCGATCCGCCGAAAACGGTGGCGTCCTGTGAGAAGACACAGACGTCGCGGCCGTCGATGGTGCCGTAACCGGTGACGACGCCGTCGCCGACCGGGCGGTTGTCAGCGAGACCGAAGTTCACACTTCGGTGCCGTGCCAGTGCGTCGAGTTCGACGAAGGAGCCCTCGTCGAGGAGGGCGGTGATGCGCTCGCGGGCGGTCAGCTTGCCTTTGGCGTGCACCTTGTCGATGGCGGCTTCGCCGCTCGGTGCCTGCGCCTGGGCTTGGCGATTCCGCAGGTCCGCGAGCTTTCCCGCGGTCGTGTGGATATCGGGTGCGGCCGCCGCCTCCGGCGCGTTCGGCTCTTGGACAGTGGTCATGGACGTGAGCTTAACGAGAGTGCGTGGGGGGCTTCGAAGGCAGGTCCGATTGTCGCTGTCTTGCAGGCTCAAGCTACTGACCAGTACATTCTCGCCGTCGTCATAGGCTGGGGCTATGTGGACCGACTTGAACCGACCGCCCCTCGACGGCAATGCCCTACGACGCGCACTCGTGCGCAGTGACAACGACGACGCGCGCGTTTTCTGGAACCGCCTCGACGTTGTCGAGGAGACCGGTTCGACGAACGCGGATCTCCTTGCGCGAGCGGCAGATCCGGATGCCGACCGTCACGTTCTGATCGCCGAATATCAGGCGAGTGCCCGTGGCCGTCATTCGCGCACGTGGGTGAGTCCGCCGCAAGCGCAGATCTCGATGTCGGTTCTGCTGTCGATGCCCGGAATGAATCTCGCGGACATGGGTTGGCTCCCGCTATTGTCGGGAATCGCGGTCGTCGACGCGCTGCGCAACGTGGCCGAAGTGCCCGCAGAACTCAAGTGGCCGAACGACGTCCTCATCGGTGACAAGAAGGTCGCCGGCATTCTGGCCGAGGTGGCGAGGACGGCGCCCGATCCCGCGGTGGTGGTGGGGATCGGGCTGAACGTGAGCCTCGGCGTCGAGGAGCTGCCCGTCCCGACCGCTACGTCACTGCTGATCGAAGAAGCATCGACTGTCGACCGCGACACTCTCGTTCGCGCAATCGCCCGTGAATTGGCAACGCAATTCCGTGCTTGGGAATCGTCGAAATGGGATACATCTGTGTTGGCTGCCGAATACCGGCAGCGCTGCGGGACGCTGGGCAAACGAGTCCGCGCGGTCTTGCCGGGCGACAAGGAGGTGTTCGGTATCGCGACCGACGTCGACACTTCCGGACGCGTCGTCATCGAAATCGAGGGAACAGATGGGGAGACCTTTGCGGTCGCAGCGGGTGATATCACGCACCTTCGCGCCGCCCCGGTCACCGAATCGTGAACGTTGCCGGATTTTCTGGCACCAAAGTGCTAATTTTTGGCCCGGACCGGTTTTGAACCAACCGTCCGTCCTTCATTTCACTCAACTGCGGGATTTACCGAGCTGCCTAGGGGCGTCATGACCACACCGATCGTTGTTCCGACCGAAGCCGAGACGGCCGAGAGCGCTCGCCGCGTACTCACCGGCGTGACGGTGCTGCTCGGTGTCCTCACATTGGGACTGGGTATCGCGGTACTCGCGTGGCCGGATGCCACGCTGTTCGTGGTCGCGGTTGTCATTGCGATCCAGCTGTTCGGATTCGGAATCGTTCAGATCATCCGTTCGTTCGCGGACGTGACGGCTTCGGGTGGAACTCGCACGCTCGTCGCGATCTCCGGCGCGTTGGCAGTGCTCCTCGGATTCCTGGTTCTCCGTAGCCCTTTGCAGACGGTGGTTCTGATCGCGTTGGTGATCGGTGCCTGGTGGGTATTCCGTGGCGTTCTCGATCTGGTCGACGCGGCGTCCGGGCACACCGTCGATCGCGGTCTGTCGATCGTGCTCGGAGTCATCAGCATCGTCGCGGGTGCAATCGTCCTTCTGCAGCCCGAACTCTCGCTCGACGTCTTCCGCATCGTGGTCGGCGTGTGGATGGTGCTGTACGGCATCATCATCGTCGTGACCCCGTTGGTGCTGCGAAAGATCGCGCAGCCCTGAGCGTTGCCCTGAAGACGGGTGTGCCTGAAAGTCGGTGTGTCTGAAAGTCGGTGCGGGGTGGCAGACTTCCCGTCATGGGATATCCCGAAGACGCCCTCGCTCAGGACGAGGAACTGATACTGCATCGCCATCCTCATTGGAAGATGTTGGTGCTTCCGGCGCTGACGTTCGTGCTTGCGACGGCCGTCGCCGGGTTCTTGCTGGGCCTCGCACAGACGAGATTGGACGGCACGGCTCGCACCGTGTCGTCCATTGCCGTCGGAATCATCTGGCTCGGTGTCGTGGCCTGGCGGTCGGTTGCGCCCTTCACGGTTTGGAAGTTCACGCATTTCATCGTCACCGATCGGCGAGTGCTCATCCGCCACGGAGTGCTCACGCACACGGGTATCGACATTCCCATGGGGCGGATCAGCAATGTTCAGTTCCGTCACGGCCTGATCGATCGAATGCTCAAGACCGGAACTCTGGTCATCGCATCTGCCAGTGACGATCCGCTCGAGTTCGACGACATTCCTGACGTCGAGCACGTTCACGCCCTGCTGTA
Source organism: Rhodococcus sp. 27YEA6 (assembly GCF_044908235.1). Lineage (NCBI taxonomy): Bacteria > Bacillati > Actinomycetota > Actinomycetes > Mycobacteriales > Nocardiaceae > Rhodococcus > Rhodococcus sp. 27YEA6. The sequence goes on along the minus strand of NZ_JBIYCY010000002.1, from coordinate 551,071 downwards.
TCACCAGGTTTTCGATTCCATGCAGCAGCCACCCTCGCAGGCACCGCAGTGGCCGTCAGGTGAAAACGACGACCCGAACGATCGAAATGGCTGGTAATCAACGTGCAAAGGCGTGTTGTCCGTAGTCTGTTCGTGTGACTGCCGTATTGCTAGCCGAAGACGACGAGGCCATTGCTGCACCCCTTTCCCGCGCCTTGGGGCGTGAAGGGTATTCGGTGACGGTCGAACCGACCGGACCCGCTGCGTTGCAGCAGGCGCTCGAAGGTGATTTCGACCTGTTGATTCTCGATCTCGGCCTTCCGGGCATGGACGGCCTCGAGGTCTGCCGACAGATTCGTGCGCATCGCACCTCGCTCGCCGTGCTGATGTTGACCGCCAGGACCGACGAAGTCGACTTCGTGGTCGGGTTGGACGCGGGCGCCGACGACTACGTCAGCAAGCCGTTTCGTCTCGCCGAGTTGATGGCACGTGTGCGAGCACTCCTGCGTCGCCACGGTGGCCGCGAGGACACGATCGTCGAGGTCGGTGGCATCAGGCTCGAGCCCGCGGCACGACGCGTACTCGTCAACGGCTCCGAAATCGCCTTGGCCAACAAGGAATACGAGCTTCTGCGGGTCCTCCTCGAGCACGCCGGGGAAGTGGTCTCGCGCGATACGATCCTTCGTGAGGTGTGGGGCGACGTCGAGCTTCGTGGATCGAAGACGCTCGACATGCACATGTCGTGGCTGCGCCGCAAGATCGGCGACGAGGGCCCCGCAGTGGAACGCAGGATTGCCACCGTCCGCGGTGTCGGTTTCCGAATCAACACCGACTAACTTCTCGAGAATCAGGAACTGCCGGCATGCGGCGTCGCATATTGCAGTCGATTCTCGCTGTCGTGATCATGACGGCGTTGCTGCTGGGGGTTCCGCTGATCTACACGGCGTGGCTCTGGGTGGAGGACGTGACGCGAAGTGATCTCCGGGTGCGCCTCGACCGGATGGCCGCTGAGGTCATCGCGCAAGAGGGGACGAACGGACTCGTCGAAGGTGCGTTGAACACAGATTCGCTCAAGGTTCTCACCCCGAACGACGGGCGCCTCGTTGTCGTGTATCCGACCGTCGTCGACGGCGCCGCACGCGTCGACGTCGGTGAGGCGACGGTCAAGAACGCACTCGTCGAATCGCTCGCGATGGGAACGTCCGGCTCGTTGCGCCTCGAGGTGCCGTCGGAGAACCTGCGCACCCAGCAGAAACAAGCGGTGATGGCTGTCGGCGTGCTCGTGCTTCTGTCCATCACGGCAGGCACCGTGGTAGCTGTGGTCACTGCGCGTCGGCTTGCCGATCCGCTGCAGGATGTGGCCGACCGGGCGGCGCGCCTCGCCGAAGGCGACTTCCGGCCGGATCCTCGTCGGCACGACATCCCCGAACTCGACCGCGTGTCCGACGTCCTCGATGCGGCAACCGTGGAGATCTCCGTGCGGCTGCAACGAGAGCGCGCGCTGGTTGCGGACGTCTCGCATCAACTGCGCAGTCGACTGACTGCAGTGCGGCTGCGCCTGGACGAGTTGTCCGTTCACGAAGATCCTGACGTCGTGAACGAGGCCGAGGAAGCCATGGCGCAAGTGGACAGGCTCACCGACGGAATCGACGACCTGATTCGCTCGTCGCGCACCAGTGGGTCATCGGCGAGTCTGGTGTCGGTAGTCGGCGAGCTGGAACAGGTGACTCGCGACTGGCAGGCTCAGTTCGACGGAGAGGGACGCAGGCTGCGCCTACGCGGCGATCGCACGGTGATGGCCGCGACCACAGGCTCGCGTCTGCGTGAAGCTGTTTCCGTTCTGGTCGACAATTCGTTCGAACACGGTGAAGGCACGTGCACGGTGTCGGTGCGATTGATCGACGGTACGGGTCGCAGTTCGTCTCGCCGTGACTCGATGGTGTGCGTCGAGGTCACCGACGAAGGCTCCGGCGTGGAGAACGATCTGGCGCCGCACATCTTCGACAGAGGATTTTCGGGGGCGGGGTCCACCGGCGTCGGGTTGGCGCTCGCACGTGCACTGATCGAAGCCGACGGGGGCCGACTGGAACTGCAGAGGCGTAAGCCTGCCTTGTTCGCCGTCTTCCTGCCGGTGGCCAACACGGCGCCGACCGCGGACGTCGTTCCGCGCCGCGAACCGCGCTGACCGAAAGGCCGGCGCAGACGGAAAACTCAGGAGTGCCCGAGCTCCTCTTCGGCGTCAGGAATTACCGGGTCAGGCGCCGTGGTTTCGGATAACGCTGTGGTTTCGGACAATCCTGTGGTGTCGGACAGCTCGAGCGGTTCCGGATTCTCGTCGGGAAACACGAACTTGCGGAAGGCCCAGAATCGGAACGCCATCTGCAGCAGGTTGCCGATGACATATGCACTGATGAAGTCGGCGATGTTCTCCGTCGCCAGGCTGACTTCGGGTACGCGCAGGTTGAAGACGTAACTGGAGATGTACAGCGGGATGAAGCTGATGACGACACCGATGGCGCTGATGATGAAGAACAGCGCAGCTTCGTGCGCTGGTTCACGGCCACCACGGTTCTTGAACGACCACTCGCGGTTGAGAATGTACGACGCGATCACCGCGACGACGCCGGCGATGATCTTGGCCGTGATCGGCTTGGATTCGAGGATCGACAGCTTGAGTGTGTAGAAGATGCCCGAGTCGATGAGGAAGGTCGTTCCGCCGACGATCGCGAATTTGATCAGCTCGCTGTGACGCAGAGCGATGTCACGAAACGGTTGGGGTATGCGGGCAATGACCCCGTCGACAAAAGGCACAACAGACGAGTTTACGAAACGAAACCGCGTTACCACCAATTTGCCGCGGATTCATCAGCAGAATCACAGATTGGGAACGCTGAATGAACGGGCGAACGCGGCACATGACAACATAGAGAGCCGTGACCGGCAACAACGATCCCGCGCAGATCCCCGCCCGCCCGACCACCCCTCGACCGGCAAAAGCATCCATGCCCGTCGTCACCATGATCGGTGGCGGACAGTTGGCCAGGATGACTCACCAGGCGGCGGTGGCCCTGGGCCAGACGCTCCGAGTGCTCTCCGGGACTTCGGACGAGCCGGCAGCTCAGGTCAGCCCCGACGTCGTGCTCGGCAGCCACACCGACCTCGACGCTCTTCGACGCGCAGCGGTCGGTTCCAACGCGTTGACGTTCGACCACGAGCACGTGCCCACGGAGCATCTCGAGGTTCTTGTCGCCGAAGGCGTGAACGTTCAGCCGCCGCCGCAGGCTCTGATCTTCGCTCAGGACAAACTGCTGATGCGTCGCAAACTTGCCGAACTGGGCGCGCCCGTACCTGCGTACGCCGAAGTGACGTGGGCAGAAGACGTCGTGCGTTTCGGTGCGCAACACGGTTGGCCGCTTGTCATCAAGGCAACTCGCGGAGGCTACGACGGCCGCGGAGTCTGGATCACCGACGATCAGGACGAAGCAGAAGCCATCGTCACCGAGCAGCTGGACAAGGGTGTTCCGCTGATCGTCGAGGAAATGGTCTCGATGCGTCGGGAACTGTCCGCCATGGTGGCGCGGTCGCCGTTCGGACAGGGCGCTACGTGGCCGGTCGTGGAAACGGTTCAGCGAAACGGCCAGTGCGCCGTCGTGATCGCACCTGCTCCCGCCCTTTCGAGTGCCGTTGCCGAGGAAGCCGAACAATTGGCGTTGCGCATCGCGTCCGAGCTCGGTGTTGTCGGCTCGATGGCCGTCGAACTCTTCGAGACGACCGACGGCACTCTCGTGGTCAACGAGCTGGCCATGCGCCCGCACAACTCCGGTCACTGGACGATGGACGGCGCCCGCACCTCTCAGTTCGAGCAGCACCTGCGCGCGGTTCTCGACTACCCGCTCGGAGATACGTCGCCGATCGCGCCGGTCACCGTGATGGCCAACGTTCTCGGTGCGCCGGAAGCTCCCGAGATGACGATGGACGAGCGCGTCCATCACCTGTTCGCGCGGATGCCTGACGCGAAGATCCACCTGTACGGCAAGGGTGAGCGCAAGGATCGCAAGATCGGACACGTCAACATCGTGGGCGTCGCCGGATCCATCGACGATCCGAATTACGTTGCCGCAGTTCGGGAACGCGCCGAGCGCGCAGCACATTGGCTTTCGTACGCAGTTTGGACCGACGGATGGGATGTACACGGTGAGTGAGAGCGCGCAGGTCGGCCTGATCATGGGCAGCGATTCGGATTGGCCGACCATGGAAGCTGCAGCCGAAGCTTTGGCCGAGTTCGGTATCCGCTTCGAGGTCGGTGTCGTCTCGGCGCACCGCACGCCTCAGCGGATGCTCGACTACGCCAAGGAAGCTTCCGGCCGCGGAATCAAGGTCATCATCGCCGGTGCCGGTGGCGCCGCGCATCTTCCGGGCATGGTTGCCTCGGCCACGCCGTTGCCCGTCATCGGTGTTCCGGTGCCGCTCAAGTACCTCGACGGTATGGATTCGCTGCTTTCGATCGTCCAGATGCCGGCCGGCGTCCCGGTGGCGACAGTGTCGATCGGCGGCGCTCGCAACGCCGGTCTGCTGGCTGCTCGGATTCTCGGTGCTTCGGATCCCGCACTGCAGCAGCGGATGGTGGCGTTCCAGGAGAGCCTCGAGTCGATGGTGCTCGACAAGGACAAGGCGCTCCGCGAAAAACTGCTGGGCTGATCTTCTCGTGTGTGCACGACGCGGGCTGCCGCTGATCCGAGCGAGTCGGGGCAGCGCGCAGTCCGCGTTCGTCACCCGCGTCGCCCTGCTGTACGCCAGGATTCTCGGCGCGGACATCCGCTTCGACGACGAGTTCGGAATCTTTGTCGCCTCCGGACTGCGCTGCGGGTTCGCCAGAGGCGGAACAACTCTCGGTGGTGTATATCTCACGCGGCGGAACACGACTCGATCCGTCCTTCGTCACGAGGCCGTTCATGCAGACCAATGGGCCAGGTACGGAATCATATTCGGGTTGTTGTACCTGCGTGAGGAACTGCGTCATCGCGGGCCGCGCAACCGCTTCGAAATCGAGGCCGGTCTCGAAGACGGCGGTTACCGCACCTGAGTGAAAGCTCGTCAGTAAAAGCTACTCTTGGCGGCATGGCTCGTTTTCCGACTAGTGAACGCTTCGTCCGCTGGAGCGCGGAACATGCTCGCGGTGTGGACATCTGCATTGCGACGGTTGCCGCACTGTTCAGCGTTGTCGTTGCGGTCGAGGCGAGTCCGCTGGCGGTGTTCATCTCGCTGGGTATGACCGTTCCGTTGGCGTGGCGACGCTCGCGCCCCGAACTCTCCGGCATGGTGATCGCAGGGTTCGCAGTTCTACACGTGATCTTCATCGGCAACACACTGCTCGCATCGGCCGTTGTCGTCCCCATCTCCCTGTACGCGCTGGCCGCCTATGGTGCTCGGTGGAGTTCACTCACCGGGCTGGTGCTCGCGTTGCTCGGCTCGATTGCCGGGACTGTTCGATACTTCGGCTACGACGGAATCCCGATGTCCTCGCAGGTCATGCAGTCCGTGGCCGTCATGATCTTCATGCTCGCGGTCTGGGCGTTCGGTGATTTGCGTCGAGTTCGTACCAAACAATTGGAAGGTCTGACCGAGCGCGCACGGTTGCTCGAACTCGAGCGTGCGCAGGAAGCGGAAATCGCGACGATCAGCGAACGCTCGAGGATTGCGCGCGAGATGCACGACATCGTCGCGCATTCGTTGACCGTTGTCATCGCTCAGGCCGACGGTGGACGCTACAGCGCGGCCAAGGATCCTCAGGCTGCAATTCAGGCACTCGAAACAATTGCCTCCACCGGCCGCCAAGCGTTGACCGACATGCGATCGCTGCTGTCCGTCCTGCGTGAGGACACGCCCCGTGATTTCTCGGTGATCCCGGGCGCCGGCGACATCGACAGTCTCTTCCACGAGTTACGCAGCAGCGGACTCGACATCGCCGTCAGCGTGACCGGGGAACCACGCGAACTCTCTGCGGGTGCGGGGTTGACGGCGTATCGCATCGTGCAGGAATCGCTGACGAACGTTCTCAAACATGCGGGGCCTGGAGCACAGGCGAGCGTCGAGATGACATGGGCTGAAACCGAACTCGTTCTCGGTATCACCGACGACGGACGAGGCGGCAGCGCCGCGCTGGTCGAATCGTCACCAGGCGGACAGGGACTGATCGGAATGGCCGAGCGAGCCAAGCTGCACGGAGGCAAAGTGACCGCCGGACCGAAATCAGGCGGCGGATACAGCGTCCGGGCCGTCTTGCCGTACGAACGAACGTCTGGGTAGGTCTTGAAACGTCCGAAGGTCTTAAGGTGAGTGGCATGGACGAACACGTGGCTCCGATCGCAGTGGCACTGATCGACGATCAGCAGCTGGTCCGCGCAGGTTTTCGAATGGTCATCGACTCACAGCCGGATCTGTCGGTGGTTGTCGAGGCTTCGGACGGTCAGCAGGCGCTGACCGAGTTGGCCGCCCGTCATGTCGACGTCGTTCTGATGGATGTCCAGATGCCGAAGATGGACGGCATCGAGGCGACTCGTCGGCTCCTGGCCGACCCCGATGCGCCGAAGGTCGTGGTGCTCACCACCTTCGACAACGACGAGTACGTGATGTCGGCTATCCGGGCGGGCGCCAGTGGTTTCCTGCTCAAGGACGTGCCACCGGAGCAGTTGCTCGACGCCATCCGCACCGTGCACCGCGGGGACGCGGTGATCGAAGCCCGGGCCACTCGGCGACTGCTTCAGCACGTCGGGCCACTTCTGGAAGGCTCGGCGCCCGAAGCGCAGTTGCCCGAAGAGTTGACGCCGCGCGAGGTCGAGGTGCTCGAAGCCATGGCGTACGGGCTGTCGAATTCGGAGATCGCTGCGAAATTCCACGTCTCCGAGACGACAGTGAAAACCCATGTCGGACGGGTTCTTTCAAAGACTCATTCTCGTGATCGTGTACAGGCAGTCGTCTTCGCCTTCCAGATCGGACTTGTCCGGCGCGCAGATCTCCTCGGCACCGAGGGCTGACACGCCGCCCTGTCCAGTCCTACCCCGGGATGACACCGGGCTCTCCAAGATCGCCCCGCACTCCGACGCGGAGACCACTTGCGCTGCAATAACGTCGATTCCGTCATAGCGAGAAGCTTTACGGAGGGCAAAAAATGCATGCGCACACCACGACGGAACCAGCCGCAGTGCCGGCGATCACTGCCCGCGGTGTCACCAAGGTGTACGGCACCGGTGAGACCACGGTTCACGCGCTCGGCGGAGTCGACGTGGACTTCGGTCGCGAGCGGTTCACCGCGATCATGGGCCCGTCCGGCTCCGGAAAGTCGACGCTCATGCACTGCCTGGCCGGACTCGACACGGTCTCGGGTGGGCAGGTTTTCCTGGGCGACACCGAAGTCACGAAACTCGGCGACACGGAGCTCACCGAACTGCGACGCGAGCGGATCGGATTCGTCTTCCAAGCGTTCAACCTGCTACCGGTGCTCACTGCTCGGGAGAACATGCTGCTGCCGATGAAGCTGGCAGGTAGTGAACCCTCGCCCGAGTGGATGGACGAGGTGATCGGAAAGCTGGGCCTGTCGCAGCGCCTCGACCACCTGCCGCACGAATTGTCCGGCGGTCAGCAGCAACGCGTAGCCGTCGCCCGCGCACTACTGCCGCAGCCCGACGTGATCTTTGCCGACGAGCCTACCGGCAACCTGGATTCCCGTTCCGGGACAGAGGTTCTGGGACTCTTGCGCACCAGTGTCCGGGAGACCGGTCAGACGGTCGTGATGGTGACACACGATCCGGTGGCGGCGTCGTACGCGGATCGAGTCGTGTTGATCGCGGACGGGCGTATAGCCGGAGAGATCGACCATCCCACCGTCGACTCGGTGATCGGTGCCATGCGAGCTCTCGGTGCCGACGACCTGGCCGATGTTCCTGCAGTTTCGGGTGCACTGCGATGAGAGGTCTGGCGTTTGCGCAGGCGCGGGCACATGCCGGGCGCTATGTGGCGTCGATACTCGCGGTGGTGATCGCCGTCGGATACATCGTCGCGACTTTGACCTTGAGCTCGACTGTCGACGCGAGTGTGAGCAAATCACTTGCGACGCAATACGAAACCACAGATGTCGTCGCGTCCGGTCCAGGCGTGACAGAAGCACTGCTGAGCGCGGTGCCGGGCGTCTCGGCGGTGGCCGACGACGTGTCGACCTATGTTCGTGTCGACTCCGAGGCAAAGGGCGCGTCCTACGGGGATGCGCTCTCGATTGTCGACAATCCCGAATTGCGTTGGGAGAAGGTGTCGGAGGGATCGATTCCGGCTGGTCTGGGGCAGGTGTTGGTGAGCGCGGACTCCGGGATACCGATCGGTGCCCGAATCACAGTCACGGCACGGGATTCGACGGTCGGTGCCGCCGCACCCACCGCGGAGGTAGTCGGACTGGTCGACCTCTCCGGTTCGGCGCAACGACTGGGCGGGATCAAGATATTCACCACCGCCGAGCAGGTGAGCGCGTGGGCCGGTGACAGTGCCGAACGTGAGTTCCGTGTCGCCGGTGACGGTTCACGCTCTCAGCAAGAACTCGTGGATTCGATCTCGAGCGCGTTGCCCGCGGACTCCACCGTGCTGACCGGCGAAGAAGCCACAGACAACGCCGCAGCCGAATACATGGGCGGCACCAAGATCCTCAGCACGGTGTTGCTCGCCTTCGGCGCCATCGCCGTTGTTGTTGCCGCGCTGGTGATCGCCAATACATTTGCCGTGCTGCTCGCGGCGCGCACTCAGGAACTTGCGTTGCTGCGATGCGTCGGCGCCACGGCCAAACAGGTTCGCCGGAGCATTCGCAGTGAAGCCGCGGCGGTCGGCGTGATCGCCTCGGTGATCGGCGTCGGACTCGGTGTCGGACTTGCCTGGGCAATCGGTCGCGTAGCAACGGCCGCAGATGTGCCGGTTCCTCTTTCGTCACTGAGCGTCACCCCGGTGACCGTGCTCGTCGGTCTTGCCGTCGGCATCGTGATGACGATGCTCGCTGCATCTGCGCCCGGGCGGGCGGCAACGAGGCTCTCCCCGCTGGCAGCACTGCAGCCGATGGAGTCCAAGCCCGAGAGCGTTCAGGTATCGGTGGTGCGCCGGGTTCTCGGCGTCGTGACCCTGCTCGCGGGCATCGCGATGACCGTCCTGGGAGTGACGAATCAGCAGGTGCCGGCCGCAACCGCCGGTGGATTGTTCTCGTTCCTGGGGATCGCGGCACTGTCCGGTCGAATCGTGCCTGCACTGATCAATGCGGCCGGCGGAGTGTTGGCGAGACTGATCGGTCCGGTGGGAAGCCTGGCAGCAGGCAACGCCGGTAGGAACCCACGCCGCACCTCGGCGACGGCCACCGCATTGTTGATCGGTGTTGCCTTGACGAGCACGCTCGTCGTGGGAATCGCGACGGTCAAGGAAGCCGCACCCGCGGCGATGGACAGTCAATTCCCCGTCGACGTCATGGTGAGCAGTTCAGGTTCGGCACCGCTTCCCGCAGGGTTGGGCACAGACATCGCCGCGGTCAACGGTGTCGGCGCGGTGAGCGGTCTGGACAAGGCCGAACTGACGATCGACGGGCGCGGTTCGTTGGCCGGATTCGGCGTCGACGCTGCGCGGGTGAAAGATGTTCTGCGTACCGAGATCTCGGTACCCGCGGCCGGTCAGTTGGTGCTCTCGCCCGCTGACCTGACCGAATACAAGCTCTCGGCGGGCGATACGGCGACGGTGCGTGGGGATCGCGGCGTCGTGAACGTCAGCGTGGTCGAGGGCGTGAAAGGTCAACCAGCACTACTGGATCGAGGCGATCTCGGTGCAGCGGCCACCGCGCCGACCACCGATTCGTACTGGGTAAGGCTGGGGACGGATACTGACGAACAGGCTTTGGCCGCCACCGACCGCATCACGGAACTGGCACGCCAGGAAGCGCCGGGCAGCGATGTTCAGGGCATGACCGAGATGCGTTCAGCTCTCGATTCGATCCTCGACACCATGCTCATGGTGGTTGCCGGATTGCTGTCGGTAGCGGTGTTGATCGCTTTGATCGGCGTCGGAAACACCATGGCACTGTCCGTTCTCGAACGGCGCCGCGAATCCGGACTGCTTCGCGCACTCGGACTGACCAAGAAGGGAATTCGAGCCATGTTGATCTGGGAAGCGCTGCTCGTGGCAGGAGTCGCATCGGTGATCGGAGTGCTGTTCGGGATGGTGTTCGGTGCAGCCGGTACCGCATCGGTATTCGGGATCGAGGACGTCGCCCTCAGCGCAGTGCCGTGGGTGCAGTTGGTAGCCATCGTGTTGATCGGCGGAATCTGCGGTGTGATCGCGTCACTGCTCCCCGCTAGGCGGGCGGGGCTGGTGTCACCGGTAACAGCTCTCGCGAGCTAGCGTTCAGAACTGTTTCGTGACCTTCTCGGTGCCCACTCGGCGCGCGGTAGCTTCCGCGTCCGGGTGGGCCACCTGCACGAGTGAGGCGCCCGCGGCGAGAACTGCCAGAAGCCCGTCGATCAATTCGTCTGCCGTGTCCCACGTGCGACTGGAGAGGACACGATCCGTCGACACCAATTCGACGTTCTTCGCCGATGCCCGTGCCGCGTCGATCGTGTCCGCTACGGACCGGCCTTCGAGCGCCGAACCGGCTCCGGCGCTACGGAACTGGTCGCCGTGCACACGGATGGAGGTTGCGTAGTCGGCGACGCCGAGCGGAAGATCGCTCAAACCTTTGCCGAACGCGTCGAGTGAGAGTGCGGCTACCTCCGGTACGTCCGCAACATCGTCCAGTCGGTCGGCAGTGACGAAAGCCAGTTCGGCGTCGGCGTCGGGGGAGAGGACCACCTCACCGCCTGCCCACCACACACCCAGCAAGACGGCGACGCTCTGCCAGTGCGCGGGAAGCAGCACGGCAACTTTGCCGCCCGGCTCGAGAGCGAACTCGTCGCGGACCATATTCGCTGTCTTTGCCGCCCAGTTGGCCAGAGTGCTCGCAGACAATTCGATGCGCTCGCCGGTGGCGTCGTCGTAGTAGGTCACGCGAGGGCCGGCCGGGTCGGCAGCCAGGATCGGTCCGAGGAGGGCGTCGGTCAGGTTGTCTACAGGCGAAGGCACGTCGTCAGCTTACGCAGCCGTTCAGTTCACACAATTTTTCAGTTGACACAGCGCGGGCCGTTGGAGGCCGCGTCGATCGGCGGGCCGGGAGGGGCGGGAGTGGGGCTGGTCTCGGTGGTGCTCGACGATTCAGTCGTGCTTGTCGCTCCTTCGGGCGGGGATACCGCGTCCGCGGACTGCGGGCCGCTGTAGTCCTCGGCAATGACAACCCGAACCTTGCCCGAGGACAATGACGAATCCGCCTTGACCGTCAGACCGCCGAGTGCCTCGGCCACCGCGAGTGCTGCGTCGTCGTCCGCGGACTTTGCGAACACCGTAGATTCGGTGACGTCGGAGCCGGTGTTGTTGCCGACCTGACCCTGCTTGTATCCGAGGGCACTCAACGCTTCGGAAACCCCGCTGGCCAACCCTGCGATGTCACTGGCGTTTGCGACGTCGACAGTGATCGAGGACGCATTCACCGTGGTCGGTGCTTCGGAGGTCTCCTCCGAGTCCTCGCTGTCGGCGCCGACCAATCCCGCGATGTACTTCTTGACGGCCTTGGGATCGACCTTGACGATGGACTCGCCGTAATCGGTCATGCCGTTGATGTCGAGAACGGGAATTGTCTCGAATTGCACCTTGCCGCCGGCCAGATTCTGCAACTGCTTGGCGAACTCGATGATGTCCCAGTCGTCGTCGATCACGACGGAACGCTGGACAGCCGAGGTCAGCTGACTGAGCTTGCCGGGGTCACTGAGGGTTTTTGCGCTGAGTACCTTGCTGACGAGAGAAGCCATGAACACCTGCTGGCGAACGATCCGGTCCAGGTCGCCGCGAGGAAGATCGTGTCGTTGTCGCACGAAGCTCAGCGCGTCGGCACCGTCGAGTGTCTGTTTCCCGGCCGCGAAATTGGCTCCGGACATCGGTTCGTCTACCGGCGCGTTGAGGCACACGTCGACTCCGCCCACTGCGTTGGTCAGCAGGACGAATCCGAGTAGTCCGACTTCGGCGTAGTGATCGACGGTGATGCCGGTCAGATTCGCCACCGCTCCGATGAGCGCGGTCCGGCCGGCTTCCGTCGACTTCTTGTCTGCGTCGCTGTCGGACGACCCGTTGTTGACCAACTTCAGCCGTTCGGTTTCCTTGGTGGCACCGAACGCGGCGTTGATCTTCGACATACCGATACCCGGGACGTTGACGTACGCGTCGCGGGGAATCGAGATCGCGGTCGCGGAACTCCCGTCGTTGGGGACGCGGATCAAGATGATGGTGTCGGTATTGGACGCAACTTCCTCACCTGCGCGCAACGAGTCGAGCTCGCTTTGTGAGAGCGGGTTGCCGTGCGCGTCCGTTCGACTGTCCGTTCCCACCATCAGAATGTCGATGGCGCCGTCCTTGCCGCCACCGAGGCCGAGTCCGCTGGCAGTGGCAAGGCTGTTTCTCAACGAGTCCACACCCCGCCACGCGAACCCGGTGACCAGCAGTACGAGCACGGACAGCACCGCGACCGCTATGCGAGCCGGGCTCGTCTTGGTCCGAATCGGCGCAGGTCGTGGACGCGCGCGGCGCTGCGGTTGCTGGTGGGACACCCCTTCAGGTTACTGGTCCGATGCTCGGCCGCGGGTACCTCGACGCGGCGTGCCAGACTCAACCGTGTGACGAATATCCTGCTCACCGGCGCCCGAGGGCAGCTCGGAACACGTATCGATGCTCTCGCAACGTCGGCGGGTCACACTGTGACGGCCGTCGGTTCCCGCGAGCTCGACATCACCGACAGCCGCGCGGTTGACGACTTCGTCTCGCCTGATTCGGTGCTGATCAACTGCGCTGCGTACACGGCCGTCGATGCTGCCGAGACCGACCAGGAGGCGGCGAGGGCGGTCAACGAGATCGGACCGCGGAATCTCGCGCAAGCCTGTGCGCGGGCGGGTTCGCGGTTGATCCACGTTTCGACGGACTACGTCTTTCCGGGCGATGCAAGCTCGCCATACGACGTCGATGCACCGACCGGTCCCGCGACGGTCTACGGCCGAACCAAACTGGACGGCGAGATCGCTGTTCGAGAGTCGGGGGCTGACGCGGCCGTTGTCCGCACCGCGTGGGTGTATTCCGGTGTCGGCACGGATTTTGTCGCCACGATGAGAAGGCTCGAAGCCGAACGCGAATTCGTGAACGTCGTGGACGACCAGATCGGGTCACCCACGTACAGCGTCGATCTGGCCGGCGGCATCGTCGAACTCGCGCTGCTGGACTTCACGGGTGCGTCGACATTCCACGTGACGAACGGCGGGCAAGCAAGTTGGTACGAGTTGGCGCGAGCTGTTTTCGAGGAGATCGGAGCAGACCCTGCTCGGGTGCGCCCGTGCAGTAGTGCGGAGTTCGTACGCCCTGCCCCGCGCCCGGCATATTCGGTCTTGTCCGAGCGCGCGTGGGTTACCGCGGGAATGACGCCGCTGCGTCCGTGGCGAGAGGCTCTGCACGCCGCTCTGGCGTGAGCATTGTTCGGGACAGTGGCCGCGGACGGCTAGGCTGACCGGCGTGAGTCCCAAGCTGGCCGTGGTAACGGTGACCTACTCGCCAGGCGAGCATCTCGAGAATTTCTTGAGCACGCTCGCTGTGGCGACGACAGAAAAACCCCAGGTCATCATGGCCGACAATGGGTCGACCGATGGTGCCCCCGAGGCCGCCGATGCCAAGTACGAGCATGTCCGTCTGCTTCGAACCGGCGGAAACATCGGGTACGGGGGAGCGATAAATCGGGCTGTAGCGGAGATCGATTCGTCGATCGAATTCGTCGTGATTTCCAACCCGGACGTCCAATGGGCACCCGGTTCACTCGACGAATTGGTGGCTGCGGCAAATCGGTGGCCAAGGGCCGGTGCACTGGGGCCGAAGGTCCTCGAACCGGACGGCAGTGTCTATCCGTCGGCGCGAACGGTGCCCGACATCACCTCGGGCGTCGGGCACGCGTTGCTCGGTACCGTATGGCCGAAGAACCCGTGGACTGCTCGTTACCGTCAGGAGAACGAGGCCGTCACCGAGCGTGCAGTGGGGTGGCTTTCCGGGTCGTGCCTGCTGGTGCGACGCGACGCCTTCGACACCATCTCAGGTTTCGACTCTCGTTACTTCATGTACATGGAGGACGTGGACTTCGGTGACCGCCTCGGAAAAGCCGGGTGGCTCAACGTATTCGTCCCCTCGGCCGTCGTCACCCATGCCAAAGGCCATGCGGCAGGACGTCATCCGGAACTGATGTTGCCTGCCCATCATCGCAGTGCGTACCAGTTCCAGGCTGATCGCCATCCGCACTGGTGGCAGGCTCCGCTACGACTTGCCTTGCGCGGTGGCCTCGCGGTGCGATCCAAGATCGCCGTAGCTTCTGCAGTTCGCGAGCGCGCTCGCACCGACAACTCGACCGACAACCCATCAGTTTCGAACCACGGGGGAAAATGATGTCCGATCCGAATCCGACCGACGCCGTAATCCTGGTAGGCGGCAAAGGCACTCGGCTGCGTCCGCTGACGCTGTCGGCACCCAAGCCGATGCTTCCGACCGCCGGCCTGCCGTTCCTGACGCACCTGCTCGCCCGCATCGAGGCAGCCGGAATCAAGCACGTCGTGCTCGGAACGTCCTTCAAGGCAGAGGTATTCGAGGACTACTTCGGCGACGGCTCCAAGATGGGCCTCGAGATCGACTACGTCTTCGAGACCGAACCGCTGGGCACCGGTGGCGGAATCCGCAACGTTCTGCCGAAGTTGCGCGGTGACAACGTCATGGTGTTCAACGGCGACGTGCTCGGTGGCACCGATCTGAACGGCATTCTCGAGACCCACGAGAAGACGGACGCCGACGTGACCCTGCATCTGGTTCGTGTGGGAGACCCGCGAGCATTCGGTTGTGTTCCGACCGACGAGGACGGACGAGTCTCGGCATTCCTGGAGAAGACTCAGGATCCGCCGACGGATCAGATCAACGCCGGCTGCTACGTCTTCAAGCGCGAGATCATCGAACAGATCCCCGAAGGACGACCGGTATCGGTCGAGCGCGAGGTGTTCCCGAATCTCCTGGCCGAGGGCAAGCGGGTGTTCGGCCACGTCGACTCGTCGTACTGGCGTGACATGGGAACCCCCGAGGACTTCGTTCGCGGTTCCGCCGACCTGGTGCGAGGTATCGCACCTTCGCCGGCTCTCGAAGGTCCGCGCGGCGAGTCGCTGGTTCACCCCGGGGCCGGAATCGCGCCGGGCGCTGTTCTGATCGGCGGCACGGTTGTCGGTCGAGGCGCAGAAGTTGGTGCAGGCGCTCGCCTCGACGGTGCAATTCTCTTCGACGGCGCCGTTGTGGAAGCCGGGGCGGTGGTCGAACGATCGATCCTCGGATTCGGCGTCCGTATCGGACCCCGAGCGCTGGTCCGCGACGCTGTCATCGGCGACGGCGCGGACATCGGTGCGCGGTGTGAATTGTTGCGCGGCGCACGCGTGTGGCCGGGGGTGACGCTGCCGGACGGTGGCGTGCGCTTCAGCACAGATGTGTGATCGTTAGCTGACCTACTGGAATACTGGCGGGTATGACTTCTCTTCCGAGCCGTTACGTTGCCCTCGGTGACTCGTTCACCGAGGGCGTCGGCGACGCCGACGAACGATTCCCCAACGGTCTGCGCGGGTGGGCAGACCGAGTGGCCGAGCAGCTGGCGGTGAACAATCCCGACTTCCGCTACGCCAACCTGGCGATTCGTGGTCGCCTACTCGGACCGATCATCGACGAGCAGTTGGAACCCGCTCTGGCGTTGAAGCCCGATCTGGTGACCATCTACGCCGGCGGAAACGACATGATGCGTCCGAAGCTCGACATCGATGCGATGGTCGCCCGCTACGATTCGGCAATCGGTCAGCTCACTGCATCCGGTGCTCGGGTTCTGATGTTCACCGCGTACGACACCGGATGGTCCGCCTTCTTCGGCAAGCTCCGCGGACGTCTGGCGATCTACAACGAGCTTGTTCGCGAGGTGGCGGACCGCCACGACGCGACCCTCGTCGACTTCTGGCGATTCTCCGAATATCAAGACCTTCGGATGTGGGACTGGGATCGCCTCCACATGTCGCCCTCCGGGCACGAGAACATGGCGACGCGTGTGCTCGACGTGCTCGGCGTCGAACACGGATTGACCCCGCCCGATCTCGGGCCTGCGCCGGTCCTCACGAAAGCCGAAACTCGTCGCGAGGATCGTCAATGGGCGCGAGAGTTCTTGGTGCCGTGGGTAGCTCGGCGCGTGAAGGGAACATCGTCGGGCGACGGAGTGAGCGCCAAGCAGCCCCAGCTTTCTCCGATTCAGTCCTGATTCTTGCGCTGACGGGCGAGCGCGACCAGGTGGTCGATGGTCTCGCGTTCCGCTGTAGGTGGGAGCGCGTCCACCGGCCACCATCTGAGGTCGGTGGACTCTGCGCTGCGGACGATATGTGAATTGTCCGGCGCCACAACAAGAAACCGTAGATCGAGATGGCGAGTCGGTACTCCGAGTGAGCACGTGATCGGATGCGTGTGGGCGGAGAGTAGGTCCGCGTCTATCCGAACGTCGTGAATTCCGGACTCCTCGCGAGCTTCCCGCAATGCCGCATCTACCACCGTCTCGTCGTCGGGCTCGCAGTGGCCGCCGAGCTGAATCCACCTGCCCACCTTGGGATGCAGGGTCAGCAAGACGTGGCAGCCACTCTCGTCGAGAACGAGAGACGACGCGGTGATGTGTCCCGGTGCGTGGCGACGAAGGCAGCCGTCCGGAGCCGAATCGAGGAACGCGAGCATCGTGTGCCTCAATGATTCGTCCGCTTCGGAGGACGTCTCCCAGCCCTCCAGGACGCCCTTGGCGGAGGCGTGCAGCGATTCGGCTGACATGGACCTACAGCTCCACCAACGCGTCCCCGGGGGCGGAGACAGAGCGCGGAGTCAGTGGTTCGAGGGGGTGCCCGATTGCGATGGCACCGAGTGGCTGCCAATCCGCCGGGAGATCGAGTTGTTCGCGTACGAGATCGGCGGCGAAGATCGTCGATCCGATCCAGCAGCTTCCCACGCCGCGGGTGGCCAACGAGACCAGCAGTCCCTGCACTGCCGCGCCGGCGGCGACCGTGAACATCGTCGACTCCGCCGCGGTTCGTCTGGCATCCGGATAACTGTGTGCGCCATCGGGCACGCAGAAGGGAATGACGACCTCGGGGGCGTCGAACAGGATGTTTCCGCGGGCAACCCGGGCCTCGACGGATTCGTCACTGCGACCGTCGGCGCGAAGATCGGCGGCCCACTTCTCGCGCATCTGCTCGAGAAGAGCCGTGCGGACCGACTCCGTGCGTAGCCACACGAATCGAACCGGTCTCGTGTGGTGCGGTGCGGGAGCGGTGAGTGCCTCGGCGATCGAGCTGCGAATGATCTCCGCGTCGACGGGATCACTTACGAACTGTCGGACCGATCGACGCAACAGCAGCGCCTGGCCACGGCCCATCGCCGTAGCTTCCTCGGTGCCCAGCCAGAACAGATCGTCCGGGCCGCGGCGAATCAGATCCTGGCCACTCGAACCGTCGTCCTCGAACCGAAGCCCACGAACGACGGCGACGGGAACGCCGCCCAGCTTGCCCTTGACCAAGTCGCCCGCAGCGGCGATTTCGTCCGCGATCGCGATCTCGGTGACGATCAGATCGTTGCCCTGATTGTCCTGTGCTCCGAGGTAGCCGTGCAGGACCGGAATGCCGGAGGAACCGATTGCGGCGTCGGTCTGCCCGTTGCGCCACGCACGACCCATCGTGTCGGTGACGACGACGGCGACGGACTTGCCCGTGCTCTCGAGAATTCGGGCGCGCAGACCCGCAGCGCTCGCATCCGGATCCACGGGGAGCAGCGCCAATTCGGCACCGTCGACGTTGGAGCCGTCGATGCCCGATGCGGCCTGCACGATTCCGAGTTTGTTCTCGGTGATCAGAGTGCGGCCCTTGCGTGCCACGACGCGGACGGCTTCCTGATCCACCAGGAGGCGTCGTGCCGCGTCGCGCTCTTCCGGATCGGTCGGTGAGGAAACGATGCGACCCTCGACTTTGGAGAACACCTTGCTCGTGACGACAACGACGTCGCCGCTCTCGAGCCACGGCGTCGCGTCGACGACAGCGGTGGCCAAGTCGTCTCCGGGCCGGAACTCGGGAAGCCCGAGCACGGGAATGACTTCGATTGCGGCGCCGGGGGAGTGATCACCGGGAGAGTGATTTCTGTCGCGGCTTGCTTCGGTTCCGGGCTCGGTCACAGTTCGACTCCGGCGATCTCGAAAGCCGTGCGAACCATTTTCGCGGTCTCTTCGGGGGACGTCATCAAAAGTGGGATGCTTCGCACGTCCACCCCGTCGATGTCGGCCGTGTCACCTTCGTCGACGAGCCAGCCGTCGAGAATACCGTTGATCGAACGAGCTCCGTAGTGGCGACCGATCGCCTCCGAAGTCGTCTCGACCCCGATCACCTCGAGGCACTCGTCAGCCATGCCGCGCAACGGTTTTCCGCCGATGACGGGGGAGAGGCCGACAACCTTGGCCGCGGTTGTTCGCAGGGCACCGCGAATGCCGGGCACCGCGAGGATCGCGCCGACGCTCACGACGGGATTGGACGGTGCGATCAGCACGATGTCGGCACCGTCGATCGCCTCGACCACCCCTGGCGCGGGCTTGGCCTGCTCGGCGCCGACGTGAGCGAAGCTGTGCGTTTCCACCTGTGCCCGATGGCGTACCCACCACTCCTGGAAATGAATCGCCTTCTGCTCACCGCCTTCCGGATCGGTGATCACGACGTGTGTTTCGCTGCGGTCGTCGCTGACGGGAAGCAGTGCGACACCGGGATTCCAGCGATTGCACAACGCTTCGGTGATCGCGGACAACGGATATCCCGTGCGGAGCATCTGGCTGCGAATCAAATGCGTTGCGATATCGCGATCTCCGAGGCCGAACCAGTCCGGCTTCGCGCCGTACGCGGCGAGTTCTTCTTTCGCATTCCAGGTTTCGCCGGCGTGCCCCCACCCGCGTTCGGTGTCGATGCCGCCGCCGAGTGTGTACATACAAGTGTCCAGATCGGGGCAGATGCGCAGACCGTGCATCCACACGTCGTCCCCGACGTTGACGACGGCCGTGATGCGATGTGGGCCTTCGTATTTCTCGAGGGATTCACCACCGGCGATTCCGAGCGCGTTTTGAACACCTTGAAGGAAACGGGCCCCGCCGACGCCGCCAACCAATACAGTCACGTTCACGACAACAGAGCCTAGGCGGTCGGCGCGTCGTCGTGTCTGGCGGGCAGAAGGTCCCGTCAATTGAGGGCCGGAATACTAATGGATTCATCTCGTTTAGCTTGACCGCGACACGCTGGACGTGTGTAATCTCAAATGTGTCATTCCAACCGCTACTTGTGAGTTCACTTGCAGCGGGGCCGGTTTCGAACACAGTTTCGAACGGTCGACGGGGTGGGGTTGAAGATGGAGTGAAAATTCTGCGCTATTACAGGTGAGGAGGCGGAACGATGCCCAATGAAAATGTCGAGATCAGTTCTCTCGCAATGACAGTAAGCGACGAACCGCAGACCGATTCCCGAGCAGGCGCAGCAGAAGGTGCCTGCAGCAGTGAGTTCGACGGTATGAGTACTCGGCCAGTGCTGAGTCTCGTCACCGGCTTCGAAGAATTGTTCGACACCATCGAGGATCAGTGGCAGGAGCGTGCTCTCTGCGCGCAGACCGATCCCGAAGCGTTCTTTCCTGAAAAGGGAGGATCGACGAGGGAAGCAAAACGGATCTGCCTCGGTTGTGAAGTTCGTGACGAGTGCCTCGAGTACGCGCTTGCGAACGACGAACGGTTCGGAATCTGGGGAGGGTTGTCCGAGCGCGAGCGTCGGCGACTCAAGCGGGGGATCATCTGATCTGCTGCTGAATCGGTTCTGTCAGCGTCGGGGCTGACGGGCGGTCTTCGAAAGTCTGACCTGCAACGGGGAATTGCAGGTCAAGCAACGACTGTTTTGTTCTTCGTGTGGATTTACTTCTTCGTGTGACATCAGTTTTTTCGTCTGACAGTGCGTCAGTCCTCGTCGGGCAGTATCAGTCCTCGTCGGGCAGCGTGGGGTCGATGACCTGTGGGTCGACGCCCAGATACGTGCCGACTTGATGGACCAACACGTCGTGCACCAGATCCGTGAGTTCTTCCGGATCCTTCGCTCGCTGCTCCAATGGGCGGCGAAACAGCACAATTCTTGCGCGAGTCGTATTTCCGTGACGGTCGATTCCGGCCGGAATCAGTCGTGACAGTGGAACCGGGCCGTCTGCGATGACCTCCGGCGGCCATGTGACGGACTCCGGATCGTGCGCGTGAATCTTCGGAACTTCGTCCACTGCGATGTCGAGTTTCGTCAGCCGGTCGTGCCATGTGAGGTCGACGGGAGAGAAGGCGTCGAGCACCAGGAGATCGAACTTCTCCGCGCGGGTACGCCTGGCGGGCACCTCCGGGGGAAGTAGCGGTCCGCGCAGGCCACGGCCGTGTCGCTCGATGGAACGAGTGGTGACCGAGCGTCGGCGGCGGGCTTGTGGCATGGCGCCAGATTACGACAGGAGAAACTGCTCGGTGTGTCCGAGTAGGTTCCGGACGTGGGGAGGGCTAGGCTCCGTACCTGTGAGATCTCTGCGTCGCTGCTGCCGCCCCGGGTGCAAGAACCCCGCCGTCGCGACGCTTACGTATGTCTACTCGGACTCCACTGCGGTTGTCGGGCCGCTGGCAACCGTCGCCGAGCCCCATTCATGGGATTTGTGTGACACTCACGGCTCTCGAATCACCGCCCCCAAGGGGTGGGAACTCGTCCGCCACGAAGGCGGATTCGCGTCGAGTACTCCCGACGAAGACGATCTGACCGCTTTGGCCGAAGCTGTACGTGAGGCCGGTCTCGGAGATCGCAGCAAGTCCAACGTCGATGCAGATGAGGACATACGTCCCGCAGCTCCGAGTACTGCCCGTACAGGGCGTCGTGGACACCTACGCGTTCTGCCCGACCCGTCCAACTGACGCGAGATTCGTCGCCGTAGACGCTAGGCTCGACCGAGTACTTCCACACCCGAGTACTGCGAATCTCCGGACGCCATGCGCCCGGACGTTCCCGTCTGTGAGGGTGCATGCACAAGGAGAGTTTTCAGTGGGGCGAACAGCCGAGTCGGTTGCTGCAATCATCAAGGCGTACGACGTACGCGGTGTGGTCGGTGAGCAGATCGACGAAGATTTTGTCCGCGACGTCGGTGCGTCGTTCGCCCGACTGGTCCGCGACGAGGCCGGCGCCGCCACGACGGTTGTGATCGGCTACGACATGCGCGCATCGTCGCCCACACTGTCTTCGGCTTTCGGTGACGGCGTGCTTGCTCAAGGGCTCGACGTCGTCTACATCGGATTGGCGTCGACCGACGAGCTCTACTTTGCATCCGGTTTGCTGAACTGCCCGGGCGCGATGTTCACGGCGAGCCACAATCCCGCCAAGTACAACGGCATCAAGATGTGTCGGGCCGGCGCCAAGCCGGTCGGTCAGGACACCGGCCTCGCAGTCATCTCCGCCGAGGTCGTCTCGGGTGTTCCCGCGTACGACGGACCGGCAGGCACCGCCAGCACCAAGGACGTCCTCGAGGAATACGCGAGCTACCTCCGCGGATTGGTCGACCTGGCGGCGTTGCGCCCGCTGAAGGTCGCAGTCGATGCAGGCAACGGTATGGGCGGCCATACCGCGCCGGCCGTATTCGGGCCGATGCCCCTCGACGTCCTGCCGCTCTACTTCGAGCTCGACGGCACGTTCCCCAACCACGAAGCCAATCCGCTCGATCCGGCCAACCTCGTCGACCTGCAGGCCTACGTGCGCGAAACCGGAGCGGACATCGGCTTGGCGTTCGACGGTGACGCGGACCGTTGCTTCGTCGTAGACGAGAAGGGCGACCCGGTCTCGCCGTCCGCGGTGACGGCACTTGTCGCCAAGCGCGAACTCGCGAAGGAACCGGGCGCGTCGATCATCCACAACCTGATCACGTCACGGGCAGTGCCCGAACTGGTCGAAGAACTCGGCGGCGTCGCTATTCGTACCCGAGTCGGCCACTCGTTCATCAAGCAGGAGATGGCCGAGACCGGTGCCGTGTTCGGCGGCGAGCACTCCGCTCACTACTACTTCCGCGACTTCTGGGGCGCCGACTCCGGCATGCTCGCGGCGCTGCACGTACTCGCCGCACTGGGCGAGCAGGATCGTCCGCTCTCCGAGTTGATGGCGGAGTACACCCGCTACGCGGCCTCGGGCGAGATCAACTCCACCGTGGCTGACGCGGCAGATCGTACGGCCGCTGTACTGGCGGCATTTGCCGACCGCACCGAGTCGGTGGATCGCCTCGACGGTGTCACGGTCAGTCTCGAGGGAAATGCCTGGTTCAACTTGCGCGCGTCCAACACCGAACCACTGCTGCGACTCAACGTCGAAGCACCCACGTCCGCCGATGTCGACGCATTGGTGAACGAAATTCTGGCGATCGTCCGGGCTTGAATCCGAGTCTGATCGGTTTGTCGGTGAGCCGAAGCCCTGGGATAGTTGGGGGACTATCTCAGGAACGACGGCCTCGGGAACGAGGGCTTTGCCACCACGGACCGCGTGGAGCTGGAATGCTGGATGGTGCGGGAACTGCTAACGGAGAAGGGGGTGCGGTGAGATGACAGCGCCGATGCCGCTTCTCGACCTCGACGACAGCGAGGGTTTGTCAGCTGCCGATTCGGAAGGGCTACTGCGGTCTGTAGCCATGGGCGGCGCACAGATTCGGGCCACCGCGTCGGCCGTCGGTGAGGGTGTGATCTCCCGATTGGCCGGTCTGCGTCCGCGCAGCGTCGTACTCATCGCCGGCGCGGGTGGCGCCCGGCACGGAGCCAGGATCGCGCTTGCTCTCGTCGGAGATTCGGTCGGTTGCCCGCTCCTCGTTCTCGACCGGACGCCGTCGTGGGCCGGGCCATTGGACGTGATCGTCGTCGCCGGTGACGATGCCGGTGATCCACGCCTCGTCGAATCCGTTGACAGTGCCGTACGCCGCGGCGCCGAGGTTGTTGTCGCCGTTCCCGACGAGGGGCCCATGCGAGCCGTGGCGGCCGGGCGCACCATGCCCTTGCCACCGCGGCTCTACGCCTCGCCCCGGCACACTATGACGCGGTTCCTCGCCGTCTTCCTCGCGGTTGCCGCCGAAATCGAGGGCAAGGGATCGATCGAGGACCGTTCGGCGGTGCTCGGTCGAATCGCCGACGCAGTTGATGCGGAGGCGCTGCGGGACGGACCTGCCAACGAGGTATTCCACAACCCGGCCAAGTCGTTGGCCACCAGGATGAGCGGCCGGCGAGTCGTTCTGTGTGGAAGTGGTTCCGTGACAACAGCACTCGCAGAGTTCTCGAGCGTTGCGTTGATGAGCTCCGGCCTGAACGCCGCTGCCGCCGAGATCTCCGAGGTGATTCGTTCGGCGCGGGCACTGTTCGCGCCGGACGCAGCTTCACGTGATTCGGTGTTCCACGACCCCTTCTTTCACGATCCGCAACTCGACGGCGCGCTGCCGACCCCGCCGGCGCGGGCGTTCGTCTTCGCGACCGAATCCACGCGCGGGGAGGCGAGGCGCCGGATGGACGCACTGGCTGACGCCGACCTGGTGGTTGCGGCAGACGAAGACCAGACCAACGTGGTCATATCGGAGATGGAGCAGGTATTCGTGTTGGCGTCTCGAATAGACATGGCCGCGGCGTACGTGCAGTTGACAGGCGGTGCGAAGTAAGTGCGTGAACTCGAAGGTGCACTTCGTTCTTACGCGTGGGGCTCGCGAACGGCAATTGCCGAACTACGCGGTCTTTCGACTCCGTCGAATCATCCCGAAGCGGAATTGTGGTTGGGCGCGCACCCGGGTGACCCGGCGCGCGTGATCACCGAATCCGGAAGCGAGTCGTTGCTCGAGGTCCTGCACCGCGAACCCGAACGCGAACTCGGCCGTGAGAACCTCGAGGCATTCGGTGAGCGACTCCCATTCCTGCTCAAGCTGCTTGCGGCGGAAGAACCGCTGTCGCTTCAAGCGCACCCCAGCGCCGTTCAAGCCGACGAGGGATTTCGTCGTGAGAACGCACTCGGCGTTCCCATGGAATCGCCGATTCGCAACTACAAGGACGGCAGCCACAAGCCCGAACTCGTTGTCGCGCTCAGCAGATTCGAAGCGCTTGCCGGATTCCGCGAGCCGACGCGGACTGTCAAACTGCTGCGCGCTCTGGCCGTCGACGAGTTGGAGCCGTACATCGGTCTGCTCGAAGGCCAACCCGATTCCGACGGACTGCGGGCGTTGTTCACGACATGGATCACGCTGCCGTCCACGGTGCTCGGGACCTTGCTCCCTGCCGTACTTGCCGGGTGCATCACCTACGTCGCGCACCACGACGCCGAATTCGTGACCGAGATCCGCACCGCGCTGGAATTGAGCGAGGCGTACCCCGGCGACGCCGGTGTTCTGGCGGCACTGCTGCTCAACCGCGTCACCCTCGAGCCCGGCCAAGGACTGTTTCTCGCTGCCGGCAATCTCCACGCGTATCTCCATGGACTCGCGGTCGAGATCATGGCCAACTCCGACAACGTTCTGCGTGGTGGGCTGACACCGAAGCACGTCGACGTGCCCGAATTGCTGAGGGTTCTGGACTTCGTCGGGGCCGATATCGAAGTGCTCGATCCGGCCCCGTCATCTGGATCAGGTCAGTCAGGATCAGGTAGATACGAGTACGTCACGCCGGCGCCCGAATTTCGTTTGACGCGTCTGGAGTTCGACGCGAATTCCACGGACATCGTCGTCGACGCTTCAGGCCCGCGGATTCTGATCTGCACCGACGGCGCGGTCACTGCGACGTGCGGCACTGACACTCTCTACCTCGATCGAGGCCGAGCGGCGTGGATCGCTGCCGACGAGCCCGCGATACACCTGAGCACACGGACCCCGACTGCGCAGGTTTTCAGTGCCGTAGTCGGAAACTAGGAGACATTGTGTCGGCTCATGGTGGCAAGAAGGCAATTCTGGCGGCCCTCGGAGCCAATGCCGGAATTGCCGTAGCCAAGTTCGCCGGATTCTTGATCACCGGATCGTCGTCGATGCTCGCCGAATCGGTGCACTCGGTGGCCGACACGTCCAATCAGGGTTTGCTGCTCCTGGGGCAGAAGAAGGCAGAACGTGACGCGGATCAACTGCACCCGTTCGGCTACGGGCGCAACCGATACTTCTATTCGTTCGTCGTTGCACTGGTGCTCTTCACCCTCGGTTCGCTGTTCGCGATTTACGAGGGTATTCACAAGATTCAACATCCGGAAGAACTCAATTCGGCTTTCGTGGCAATCGCGATTCTTGTCATAGCGATTTGTCTGGAGGGCTACAGCTTCCGGACCGCAGCGAAGGAATCACGACCGCTCAAGGGAAATGCGTCGTGGTGGAACTTCATCCGAACCTCTCGTAGCCCGGAACTCCCGGTTGTGCTGCTCGAGGACACCGGCGCATTGATCGGTCTCGTCCTTGCACTCGGCGGCGTCGGCCTCACGATGGTGACCGGAAATCCGGTCTTCGACGGCATCGGAACTCTGTGCATCGGTGTCCTGCTCGGCATCATCGCGATCATTCTGATCATCGAAATGCAGTCGCTGCTGATCGGTGAGGGCGCAACGGCGGTGGAGACCGAACTGATCCTCAACGCCCTGGTCGACGGAACTCGTATCGAACGCGTCATTCATTGCAAGACGCAGTACCTCGGTCCCGAGGAGATCCTTGTTGCTGCCAAGGTTGCGGTGCCGATCGGATCGACGATCTCGGACGTGGCGACGGCGATCGACGAGGCCGAGTCTCGCGTGCGCGCTGCAGTGCCTGCGGCGCGGGTGATCTACCTCGAGCCGGACCTGGATCGTCTCAGCGCAGGAGATCGCCCTGAAACAGATCTACAGGCTCCCGACAAACCCTGAACAAAGCTGCGCCTGCGGGCTTAGGCTGATGCCATCTCTCTACTTGCCCATGGTGGGACCTGCTGGTCCCCAGCAAGGAGGCGGCAATGGCTGTCAAGGACGAGCAGGCCGGATCTGGACGGTCGAAGCTGTTTCGAACCAAATCGATCGAGCAGTCCATCAAGGACACCGACGAGCCGGAAACCAAACTCCGGAAAGAACTGAACTCGTGGGATCTCACGGTGTTCGGTGTCGCAGTCGTCATCGGTGCGGGCATCTTCACACTCACGGCTCGGACGGCGGGAAATGTCGCCGGGCCGTCGGTCTCGCTCGCGTTCGTCATTGCCGCCATCGCCTGCGGACTGGCAGCGCTGTGTTACGCCGAATTCGCGTCGACGGTCCCGGTTGCCGGTAGCGCGTACACGTTCTCGTACGCGACATTCGGCGAATTCGTCGCCTGGATCATCGGCTGGGATCTCATCCTCGAATTCGCCTTGGCGTCTTCGGTGGTCGCCAAGGGCTGGTCGCTGTACCTCGGCGAAGTGATGGGCTCACGCAGCCCGATCGTCGAATTGGGGCCGATCTCATTCGACTGGGGTGCGGTGCTGGTGATCGCTGTCATCACGATCCTGCTCGCGACCGGCACAAAACTCTCGTCGAGGGTGTCGCTGGTGATCACGGCGATCAAGGTCGCGGTGGTGTTGCTGGTGATCGTCGTCGGCCTCTTCTACATCGACACCGACAACTACTCGCCGTACATTCCGCCGTCGGAGCCGGGCTCGACGGGAGAGGGCATCCACCAGTCGTTGTTCTCGTACGTGACCGGGGCCGGTGGCAGCACGTTCGGGTGGTACGGATTGCTCGCGGCAGCCAGTCTGGTGTTCTTCGCGTTCATCGGCTTCGACGTCGTCGCCACGACGGCGGAGGAGGCGAAGGAGCCGCAGAAGGCGCTGCCACGCGGCATCCTGGGTTCGCTCTTGATCGTCACGGTTCTGTACGTGGCGGTGACACTGGTGCTGACGGGGATGGTGAAATACACCGAGCTCGAGGGCGATACCTCCAACCTGGCAACGGCATTCGCTTTCCACGACATCACGTGGGCGAAAAACGTCATCTCGTTCGGCGCTTTGGCCGGTCTCACGACAGTGGTGATGGTGCTGATGCTCGGGCAGACCAGGGTGCTCTTCGCGATGGCACGCGACGGTCTGATGCCACGACGCCTGGCACCGACCGGCAAGCACGGAACCCCTGTGCGGATCACGATCTTGGTCGGCGTCGTGGTCGCGGTGCTCGCCGGCGTTTTTCCGATCGGCACCCTCGAGGAAATGGTCAACATCGGCACACTGTTCGCTTTTGTTCTCGTCTCGATCGGGGTTCTCGTGCTCCGTCGGACGCGTCCCGACCTACCTCGCGGATTCAGGGTGCCGCTGGTCCCGCTGGTCCCGATTCTGGCCGTCCTCGCGTGTCTGTGGCTGATGTTCAACCTGTCGGTGGAGACCTGGATGAGGTTCGTGGTCTGGATGGCCCTCGGCGTTGTCATCTATTTTGCCTACAGCAGGCAGCATTCGATGATCGGGAAGCGTGAACGCGGCGAAATCGAGTAAATGTACAAAAATTGTAATTTGTCTATCACTTGTACAAAATCAGTAGTACTGTCTACCTCATAGTGAACTGACTCACAGTTTTCGGGTCGGTCCGAATCGAGGAGGTAGACCGTGTCGACGTACGTGGACTCGCAATCCGGCCAGACGCTCCCGCCCGAGCAGTGGCGTGACAAGAAGAGATACCTCTGGCTGCTCGGCCTCGTGCCGCCGACGGCGGTCTTCATCGCCGTCGGATTGGTCGCGTTGTTCAACAGTCTCGGATGGAATGCGGTCTCGCCGGTGTGGTGGTGGATCGGGCCGCTTCTCGTCTACATCCTGCTCCCGATCCTCGACGTCTTCTTCGGCCCGGACGGCGAGAATCCGCCGGACGAAGTGATGGAGCGCCTCGAGAACGACAAGTACTACCGGTATTGCACCTACATCTACATACCGTTCCAGTTGGTCAGCCTGGTCCTGGCCTGCTACCTCTGGTCGGCGACCGATCTGTCCTGGCTCGGAATCGACGGGGGACTTGGGCTGATCTCCAAGATCGGTCTGGCGATCAGTATCGGTTGTGTCGCAGGAATCGGGATCAACACCGCACACGAGCTCGGTCACAAGAAGGACGATCTCGAACGCTGGTTGTCGAAGATCACTCTGGCGCAGTCGTTTTACGGCCACTTCTACATCGAGCACAATCGTGGACACCACGTGCGCGTCGCCACGCCCGAGGATCCGGCGTCGTCTCGCTTCGGTGAGAGCTTCTGGACCTTCCTGCCGCGCAGTGTGTGGGGATCTCTGCGCTCGTCGTGGTCCCTGGAAAAGGCCAGACTCGATCGACTGGGTAAGAAGCCGTGGACAATTCGCAACGACGTCCTGCATTCGTGGTTGATGTCCGTCGTACTGTTCGGTGTCCTCGTCGCCGTCTTCGGCCTCTCGGTACTGCCGTTCCTGGTGCTGCAGGCCGTGTTCGGATTCTGTCTGCTCGAAACCGTCAACTACCTCGAACATTACGGACTGAAGCGTCGTCGTCTGGACAGCGGGCGGTACGAGCGTGCAGCACCGGAGCACAGTTGGAACAGTGATCACATCTGCACCAACATCTTCCTGTATCACCTCCAGCGTCACAGCGATCATCACGCGAACCCGACGCGTCGTTATCAGACGCTTCGAAGCATGGACGGTGCGCCCAACCTGCCCAGTGGGTACGCGAGCATGATCATCCTCGCCTACGTTCCACCGCTGTGGCGAAAAGTGATGGATCCCAAAGTCCTTGCGCACTACGGCGGCGACATCACCCGCGTCAACGTTCAGCCGTCCAAGCGTGATCGCATCCTTGCTCGGTACGGAGCAGCGTGATGAGCAGCTATCGATGCCCGGTCTGTGAATACGTCTACGACGAATCGAAGGGTGCACCACGAGAAGGGTTTCCGGCGGGCACGCCGTGGGATGCCGTGCCGGACGACTGGTGCTGTCCGGACTGCGGCGTGAGGGAAAAGCTGGACTTCGAGCCGATGCCGGCAACGGCGGGGAGTGAATCATGAACGACTACAAGCTGTATCAGTGCGCGCAATGCGGCTTCGAGTACGACGAGGCAGTCGGCTGGCCGGAGGACGGTATCGAACCGGGCACTCGCTGGGATGACATTCCCGAAGACTGGAGTTGCCCGGACTGCGGGGCGGCGAAGAGCGACTTCTTCATGGTTGAGGTCGAACGACGGTGAGATGCGTCGGCGACGAACGGACCTAGGTGCGGCGGTAGTGTCGTCACCATGACTTCGACGCCCACTCGTCTGCCGCAGAAAGAAGCGTCGCGCCTGCTGCTGCGTACGTCGGTGCTCGATTCGATGCGTGAGTTGTTGACCGAGCGCGACTGGTCCGAGGTGACGCTGACGGTTCTGGCCAAGCATGCCGGTGTGAGTCGTCAGACGCTCTACAACGAGTTCGGCTCGAGGCAAGGGCTTGCCGAGGCGTACGCGCTTCGCCTTGCTGACGGCTTCGTCGACGCGGTGGACGAGGCCATGGTGGCGAACGACGGACGTGCAGTCGAGGCGTTGACGGCGGGTTTCGGATCGTTTTTCGCCTCCAGTGCAACCGACCCGTTGGTGATCTCTCTGCTCACCGGTGAGGCCAAGCCGGACCTGCTTCGCCTGATCACCACCGACAGTGCGGTCATCATCGAGCGCGCGTCGTCGCGGCTTGCGGAGAGTTTCCAGCGAGGGTGGATTCAGGCGTCACCCGCCGACGCCGGAATTCTGGCCAGGGCGATTGCGCGTCTCGGGCTGAGCTACATTTCGATGCCGCCGGAGTCCGAGGCTTCGGTGGCGGAGGATCTGGGCATACTGCTCGGGCCGTTCATCGACGTGGCGCGCGAGGGCCGCGCAGTAGAGGGGCGGGCGGGAGAGGGCGTCTAACCGATAGCCTGGTACACCGATAGGCTTGTGCAGAGTATGCACGTCAACCAGGAGAGGCAGATGACGACCTCAGTTTCAACAACGCCCGTGGCCGAGAGCCGTAACGGCATCGACTTCAAAGTTGCAGATCTTTCGCTCGCGGAGTTCGGTCGCAAGGAAATCCGTCTGGCAGAGCACGAGATGCCCGGCCTCATGGCGCTTCGTCGCGAATACGCAGAGGTGTTGCCGCTCAAGGGCGCTCGCGTTTCCGGCTCGCTGCACATGACCATTCAGACCGCGGTGCTGATCGAGACGCTGACCGCGCTCGGCGCCGAGGTCCGCTGGGCTTCATGCAACATCTTCTCCACGCAGGATCACGCTGCCGCCGCCATCGTCGTCGGTCCGCACGGCACCCCGGAAGAGCCCAAGGGCGTTCCGGTTTTCGCCTGGAAGGGTGAAACCCTCGAAGAGTACTGGTGGGCAGCCGAGCAGATGCTGACCTGGCCGGGTGAGCCTGCCAACATGATTCTCGACGATGGCGGCGACGCCACCATGCTGGTGCTCAAGGGCGCACAGTTCGAGAAGGCCGGCGTCGTCCCGCCGACGGACGACGACCAGGATTCCGACGAGTACAAGGTCTTCCTTGCACTTCTGCGTCAGTCCCTCGAGTCCGACAAGGGCAAGTGGACGGCAATCGCCGAGTCCGTCCAGGGCGTCACCGAGGAGACCACCACGGGCGTTCTGCGCCTGTACCAGGTTGCCGCTGCCGGTGAACTCACGTTCCCCGCTATCAACGTCAACGACTCGGTCACCAAGAGCAAGTTCGACAACAAGTACGGCACGCGCCACTCGCTGCTCGACGGCATCAACCGCGGCACCGACGTTCTGATCGGCGGCAAGGCTGCGCTGGTCTGCGGTTACGGAGACGTCGGCAAGGGTTGTGCCGAGGCACTTCGCGGCCAGGGCGCTCGCGTCGCGGTCACCGAGGTCGACCCCATCAACGCCCTGCAGGCGCTCATGGACGGCTTCGAGGTCAAGACAGTCGAGCAGGCCATCGGCTGGGCCGACATCGTGATCACGTCCACCGGTAACAAGGACATCATCACGTTCGAGCACATGAAGGCCATGAAGCATCAGGCCATCCTGGGCAACATCGGTCACTTCGACAACGAGATCGACATGGCCGGCCTCGAGAAGTCCGGCGACGTCACGCGGATCAACATCAAGCCGCAGGTCGACGAGTTCACGTTCGCCGACGGCCACTCGATCATCGTGCTGTCCGAAGGCCGCCTGCTCAACCTCGGCAACGCGACGGGCCACCCGTCGTTCGTGATGAGCAACAGCTTCTCCAACCAGGTCATCGCGCAGATCGAACTGTGGACGAAGCCGGACGAGTACGACAACGAGGTCTACCGCCTCCCGAAGCACCTCGACGAGAAGGTCGCCAAGATCCACGTCGAGGCACTCGGTGGCACGCTGACCAAGCTCACGAAGGATCAGGCAGAGTACATCGGCGTCGACGTCGAAGGCCCGTACAAGCCCGAGCACTACCGCTACTGACCCGGTGATTCGTCACTGAGGATGTAGCGTCCGCCGTCCCCCGGTCTGCGCAAGCAGGCCGGGGGATAGGCTTGTCCGCCGTGGGAACACTGGTGGCATTGGAAGGCCTCGACGGCGCTGGAAAGCGAACGTTGATCGGCAAAGTGGAGAGCGAACTCCGCCGCGGCGGCACGTCGATCGCGACTCTGGATTTTCCGCGGTACGGGAAGTCGATCCACGCAGATCTTGCTGCCGAGGCACTCAAAGGATCGCACGGAGACCTGGCTGAATCCGTGAACGCGATGGCAGTCCTGTTCGCCCTGGACCGCGCGGGTGCGGCGGATCGGATCTCGGACCTGTTGTCCGCCAACGACATTGTTCTCCTCGACCGCTACGTGGCGTCCAACGCCGCCTACAACGCGGCGCGCGCGCATCAGGGCGTGGACGGCGAGATGGTCGCCTGGGTCCGTGAATTGGAGTTGGGTCGACTCGCTCTTCCCGCTCCCGATCTGCAGTTGTACCTAGACGTACCGGTAGCTCTGGCCGAGCAGCGTGCCCGCTCGCGTGAGGCCGAGGACGCGTCGCGTCAGCTCGACGCCTACGAGCGCGACGGCGGCCTACAGGCCAGAACCGGTGAGCTCTACAAGCAGTTGGCAGCGACGGACTGGGTCTCGCCCTGGTGGATCGTGGGGCCGGAGACGGACCCGGGCGAACTGGCGCGCAGGCTCGCGGATTTCGCGTGATCGGTCACCCTTGCGGCCGGGATTCGAACTTTCCGGCACAGTAGAGGGAAAGACGCGGCACGCCGCACGGCCTCGTAACGGTCTGATTCATCGCTCCGAGATGCAACGATAGGGATATGAAACCAAGGATTCTGGTTGTCGACGACGACACGGCACTCGCCGAGATGCTCACGATCGTGCTGCGTGGTGAGGGTTTCGATCCCTACGTGGTAGGCGACGGAACCCTGGCGCTCGCGGCAGTGCGTGAGACCCGGCCCGACCTCGTCCTGCTCGATCTCATGCTTCCCGGAATGAACGGGATCGACGTATGCCGAGTTCTGCGTGCGGATTCCGGCGTGCCCATCGTGATGTTGACGGCCAAGACCGACACCGTCGACGTCGTACTCGGCCTCGAATCCGGCGCGGACGACTACATCATGAAGCCGTTCAAGCCGAAGGAGCTGGTGGCGCGGGTGCGTGCTCGCCTGCGCCGTACGGAAGAGGAGCCGGCCGAACTGCTGAGCATCGCCGACATCGTGATCGACGTTCCGGCACACAAGGTCAGCCGCGGCAGCGAGCAG
Organism: Rhodococcus sp. 27YEA6; assembly: GCF_044908235.1. NCBI lineage: Bacteria > Bacillati > Actinomycetota > Actinomycetes > Mycobacteriales > Nocardiaceae > Rhodococcus > Rhodococcus sp. 27YEA6. The sequence goes on along the minus strand of NZ_JBIYCY010000002.1, from coordinate 518,170 downwards.
ATCTCGCTCACACCACTCGAATTCGACCTGCTGGTCGCATTGGCGCGCAAGCCGCGCCAGGTGTTCACCCGTGAAGTCCTCCTCGAGCAGGTGTGGGGATACCGCCACGCCGCCGACACCCGCCTGGTGAACGTGCACGTTCAGCGTTTGCGCGCCAAGGTCGAAACTGATCCCGAGAATCCCGAAGTGGTTCTGACGGTCAGGGGGGTCGGCTACAAGGCCGGACCGCCGTGAGCGGAGTTTCCAGGTGGCGTCGTCGTCTCAACCGACGGCTGACGCCATTTCTGCGGTGGTGTCACTCGATGAGCAACACCCTCGCGCACACGTGGCGACGCTCGCTCCAATTGCGAGTGGTCGTCTCGACTTTGACGTTGTCCTTGATCGTCATCGTCATTCTCGGTGTCGTGCTGACCAGCCAGATCACCGATCGGCTGTTGGAAACGAAGATCACCGCGGCGACCGAGGAAATGGACCGAGCCCGCGGCATCGTCGAAGACCAACTGGCGGGCGTCGACGATTCGACGGCGCTCAACGTTCAATTGGAAAGCGCTGCATCCGGACTGACGAGCCGTCGAAACCAGACCTCGGGCCAGGCCTCCGGGTCGGCCGGCACCTTCGACCCGGTGCTCATCGTGCCAGGGGACGGGCCGCGCCAGCCGACGAGTTCGGGACCGGTCGATCAGATCCCCGACAACCTTCGCGAGTTCGTCAAACGCGGCCAGATCAGTTACCAATTCGCGACGGTGTCCAACCCGAACGGTTACTCCGGACCCGCGCTGATCATCGGTAGCCCCACCGCGTCGTCGATATCGGGACTCGAGCTGTATCTGATCTTCCCGCTCGCCAGCGAAGACCGAAGTCTGTCTCTTGTTCGAAGCACCCTGCTGATCGGTGGAGCCGTGTTGCTGGTGCTCTTGGCGGCGATTTCGCTGTTGGTTGCCAGACAGGTCGTGCTTCCCATCCGATCGGCCTCGCGAATCGCAGTGCGTTTCGCAGACGGCCGACTCAAGGAACGAATGCCGGTCCGCGGCGAGGACGACATGGCGCGCCTGGCCATGTCCTTCAACGAGATGGCCGAGAGTCTGTCCAAACAGATCACCCAGCTGGAGGAGTTCGGCAGTCTCCAGAAACGCTTCACCTCCGATGTCAGCCATGAACTCCGCACACCTCTGACCACGGTCCGGATGGCCGCCGACCTGATCTACGACGGCAGCGAGAACCTCGACCCGATGCTGCGTCGGTCGTCGGAACTGCTTGTCGCCGAGCTGGACAGGTTCGAGGGGCTTCTGGCGGACCTCCTCGAGATCTCCCGCCACGACGCCGGTGTCGCGGAACTCGCATCCGAACAACTCGACGTGCGTATGTGTGCGCGAGCGGCCGTTTCCACGGTTCGCCATCTCGCCCGCGAATCCGGCACCGAACTGATCGTGGACATGCCCGACGAGCCCGTCATGGCAGATGTCGATCCGCGCCGCGTCGAACGCATCCTGCGAAATCTCCTGGCCAACGCCATCGACCACGGTGAGGGGAAGCCGATTCTGCTTCGCCTTCGCGCCGACGACAATGCCCTCGCCTTCATCGTCCGCGACAGTGGCGTCGGGTTGCGTCCGGGCGAGGAGAAGTTGGTCTTCAACCGGTTCTGGCGATCGGACCCGTCCCGCGTGCGCCGCAGTGGCGGCACCGGACTCGGCCTCGCGATCAGCGTCGAAGACGCGAATCTGCACGACGGCAAGCTCGAGGCCTGGGGCGAACCGGGAGTCGGCGCCTGCTTCCGGCTGACGCTCTCGCGCACCCGTGGCAAGAAAGTCGTGTCGAGCCCACTGCCTCTCAAGCCGACGACCACAAAGTTCGTCCGCACGCCGAGCGAAGCCGACATCGTCGCCGATACCGTCGGCGAGGTCACGTCGTCCCTGCCGACTCCGCGCGAATCGGACTCGCGGAACGAGTCCAACGGTGGGGATCGATCATGATCGGAACCCGCCGCCGTCTGGCACTTCTCGCAACAACGCTCAGCGTGCTGTTGCTGACCGGCGCGTGCGCGAGTTTGCCGGAATCCTCTTCGCCGCAGGCAATCGGAACTCTGGCAACCGCTGTGCCCGGAACCTCCGTCGAATCACCGGCCTCGGGGCGAGAGCCGGACCTGCTGGTACGTGACTTCGTCAAGGCGAGTACCGATCCGTCCAACCGGCACGCCGCAGCCCGTCAGTACCTGACCAAGGACGCTTCGGCGCGTTGGGACGACGCGGCAAGTGCTGTCATCGTCGACAAGGTCGATGTGCTCTCGGTTTCTCGAACCAGCACCGAAGCCGTCTACACGATTCGTGTGAACAAGGTCGGTCGCCTCGACCCGGGAGGACTGTACGTTCCCGAAGAGGGCAGCTTCGAAGCGAGGATGACCCTGGCGTTGACCGACGGCGAATGGCGGATCAGTGATCTGCCTCCCGGCGTGATCATGGAGCGTCCGCAGTTCCTCGGCGCTTACCAGCGGAAGTCGTTGTTCTTCCTCGACCCCACCAGCCAGACGGTCGTCCCCGATCTTCGCTGGATCTCCGGCGGGCAGGACCAGGTGGCGGCTCAGCTGATCGGTCTGATGATCGACGGACCGAAGGCAGCGCTGGCGCCGGCTGTGCGAAACGAACTGGGCAATGGCGTGTCGGTGATCGGTCCGATCACCAAGGCCGACGGTAAGCCGGGACAGGTCGGAGTCGGTCTCGGTGGTGTGCGCATCAACTTCCGCCTTGACAACCCGATGGATGCTGCTACTCGCGGTTTGTTTGCAGCACAGGTCATTTGGACGCTCGCCAACGCCGATGTGGCAGGGCCGTACGTTCTGGAGATCGACGGCGAACCGCTGGACGCGGCTCATGCCGACGGCTGGACCACCGCCGACGTCGCATCCACCAACCCACTGGCCACCACGAGTGCAACCGTCGGACTGCATGCACTGCGCAACGGTTCACTGGTGAGTGTCACCGAGCAAGAGGCGACTCCGGTGCCCGGTTTCGCGGGCAATGCGGGCAACCTCACGGCGGCTGCTCTCTCACGGGACGGCAAGTTGGTGGCAGCCGTCGCGGACACCGCTCGGCCGGATCCCGGCACAAGATTCGACTTGTCGCTCGGGACATACGGCGAAGGGTCCGTTCCGGTACTCGAAGGCAGCGCCATCACCAGGCCTTCGTGGGAGTTGGACAACAACGCGGTCTGGACGGCTGTGAACGGCAATACCGTCGTTCGGGTCGTCCGTGAACCAGGCACCGGCCGGGTGTCGGTCACCAACGTCGACGTCGGGGCCCTGACGTCGGTCGGTTCCACGATCTCGGAACTGCGTCTGTCGCGGGACGGCGTGCGAGCGGCGATGATCATCGACGGCAAGGTCTACCTGGCTGTGGTCGTGCGCACCGCCAGCGGGGTCTACGCCCTGACGAGTCCACGCGCAGTGGCCTCCGGCTTGGGCAGTACCGCGCTCTCACTCGACTGGAGCAACAGCGACACCATCGTGATCGCGCGCAGTGGAGCCGACATACCGGTCGTCCAGGTCGCGATCGACGGCTCACGGATGGACGCGCTGCCGAGTGGAAACCTGACCGCTCCCGTCACCTCCGTGGATGCATCGCCGACCACCGAGTACGTCGCCGACGCGCGTGCGGTGTTCCAACTGAACAACAACGACCCCGCCGGGGATCGCCGCTGGCGTGAGGTGACCGTGCTGACCGGACAGAAGGCGATTCCGGTTCTGCCTGGCTGACGTCTCTGCGCTCTGGTGAATGTCTGCGCTCTGATGCATGTCGGTGCTCAGGTTCATGATTCGGCCATGGGGGACAAGAAATTCGGTGCCGGTCTGCTCGACCTGCTGTTGCCACGCGAGTGTGGTGGGTGTGGCCGCTCGGGGACTCTGTGGTGCGGTGAGTGCGCGGAACTGCTGCGCGATCATCCGCTTCAACTGAGTCCGCGCGTGGATCCGGGCGTGCCCGTCTGGGCACTCGGCCGCTACGACGGCCCCAGGCGACGCAGTGTGATCGAGATGAAGGAACGGGGTCGTCGGGACCTCGCGATGCCTCTGGGGATCGCTGTGGCCGACGCGTTGGCCACTCTGGAACGGTGGGGCGAGCTCGGCAGCGGGGGTCGTCCGCCGATCGTGCTGGTGCCGGCTCCCACGCGCGCCCGAGCGGCGCGATCTCGCGGGGGTGATCCGGTTCGCCGGATAGCCGAAAGTATGCGCGGAAAGCGGGAAATTGGTTCTGTCGCGGGTCGTCCGGTACGTGTCTGTCCGATTCTCCGGATGACGCGAGGTGTACGTGACTCGGTGGGACTGTCCGCGGCCGACCGGGTGACCAACGTGAACGGTCATGTGTCTCTCGACACCACTGCGATCTCTTCGATTGCCGGGGACAGTGACATCGTCCTGCTCGACGACGTCCTCACCACGGGAGCGACTGCGGCAGAGTCGGTTCGGGCCCTCTCGCTCAGTGGGATTCGGACAACTCTCGTGCTTGTCCTTGCAGGGGCTTAGATGAATTTCGTTGGAACAGTGGCACTCGCGCGCGTTACGTACTAGCGTCGGCGGCACACCCGAAAATACTGGTAGGAGGTGGTACTTCGATACTGGTGCCGGGCGGATCCCCTCTCGGTACTTGCAGAATTTGCCGCCGCCCACCGTGGGGCGGGGCCGTAATTGGGAGGTACGAGTGACGACCCCTTCGCAAGCCTCGTTTTTCATCGAGGACGCCACCATCGAGCGTTCCGAGAATGCCGCAGCTCCGAGATCCGACATCGTAGTCAAGGGACGAAATGTCGAGATCCCCGATCACTTCCGAATCTACGTTTCGGAAAAGCTGGCGCGACTCGAACACTTCGACCCCTCCATATTCCACTTCGACGTGGAACTCCAACATGAACGCAACCGACGACAGGCCAAGAGTTGCCAGCGCGTCGAGATCACCGCTCGAGGTAAAGGCCCGGTGGCCCGAGCCGAAGCGTCCGCAGACAGCTTCTACGCCGCCTTCGAATCGGTGATCGACAAGCTCGAGAGTCGCCTCCGTCGAACCAAGGACCGCAAGAAGGTCCATTACGGCGACAAGCGACCGGTGTCCGTCGCGGAGGCAACCGCCTCCCTCGTCGACGCAGACTCACTCGGAGTCACACCGGACATTTCGCTGAACGGTCAAGAGCCGGACGAGTACGACGGCCCGGGACGCGTGGTCCGCACGAAGGATCACCCGGCCGAGCCGATGACCATCGACGACGCTCTCTACGAGATGGAACTGGTCGGACACGACTTCTTTCTCTTCCATGACAAGGAGTCGGACAAGCCGTCCGTCGTCTACCGTCGTCACGCTTTCGACTACGGATTGATCCGCCTGACATGACCCAATCGGTGGTGGGTTTGCTCGCTCGCCGCCGGTAGCGCCTACCATGGAATCCGGCCGGAGTTTTCGGACCCCGGCCGGATTTTCAGTGTGTGACCCCCTGTCGCCGAAGATTGAGGACGAAGAAGACTGTGCCGTCGCTGTCGCTATCGAAGCTGCTCCGTGTTGGTGAAGGTCGCATGGTCAAGCGGCTCAAGCACATCGCCGAGCATGTGGAATCTCTGTCGCCCGATGTCGAAGGCCTGACAGACGAGCAACTCAAAGCCAAGACCACCGAGTTCCGTGAGCGCTATGCCGCCGGGGAAACTCTCGACGAGTTGCTGCCCGAGGCATTCTCGGTTGCCCGCGAGGCGTCGTGGCGCGTGATCGACCAGAAGCATTTTCACGTGCAGATCATGGGCGGCGCGGCCCTGCACTTCGGCAACGTCGCCGAGATGAAGACCGGTGAGGGCAAGACCCTGACCTGTGTTCTTCCGGCATACCTGAACGCGATCGCGGGTGACGGCGTCCACGTGGTGACGGTCAACGACTACCTCGCCAAGCGTGACTCCGAGTGGATGGGCCGCGTTCACCGCGCCCTCGGCCTCGAGACCAGTGTGATTCTCTCGGGCATGACGCCGGCCGAGCGCCGCGTCGCCTACGCAGCCGACATCACGTACGGCACCAACAACGAGTTCGGCTTCGACTACCTGCGCGACAACATGACGCATTCGTTGGACGACCTGGTCCAGCGTGGCCATGCGTTTGCCATCGTGGACGAGGTCGACTCGATCCTCATCGACGAAGCCCGAACCCCCCTCATCATCTCGGGCCCGGCCGACGGCTCCAGCAAGTGGTACAGCGAGTTCGCGCGCATCGCGCCGCTGCTGAAGAAGGACGTTCACTACGAGGTCGACATCCGCAAGCGCACCATCGGTGTGCACGAGGCGGGCGTCGAACTGGTCGAGGACCAGCTCGGTATCGACAACCTGTACGAAGCCGCGAATTCGCCGCTGGTGAGCTACTTGAACAACGCGATCAAGGCCAAGGAGCTCTACACCAAGGACAAGGACTACATCGTCCGCGACGGTGAGGTCATCATCGTCGACGAGTTCACCGGCCGCGTGCTGGTCGGCCGCCGCTACAACGAGGGCATGCACCAGGCGATCGAGGCCAAGGAGAAGGTGGAGATCAAGGCGGAGAACCAGACCCTTGCCACCATCACCCTGCAGAACTACTTCCGTCTGTACGACAAGTTGTCGGGCATGACGGGTACCGCCGAGACGGAAGCTGCCGAGCTTCACCAGACTTACACGCTCGGTGTGATCCCGATCCCGACCAACCGTCCGATGGTCCGAGTCGACAACGGCGACCTCATCTACAAGACCGAGGAAGCCAAGTTCGACGCGGTGGTCGACGACGTCGTCGAGCGCCACGAGAACGGCCAGCCCGTCCTGATCGGTACCACCAGCGTCGAGCGCTCGGAGTACTTGTCCAAGCAGTTCACCAAGCGCGGCGTTGCCCACAACGTCCTCAACGCCAAGTTCCACGAGAAGGAAGCGACCATCATCGCCGAGGCCGGTCGCTCCGGCGCGGTCACCGTCGCGACCAACATGGCCGGCCGCGGTACCGACGTCGTGCTCGGTGGTAACCCGGACATCATCGCGGACATCGCGCTGCGCAAGAAGGGCCTCGACCCGGTCACGACGCCGGACGAGTACGAGGCAGCCTGGGACGCAGTCCTGGACGAGGTCAAGGCTGAGGTCAAGGCAGACGCCGAGAAGGTCCGCGATGCCGGCGGCCTGTACGTCCTGGGCACCGAGCGTCACGAATCGCGCCGAATCGACAATCAGTTGCGTGGTCGTTCCGGACGTCAGGGTGATCCCGGCGAATCGCGGTTCTACCTTTCGCTCGGTGACGAGCTCATGCGCCGCTTCAACGGTTCGGCACTCGAGTCGATCATGACGCGCCTGAACCTGCCCGACGACGTCCCGATCGAAGCCAAAATGGTCTCGAAGGCCATCAAGAGCGCTCAGACCCAGGTGGAGCAGCAGAACTTCGAAATTCGCAAGAATGTCCTCAAGTACGACGAGGTCATGAACCAGCAGCGAACGGTCATCTACAAGGAGCGCCGCCAGATCCTCGAGGGTGAGGACATGGAAGGCCAGGTCGAGCAGATGATCACTGACGTGGTCACCGCCTACGTCGACGGTGCCACCGCTGAGGGATACGTCGAGGACTGGGATCTCGAGCAGCTGTGGACGGCGCTGAAGACGCTGTACCCGGTCGGCATCGATCACAAGACGTTGGCCGGGGAGGACGGCGCAGGCATCAACAGTGACCTGAGCCGTGACGACCTGCGAACCGCTTTGCTCGAAGACGCCCACGCGGCGTACAAGAAGCGCGAAGCCGAGATCGATGCGATCGCCGGCGAAAACGGTATGCGTGAACTCGAGCGTCGTGTCTTCCTCTCGGTCCTGGACCGTAAGTGGCGTGAGCATCTCTACGAGATGGATTACCTCAAGGAGGGAATCGGTCTGCGTGCGATGGCCCAGCGCGATCCGCTGGTCGAGTACCAGCGCGAGGGTTACGACATGTTCATCGGCATGCTCGACGGATTGAAGGAAGAGTCCGTCGGATTCCTCTTCAACCTGCAGGTCGAGGCAGCTCCGGCGCAGCCCGCAAGTGGAATTTCCGTCACCGCGGGCTCTGCCGCCGCGGCGTCCGCCACGGCGCCCAAGCCGCTCCCCACGCAGGAAGCCGCGGCCAGGACAGCCGGAACTGCCGCCCCGACGGCGTTGCGCGCCAAGGGACTTGACGACGAAGGTCCGTCGCGTCTGACGTACACCGGCCCGGACGAGGACGGCAAGGCAAAGGCAACACGTGACTCGGCTGCCGACACCGGCGACGGTGCCGCCTCTCGTCGCGAACGTCGTGAAGCCGCACGGACGCAGTCGAAGAGCAATCGAGCTCCGAAGTCCAAGCGCAAGCGCTGAGGTATTAGCGCAGTCAGTACTCGGCAGGCTGGACGGTCACACCACGTGTAGTGCGGTGACCGTCCAGCCTGTTTCGTCTGTGTGGTCGATCCGGCCTGCGACGGCAAAAGTCTGCGTGCCTCGTGTGTACGTCGCACAGACTTCGGCGGTACTCTCCGACACTGCTTGAACGTGGGTGCGGTGAACGGCCGCGCCGCCCAGCTTCCGGGCCGAGAAATCCGAAGTGTAAAGTCTCGCAACAACTTCCAGGACGGACGGCGTCAACACGCCCTTGAGTTGCCGTGGATTTCGTCGTCGGTCGACGGTTTCGAGAACCAGACGTAGTGATCGGTTCCAGAAGATGTCGGCACCTACCAGCCGCGGTTCCGGAGCGTGAGTGAACCCGGTACTGGGCGACGTTCCGTTGTGTGGCGTCTTTCGCGGGCGACGCAGCATCCGGTCTGTTCGGCACTGCGTTCGGTCTGGCCGGCACTGTGGCCGCGACAGCACGACGGTATGCGGGTGAGGCTCGAATTGCGGCGCCGGCTCGAGAACGATCTTGCAGTCCTGCTCCATGACATCCCCCCGGATGATCCTGCGTCCGAGACAGCTGTCTCGGACTTCGCTCCCCCGAGCGATGGTGAGAAGCATGACACGAATCGCTCGAGATGTCGCCGTGATCACCATCGCGACTTAGGGTGATGGCGTGCGGGGACTTCTGTTGGATGTCGGTGGCGTGCTGTTCGGTCCGGGATCGGATCTCGACGGCTTGAGCGCGGTCGTGCGCGCGGTGAAGGCCCGCGGAATCGTGACGGGAATCGTCAGCAACGATCCCGGCGGCGCCAGTGCTCAGTGGTTGCGGGATCTCGGCGACGGGGTCTTGGTCGACGACGTGATCTTGTCCGGTGATGTCGAGATGGCAAAGCCCGACGCCGAGATCTATCTGTTGGCAGCGAGTCGTTTGGGCGTCGAGCCGGAGGATTTCGTTTTCGTGGATGATCTCGAAATCAACGTCCGGGCGGCGGTGGCCGTCGGGATGGTCGGGGTCCATCATGTCGGCTCGGAATCGACCATCGAGGAGTTGTCGATTCTGTTCGATCTCGGCGAAGGAGGGGACACGAAGCCATGGTGAACAGACTGACGACTCAGGATGCCGCTTTCTACTTCCTCGAAGCCGGGACGACGCCGATGCATGTCGGCTCGTTGGGGATCTTCAGGCAACTGCGAAACGGGATCGATCACGAGGAATTGCTTCGACTGGTCGAAGAGCGGCTCGGATCGGTTCCGCGTTACCGCCAGCGAGTGCGTGAGGTGGCGTTCGGTCTGGCCCGCCCGGTATGGGTGGACGACTCGGATTTCGACATCACTTATCACGTTCGCCGATCTGCTCTGCCCAAACCGGGTTCCGACGAACAGCTGATGGATCTGATCGCGCGGCTGACGTCGAGACCACTCGACAGCACGAGGCCGTTGTGGGAGATGTACCTGGTCGAGGGGCTGACCAGAAACAGATTTGCCATCTTCACGAAGTCTCATTCGTCGTTGGTGGACGGCGAGGCGGCTCCAGAGATCAGTCAGGTGATCTTCGATCCGGAGAAGAATCGAGCGCCAGGCCCCGAAGAATTGTGGATGCCCGCCAGGCCGCCGAGCGATACCAGCTTGTTGGTCAGTGCACTGGCGGATCTCGTGACGAGCCCGGGGGAGGGGATCGCACGGGCGCGTGCAGCGTTCAACGACGTGACCACGTCCGTCACCGAGGCTGTGAGTGCACTCGGGAAACTCGCGGAAGTGGTTCGAACGGCGACGCAGGTAGCCCCGTCGAGCCCGCTCAACGCCACCATTTCGCGCAATCGACGCCTTGCGGTGGCCAAGACGTCTCTGGAGGACTATCGACGCATTCGTGCGCGGTACGGGTGCGAGATCAACGACGTGATTCTGACCGTCATCGCAGGTGCGATGCGGAACTGGTTGCTCTCGCGCGGTGAACCGGTGACCGAGGCGACCATCGTGCGAGCGATGGTGCCCATGTCGGTCTACACCGACGGCCCGGAGAGTCCTGACGTCGACGATCCGCAAGCGCCCGGACATGTTTCCTCGTTCCTCATCGACCTGCCTGTCGGTGAACCCAACGCGGTGGTTCGGCTCTCGCACGTGGCCCATGCGACGGAGGCATTCGCGCGTCAGGGTCGGCGGGTCACCGCGCAGACGATGGTGCGAATGTCCGGGTTTGCGCCGGCGACGCTGCATGCGATGAGCTCCCGCGCGGCCAGTAGTCTGTCGCAGCGAATGTTCAACTTGATGATCACCAATGCGCCAGGGCCGCAATTTCCGCTTTACCTCGGTGGTGCTCGGATGCTCGAGATGTATCCCGTGTCGCCACTGCTCAAGAATCAGACACTCAGCATCGCCCTGACGTCGTACGACGGAAATGTCTACTACGGTTTGAATGCCGACCGTGACGCGATGTCGGACGTCGACGTCGTTCGTTCGCTGATCTTCGAGTCACTCGAGGAATTGACGGATGCGAGTCGGTGACGAACGAGCATGAAGGTGGTCTCATGAGGGTGTACGTACCGGCGACGGTCGAGATTTTGCAGCAGTTGGTCGCAGATCAGGAGTTCGACCCGATGAGCCGGACGGCTTTTGCGGTCACCCCGACTCTGCGTGAGTCGTACGCGGCGGGGGACGACGACGAGTTGGCCGAGGTCGCCATGGGTGAGGCTGCGCGTGCGTCGCTGCGACTGATCGCCGGAACCGAGGGTGACGTCACCTTCCGGCGTGCTGTCGTTGCCGCCGACGTCGACGATGCCGATGTGAAGTTACGGCCCGATCTCGACGATTCGGTAGTCCGATTGGCGGGTCCTGTCACGATGGCTCAGGTTGCATCTGTGCATGTCGACCTCGAACAGGCAGAATCGGACATCGAGCGCGCTGCTGGCATAGTCGACGCGGCGGATCTCGGTGACGCCGATGCCGAGTTCACGCTCGGTGACGCGGAGGACCACGAGTTGGCGTGGTACGCCGCGCAGGAGTTGCCGTTCTTGCTCGACCTGCTGTGAATGTGCTTACCGTGAAGTAACCTACGGTACCGTAACCTGATAACCTACGGTACCGTAGGCAGTGGGTTCGGAAGGTGAGAGGTGGAGGTCTGATGGGTCTGAAGGACTGGATCGAGGCACCGGCAGCGTCGGTAGTTCCGGCAGCGCGGTCGAAGCTCAATCTGCTTCGCGGTGCGGCGGCTCGGCTGACCACACCATTGCTTCCCGACGACTATCTTCACCTCGCGAATCCGTTGTGGTCCGCGCGCGAGCTGCGTGGTCAGATCGTCGAAGTCCGGCCCGAGACCACGGACTCGGCGACCATCGTCATCAAGCCGGGTTGGGGATTCGACTTCAACTACCAGCCGGGGCAGTACATCGGCATCGGTCTGCATATCGACGGCCGTTGGCATTGGCGGTCGTACTCACTTACCTCGCCTCCCAACTGGGAGAACAAGCGCATTTCCATCGCGGTCAAGGCCATGCCCGAGGGCTTTCTCTCGAGCCACCTCGTCAGCGGGGCCGTGCCGTCGGGAACCATCGTTCGACTGGCCACGCCTTCGGGCAACTTCGCGTTGCCGGATCCGCCACCGGAGAAGATCCTGTTCATCACTGCCGGCAGTGGCATCACTCCGGTCATGGGCATGTTGCGGACGATGAACCGGCGCGGTCAATTGCCCGACGTCATGCACATCCACTCGGCTCCGACGGAATCCGACGTGATGTTCGCCGACGAACTCACAGCACTGCACGCCGAGCACGAGGACTTCGTGAGCCACGTTCAACTCACGCGACGTGACGGAAAGTTCAAACTCAGTTCTCTCGACACGGTCTGCCCCGACTGGCGCGAGCGCCACACCTGGGCGTGCGGACCCCTTCCGTTGCTCGATGAGCTCGAAGACGTCTGGAAGGCGGAAGGCATCGAGGATCGACTCCACATGGAGCGGTTCGCCGTATCGCGCATCGACGCTTCGGCCGACGGTGGCACGGTCACGTTCGAGAAGTCGGGTAAGACGATCACCGTCGACGGTGCGACGACGCTTCTGGAGGCAGGCGAGCAGTCCGGTGCCTTGATGCCGTTCGGTTGCCGCATGGGCATCTGCCAGACGTGTGTCGTACCTCTCGTTGCCGGCCACGCGATCGATCTACGCTCGGGGAAACAGCACGCGGAGGGCGAGCGCATCCAGACGTGCATCTCCGCCGCCGCCGGCGACTGTACGCTGGACGCATAGCTTCTAGGCACACGGAGGACCACGGTGGCCATCACCGATATCAAAGAGTTTTCGCACCTCACCGAGGCCGATGTCGAAGCTCTCGGACGTGAACTCGATCAGATTCGACTCGACATCGAAGACTCTCGTGGGATCCGGGACGCCCGCTACATTCGTCGCGTCATTCGCGTCCAGCGGGCGTTGGAGCTCGGCGGGCGTATCGCATTGTTCGGCAGTCGGTACCGACCGGCATGGTTGGTCGGCACGACCCTGCTGAGCCTGTCGAAGATCATCGAGAACATGGAGCTCGGGCATAACGTCATGCACGGGCAATGGGACTGGATGAACGATCCCGAGATTCACTCCGTCTCGTGGGAGTGGGATCAGACCGGTCCTTCCGAGCATTGGAAGCGCGCCCACAACTACCAGCACCACACGTACACCAACGTCGTCGGCATGGACGAGGATCTCGGTTTCGGGATTCTGCGTATGACTCGTGACGAGCCGTGGAAGCCGATCAACCTCTTCCAGCCGATCGCCAACGTGATCTTGGCGGCCACGTTCGAGTGGGGCATCGCGCTGCACGACCTCACGGCGGCAGCCGAGTTGGAGGGCGCGGAAAAGGGGCAGCTGAACTCGCAGGCGAACAAAGACTTCGCGCGCAAGATCTTTCGTCAGGTGGGCAAGGACTTCATCTTGTTCCCGGCGCTGACGGGGCCGGCGTGGAAGTCGACCATGTCGGCCAATGCGACCGCGAACCTCGTGCGCAACCTGTGGGCGTACGTCGTCATCTTCTGTGGCCACTTCCCGGACGGTGCCGAGAAGTTCACGGTTGCCGAATTCGAGCAGGAGACTCGTCACGAGTGGTACCTGCGCCAGATGCTCGGTAGCGCGAACTTCAATTCCGGCAAGCTCATGGGACTCATGAGCGGCAATCTGAGCTACCAGATCGAGCATCACGTGTTTCCCGATCTGCCGAGCAACCGCTATCCCGAAATCGCTGTGAAGATGCGTGCATTGTGCGAGAAGTTCGATCTCCCGTACACCACCGGTTCGCTCTTCAAGCAGTATCTTCTGGCTCTGCGCACCATCCACAAGTTGGCTTTGCCGGACAAGTGGCTGACCGCAACCTCGGACAATGCTCCGGAAACGTCTTCGGAACTGCGGTTCCGCGACTCGGGATTCCGGGACGCAGCCATGGCGATGGTCGAGGACCTTCGTACCGATCCGATCACCGGTAAGCGTCTCGGTTTGTTGACCGCACTCAAGTCACAGGCCCGTTCCCGCATGCCGAAGCGTCGGAAGTGATATAGGTTACATCGGGAAAAACCTAACCTACGGTGCCGTAAGTTACGCTACAGTAGGTGCAGTTGATCTGAACGATTCGAATCGATGATCGTTCTGCACTTACTACTTTGCGCCTAACTCACTGCTAGGAGGCTTTCCATGGCGATTGCAGATGTCAAGGAATACGCACATCTCACGGACGCCGACATCGAAGCGCTCGGCCGCGAACTCGACGCGATTCGTCGCGACATCGAGGAGTCGCGCGGCGAGAAGGATGCGCGATACGTGCGCAACGTCATTCGTCTGCAGCGTTCGCTCGAAATCGGCGGCCGCGCAGTGCTTTTCGCCAGCCGTCGTCGTCCGGCGTGGCTCGCCGGAGTTGGCCTGCTGACGCTCTCGAAGATCATCGAGAACATGGAACTCGGGCACAACGTGATGCACGGGCAGTGGGACTGGATGAACGACCCGGAGATTCACTCCACCTCGTGGGAGTGGGACGTCACCGGCCCGTCTGCGCATTGGAAGCAGACCCACAACTACCTGCATCACAAGTACACCAACGTCCTCGGAATGGACGACGACGTCGGATACGGGCTCCTCCGCGTCACCCGCGATCAGCGCTGGAAGCCCTTCAACGCCGGCAACCTGGTCTACAACACGCTGCTCGCGCTGTTCTTCGAGTACGGCATCGCCGCTCAGCACCTCGAGCTCGGCAAGGTGGCCAAGGGCCGCGCCGACAAGGAAGAGACGCAGCGCAAGCTCCGTGAGGTCGGCGAGAAGATCGGCAAGCAGGTCCTGCGCGACTACGTCATCTACCCGGCCATCACCGGCCCGGCGTGGAAGAGCACGTTGTCGGCCAACTTCACCGCCAACACTCTGCGGAACGTGTGGACCAACGCGGTCATCTTCTGCGGCCACTTCCCGGACGGTGCCGAGAAGTTCACCAAGGAAGACATCGACAAGGAAACGCAGGCTCAGTGGTACCTGCGTCAGATGCTCGGCAGCGCCAACATCGAGGGCAGCGCGCTCATGGACTTCATGACGGGCAACCTGAGCTACCAGATCGAGCACCACCTGTTCCCCGATCTGCCCAGCAACCGCTACAAGGACATCGCGGTCACGGTGCGTCAGCTCGCGGACAAGTACGACTTGCCGTACACGACGGGCCCGCTTGCCGTGCAGTACGCCAAGTCCTGGCGCACCATCGCCAAGCTGTCGCTGCCCAACAAGTACCTCAAGGACACCGTCGACAATGCGCCCGAGACGGCGTCGGAGCGGATGTTCGACGGCGAACTGACCTCGACTGTCGATCCCGTGACCGGGCGTCGCAGTGGCCTCAAGAGCGCCATCGCACGTAAGCGCAAGAGCGGAAAGCTGCGCAGCCTCCTCGGCCTGCGCTGATCGTCGACTGCGCTGACCGTAGACAGCAAGCGGCCCGACACCATTCGATGGTGTCGGGCCGCTTTGCTGTTCTCGCCCGGAACGTCGCTCGGGGGCGCTCAGTACTGATCGTTGGACTTGATCGCTTCCAGCAGTTGTCGCACAGCGACGACGCGTCGAGCTGATTTGCCCTCCAGCAGGTCGAGCTTGCATTCGGGATCTGCCGGCGGTCCGAGGTGCGTGCATCCGCGCGGGCAATCCTCGATCGTCGCAGCGAGATCCGAGAACGCCGCCACCACGTTCTCGGGCGAGATGTGCGCCAGACCGAACGAACGGATGCCCGGGGTGTCGATCACCCAGCCGCCACCGGCGAGCGGGAGTGCCACCGATTGCGTCGACGTGTGCCGGCCCTTGCCGACGCCGGATACGATGCCGACCGCTCGATTGGCATCGGGGACAAGGCGATTGACCAGTGTCGACTTTCCGACGCCGGAGTGTCCGATCAGGGCGGTCAACTTGTGCTCGAGGATCTGCGTCAGTTCGTCCAGGGGATCGTCGCGACCGGCGACGACCACTTGGATGTCGAGGTCGGCGAACGTGCTCGCGAATTCCTCCGGCGGTTCGAGGTCGCTCTTGGTCAGGCAGACGATCGGCGTCAGGCCACCCACGTAGGCGGCGACCAGTGCGCGCTCGACGAAGCCGGTGCGCGGTGGGGGATCGGCGAGTGCCACGACGATGAGTAACTGCTCCGCGTTCGCGACGACGATACGTTCGAAGGGATCGGTGTCGTCGGCGGTCCGTCGTAGAACCGTCGAACGCTCGGAGACCCGGACGATGCGCGCCAGGGTGTCGGTTTTGCCCGACAGATCGCCGACTATGTCCACCTGATCGCCGACGACGATGGGGGTCCGGCCAAGTTCGCGGGCGCGCATCGTGACGATCAGCCGGTCGGGATCGCCGCCGAGGACGCAACCCCAACGGCCACGATCCTTCGACACCACCATCCCCGATTCGGCCGAGAGATGTTCGGGCCGAGTCTTCGTACGGGGGCGGGATCCGCGCCCGGGGCGTACCCGGACGTCGGACTCGTCGTACTGCCGCGGACTCAGAAGCTTGCCTTCGGTGTCGCCGGCGAACTCTCGAGCATGTCGATCCACATGTTCTCGAAGCCGGGCAGTGTCTTGGCTGTGGTTCCGACATCGTCGACCTCGACACCGTCGACGACCAGGCCGATGATGGCGCCGGCTGTTGCCATGCGGTGGTCGGCATACGAGAGCCATTGTCCGCCATGGAGTTCCGCGGGAACGATCGTCAGGCCGTCATCGGTTTCGGTGACGGAGCCGCCGAGTTTGTTGATCTCGTCGGCGAGGGCGGCGAGACGGTCTGTCTCGTGCCCGCGCAGGTGCGCGATTCCTCGTAGATGCGAGGTGCCCTCGGCGAGAGCGGCCAGGGCCGCCACGGTGGGGGTCAGCTCTCCCACGTCGTGGAGGTCGATGTCGATGCCGCGCAGTTTCTCCGGGCCGCGGACGGTCAGGACACCATCGGCGAGAGTGACGTCGGCCCCCATCGAGGCGAGGATCCCGCGGATCGCGTCGCCGGGTTGCGTCGTCGACGACGGCCACGTCGGGACGCTGACGGTTCCGCCGGTCACTGCGGCAGCGGCCAGGAACGGTGTGGCGTTGGAGAGATCGGGTTCGATCGCCCAGTCGACGGCGCGCACCGGCCCCGGTGCCACACGCCAGGTGTCCGCGTCACCGCCCGTGGCTGGCGTCGTCACGGAAACTCCGGCCTCGCGGAGCATCTCGACGGTCATGTCGATGTGTGGCATGGACGGGACGGGCTTGCCGTCGTGATGGACGGTGACACCCTCTTCGAACGCAGCAGCCGAGAGCAGGAGACCGGAGACGAACTGCGACGAACCGGATGCGTCGATGGTGACCGTCCCGCCGCGTAGGGACCCGGTTCCGGTGACGGTGAACGGGAGTGCGTCACCCTCGATCCGAGCGCCGAGACCGCGCAGTGCTTCCAAGATGGTGCCGAGCGGTCGTGTGCGTGCTTGCTCGTCGCCGTCGAAGTGGACGATGCCGTCGGCCATCGCGGCGAGTGGCGGCAGGAAGCGCATCACGGTGCCGGCCAGGCCGCAGTCGACCTCGCCGCCGCGCAGGGGTCCAGGGGTGATGCGAAGCGTGGTCGCATCACCGGCTTCCTCGACGCCGATGCCGAGGTCACGCAGAGCTGCGATCATCAGGTCGGCGTCACGGCTGCGGAGTGCACCGGTGATCGTGGACGGGCCATCCGCAAGTGCGGCCAGAATCAGAGCTCGATTGGTGATGGACTTGGATCCGGGCAGCGTCACCACTGCATCGACGGGTGCTTGGGCCCTCGGGGCGCTCCACAGACTCAGACTCACATGGTCCATCTTCTCTCATCGGTGGGGGAATGGTCGAAACCGTGCCACCCTGGGTGTCATGTGCGGAAGGTATGCGACCACAGCGGACCCGGCCACCCTGGCGGTGGAACTCGATGCGCTCGACGAGACCGACCACTCGGCGCCCGTCGAAGCCGATTACAACGTGGCCCCCACGACCGAGGTGTTGACCGTCGTCGAACGCCACGATCGGGAGAACCCCGACAGCGATCCGACCAAGAGGATTCGGCGGATGCGGTGGGGATTGGTGCCGTCGTGGACCAAGGAACTGGGCAAAGGCCCGGTCCTGTTCAACGCCCGCGCCGATTCGCTGGCGGAGAAGCCGGCGTTTCGGACCGCCTTCAAGTTCAAGCGTTGCCTGGTCCCCATGGACGGGTGGTACGAGTGGCGGACCGAGGCCACCGGCGGGAAGAAGGCAGCGAAGATTCCTTACTACATGCACCCCGACGACGGATCACGGCTGTTCATGGCGGGCGTGTGGTCTGCTTGGCGGGACCCGAGGGTCGAGAACGCGAGCCCCGTCCTGAGCTGCTCGATCGTCACGGTCGACTCTCTCGGTCACCTCGAGCAGGTTCACGACCGCATGCCCCTCGCCCTGCCTCGTGACCGCTGGGAGGCGTGGCTCGATCCCGACAACACCGTCGATTCGGCTCTGCTCGAACCGGTACCGGACCTCTTCGAGCGGATCGACGTCGATCGAGTCCGGCCGCTGGTCAACAGTGTCAAGAACAACGGGCACGAGTTGATCGAGCCGGACGTCGACCGTGCCGGCGAGCAGATCAGCCTGCTCTAGCAGTCAGCCGAGAGCCCAGGTGACGGTCACTTCGAACGAGACCTGCTGGGTTCCCGGGGCGAGAACCATGTCGGACATCGAGGCGTCGGGAGCGCGCATGGTCTGACCGCCACTCGTGTCGTGTGCCTCGGTGATGGTCACGACGTTTTCGAGCGACGTCCCGGACAGATCCGCGTACTGCTCGGCACGGTTCTTCGCGTCCTCGAAGGCACGGGTGCGAGCGTCGGCCAGAAGCTGAGAGTCGTCGTCGATGGCGAAGGCGACGTTACCGAGCCGTGCCGCGTTTCCGCCCGCCGCGATGCCGGCGTCCAGGACAGAAGAGGCCTTGTCGAGATCGCGGACGACGATTCGTACCGAGTTGGTCGCCCGGTAGCCGGTCACGTTGCCGCCGACGAACGGTCCGCCGCTGGCGTCGTACTGCGGCTGGACGGACAGATCGCTTGTCTGCACGTCCTCGGGGGCAACCCCGGCGGCGACTATCGCATCGATCAATTGACGGGCCTTGTCATTCGCCTCCGAGACTGCTCCCGATACATCCGGGGCAACCACCTCGATGCCGATGTCGGCATTGAGGATGTCCGGCGCCCCGCGGACCTGCCCTGATCCGACTACCGTGACTTCCTTGGCGGCATTGTCCGAACTCCCGCAGGCCGTCAGCGAGACGGTGAGGGCTGCCGTCGCAGCGGTCAGTGCAAGAGTTTTCAGGTGTGGTCGCATGGTGAGACCGTAGCGACCGGATACTCAGCCCGCCGTGATTTGCGCCGTGACCGCGCCACTGAGCTGCGTGAGGTCCGTCGGAGCCAGTTCGATTTCGAGCCCGCGTCGGCCGGCGCTGCAGAGAATGCGGTCCCAGTCGAGCGCCGACGCATCGATCACTGTCGGCAGTTTCTTGCGCTGGCCGAGCGGTGAGATACCGCCGAAGACGTAGCCGCTCGAGCGCTCGGCTTCGGCGCGATCGGCCATGACGGCTTTGCTCGCACCGAGGGCAGCGGCTGCAGCCTTGAGGGAGAGCTTGTCCGGGACCGGCAGAACCGCGACGGCGAGCTTGCCGGTGTCGAGTTTGACGACCAAGGTCTTGAAGATCTGTGCGGCCTCGACACCTGTCGACTCTGCCAGTGCGGTGACCGCCTCGTCGCCGAAAGATTCGGCGCGAGGATCGTGGTCGTAGCTGTGGACGCGGTGCGGTGTCTTCGACTTGTCGAGAAGTACGGTCGCAGGGGTCGCTGTTCCGGCCATGAGGAACACCCTATGTGGATCGCCGACAGGTGCATCCGACCAGGCCGGGAACAGAGTCGCTGACTCCCGTGTTGGTACCAGTTGATGAAACTTGTCCCGAGAAGCGAAGGAGCGACCGTGCTGGCTGTGTGTGAGCCACCACCGGCCCGTGGGTCGGATCTTCAGTTGGCGGTAACCTTGATCCCTACGGCTAGTGAAGGGATCAGAGTGCTGGAACACGACCGGCCCAAGGACGAACCGTCAGGGGTAACTGAACCTATCGACGGCACTGTGTCCGAAACGCCCGAAACTGCGGATGAGTTGATTGCCCGGTTCGAGCGCGACGCGCTCCCGCTGCTCGACCAGTTGTACGGCGCTGCCCTGCGCATGACGCGGAATCCGGCTGATGCCGAGGATCTCGTGCAGGAGACGTACGTCAAGGCGTACACCGCTTTCCGTTCGTTCCGTGCCGGTACCAACCTGAAAGCCTGGCTGTACCGGATTCTCACGAACACCTACATCAACTCGTACCGAAAGAAGCAGCGCCAACCCGCGCAGTATCCGACGGACGAGATCACCGACTGGCAGTTGGCCGCCACCGCCGAGCACACCTCGACGGGGCTGCGATCGGCCGAGGTGGAGGCGCTCGACGCGTTGCCTGACGACGACATCAAGGCGGCGCTGCAGTCGCTTCCCGAGGAATTCCGTATGGCCGTGTACTACGCCGATGTCGAAGGATTCCCGTACAAGGAGATCGCGGAGATCATGGGCACACCCATCGGAACGGTGATGTCGCGACTGCACCGTGGTCGCAAGCAATTGCGTGGTCTTTTGGCCGATGTCGCAAAAGACCGGGGATTCAATCGGGACGGCGCGGTCGACACAGCCACAGTCGCAGCCACCGAGACGGAAGGTGTCACACGATGAGTGAGCAGGACGAATTCGAAAGGCTCGACTGCTCGGCAGTCATCGCCGACGTCTGGTTGATGCTCGACGGTGAATGCGACGATTCGAGTCGTGCTCGCCTGCAGCGTCATATCGACGATTGTGGATCGTGCCTCGAGGCCTACGGGATCGAAGAGAAGGTCAAGAGCCTGATCAACCGTAAGTGCGGTGGAGACCACGCGCCGGAAAGCCTGCGTCAGAGGCTCACCGTCGAGTTGCGTCGGACCATCGTCATAACGACTACCGAAACCGACAGCTAGCCCGTCAGCGAAGATCTGAGCGGCAGCAGTCGGAAGGCAGTAACGCCGAGGGGCGGGGAAGCAATGCTTCCCCGCCCCTCGGACGTTTTGTTGCGCTACATGTCAGGCGTTTGGACGCTTGCCATGGTTAGCGGCGTTGCCCTTACGGCTGCGCTTCTTACGACCACGCTTACCCATGATTGGTCTCCCTTCTGTTTCTTTCGCGTCATTGTTTCACGCCGATGCCGGTGTGGTTCCATTGGCAGGTCGATCGAGTGATCCGTCGACGTATTTTCGTGGTCAGAGTGCAGTTCCGACAGAAGTGAGGTTCACGATGGCAGAAGACGTGCGCGCCGAGATGGTTTCGACGGTCTACCAGGTCGTCGTGAGCGAGGGAGACGTCGTTGCGGACGGCGACACCCTGGTCATCCTCGAATCCATGAAGATGGAGATTCCCGTCCTGGCCGAGGTTCCGGGAACGGTGACGACGGTGGGCGTCAAGGTCGGCGACGTGATTCAGCAAGGCGATCTGATCGCCGTGATCTCCTAAGCCGGACGATGTCCACTCTCAGCGACCTCCTCGCCGAACACACCGACCTTCCCGGTGCGGCGGTCGACCATCTCCAGCGCGTCGTGGGGGAGTGGCAACTGCTCGCCGACCTCTCCTTTGCCGACGTTCTCTTGTGGGTGGGCACCGAATCGGAGAGGAACCGATCCGAGGGGACGGTCATCTGCGTCGCGCATTGCCGGCCGACAACGGCATCGACGGCTTTTCCGGAGGATGCGGTCGGAACGGTCGTTTCCGAGTCCGAGCACCCGCAGGTTCTTCGCGCTCTCGTGGAGGGCCGCGTCGTGCGCGGGGAAGACGAGACGTGGCGTGAAGGTATGCCGCCGCGTCGGGAAGCCGTTCCGGTGCGTCTGGACGGGCGAGTCATCGCTGTTCTGAGCCGCGACACCAACCTGTCGCACCAGCGAGCGCAGAGTCCGCTCGAACTCGCGTATCTCGATTGCGCCGAAGACCTGTGTCAGATGATCAGCGACGGAACCTTCCCGATCCGAGAATCGCGCTCCGACACGAACTCGAGCCCACGTGCGGGCGACGGCTTCATCCGTCTCGATACCGAAGGCACAGTCGTCTATGCCAGCCCGAACGCGCTCTCGGCCTATCACCGGATGGGTCTGAGTTCGGATCTGGTGGGCCAAGACCTCGCAGCGCTGACCCGTTCGTTGGTCACCGACCCGTTCGAGTCTCAGGAAGCTGCGGGATACATCCGAGATACGTTGGCGGACAAGCCCGGTCGCCGTATGGAGATCGAGGCGCGCGGGGCGACCGTTCTGCTGCGGGCCCTGGTTCTCAAGCCTGGCGGCCGGCATGTCGGTGCTGCGGTCGTCGTCCGCGACGTCACCGAGGTCAAGCGTCGTGATCGCGCTCTCCTGAGCAAGGACGCAACCATCCGCGAGATTCACCATCGAGTGAAGAACAATCTGCAAACCGTCGCGGCGCTTCTGCGTCTACAGGCCAGGCGAACCGGCAACGACGAAGCGCGACAAGCGTTGACAGAGTCGGTGAGACGCGTGACGTCCATCGCCCTCGTTCACGACACCTTGTCGATGTCGGTGGACGAAGAGGTGGATCTCGACGAGGTGATCGACCGGTTGGTTCCCATGCTCTCCGATGTCGCGGGAGTAGGTGTGCCGGTGACGATTCGGCGTGAGGGCAGTTTCGGAGTGTTCTCCGCCGAGCGCGCCACCCCGCTGGTCATGGTGCTGACGGAGTTGGTGCAGAACGCGATCGAGCACGCTTTCGATCCGGGTGTGACCGGCACGGTCACACTCAGTGCCGAGCGTTCTGCACGCTGGTTGGACGTGATCATCCACGACAACGGGCGCGGCCTGCCGGAGAACTTCGACCTCGAGAAATCCGATCGCCTCGGACTCCAGATCGTGCGGACTCTGCTGGGAGCCGAGCTCGGTGGCTCGCTCGGACTGCACCCGGGAAGCGGAGGCGGTACCGACGCGGTTCTGCGTGTGCCGCTCGGTAGACGTTCTGCGCGTTACTGATTCGAGCAGCGTTAGCGATTCGAGCAGACAAAAAGCCCGGCACCATGTGGTGCCGGGCTGTCGTCTTCGACTGTGCAGAGGGGCTGTTCTCCGCCGCGAGTCGAACGTCTCGGTTCTACCTAGACGGAAGTGCGTGCACGGGTACGTGCGTTACGACGCTTGAGTGCGCGACGCTCGTCTTCGCTCATTCCGCCCCAGACGCCTGCATCCTGGCCGGACTCGAGAGCCCACGACAGGCACTCGGCGGTGACGGGGCAGCGGTTGCAGACAACCTTGGCATCAGCGATCTGAGCGAGGGCCGGTCCGCTGTTTCCCACGGGGAAGAACAGTTCGGGATCCTCGTCGCGACAGATTGCGTTGTGGCGCCAGTCCATCTTTTTTCGCTCCTTAATTGGGTGTGTATTCACACCATTTGGTACCAATGAGTTTGTGTGTGCGTCATCAATGTTTCCGCACTGTTCCTTGTGAATGCTTTCACGAACTCGCGGTATGTCAATAGGTTTGAACGGGTTCGTGGGCCAACTCACTAATTTGTGACACACCTGACGGCCACCTGGGCGTCACCGGCATTTTACCCGATTTCGACCTTTTGGCACCAGAGTTTTTGCAGGTCAAACGTGTTGCCTGACTCACGTCGTAATCGGTGCGAACACTTCCAGTGCATCCGGGACCGAGGTGAATTCGACCTTTTCACGAAGTCCGATGTAGTCGCCGTCCATCTGCAGTCCGATCGGTCGCGACGATTCGATGGTGATTGTCGGAACGTCGTCGGTGCGTAAGAGGACCTTCGATTTCGGCTCCGCGCCGCGTGCGAGTAGTTGCCGCACAACCCGCAGGGACGGCAGAACTTTGGTGCTCGTCATGGCGAAGATGCCGAGTCCACTGTCGAAGGTCGTTCCCGGATTGGTGTGGACGGGACGCTCTTCCAGATATGTCCACGGGCTCGAGTTCGAGACGAATGCGTAGTGGACTCCGGAGACGGGATCCTGATCGGGAAGGTGGACGGTCAGCGCTGGTTCGGCTCGCTTGGCACGGAAGAACGCCGCGATCGCGGTTCGGACATACCGGGCGGGTGTGGCGGCGTCACCGTTCTTACGGCTGGCGTCGACGGCCTCGCACACATCGGCGTCGAGGCCCATTCCGGCGTTGAACGTGAACCAACGGTTGTCGCAGTGTGCGAGCCCGATTCGGCGCCTGGTCCGTTCGGAGAGGAGGTCGACGAGTTGGTTCGTGGCGTCGATCGGGTCGGCGGCAATACCGAGTGAGCGCGCGAAAACGTTTGCCGAGCCTCCCGGGACGACAGCGATCGTCGGGATCGGACCGACCGGAACCGATTTCATCGACGCGGGATGCGGTGACCCGAGCAGTCCGTTGACCACTTCGTTGACCGTTCCGTCGCCGCCGTGGACGATCACCGAGCCGAAGCCGTCTTCGTGGGCTTCGCGCGCCAGTTCGGCGGCATGACCCCGATGTGTGGTGTGCGCCACAGTAAGTCGCACCCGACTCTCGAGGGCGTGTGCCAACAGGTCACGACCGGCAGCGGTGGTGGAGGTGGCATTGGGGTTGACGATCAGCAGTGCGCGCACGGGGCATGAGCCTATCCGGTGTCGTGTTCTAGGCTGGCCTCGTGCCGAATACCGCCAGTCCGAACGCCCTGCCCAAGACAGTCACATGGGCAGGTGCCCTCGTGACGCTTCAAGGGCTGGTTGCCGCCGGGTTCGCGATCGTCGCAGTGATTCGCGGTGCAACCGGCCACGATCAGAGCGTCACCAACGGATACGGATTTGCCGCCTGGGTCGCGATCCTCGGCGGCGCGGTGTTGGCTGCCGGTATCGCTTTGCTGACGGGCCGCCGGTGGGGCCGGGCAATCGCCGTCGTCGCGCAGTTGCTGCTCCTGCCGGTCGCCTGGTCGCTCCTGACCGATTCGCATCAGGTGCCGCTCGGCATCGTTCTGGGTGTCGTCGTTCTCGGCGCTCTGGGCTGCCTGTTCTCGGCTCCGACGTCTCGATGGATGGCAGCGGAGTACGGAGCGTACGCAGACGAGGTCTCGCCGGAAGAGGGGTGCCCGGACGAGACCGAAGAGCCGCGGGACAAGTAGGACGGAACGCCTACGCTGCTTCAGACCTACTCAGCTTCCGCTCTACTCAGCTTCGGCGGCGAGAGCTCCGAGGTGAGTACCGGTCAGGCGATACGTGGTCCACTCCGTCTTCGCGTCGGCGCCGAGTGACTCGTAGAACTTGATCGAGGGGGTGTTCCAGTTGAGCACCGACCAGGACAGCCGGGTGTAGTCGTTGTCGGTGCACTCCTTGGCGAGTGCGGCCAGAAGAGCCTTCCCGTGGCCTGATCCGCGCTGACTGGGCTTGACGTAGAGGTCTTCGAGGTAGATGCCGTGAGCGCCGTCCCACGTCGAGAAATTGCGAAACCACAACGCCATGCCGACGACGTCGTCGGCCGAATTCACAGCGACGTGCGCGAAGGCCGTCGCGGCCGGCCCGAACAACGCCTCGCCGATCTGTTCCGCCTTCACGGTGCACTCGTCGAGGGCCTTCTGGTAGTCGGCCAACTCGTAGATCATGTCGGTGATCGGCTGGACGTCTGCGGGCGTGGCGCGTCGGATCATAAGGAGAATCTTAGGCCTCAAGCCTCGACGAGCGGCGGCACGTTGTGATGGACGAGGTGGGTGGCGCCGTGCTCGTAACCGAGAACCGAGTATGCGCCGGGGGACAAGGCGAAACGCTTTCCTTCCGTCACCGGGAGCTCGAGCCAGCGGGCGATGAGTGCGCGTGAGAAGTGGCCGTGCCCGATCAGGATCACGTCGCGTTCGGGTAGTTGCGAACGCACCATCGACAGCACCATGTCGGTCCGGGCGTGGATCTGATCGGCCTGCTCGCCGCCGGGGCACGGGTGGGTCCAGACGGTCCAATCGGGCACCGTTGCGCGGATCTCGGGCGTCGTGAGGCCTTCGTAATCGCCGTAGTCCCATTCGGACAGTGCATCCCAGGTTCGCTCTTCCGGCAGGCCGGCGAGATCACCCGTCAACTGTGCGCGCAGCCGCGGACTCGTCAGAATCATGGGGTTCCGGAGGTCGAGGGTTCGCAAGCGATTTCCGGTCGCGGTTGCCTGCATCTCGCCGAGCGGAGTCAGCGGAACCTCGGTCCGGCCCGTGTGTTTCCCGGTGCGTGCCCACTCGGTTTCACCGTGTCGCATGAGTACGACGCGAGCACCGAGGGGGATCGACGAGGGGGCGGACTGGGACGTCATGTCGACCATCATTGCAGGCTGCCTCGCGTGTGTAGCTCGCCTCCTGGCGCGAAGTGCGCAAGGATCTACGTGTGACGACGGTTCTCGCAGTGGCGAATCAAAAGGGCGGCGTGGCTAAAACCACCACCGTCGCTTCTCTCGGTGCGGCTTTGTCCGCGCTCGGACAACGAGTTCTGGTGGTGGATCTCGACCCGCAGGGCTGCCTGACGTTCTCGCTCGGACACAACCCGGATCGCCTCGAGCGTTCGGTCAACGAGGTCCTGGCGGGTGATCTCGACGCGGTCGACGCCGTGCTGAAGACGGACGACGGTATGGATCTCCTGCCGGCCACGATCGATCTCGCGGGCGCCGAAGCGCTGCTCCTGATGCGACCCGGTCGAGAGTTCGCGCTCAAGCGGGCGCTGTCTCCGCTCCTGGGCTCTTACGACGTCATCATCATCGACTGCCCACCGTCGTTGGGTGTGCTCACACTCAACGGATTGACTGCGGCGCAGTCGGTTCTGGTTCCACTGCAATGCGAAACCCTCGCACACCGCGGCGTCGGACAGCTGCTGCGTACGGTTCGTGAAGTCCAAGCCATCACCAACCCGGATCTTGTTCTGCTCGGCGCACTTCCGACTCTGTACGACGCTCGAACCACGCACAGTCGCGACGTGCTCGCCGATGTCAGCGACCGCTACTCCCTGGCCGTTCTGGCGCCTCCGATCCCACGCACCGTCAAGTTCGCCGAGGCGTCCGCGTCGGGCGCGACGGTCCTCGCCGGACGAAAGAACAAGGGTGCGGATGCCTATCGTGAACTCGCGGACAATCTCGTAAAGCATTGGGCTGGAAACGAAGTCGTGACTTTCGCGCCGGAGCTGGCGATCTGAGGAAGGTGAGCTTCTAGCGCAGCGCGAACAAGGTATCGCCGCGCTGTTCCAGAATCGTCTCGCCCGCACTGGCGAGCGCGATCGGTGTCGCCGTCTCACCGCGGTCGACTGCGATCATGCGCTGCACCGCTCCGTCCGACGGACTGACGGCTGCAATGCCGCCCGGAACGGGGATGAGCATCTGACCGGCAACCATGCTTCCGGGTCCGGACGTTCCGTTGACGATCCACGTCGGAGCCAGATCGCTCAGGCGCAGGTTGACGGTCTGCGAGCCGGTCCACCACGTGATCGAAGCCTTGTCGGCGCGGGTGCGGGCGCCTTCGGTCACCGTTCCCTCGATCGGATAGTCGACGATCGGATTGCCGGATCCGTCGAAAATGGTGATGCGAGAAACGGTTCCGTTGGCGGCAGGGAGGTAGACGGCCGTCTTTTCGCCGGCCACGGCAAGCAGGCGGGCGCCCTCGGAGTCGAGGAGAATCGCGGATCCGTACTCTTCGGGTTCCTGGGCGTCCTTGGGTGCGGGATTCATCACCGTCAACCTGTTGGAGGCTTCACCGGGGCAGCGCTCGAGTACCGAGACTCGGTTGGCGCTCGACGCAGCGTCGAGCAGCGTGCATCCGGTGCGGGGTTGCTTGTTGGGGTTGACCTTCGCGTCGACCCGGCCGTACTCGAGGGTTCGGACGAGGTCCGAGCGCCACAGCTCCATTCGCTCACTGCCGCGCGAAATCAGGTAGGTGCCGTCCGCTGAAAGGCTGACCGCAGAATCGGCGTCGCTGTTGCGCTGGTCCTTTCGGGCGCCGGTGTCGGCGACCAGCGACGTGACCTGAGAGCAACCGCGATCGTCCTGATAGACGCTGACGACGCGATCCCACGAACCGATCGCGCCGCACAGCGGAATGTTGCGCGCGTATCGCCACACTTCTTCGCCCGTTGCCGGATCGCGGCCGATCACCTCGGAGCCGTCGGCGGTGACGACGGCATTTCCGACGGTGATCGGTGCCGTCGAGTCGGCACTGGGAGATTCCCACGTCTGCTTCAGGATGTCGGGTAACAACACCGACGTCGACAGAGGTGGGAGTGGAGATTCAGCGGTGACCGAGGTGGTTCCGCGCGCATCACTGCGCAACCACACAACGGTCACCGCCACGATTACGGCCAGCGCGATTGCCAGCGCACCGATCACATCTGAGCGAGTACGCCTTTCGGGAGCCAGCACATCGGCAGCTTACTCTGCGGCGCCTGCCGTCGCGGAAGCCGCGGGGCGACGACGCCGACGGCGACGCGGCTTGGCCGCTCCGTCTTCGTCCGAGTTCTCGGCAGCGGTTGCCGCGGGTGCCGAAGGGGGAGCTGTGGTGGCGCCGGCGGTGGTGGACGTCGCGGCGTCGGTCGAAGCGCCGGCGCGGGTGCGGCGACGGGTCCGGTTGCGGCGGGGAGCGGCCTTCTCTTCGTTGCCGTCCGAGTCGGTCGACTTCGGCGCGTCTGCTTTGTCCGTTGCTGCTTTGTCCGTTGCTGCCTTCTCAGGGGCGGCCTTGGCCTTGCGAACAGTGCCCTTGGCATCGGCCGGAATGGACAACTCTTCGTAGAGGTGCGGCGAGCTGGAGTAGGTCTCGACCGGGTCGGGGATTCCGAGGCTCAGTGCCTTGTCGATGAGCTGCCAGCGAGGGATGTCGTCCCAGTCGACCAGCGTGACGGCGATGCCGGTGCGTCCGGCGCGGCCGGTACGACCGATGCGGTGGACGTAGGTCTTCTCGTCCTCGGGGCACTGGTAGTTGATGACGTGGGTGACGTCGTCGATGTCGATACCGCGGGCAGCGACGTCGGTGGCGACCAGAACGTCGACCTTGCCGTTACGGAAGCCCTTCAGCGCCTTTTCACGGGCGATCTGGCCGAGGTCACCGTGGACGGCACCGACGGAGAAGCCGCGCTCGGCGAGATCGTCGGCCACCTTCTGGGCTGTGCGCTTGGTGCGGGTGAAGATCATCGTCGCGCCGCGGCCTTCGGCCTGCAGGACGCGGGCGACCATCTCGGCCTTGTCGAGCGCGTGTGCACGGTAGATGTGCTGGCTGGTGCGATCGTGCACCGCGGAGGATTCGGCCTCTTCGGCGCGGATGTGCGTCGGCTGCGTCAGGAAGGTGCGAGCCAGGGTGATGATCGGGCCGGGCATCGTCGCGGAGAAGAGCATCGTCTGACGCTTGTCGGGGACCATGCCCATGAGGCGTTCGATGTCGGGGAGGAATCCCAGGTCGAGCATTTCGTCGGCCTCGTCGAGGACGAGAACGCCCACCTTGCCCAGGATCAGGTGCGACTGGTTGGCGAGGTCGAGCAGGCGACCCGGGGTGCCGACGACAACGTCGACGCCCTTCTGGAGTGCCGAGATCTGCGCCTCGTACGGACGGCCGCCGTAGATGGGCAGAACCTGGAGACCGCGGTCGCCGACCCGGAGGTACTTGCTGGCGTTCTCGAGGTCGCGGGCAACCTGGATGCACAGCTCGCGGGTGGGAACGATGATCAGAGCGCGGGGCGTGCCGTCGAGAACAGCTGTGCCGTTCTCGGCGGTGACGATGCGATGCAGGAGCGGGACGCCGAAACCGAAGGTCTTGCCCATTCCGGTGCGGGCCTGACCGATGAGGTCGTCACCGGCGAGAGCCAACGGAAGGGTGAGTTCCTGGATGGCGAAGGTGCGCTCGATGCCGATCTCGTTCAGTGCGCGGACGATTTCGTCGCGGACACCGAGTTCGGCGAAGCTCGGGGGTACATGGGTGTCGTCGAGCTGGACGGAAACGGTGTTCTCGGTTGCTTCGTCTTCGTGGTCGACAGTGATCTTGCTCAGGGGACTAGCCTTTCCTCGTGGCGGTACGCACGCACAAGGTAAGGGGCCAGGCCGTAAGTCGGCCGATGTCGATGCCCTCTTTTTCTTCGGTCATGCCTACGCCTCAGCACTGAATTCCACTCGGACGAATTCGAACCGTCCGGAGATCTCGGCGAAGCGGGCGACAACCGTCGATGCAGGTGCGCGCACATTATCGGTGGGGTTCGTGTGAATACAGCCGTCCCGGCTAACCAATTGGCCCGGGGGAACTGGCGAACTCCCAAGATCATTGTAGCTGCACGTTGTCCGTCCCTCGCGATGACATGTCGAAGATCACCGAATCGGACATGCGGTCCTTGCCGGTCGCGTCGGCCGTCGAAGCACTACAGTTCGTAGTCATGGGCGCACACGATCTTGATGCTTCGACGGACGCTGGAACCGGAGGCCGAGTCGCTTCCGATCACCCTGGCGTGATCGATTTGTTTGCCGTTCTCGCGTATGGCGAGATTTCGGCGTTCTACCGTTTGGCGGAGGACGCACAAATGGCACCGGACCTGCGAGGCAAGGTGGCGTTCGCCA
The DNA here is from genome assembly GCF_044908235.1 of Rhodococcus sp. 27YEA6. Taxonomy (NCBI): domain Bacteria; kingdom Bacillati; phylum Actinomycetota; class Actinomycetes; order Mycobacteriales; family Nocardiaceae; genus Rhodococcus; species Rhodococcus sp. 27YEA6. The sequence continues at coordinate 487,735 of NZ_JBIYCY010000002.1, read as the reverse complement.
GCATGGCCGCCGCCGAGATGGACCACTTCGAGACTCTGGAAACGGCGTTGACGGAACGTGGCCACGAGATCTTCGCCGTCATGGACCCGTTCGTTCGAGCTCTCGACAACTACCACGCGTCGACGACACCGTCGACGTGGCTGGAATCGCTCGTGAAGGCGTACGTCGGCGACGGAATCGCTGCCGACTTCTATCGCGAGATCGGGCACTCCCTCCCGGCGGATGTCGCGGAAATCGTCGAGGACGTGCTGTCCCAGACGGGCCACTCGGAGTTCGTGGTGCTCGAGGTGAAGGCAGCAGTGGAGGCCAGTACTCGCGCCAAGGACCGGTTGATGCTGTGGGGACGCCGTCTTCTGGGCGAAGCAATCACGCAGGCACAGTTCGTGCTGGCGCAGCGTGAAGATCTCACCGATCTGGTGATCTCCGCCTCCGGCGACCTCAACGGAGTTGTCGCGTTGTTCGACGGCATGCAGGCAAAGCATGCCGAGCGGATGGCGATTCTCGGACTCGTCTAGGTGCCTGTTCGCTCTGGGCACAGCGTGCAGAGGAGCGTGGGCGGTCGTTGCTGCATTAGCCTTGCGTCGACAACGGATGTAATTCACGAACAGTTCGGAGGTTGACCGTGGAGGTCAAGATCGGTGTAATCGACAGCCCGCGTGAGCTCATCGTCAACAGCGAACAGACCCCTGACGAGGTCGAGACACTGGTCGCGGCTGTCCTCGGTGGCCGCGAGCCGGTTCTGGCTCTCGTCGACGACAAGGGCCGCAAGTTCCTGGTGCAGGCTTCTCGTGTGGCGTACGTGGAGATCGGTCCGTCCGATATCCGCAAGGTCGGATTCGCGCCTACCGTCTGACGCGTAGCTGTAACAGCAGAATGGGCGGGCAGTCGTGAGACTGCCCGCCCATTCTCGTTCGGGTTCCGGTTACTTCGTTTCGGCTTGCAGCGGCACGTGTGAGAGACCGCCCCACGCGAGGGTCACGGTGATTTCCACGGCTTCTTCCTTCGGGATCGGCCGCGCGGCCTCGAGCCAGTACCGCGCAGTGAACTGGCTGGCACCGACAAGACCGACCGCAAGGATGCGCGCGCGGTACGGATCGAGTCCGGAATCCTGACTCACCAGGTCGAACACGGCGTCGACGCAGGCTTCGGTGGCTTGTTCGACGCGTGTCTGGACCTGAGGTTCGCCCATGATGTCGGACTCGAACACCAGGCGGAAGCCCTGGGAGTCGTTGTCGACGAAGTCGAAGAACGCCTGGACCGCGGCGCGGACACGCTGTTTGTTGTCCGTCGTCGATCGCAGGGCCTGGCGTACACCCGAGATGAGGCTGTCGACGTAACTCTGCAGGACTGCGACGTACAGTTCGAGTTTGCCTGGGAAATGTTGGTACAGAACTGGCTTGCTGACACCGGCACATTCGGCGATCTCGTCCATGCCGGCCGAGTGGTACCCGTTCGCAACGAATACCTCACTTGCAGCTGCGAGGAGCTGGAGGCGGCGCGCATCGCGGGGGAGGCGGGTGCTGCGACGTGTTCCGGCAGGCTTGCCAGCCGTTGTACCGCGATCGGAGTCAGTCCGATCCGCGAGTTCTGTCATGTCGCTTCCAATCTGAGCAAAAGTAATTCGGTCGGCGCGCGGATCCGCGAGTCGCGTGTGCGTACCCGCCAGTATCCTCCGTCACACCGGTCGTAGCCGAATGAACGATACCGTGTGTCGCCCGGGCGAGTCGCGCGTGCCTCGGTGAGCGAGACCAGCGGTCTTTCTCGTTACAGGACGGGCTGCCATGACACGCCAGGACCAGCAAGTTTCGGTCAGCCCGGGCGAGCGACTTGCCGTGTGTGAGATTCTGGACGACGTGACTGACCCAGGGGGACCGCGCATGCGTGGACGAACTACGCAGAACCCTGAACGTGAGGAACGTCGAATGCGTAGCGGAACTGGAGCGCCTCGCGACGAACGTCGGCCGGAGGTGCCGGATGATCGTGCCTACGGCGAACGCGACTATCGCGGCATTTCCTCCCATCAGCCTTTGCGCGCCCAATGGGATCCGACCAAACGAGAAGTGGGCCGAACCCCGCGTAATCCGCGACCGGACCGGGCAGCGCGAAAGCAGAGCAAGCTCGGGCGCTTCGTCTCGACCTACGGTTGGCGGGCCTACGCGATTCCGGTTCTCGTGGTGCTCACCATTCTTGTGATCGTCGATGCGGTACGGCCGGACGCCACAGACTCCGCGAGCAAGACGTCGGCCACCGCCGACCTCGCGCACAGCACCGACGGAACCGATGTCATCGGTGCCCCACCGGCCGGAGACGGAACTTTTGCCTCGTCGATACCGTCCGGTGCCCTTCCCGACGGTGGTCCGTTCACCGTCGCGGGGGGTGGAACGTGGCACGTCGTACCCGGTACGACGGGCAAGGTCGGACAGGGAACCGAACGCGAGTTCACGTACACGGTCGAGATCGAGGACGGCGTCGACACGACCGGCTTCGGCGGAGACGAATCGTACGGACGCATGGTCGACCAGACACTGGCCAATCCGAAGAGTTGGACCAACGATCCCAAGGTCGCGTTCCGGCGCGTCGACGCCGGCGAGCCGGACTTCCGGATCTCCTTGACCTCACAGATGACGATCCGCGAAGGCTGTGGATACGAAATCGAACTCGAAGGATCCTGCTACAACCCGAGCATGGACCGAGTCCTGCTCAACGAACCGCGATGGGTGCGAGGCGCCATTTCGTTCCAGGGCGACATCGGCTCGTATCGGCAGTATCAGATCAATCACGAGGTCGGCCATGCCATCGGATACGCCGCTCATCAGCCGTGCGAGACCGAGGGCGGACTCGCACCGATCATGATGCAGCAGACCTTCGGAACCGCGAACAACGACATCGCTAGGCTTGATCCCGAGGGCGTCGTTCCGATGAACGGACTCACGTGCCGCTTCAATCCGTGGCCGTACCCCCGAGCGTGACCGGATCGAGAATCCCTGATCTCGTCTTGAACTAGGAGTGTTTCGCGGTGTCTGCAACACCCGTCGTATTGCCACCACTGGTGGAGCCGGCAGCCGAGTTGAGCCGGGAGGAAGTTGCCCGATACAGCCGGCACCTGATCATCCCGAACGTAGGCATGACCGGTCAGAAGCGGCTCAAGAATGCACGAGTCCTGTTCATCGGCGCCGGTGGATTGGGTTCACCGGCACTGCTCTACCTCGCGGCCGCAGGAGTGGGCACCATCGGGATCGTCGAGTTCGACGAGGTCGACATGTCGAACCTGCAGCGTCAGGTGATTCACGGACGCTCCGACGTCGGACGCCCGAAGGCGCTCAGTGCGAAGGAGTCGATTCTCGAAATCAACGAGCACGTCGACGTCCGGTTGCACGAGTTCCGCCTGGACAACTCCAACGCGGTCGAACTGTTCTCCGAGTACGACCTGATCCTGGACGGTACGGACAACTTCGCGACGCGGTACCTCGTCAACGATGCTGCCGTCATCGCGGGAAAGCCGTACGTGTGGGGCTCGATCTACCGCTTCGAAGGGCAGGTCTCGGTCTTCTGGGAAGACGCCCCGGACGGCGCGGGACTGAACTATCGCGATCTTTACCCGGAGGCGCCGCCGCCAGGCATGGTCCCCTCGTGCGCCGAGGGTGGTGTGCTCGGAGTCCTGCCTGCGACCGTCGGTTCGATCATGGCGACCGAGGCGGTCAAGCTCATCACGGGGATCGGCGAACCGCTTCTCGGACGCCTGATGATCTACGACGCACTTGCGATGACGTTCCGGACGATCCGCCTTCAGCGTGATCCGACCCGCGTGCCGGTCACCGCCTTGATCGACTACGACGCGTTCTGCGGTGTCGTGTCCGAAGAGGCGAGTGCCGCTGCTGTCGGTTCGACGATCACGGCGCCCGAACTGGAGGCCATGATCGGCGAGGGACGGTCGATCGAGCTGGTCGACGTACGAGAACCGGTTGAATGGGACATCATGCATCTGCCGGGGGCCGTGCTGATCCCGAAGGACCGCATCCTGTCCGGTGAAGCTCTGGCGACGTTGCCGCAGAACAAGCAGATAGTGCTGTACTGCAAAACCGGCATTCGTTCCGCCGAGGCACTGGCATTTCTCAAGAACGCCGGTTTCTCCGACGCGGTCCACGTTCAAGGCGGCGCGATCGCCTGGGCGAACCAGGTGGATGCGAGTCTGCCGGTCTACTAGGCGCGCCTCGCGGGAGGCGGCGCCGCGCACCGGTAGCGTTGGGGTGTGAGCACAGGCCAACCTCCCCAGCACGTGTGCTCCACCTTCGGCCTCCGTGAAGTCGATCCCATCCCACTCGGTGCGGATTGGGACGGCGGGTGGCTGTGTGGAGACGTTGTCCTTTCAGCAGTCGCGGATCATGCCCGCGCAGCGTGGTCGGCGAAGGTGCGAGAGAACCTCGAAGTCGACGGCGTTCGGCTGGCTCGACCGGTGCGTTCGACCGACGGTCGTTACGTCGTCTCGGGCTGGCGTGCCGACACCTTCATCGTCGGATCGCCGGAACCACGTCACGACGAAGTGGTCTCGATGTCCTGCCGACTGCATGCGGCGACGGCCTCGCTCGAGCGCCCGCGCTTCCTTGCGCAACCGCCCGTGCCGCCGTGGGCCGAGGTCGACGTATTCGTCGCCGCTGATCGCGCGGCATGGGAAACGGTTCCGCTGAGGATCGCGAAGGGCGTCGAGCAACTCGAGACGCCCACTCCTGACGGTCGCAAAAGTCTGGAACTGATCGCCGGGCTCGCTACTTTGCGTAAGCCGGTGCAGAGCCCGGACCAGCTCGTGCACGGCGATCTGTTCGGGACAGTGCTGTTCTCGGGCAGTATGGCGCCCGGAATCACCGACATCACGCCGTATTGGCGGCCGGCTGCGTGGGCCGCCGCCGTCGCTGTGGTCGACGCGATCTCGTGGGGCGGTGCCGACGAGGCACTGGTCGGCCGGTGGGAAGATCTCCCCGAGTGGCCGCAGATGCTTCTACGTGCGGTGATGTTCCGCTTGGCGGTTCATGTTCTGCATCCTCGCTCGACGGCGGACGCGTTCCCGGGGTTGGCCCGTACGTCCGACATCGTGCGCTTGCTGCTCTAGATCGGGGCGCCGGTACCGAAGTCCGAGACCAGGCCCTCGAACAGCTCGCGTGCGGCGTTCGAGGCGGCCACGGTGTTCCCGTCGACGACAGCGTTGACGAGGTTCGCGTGCTGCGAGTGGAATCCTTCGCCGGTTGCATCGATGTGCTGTTGGATCGTGGTCTCGATGACCGGGAGCAGGGAGTCGTAGAACTCCAGGTAGACCTCGTTGTGGCTGGCCGCGACGATTGCTCGGTGCAGGGCGACGTCCGCGGTGGTGGCAGCGTCGACGTCCTGACCCTCCCATGACGCGGTGCGAAGCTCGAGTAGCCGCGTCAGTTCGGCGATGTCGTCTTCGGTTCGCCGTGCGGCGGCGAGGGTGGCTGCAGTGATGTCGAGTGCGCGCCGAAGTTCGAGTACATCCCGCTGGTGGGCAGCGGCAAAGTAGTTGCCGAGAGTGCCACCGAGGTCGGAGACAGCAACGACGTAGGTGCCCGATCCCTGACGACGTTCCAGCATTCCGGCGTGTACGAGCGCCTGGACCGCCTCGCGCACGGTATTGCGACCGGTCCCGGTCAGCTCCGACAGTTCCGGTTCGGTGGGGATTTTGGAACCGATCGGCCAGGTTCCGCTCCGGATCTCGTTGCGGAGTTGTTCGGTGACCTGCGAGATGAGACTTGCGCGTCGAACGGGTTGCACGTGGTTGTTTCCTCGGGTCCGGGTAAGTGGTGTGAATGTGACGTTAGATTACCGCGCTTGTGCGAGTTCGTCCGGTCATCCTATGATTTCCCGGTGACTGCTCAACTGGAGAGAACCGAAACCCGCTCGTTGGTACAAGGCCGTGTGCTCGTCTTCGCTGCGATTGCGATGTCTGCGCTCGTACTTCGACTTGCGGTGACCTCGTTCTCGCCCTTGGCGGCCGAGATTCGCGACGAGATCGGCTTCTCCGCCTCGATCGTCGGTGTCTTCGGCATGGTTCCGACCGCAATGTTCGCCATCTTCGGTCTCATCACTCCCGCCATCGCGAAACGTATCGGGCTCGAGCGAACGGCCCTCGTTGCAATGCTCATGGCCGGCGTCGGAATGTTGTTGCGCGCCATGATGTCTCAGACATGGTCGTTGCTGGCCCTCTCGGCTCTGGCACTGGCAGGCATGGGAATCGGCAATGTCGTGATCCCGCCGTTGGTCAAGCGGTACTTCTCGGATCGCCTCGCCACCATGAGTTCGGTCTACATCGTGGCCGTGCAGATCGGCACCATCGTTCCGGCGTTCGTCGCAGTCCCGGTCGCCGACGCCTTCGGGTGGCGGTTCTCGATCGGCTGGTGGTCCGCCTTCGGCTTCGCCGCAGCAGTGCCGTGGTTGATCACCCTCGCTCGCTCGCGCAAGGCTCGCGCGAACGAAGCCGGGTCCGTCGAGAATTCATCGGATTCGGTTGCGGCAGTGGCAGAACAGCCACGCGGTCAGGTCTGGCGTTCTCCCGTGGCCTGGGGGATGGCCGGCATGTTCGGCATGACCTCACTGATCACGTATTCGATGTTCACGTGGATTCCGTCGATCCTTCGTGACGCCGGAGCCAGTGATGCCTTCGGCGGAACGATGGTCGGAATGTTCTCGGTGATCGGGCTCGTCGCAGCGTTCGGTGCACCGACGCTGTGCGCCCGCATGGCCAATCCCTTCCCTGTCGTGATCGCGTGTGCCGTCTGCTACCTGGTCGGCATGGGCGGGCTGTACTTTGCCCCGATGGCGGCGCCGGTCGTGTGGGTTGTCGTCCTGGGCCTCGGCCCGAGCACGTTCCCGATGTCGCTCACACTGATCAACCTGCGTACTCGTTCACACATCGGTTCCTCGGCACTGTCCGGCTTCACCCAGGGCATCGGCTACTCCGTTGCCTGCCTCGGTCCGCTCCTGTTCGGCGTTTTTCACGACGTGTCCGGTGGATACGCTGCGCCGTTCGGCCTGCTCGTCGTCGCTGTGATCGTGGTGCTCCTGGGCGCCTACCAGGCATGCAAGCCTCGGATGCTCGAGGATTCCTGGCACGCACCTGCGAAAAACTAGCTCACACCCGGTCTTGTTACCGGGTGAGGATCAATTGACTTCGCGGTCATCGCACGCAGCACCGGCGCAATAACCGTTTTCTACCTTTGGGTCTCCAACATATTCAGGAGGCCCTGGTGAGTCATTACATCGAGCATTGGGATGCAGAGGACGTCGACGCCTGGGAATCCGGCGGCAAGGACATCGCGAAGCGGAACCTGATCTGGTCAGTGGTAGCCGAACACGTCGGCTTCTCGATCTGGTCGATTTGGTCCGTGATGGTGTTGTTCATGCCGACGGATATCTACGGCATCGACGCGGCCGGAAAGTTCTTCCTCGTCGCAGTGCCCACACTTGTCGGGTCGGTCCTCCGTATTCCCTACACGGTTGCCACCGCACGGTTCGGCGGTCGCAACTGGACCGTCATGAGTGCGCTGTTCCTCTTCGTGCCAACACTTCTCACGCTCTACCTGATGATGAACCCGGGTGCGTCGTACACCACGTTCATGTTGGTAGCGGCCACTGCAGGTATCGGCGGCGGCAACTTCGCGTCGTCGATGACCAACATCAATGCCTTCTACCCGCAACGCCTCAAGGGGTGGGCGCTCGGTCTCAATGCCGGCGGCGGCAACATCGGTGTGCCGATGATTCAGCTGATCGGTCTGCTGGTGATCGCCACCGTCGGTAACCGCGCTCCGTGGATCGTCTGCGCCGTCTATCTCGTGTTCATTGCGGCCGCCGCCGTCGGTGCCGCGCTGTTCATGGACAACCTGGGCAACCAGAAGTCGGACCTGCGCTCCATGGCCAAGGCACTCAAGTTCTCCGAGTCGTGGGTGATCAGCTTCCTGTACATCGGTACGTTCGGTTCCTTCATCGGATTCAGCTTCGCCTTCGGTCAGGTTCTGCAGATCAACTTCCTCGCCGGCGGTGCCACTCCGGCCGCGGCGGCGCTGCATGCAGCACAGATCGCCTTCATCGGACCACTCCTCGGTTCGATCGCCCGGCCGCTCGGTGGCAAACTGGCCGACCGCATCGGCGGCGGCAAGATCACCATGTGGACGTTTGTCGCCATGGCATTCGCGGCATCGATACTCGTGACGGCCGGAACGATGGACGACAACACCGCGGGCGTCGCCAGCGCCGGAATCATGGTGACATTCGTTCTCGGCTTCATCGCCCTGTTCCTGCTCTCGGGCATCGGAAACGGATCCGTCTACAAGATGATCCCGGCGATCTTCGAGGCGAAGGCCCAGAGCTTCGACCACATGGATCGAAGCGAGAAGGCAACGTGGTCGCGCAGTATCTCCGGCGCTCTCATCGGATTTGCCGGTGCGGTAGGCGGTTTGGGCGGCGTCGGCATCAACCTGGTGCTGCGCGCGTCGTACAGCAGCCCCGCGAAGTCGGCGACCATGGCCTTCTGGGTGTTCCTGGCCTTCTACATCGCCTGCATCGCAGTCACCTGGTTCGTCTTCCTGCGCAAGCCGTCGACGCTGACCACAGACGTCGACGAGGCGAAGGTCGCAGTCACGGCGTGAGCGGTCCGCAGAATCTCAGAACTATCTCGTACCTCAGGAAGTAGGCGTCATGAGCAAGTCGGTTGTTGTCATCGGACACGGAATGGTCGGACACCGATTCGTCGAGGCACTGCGTTCGCGCGACGAAGCGAACAACTGGTCGGTGACCGTACTCTGCGACGAGCAGTACGCAGCGTACGACCGAGTCGGGCTGTCCTCGTACGTCGGAGCGTGGGACCCCAAGGAATTGGCACTGGCCGGCAACGATTACGACGGCGACAGCCTGGTCGACCTCCGTGTGGGGGAAGGCGCGCTCTCGATCGACAAAGATGCACGCACGGTCACGACGACAACCGGCGAGACGATCTCCTACGACGCTCTGGTGATGGCGACCGGTTCGTATCCGTTCGTGCCACCCGTGCCGGGGCACGAGGGCGACGGATGTTTTGTCTACCGCACCCTCGACGACCTCGACGGTATCCGGGCCGCCGCCGAGAAGGCTGGTCCTGGCGCTGTCGGCGTCGTGGTGGGCGGAGGTTTGCTTGGACTCGAGGCCGCAAATGCTCTCTCGCTCATGGGAATGACGGCACACGTCGTCGAACACAATGCGCGATTGATGCCGATGCAGGTCGACGAGGGTGGTGGCGCACTACTCGCTCGCCTCGTCACCGAACTCGGGCTCACTGTCCACACCGGTGTCGGGACGGCGGGAATTTCGCAGGCCGACAATGGAATCGTGGTCGAACTCTCCGACGGCTCCACCATCGACGCGTCGCTGCTCGTCTTCTCCGCCGGAGTACGTCCGCGTGATCAGCTGGCCCGCGACGCCGGCATCGCAGTGGGGGAGCGCGGTGGCATTCTGACCGACCTCGGCTGCGTGACGTCGGACGAGAACATCTATGCCGTCGGCGAATGTGCTGCGGTGGAAGGCCGTTGCTACGGTCTGGTCGCTCCCGGTTACACGACGGCCGAGATCGTGGCCGATCGTCTGCTCGGCGGCGCCGCGGATTTCCCGGGCGCGGACATGTCCACCAAGCTCAAGCTCATGGGCGTCGACGTCGCCAGTTTCGGTGACGCGATGGCGACCTCACCGGGCGCCCTCGAAGTCGTCCTCAGCGACGCGTCCAAGGGGACGTACGCAAAGCTCGTGGTCTCCGACGACGCGAAGATCCTGCTCGGCGGCATTCTTGTCGGTGACGCATCGGCCTACGCGTCGCTGCGCCCGCTGGTCGGTCGCGAACTACCCGGTGACCCGGCGACATTGATCTCGCCTGCGGGGGAGAAGCCGGGTGCAGGCTCGCTGCCCGACGACGCCGAGGTGTGCTCGTGCAACGCCGTGACGAAGGGAGCCATCTGCGGTGCAATCGCAGCCGGCGCATGCGACATCGCTTCGGTGAAGGCGTGCACCAGCGCCGGAACCACTTGTGGCGGTTGCCTTCCCACCGTGAAGCAGCTGCTGGCCGATTCCGGCGTCGTGATGTCGAAGGCACTGTGCGAACATTTCGCGCAGTCGCGGGCCGAGTTGTTCCAGATCGTCCAGTCGACGCAGACCAGAACCTTCTCGGCGCTGATCGCCAAGTACGGCAAGGGCGCCGGTTGCGACATCTGCAAGCCCGTAGTCGCTTCGATTCTGGCATCGACGGACTCCGATCACATCCTGCACCGCCAGCAGGCGTCGTTGCAGGACACCAACGATCACTTCCTCGCGAACATCCAGAAGAACGGTACGTACTCCGTGGTACCTCGGATGCCTGGCGGCGAGGTCACGGGTGAGCAACTCATCGTCATCGGAGAAGTGGCGCGAGACTTCGGCTTGTACACGAAGGTGACCGGCGGTCAGCGCATCGACTTGTTCGGTGCCCGCGTCGAACAGTTGCCCGCGATCTGGAAGCGCCTCGTCGACGCCGGGATGGAATCGGGTCAGGCGTACGGCAAGTCCCTCCGGACGGTCAAGAGTTGCGTCGGTTCGAGTTGGTGCCGCTACGGTGTCCAGGATTCGGTGGGTATGGCCGTCGACCTCGAGAATCGCTACCGCGGTCTGCGTTCGCCGCACAAGATCAAGTTCGGCGTCTCGGGTTGCGCCCGTGAATGTGCCGAGGCGCGAGGCAAGGACGTCGGCGTCATCGCGACGGAGAACGGTTGGAATCTGTATGTGGGCGGTAACGGCGGACAGTCGCCCAAACACGCTCAGTTGCTTGCCGGAGGCCTCGACGACGCGACCTTGGTCAAGTACATCGACCGCTACCTCATGTTCTACATCCGTACTGCCGATCGCCTCCAGCGCACGGCGCCGTGGGTCGAATCACTCGAAGGCGGACTCGATCACCTCAAGGCCGTGATTTGTGAAGACAGCCTGGGTATCGGCGAGGAACTCGAGGCACTGATGGCCAAGCACGTCGAGGGTTACCAGGACGAATGGGCCGGTGTGCTGGGTGATCCGGAGAAATTGTCGAGGTTCGTCTCGTTCGTCAACGCACCGGAAGAAGCCGACCCGACGGTTGTGTTCGACGAGACCGGAGTGCGCAAGGTTCCGGTCCTGATGGGCATGCCGAGCATCCCCACGCGCCGGTAATAGTCGCGTAACCCGTGGGAAACACGGGATCCGTAGAAACGTAGACAAGAACCCGCGCGACGTTGTCGCCGGATCGACAGGAGGACTTCGATGAGTGTCATCGATGCGCAGATCGCCAAGCTGGATTCGGATCGACTCGAATGGACGTCGGCCTGCCCGCTGAGCCATCTGATCCCTGGACGCGGAGTTGCCGTGCTTCTTCGCGGCGGCGAGCAGGTGGCGCTGTTCCTACTCGAGGACGGCACACTCCGGGCTGTCAGCAACTTCGATCCGTACGGCCGCGCCGCGGTGATGTCTCGCGGACTCGTCGGCGACCGGGACGGTGAGCCGATCGTGGTCTCGCCACTGCTCAAGCAGGCGTTCTCGCTGGTCGACGGCCGGGCGCTGGACGACTCGTCGGTTGCGCTGCCGGTGTACGGCGTTCGCGTGTGGGCTGGAGTCGTTCAGGTACACAGCTTGCAGATGCAGGGTGTTCGCTCGACTGTCGCCGATGCAGTCTCGTGAGTGACGACATGCCGTTGGCTGGATTCACGGTAGGTATCACTGCTTCGCGCCGCGCCGAGGAGTTCGCGACCTTGCTGACTCGTCGGGGAGCGGATGTCGTTCACGCTCCGGCGATTCGAATCATTCCGTTGGCCGACGACCGTGAGCTCGAAAGGGTGACACAGCAGATCATCTCGGATCCTCCCGAGGTGGTTGTCGCCACCACCGGGATCGGATTCCGGGGTTGGCTGGAAGCAGCCGACGGGTGGGGTGAGGCGGAAAATCTCGGATCCGCGTTGGGCTCGGCTCGTCTGCTCGCGCGAGGACCGAAGGCCAAGGGAGCAATCCGCGCGGCCGACCTTCGTGAGGAATGGTCACCGGCATCCGAGTCTTCCGCCGAGGTGCTCGAACATCTTCTGGCAGAAGGTGTCTCGGGAAAGCGGATCGCTGTACAACTGCATGGTGCGACCACCGAGTGGGAGCCGATTCCCGACTTCTGTCAGGTGTTGCGCGAGGCCGGCGCCGAGGTCATCGCGGTGCCCGTCTATCGATGGGAACCGCCGGAGGATCCGACGCTGCTCGACCGGATGATCGACGCCATAGCGTCAGCCGGAATCGACGCCGTCAGTTTCACCAGTGCACCGGCCGTAGCCTCGATGTTGATGCGCGCCGACAAGACCGGGGATCTCGGAGACATTCTCGACGCGATGCGGGGTCCGGTGGCGGCCATGTGCGTCGGCCCGGTCACCTCGGCGCCGCTCGAAGCGTTGAATGTACCGACCACAGCCCCGGCGCGGGCACGTCTGGGCGCGCTCGCGAGACACATCGTCGACGAACTCCCGCAGCGAGCCAACAAGATTCAAGCCGGCGAACACGAAATCAGCATTCGCGGCGGTTGCGTAGTCGTGGACGGTGAAGTGAAGCAATTGCCGCCGGCTGCGATGTCGTTGATCCGCACTCTCGGTGCCAGCCCCGGTCGAGTCGTCTCCCGCGACGAACTGCTGGCTTCTCTTCCCGGCGGCGGCGGCGACACCCATGCCGTCGAGACCGCCGTCGCCCGATTGCGCGCGTGCCTCGGCGCGCCCAAAGCCGTTCAGACGGTGGTCAAGCGGGGCTATCGACTTGCCCTCGACCCCGGCGACTACGTACAGAATCCAGGTGACTATGCAACGCGATGACGATGTCCTCGTCCTGGTAGCTCATGGCACGCGTAGTGCACGTGGCGTGGAAATGGTTGCCGCACTGGCCGACGCCGTCGGCACGCGCGTCGGACGCACGCGCGTTGCCTTTGTCGATGTGCTCGGTCCGTCACCTTCGGAAGTCCTCCGGGACACTCCGGGGCGAGCGATTCTCGTACCGGCGTTCCTGGCGTCCGGCTACCACGTTCACACCGATGTTCGACGCGAAGTGGCGATCAGTGAGCACTCGGCTGTGAGTGTGACGCCCGCACTCGGACCCGATCCGGCGCTTGCACGCGTGCTGCTTCGGCGCTTGACCGAAGCGGGGTGGAATCCGGGTGACGCGACAGTGCTTGCTGCCGCCGGGTCGTCCGATGCGCGGGCGCTGCGAGACGTCGAGCGTGCTGCGCTGATGCTTGCCGAAGCGGCGGGGACTCGTGTCGACATCGGGTACATCGCGACCGGGGAGCCGAAGGTAGCCGATGTTGTTGCAGCAGCACGCGTTCGCGGCGCGAAGCGAGTTTTTGTCGCCTCGTACCTCCTCGCGCACGGGCTGTTCCACGAAAGGTTGCACGCTGCAGGAGCCGATGGTGTGACCGAACCGCTCGGCGTCGATCCGGGAGTGGTGGACCTTGTCGTGAATCGGTATGAGAGTGCGCGAAGGGAAGTAGTATCGCTGCATGACGTCTCACTCCGTAACGCCGACGTATGCCGACCTGGTCGCAGCAGTTCGTGAATCCGACGTCAAGGCACAGGCTCTCATCGGTGCACTGACCGAAGAGCAGGCGCGGGAGCCCTCCGGGCTCCCCGGGTGGAGTCGGGGACACGTCGTGACGCACATGTCGCGCAACGCCGACGCGCTGGGCAGATTTGTTGCCGGCGTGCAGGGCGGCGAATCGGGGGAGATGTATCCAGGGGGGGCCGGATGCGCGCAATGCTGCAATCGAAGAGGGCGCAGATCGCCCGGCTGAATTGTTGGCCCTCGACTACCGCTTCTCGGGAACGAGGCTGGTCGACGCGTTGTGCGAGATCCCGACAGATCGACTGGACACACCGGTGCCGTGGCGCAAACCTGTGACGGCATTCGATCTACCGATCCTGCGCTGGAACGAGATCGAGATTCACCTGATGGACCTCGACATCGGTTACACCTGCCACGACTGGCCTGCCGAGTTCGTGGAATTCACTCTCGCCAGTCAGTTGGGCGCACTCGAGACGGCGGTCCCGGGTGTACGAGTGCCGTCACTGTCCGACGCGGAGACCTTGGCCTGGTTGGTCGGGAGGCCGACGAGGGTGGGGCTGCCGACTCTCCCTGCCTGGCCGTTCTGAGATGCAGCCGTTCTGAGATGCAGCCGTTCTGAGAGTTAGAACAGGGTGGGGGCGCTCACGTCGTTGCGTGCTTGGGCCAATCGCGCACTCCACCTTTTCACCAACCACATCTCGACGATCTCGGGTTGGGTGCCGGCGGCATAGGCCCAGCTGTCGAGAAGTTCGCAGTACCGGCGGTAGCGACGCGTCGTGAAGCCGGTGACGGAAGGATCCTCGAGCCAGCCCTCGTGGATGAGCGTCGAGACTCCGTACTGGTCGATCATCTGAGCGCGTCGGCCTTCGTCCTGTACGCCCACTGCCCACATGAAAGCGGCCATCAGCGATACCCCGACACCGGGGGTGAGTGGCCACCCGGACCAGGTGTCGCGCCGGACGACGGGCATCGACTTGTTTTTCGAGCAGTGATCGAGAATGGCTGTGATCTGGGTCAGCGGATCCTCGTCCTCGCGGTGATGGGGATTGAAGACGTTGGGGAACCGCCGTGTGAACCGTCGGCTCTCGTGCGAGCCCTGCCAGGCCGCGCAGAGAAACAGTAGTCCGAGGCCGTCGTGCTGGGCGACAACGAGATCGCTCGACGGGCGAAGGTCGTTGCGTTGAACGATGGCTCGGCCTTCGGTGATCACTTTGCCGTCGAGATCACGCCCGCGCAGGCTGATGGTGTGGCCGGCGTCCTTCAGGTGGGCGTTCCACCAATCCAGGTCGACGGTGGCTTCGTCGTCGAGGACGTGCAGTGGAAAGGTGCGGGAGCGGCACCACTCGACCAATGCGTCCGGCGGTTCGAATCCTTCGTCGACACGATTCATGGCGCGATGATCCCACGAGTCGCCGACAGTAATTCGTGCGACGCGCAGTCCACCGGGATGGAACCGGACACTCGCGGTACGCTCCGCTCATGAAATTCGCGTCCTCGCAGGTGCGGTCGGCGCTGTGGACGGTAGCCATCGCTTTGGCGGCCACGAGTCTGAGCGGATGTATCGGTGCCGTCGATCGGATGGATTTCGACAATCAGATGCGCGAACGTGGCGGTGGGATGACGTCGGAGTTGGTGCGAGGCGGGTTCGACAGCCTCGCACATAGATACGGCGTCGACGCGGTATCGGTGACCAGCATCGACATCAGCCCGATCGAGACGCTCGGAGTCACCGTTCGAGACCCCGGGAAGCCGACCCAGCTCGACAGATTCTCTTTCGACGGAGTCATTCTCGGCGAGCCGAGCCCCGTGCAAGTCAGTGTCACCGACGATCTCGATGCACGATCGTTCACGCTGGATCAAGTGCCGGCATTGACGAACCTCGAGAAGTTGGTCGACGACGCGCTGGAGAACAGCGGTGTCGACGACGGCGAAGTCACCGGGATCTCGGTCAGTCGCACCGAGGCGATTCGCGCATCCGTGATGGTGGAATCTCCACGCTCGCGGGCGCTGGTGGTCTTCGAGCCTGACGGAACTCCCTTCCTGGTGCACCCGCTGTGAGCCGCCGTATCGCTCCGTTGCTGATCTCCGTAGTGGTGATCGTGGTCGTGGGAATCTTTGCTGCACTACTGTCTTCGGTGATCTGGCCAGGACAGGTCGCTCATTTGGCGCCGATTTTCTGTGAAGCTCCCACATCGAGCGCGATGGTCGTCTCGGATACCTTTTCCGACGGCGACGGTACGTCCACCAATTTCACGCTGTATTGCGTCGGACCGCGCGGTCAGACCGTTGATGCCGGGTGGCTGCTGCCGTTCTTGGTGCTGTGGGGCGTGTATTCGCTGGTGCTTGCGATAGTGGTCGGCGTGGTCGGGGTCAACCGGCGTAGGCGCCCAAACGACTGACCCGATCAGCGTGGGAGGACAACCACTTCGGCGACGGCATCGTCTTCCGCGTGTGGCGGAACGAGTGCAAACGCGGAGCGCCCGATCAACCCCGCCAGGTGTGCGGTACGTACAGACGGTTCGGCGCGCCAGCGACCGTCGGCGGATTGTGTGACCGGCAGTAGGCGTACCGCATCGGAAGTCACCGCAGCGGCGTTCTCGATGATGCCGAGCAGTCGCGGTGGTGTGTCGCTTCCCGTCAAGGCGGCCACGACGGTGGGCAGCATCGTCAACAGGGTGGTCACTGCGGCGTACGGGTTGCCGGGGAGGCCGAGAACCACCCGACCACTGGGCAGGACAGCCGTTATCTGAGATCCGCCCGGGCGCGAGGCGACTCGCCCGACAATCGTGCGAGCGCCGAGTCGATCGAGCGCACTGCGCATTTCGTCGGCAGCGCCGCCGCCCGTGGCACCAATGACAACAAGCAGGTCCTGTTCAGTCGCATCCGCCAGTACACGCTCGAAACTGTCGGCCGTGTCCCTCAGGTGCGAATCCGCCACGCACCGTACGCCGTTGCTTTCCAGTAGGTAGGGGAGAATCCCACCGACGGAGTCGCGGGTCTGACCTTCACGCAGTGGACCGGTCCGCCGGATCTCGTCGCCGGTGACTGTCACGCGTGCCCGTACCGGACCACGGACGAGGGCGTCGAACACTTCACCGCTGGCAGCTGCGGAGACCACCGCCGGAGTCACCGCGGTACCAGTCGGGGCGATCGTGAATCCGGTGGTCCAATCTTCCCCTCGTGGTCGAGCGTCGTTGCGGTGCGGCGCATCCGGCAGTCTCCGTACCATCCGAGATGGCTCGTCGACGGACAGATACTCGTCACGAATCACCGAGGTGGCGCCGAGGGGCAGGTGTGCTCCCGTGGCAATGCGAATCGCTTCGCCTTCACCGAGTTCGAGTTGCCCGTCGGCGCCCGCGATACGGATCTCGGTGCGGATTCGCCAGGGACCCTCGCCGGAGACGGCGTACCCGTCCATCGCCGAGACATCGGATCGAGGAAGATCACCCAGGGCGACGAGAGGCTGCGCGAGCGTTGCTCCGAGACTGTCGGCGAGGGCGGCCCGGTGTGGTGACAATGCTGTCAGTGAGTTCCTGACGGCGGCGCGGGCTTGCTCGATCGTCAGGCGCGGATGGTTTCGCGCGCGGTCGATGTCCGCCGGTGTGTCGCAGTCAGTGGTGCCAGTGACACGCAGCGTCGAGAACGGTTCGGTGACAATCGCTTTCATAGGTTGATTCTCCAACCCCGAACTCTCCCGCAATGTGGACAGGCGTTGCCGGAGCTCGCGAAATGTCCACGCGGAGAGCAGGAATTGGGTTCGGTTGTTCTCGTCCACGGCACACGTCACCGGACTGTCCGTCGACGTGGCAGCTATCAAAGCGTCGACTGATACGGCCTCGATGTGCGGCAGATCGGACGCCAGGACCACCACCACGGCGTCGTCGGGTAACCGGGTCGCAGACAATCCGGCCCAGATCGCCTCGACAGGGCCGGCTCCGGCCGGAGTTTCCTGAGTTTGAGTGATGCCAGGATCAAGTTCAGGGCGATGTGGACCGACCACGACGACGGCGTCCAGATGCGCCGTCGCTGAAAGCGCGATGTCGAGGAGCCTGCGGCCGTGAACGAGCAGGCCGGGTTTGTCGACACCACCCATTCGGGTCCCGCGACCACCCGCCAGAATGAGGGCGGCGGTCGGCGGCGTGACGGTCATACCTCCATGCTGCCCCATCGCCCGCGTCACGACGACCGGTGACACGTGAATCAGAAGTGATACCGAGCTTTCTTCAGGTCGATCCGACCGTCCTTGATCGGCACGCCTTCGAGTTCGAGCTTGGCGATCTGACGATGAGCCAGGTGCGCCGACGGTTTGCCGGAGGCGCCGAGAACCCGATGCCACGGCAGGTCGGCAGAGTCCGTTCGCATGATCCAACCGACCGTGCGAGCACTGGAAAGTCCTGCAGCATCAGCGATATCGCCGTACGTCGCCACGAAACCGGCCGGAATCGACGCGATGAGGCGCCGTACCTCTTCGATCTGCTCTTCGGTGGTGGCTGCCATGTCGGTTCCTTCAGAGCATGCTGCGAACGAGGGCGGCGACTTCGTCGGCCCGCACGTGCGGGACCATGTGGTCACAGTCGAATTCGACACCGGTCAGATTTTCACCGAGGTGCTCGGTGAGCGCTGCCCGGAACTCGTCGGTGACGTACGGCGGTTGGACCTTCATCGCCTGAACCAGCACGGTGGGCATCGACGACGGAGGCAGCACGATCGGGCGAGCGAGTTCGCCCCACCCGGTCACGATCGCGGGCGTGGACAGGCGCCAGTTGACGCGTCCGTTGTCCAGTTCGATCAGGTGTTCCGCCATCTCGACGTCGAGGTCCTGGGTGGGAACCTCACCCCACGAGCCGTGAATCTTCTCGGAGTAGGCCTCTGCCGCATCGGTGTAATCCGGTGAGCCGATTGTGAGTTCGGCCACTTCCTGCATGAAAGTCGGATCCAACCCGATCGCCGGGTCGAGCAGGACGAGCCCACGAATGCGTTCCGGTGCGGTGGCCGCGAGGTGCAGCGCCAGCATTCCGCCGAAAGAATGCGCGACGATCACCACCGGTCCGGTGGCATGTTCGTCGAGCGTCTCCAGCAGGCTCGCCACGTGGGATTCGATGTTCCACGGAGGAGCCCAGGTGGAACGCCCGTGACCGCGTAGATCCGGCGAGATCCAGCGCGCTTCGGGCAGTTGGTTTTCGGCCATCGACTGCCAACGTCGGCCGTGACCGGTCAGACCGTGCAGCGAAAGGATCTCCGGTGCCCCGACGGGTCCGTAGAGATACGTATGGAGTGCAGACACGAGGTCAATCATGCCGGATGCAGGCGATGTGTGAGTTGTCGGTGCGCTCTGGTGGAATGCCTGGGTGAGTGAGACGGCAACACGCAGCAAGGTCACCATCCCGCGGGCGCGGTTGGTGCACCGAACTGCGCCGTCTCCGATACCCCGAACGTGGGACGACGGGACGGCCCGGCTGTTCGCGCCGCCGTCCGAGGATCCGTTCCAACTCGCGTTCGGCCCTGTTTCATTCGGCTCGGGGGCCGCCTGGAGTCCCTGGCAGGTACTCGGCAGCCCCGGAACGGGCAAGACGTCCCTTCTCGTGGATCTGGCAGTGCAGAAGATCTCCGGTGGCGAAGATCCTGAATCGGTCCTGGTGCTCACCCAGTCGCGCCGGGCAGCGACGCAGGTCCGCGAGCAGATCACGGCCGGGTTGCTCGGGTACGAACAAGAACGCGGACCGCAGGCAACTCGTGAGCCGTTGGTCCGCACCGTTCACTCGTACGCCTTTGCCGTACTCCGGCTTCAAGCCGCAGCGCACGGCAACGCGCCGCCACGCTTGATCACCGGCGCCGAGCAGGACTCGGTGCTCCGAGAGATGTTGCGCGGCGACATAGAAGACGGTGCGCTCCGGTGGCCGGAGCGCCTGCGACCCGCATTGGGTTTGAACGGCTTTGCCGTCGAACTTCGAGATCTGATGTTGCGAGCGAACGAGCGCGGACTCGGCCCCGAAGATCTGGTCAAGCTCGGCAAGAAGCGTGGACGTCCGGAGTGGGTGGCGGCCGGGCGGTTCGCCGAGGCCTACGAGCAAGGCGTGCTGCTACGCGGCAGTGTCGGTGTCGAGGCTCCGGAGGCGACGGCGCCGGCACTCGACGCGGCCGAGTTGATCGGTGCGGCATTGACCGCGTTCGCCACCGATCCCGAATTGCTTCGCTCCGAGCGCGCTCGGATCCGGCACCTACTCGTCGACGACGCACAACATCTGGATCCGCAGGCGGCGCAGCTGGTTCGGCTGATCGGAACCGCAACTGCGGGCACGGTCATCGCCGGTGATCCCGATCAGTCGGTCTTCGGGTTCCGCGGTGCGGATTCGGCGTTCCTACTCGGACTCGCCGAGCGCGGAGACGAGCGCCAGATCGTCCTGCCCACCACGTTTCGCAACAACGCCGACGTCGCGTCGATCGCGGCCAAGATCGCTGCGCGGCTGCCCGGCAACCTCGCTCATCGCATCGCGGTTCCATCCGATCTCACCGATGAGGACCCGGGGCGGGCGTCGGTGCGGGTTCTCGGTACGACGGCCAAAGAAGCGGCAGTCGTCGCAGATACCTTGCGCCGGGCGCATCTGCTGGACGGGATTGCGTGGTCCGACATGGCCGTCATCGTCCGGTCGGTCCCGCGCACTCTCGCCCCTCTCCGGCGAGCCCTGCTCGCGGCCGGGGTACCCGTCACGACCGCTGCCACCGAATTGCCGCTGGCCAGGCAACACGGAGTGTCCGGCCTGCTGCTGGTCCTTCGGGCGCTTGGCGGCGATCAGTTCACCGGCGACGACGCGCTTGCCCTGATGGCCGGTCCCATCGGCGGCGCCGAGCCGGTCACCCTGCGCCGGTTGCGTCGTGGCCTGCGCCGGGTCGAGTTGGCATCGGGAAGTGATCGGGACTCCTCGGAGTTGTTGCGGCTCATTCTGATCGACGAGGATCGTGCGCAGTCCAAGCGCCTGATGGGCAAGTTGACAGACGTCGAAGCTGCGGCACTCAATCGCGTGCTGTCGGTCCTTCGCAAGGCCCGAGTGCCTCTCGAGCGAGGTCTCGGGGTCGAAGAAGTTCTGTGGGCAGCATGGCAGGCGACGGGGCTGGAACGACGCTGGGCGGCTGCGTCGGCGCGCGGCGGACCTATCGGCTCACAGGCCGATCGAGACCTCGACGCAGTCGTCGCACTTTTCGACGCGGCCGCCAACTACGTCGACCGGTTGCCGCGTTCGCAACTCGCCGGTTTCGTCGACTACTTGACCAGCCAGGAGATACCGACCGACTCGCGGAGCCGGTCGGTCATCACTCCCGACGCCGTCACCGTGGTCAGCGCTCACGCCGCGGCGGGTCGCGAATGGGCGGTCGTGGCGGTGGCGGGTGTGCAGGAGGGGCTCTGGCCGAGTTTGCGGGCACGCGGATCGCTACTGCGTACCGAAGCGCTGATCGACCTGGTCAACGGAGTCTCCGACGGCAGTGACTCGGCTGCCGAACGACTCTCGCGAACCGCACCGCTTCTGGCCGAAGAACGCAGGTTGTTCCTGGTTGCCTGTAGCCGTGCTCGTCGCCGTCTGCTGATCACCGCAGTCGAATCGGCTTCGGGGGACACCGACTTGGTGCCTTCGCGGTTCGTGGACGAATTGATCCGTGGTGACGCGTACTCGGACGATCCGTCCTCCGATCTCGACGTCGTTGCACCCGAGACCGGGGATACCCGGGTTCTGTCGCTGCCTGCACTGGTCGCACAGCTTCGCAGCGTCGTGTGTGATCCCGACATCGCGCATTTCGACCCCGAGAAGCATTCCCGGGCCGCTCGCCAGTTGGCACGTCTGGCTGCTGCCGGGGTACGGGGCGCGCACCCGGATCAGTGGTACGGCACAGCCGAGCCGAGTACCGCTGCTCCCATGTGGCAGCCCGAGGACGGACCGGTTTCACTATCGCCGTCCACCATCGAGCTTCTCGAAACATGCCCTCTCCGATGGGTGTTCGAGCGTCATGGCGGCAGCGACGGAGACAACACTCATGCGATCGCCGGTACGCTGGTCCATACCTTGGTGCAGGCATTGGCCGGCCGGATTCCACCGGATCAGGTCGAGAAGGCACTCGAAAATGCCTGGGAATCCATCGATCTGGGATCGCAGTGGTACTCGCGCCGCGAACTCAATCGAACTCGGGAGATGCTGGCGACGTTCACCGCCTGGATGAACGCAACTCGCGGTGAACTGACCGAAGTCGGCGTCGAGGTCGCGGTCGAGGGGGTCCTCGAACCACGTGAGGAGGGAGCGCCTGCGGTCAAGCTTCGTGGCCGGATCGACCGGCTCGAGCGCGACACCGAAGGCCGTCCGGTGGTTGTCGACGTCAAGACTGCGCGAAACCCTGTCAGCAACGAGGCCGCGCAATCTCACGCGCAGTTGGCGGCGTACCAGGTCGCAGCGGCCGAAGGTGCGATTGCCGGCGAACCAGCCACACAACCCGGCGGTGCACGCCTGGTATTCGTGGCCAAGTCCAACAAGAAAGACGGTGCGGCGCAGCGAGTTCAGCCGCCGCTGACGGCCGAAGCCGTCGAGATGTGGCGAGACGTCATCCACAACGCAGCGGCAGCGACCCAAGGGCCGCAGTATCTGGCCAGGGTCAACGACGGATGTAGACATTGCCCGGTGCGCTCGAGTTGCCCGGCACACGACGAGGGACGACAGGTGAGTAACTAAGTGGCTGCCGCGACGCAGAAGGCACGCCGACCGAAGATCGATCCTGTCGACCTGGCGGTCGCGCTCGGTCAACACCCGCCGACGCCGGAACAGGCGGCTGTCATCGCCGCACCGCTCGGTCCGACATTGGTCGTCGCCGGTGCCGGTGCCGGTAAGACCGAGACGATGGCTGCTCGCGTCGTGTGGCTGGTGGCCAACGGCTTCGTCGATCCCGAGGCCGTTCTCGGATTGACCTTCACGCGCAAAGCGGCACAACAGCTCACGTCGCGAATCCGCAAGCGCTTGGCGCGACTGGCGGGTTCGGACGTTCTGCGGGCACTCGACCCGACCGGCGGAGTGCGTTCCCGGATTCTGGCCGGGGAACCCGAAGTCAGTACCTACCATGCTTACGCGGGACGGTTGCTGTCCGAGCACGGACTGCTGTTGCCGATCGAACCCTCGGCGACGCTGTTGTCCGAGACCGAACTGTGGCAGGTTGCGCACCGCGTCGTGAGCGGCTGGGACAGTGATCTGGACACCGACAAGAATCCGGGGTCCATCACCGAAACCGTTCTGGCCCTTGCCGGTCAGTTGGCGGAGCACCTGGTCGACCCCGAGCAGTTGCTCGAGGCTCACACCGAGTTGGACAAGCTGATTCATACTCTGCCCGCCGGTCCGAAACAGCGGGGTGGGCCGAGCAAAGAGCTGTTGAATTACCTTGATGTGCAACACAAACGCATCGAGCTACTGCCCCTCGTTGCCCGGCTGGGTGAGACGCTGCGGCGTGAAGGCGCATTGGATTTCGGCAGCCAGATGTCGCTGTCGGCCCGTGTCGCCTCCGAACATCCCGAGGTCGGGCAAACCGAGCGTGAGCGCTTTCGGGTAGTTCTTCTCGACGAGTACCAGGACACCGGTCACGCTCAGCGAGTGTTGTTGTCCTCGTTGTTCGGTGGGGGAGCCGACGGCCGGTTGGCGCTGACAGCCGTCGGCGATCCGATGCAGTCGATCTACGGTTGGCGAGGCGCGTCGGCGGCCAACCTGCCACGGTTTGCAACCGACTTCCCGCTTGCCAACGGAAAGCCGGCTCCGACACTCGAACTGCTCACCAGTTGGCGTAACCCGCCGGAGGCTCTCGAATTGGCAAACCTGTCGTCGGCACCGTTGCGCCGACGCGGTGTGGCCGTCAGCACACTTCGTGCGCGGCCGGGAGCCGTCGCCGGAGACGTTCGACTGGCGCTGCTGGGAGACGTCGAACAGGAACGTCAGTGGGTTGCGGAGAAGATCGCCGAAGAGTACGAGGCGGCACGTGCCGAAGACCGCCCGACGCCCACGGCAGCGGTGTTGATCCGCCGCAACGCCGATGCTGCCCCGCTGGCCGAGGCTTTGCGGTCCAAAGGTCTGCCAGTCGAAGTGGTCGGACTCGGTGGGCTCCTGCACACACCCGAGGTGGCGGACGTGATCGCCATGCTCCGAGTGGTCGCCGATCCGCTGGCGGGTAGCGCCGCCGTTCGGCTGCTCACCGGAGCGAGATGGCAGATCGGCGCGAAGGACCTCGCCGCACTCTCGCAACGCTCTCGCGAACTTGCCATCTCCGCCGGATACGGAACAGCGGGTGCGGTCACCGACGCCGAGGCGCTCACCTCGGCAGTTCAGGACGCGCTGCCGGGGGAGAACGCCGAGCAAGCAGGATTGGTCGATTCGATCTCCGATCCAGGCCCGGCAGAACGCTATTCAGCTCTCGGGTACACACGCATCAACGCGATAGCGGCAGAATTGGCGTCGTTGCGCGAACGTATCGGCCAGCCGCTCACCGAACTGGTGGCGGAGGTCGAGCGGGTGCTCGGTATCGGAATCGAGGCAGGCGCGCGAACTCGAGTCGGTGTCGTCGGGACCGCGGGCCGCGAGCATCTCGACGCATTTGCCGACGTCGTCGCCAATTACGCGACGCGTCCAACAGCCAATCTGCCCGGGATGCTCGCATTCTTCGCGGCCGCCGAACAGATCGAAAAGGGCCTCACTCCGGGCGAAGTGGAGGTGGCGCCGGATCGCGTGCAGATCTTGACCGTGCACTCGGCGAAGGGGCTCGAATGGGAAGTAGTGGCGATCCCGCATGTCAGCGACGGGGTGTTCCCCTCGTCCACCGCGTCCGGATCGTGGCTCGGGGCGCTCGCCGAACTGCCACCGTCGTTGCGTGGTGACCGGGCGGTCGACGCGGATTCGGCCGACGGAGTTCCGGTGCTCGACCTCGAGGAGCTCTACAACCGCAAGGACCTCGAGAACGCGATCGCGGCGCACAAGAAGGCCTTGTCCAACC
Source organism: Rhodococcus sp. 27YEA6 (assembly GCF_044908235.1). NCBI lineage: Bacteria > Bacillati > Actinomycetota > Actinomycetes > Mycobacteriales > Nocardiaceae > Rhodococcus > Rhodococcus sp. 27YEA6. Next base: position 463,126 of record NZ_JBIYCY010000002.1, on the reverse strand, counting down.
GTCGACTGGACGAGGACCGGCGGTTGTTCTACGTCGCGCTGACCAGAACCGAACGGGCGCTGTTCATCTCGGCGCATCACTGGGCGGAATCCGGTTCGGAACCGAAGGGGCCTTCGGAGTTCCTGGACGAGCTGCATCAGATGGTCACGGCCGAAAACGATGCCGGTGAAGAAGACTCACGCGGTGCGATCGGCGTCGTGGAGGAATGGGCGCCTGCACCGGAACCCGACACCGAGAACCCGTTGGCCTCCACACCCCGTACTGCGCAGTGGCCGCCCGACCCGCTGGGTGCGCGTCGCGGCGCGGTCGAGGCCGGAGCCGCGAGCGTCCTGTCCGCACTTGCATCGCTGCCGCAAGACAGCGAAGAGACGGAAGAACCGGAGGACGATCCGGAGAACTGGGCCTCGGACGTCGACGTTCTACTGGCCGAGCGCGAAGCCCGGGCAAACGCGCGTGCCGAAGTGATTCTCCCGGCGCAGCTTTCGGTGACTCAGCTCGTCGACCTCAAGGCAGATCCGGATGAACTCGCGGCACGGCTGCGTAGACCACTGCCGTACCCACCTAACCCGCTCGCGCGGCGCGGCACGGCTTTTCACGCCTGGATCGAGCGAAGGTTCGGTGCGACCCGACTGTTGGATCTCGACGAACTACCCGGCGCCGCGGATACCGGCGCGGGTCCCGAGACCGATCTGGTGAAACTTCAAGATGCGTTCCTGCGGTCCCCGTGGGCCAATCGCAGCCCGATCGAAGTGGAAGTTCCTTTCGAAACATCCATTGCCGGAACGGTTTTACGCGGTCGGATCGACGCTGTGTTCGCCGATCCCGACGGCGGATGGACGGTGATCGACTGGAAGACCGGTGCCGAACCGTCGGCCGCCAACGAGGACGCTGTTGTGATGCAGTTGGCCGCGTATCGGGTGGCCTGGGCCGAATTGATGTCGGCCAGAGCCCGTTCGGCGGGGCGCAACGAACAGTTTCCGGCCGACAAGGTGCGGGCGGCGTTTCACTACGTTCGATCGGGTCGCACCATCGCACCCGAGAACCTGCCGGACGGTGAGGCTCTCGCTCGCCTCATCCGAACGGCAGGCGCGCAAGATTAGCTTGCGTTTCGACGAGCCTTGAGTGCTTCGGTCACCAGCGGAACCTGCAGGGGAAGACGTGCGATCGAACCGATCTTCTGCGGTGTGGACGTCTTCGGGCTTCGGCACCAGTCGATCGCCATCTGGATGTTGGCGGGGAACACGGCGACAAAGAGCGCGGCGGCAAGGCCCGCGCCGAGCTTGCGGGTCTTCGGCACGGCCAAGGCAGCGCCGATCGCCAGTTCCGCGACGCCGGACACCTGGGTGTAGGTGCGGGCCTGTCCGGGAAGCTGGCGGGGAACGGTGCTGTCGAAGAAGGAAGGCGCCACGAAATGCATGGTGCCGGCGCCGAGAAGGAGGGCCGACAAACGAAGAGCGGCCGCTTGGCTGGGAGTGGACGTCGAACCGGTGAAAGGCATTTGCCCAGCCTGCCTCACGGTGGACCTTCTTGCCACTACCGGCGCCACGACCCGCGCGCTATTCGGCGCCCGAGTTCCGAAGTCGATCTTCGAGGGTTACGCTGCCTGCCGATGTCTGTGTAGGTATTTCGTAAGTTCGAGTGAGAGAGTCGATGTATGGCCGGTAAGCTCCGGGCGCGTTTGACCAGGTCGGAAGCATTGACCGATCAGCCTGACTTCGCCCTTGTCGGGGTGCTGCGCATTCCCCAGCTACAGACAAGTCCGGCGCGGGCCATCTACAAGCGAGTTCTCATCGCGTTGGGTGCTCTCGGCGCCGCCGTGTTGATCGTGTACATCGATCGCGCGGGATACCGGGACGCACAGGACAACGAGCTGTCGCTGCTCGACTGCATTTACTATGCGACGGTTTCGCTCTCGACCACCGGTTACGGCGATATCACTCCGTTCACGCCGTCGGCGCGCCTGGTCAACGTCCTGTTGATCACGCCACTTCGGATCTTCTTCTTGATCGTGTTGGTCGGAACCACACTTTCAGCTCTGACCGAGAGTTCGCGTCAGGCGTTCAAAATTCAGCGTTGGAGGCAGCACGTGCGTAATCACACCGTCGTCGTCGGATACGGGACCAAGGGGCGGACGGCAATCGAAGCAATGCTCGGTGACGGTGTACCGGCGTCGGAGATCGTGGTCGTGGACACCGATCAGACCGTCCTCGATTCGGCGGCGAGCAAGGGCCTGGTGACGGTGTTCGGTTCGGCGACGAAATCGGACGTACTTCGGTTGGCAGGTGCGCAGAATGCGTCGTCGATCATCGTGGCAACCAACCGTGACGACACCGCAGTGCTCGTGACGCTGACAGCCCGCGAAATCGCGCCGAAAGCCAAGATCGCCGCAGCCATCCGTGAAGCCGACAACGCGCATCTTCTGCGTCAGTCCGGCGCAGACTCCGTCGTCGTGTCCTCGGAGACGGCGGGTCGACTCCTCGGCATCGCGACCACGACGCCGACCGTCGTGGAGATGATCGAAGACCTGCTGACTCCGGAGGCCGGATTCGCGATTGCCGAGCGTGCCGTCGAGCGCGACGAGGTCGGCGGCTCTCCGCGTCATCTCTCCGACATCGTGCTCGGGGTCGTTCGTGACGGCCGTCTGGTTCGCGTCGGTTCACCCGAGGTGGACGCCGTCGAAGAGAACGATCGACTGCTCTACATTCGCCGCGTCACGAACTGAGTGTTACCGAGCTTCGTGCGCGCAGTAATGTCGTGAGCGTGAACGACTTCCAGCTGACCGAAACACCTCTGCTCTCACGCTCGAGCGTCGGCCGCGCCGAGGAATTGCGGTCGGACGCCGCTGCACTGACGACGGGTTGGGCGGACGCACTGCTCCTCCGTGTGAATTCACGGGGTCAGGTCAAGGTGTCGCCGGAAGGTCAATTGGTCTTCGCCGAGGCAACCGAGTTGGGGCCCGAACCGGTGCGCGGCGCGGTCTTCCTGGGAATTCGGGAGAATCGCCACGTCTGGGCGGTGCGGGTGTCGCTGCTGGCGGGCACTTTGTCTGAATTGCGGATGCTCGGCGGAACACTCGACGACGCGGACGCCGGTTTGTTGACCGGTGCCGTCGCGATTCTCAACTGGCACGACAGTGCCGGATTCAGCGCTATCGACGGCGCACCGAGTGAACCCACGATGTCCGGCTGGTCACGCATTTCCACGTCCACCGGCCACGAGGAGTTTCCCCGAACGGATCCGGCGGTCATCTGCCTGGTGCACGACGGCGGCGATCGAGTTCTACTCGCGCGTCAGCCGACCTGGCCGCAGCGCCGTTTCTCGATTCTCGCGGGATTCGTCGAGGCCGGGGAGTCACTCGAAACGTGTGTTGTCCGCGAGATCAAGGAAGAAGTCGGTATCGACGTGCACAGCGTTCGATACCTCGGGAGCCAGCCTTGGCCGTTCCCTCGCTCGGTGATGTTGGGCTTCGCCGCAATCGGCGACCCCGCCGCTCCGCTGCTGTTCGCGGACGGCGAGATCGCCGAGGGCACCTGGTTCACGAAGGACGAGGTGCGCGCCGCTCTCGAACTCGGCGACTGGGGTTCGGAAGCGGACGCGCCACTGCTGCTGCCCGGGTCGATCTCCATCGCTCGCGGAATGCTCGAGAGCTGGGTCAAGTAGCAGCCGGAGAAGGTCTACAGACCCAGAGCCTGCTTGACCTGGTTGAGCGACGGGTTGGTCGCAACGCTGCCGTCGCCGTACTTCACGGTCGGAACGACGTGATTGCCACCGTTGACGCTGCCGACGAAATCGGCTGCTGCCGGATCGTTCTCGATGTCGATCTCGGTGTACTCGATCCCCGACGCGTTGAGCTGCGTCTTGAGGCGACGGCAGTAGCCGCACCACGTGGTCGAGTAGATGGTCAGGGCAGGCGCATTTTCGGTAGAAGTCACGGCCGATATAACACCACGACCGAGAGCGTTGTTCCGTATCGGCCCGTGTTCTCTTGCCCACATACCGTCGGGCGCGGCGAATGGAGTGTCGGAACGTCCTGCCATGATGGTCCCCATGCCTGCGGACACCGGACTGGATCCAGAACAATCGGCCGCCGTGCTCGCGCCACGCGGCCCGGTATGTGTCCTCGCGGGCGCTGGAACAGGCAAAACCCGCACCATCACGCGCCGGATCGCTCATCTGGTTGCCGACGGTCACGTGTCGGCCGGTCAGGTGCTTGCCGTGACGTTCACCGCTCGTGCGGCCGGGGAAATGCGTGGACGTCTCCGTGAGCTGGGCGTCGGCGGGAGTGGGCCGCAGGTGCAGGCTCGAACTTTTCACGCTGCTGCTCTCCGTCAACTGAAGTACTTCTGGCCGCAGGTTGTCGGCGACACGCCGTGGCGTCTGCTGGACCGAAAGTTCGCGGTTGTCAGCAGTGCCGCAGCCCGGGTGGGATTGTCCACCAGCACGGAAAGCGTCCGCGACCTCGCCAGTGAAATCGAGTGGTCGAAGGCGTCGCTGATCGCGCCGGAGGATTACCCACGCGCGATCGCCAAGATTCGCCGTGAGGCACCGGTCGATGCCACCAAGGTGGCCCAGGTGTATGCCGCATACGAAGAGCTGAAAGCACGCGGCCAGGACGGCATGCTGCTTGATTTCGACGATCTCCTACTGCACACGGCGGCAGCTCTCGAAGAGCATTCGACAGTCGCCGACGAGTTCCGCGAGCGGTATCGCTGCTTCGTCGTGGACGAGTATCAGGACGTCACCCCACTGCAGCAGCGTGTGCTCGACGCCTGGCTGGGCGACCGAGACGATCTGACCGTGGTGGGCGATGCGAATCAGACCATCTACTCCTTCACCGGAGCCACCCCCAACTATCTGTTGGACTTCTCCCGGAAATTCCCCGAAGCGACCGTCGTTCGGCTCGAACGGGATTACCGCTCCACCCCTGAGGTCGTGTCGTTGGCGAACCGCGTGATCGGTGCCGCGCGCGGGCGGATCGCCGGGACGCGTCTGCAGCTGATCGGGCAACGCGCGCCGGGGCCTGAGCCGGAGTTCATGGAGTTCGACGACGAGCCGGCCGAAGCACTCGGCGTTGCGCGGGCGATCAAACGGCTGATCGCGGCAGGCACTCCTGCTGCCGAGATCGCTGTTCTGTACCGGATCAATGCTCAGTCGGAGGCGCACGAGCAGGCCCTGACGAAGCTGGGCATTCCGTTCCAGGTGCGCGGTGGAGAGGGCTTCTTCACTCGCACCGAGGTACGTCAGGCGGTGGCAGCGCTGCGTCAGGCAGCTGGACGCGACGACCTCCCCGAAGGTGCAGACAACGGCGAAGCGCTGGTCTCACTCGTCCGCGCTGTGCTCGCGCCGCTCGGCCTGACCAACGAAGAGCCTTCGGGTACTCAGGCACGCGAGCGCTGGGCGTCGCTCTCGGCTCTCGTGGCGCTCACCGAAGAACAACTTGTCCACGAACCTGAACTGACGCTCACCGGGCTTCTACAGGAGCTCACGGCCCGAGCCGAGGCGCGGCACCCACCGACCGTGCAAGGTGTGACGCTGGCCTCCCTCCACGCGGCCAAGGGGCTCGAATGGGATGCGGTGTTCCTGGTCGGCCTCAACGACGGCACCCTGCCTATCCAACACGTTCTCGGCGACGCCAATTCGGGCGCCGACGACGTCGCGGTGGAGGAGGAGCGTCGGCTTCTCTACGTGGGGGTTACTCGCGCTCGCGAGCATCTGCAGCTGTCGTGGGCATTGGCCCGCAATGAGGGTGGACGCAAGTCCCGTCGCCGGTCGAGGTTCCTCAACGGGCTCATCCCCGAGGACTCACCGGCTTCGCGCGTTGCCGCGCCGTCGTCGGGGAACAAGAAGCGTCCGCGCTGCCGCGTCTGCGGCAAACCGTTGATCGGGACGTCGGCGACCATGCTCGGGCGCTGCGAAAAATGCCCGTCCAATGTCGACCTGGAATTGCTCGAGCACCTCAAGGCCTGGCGTCTGGACAAGTCCAGAGAACTCAAAGTTCCGGCCTATGTCGTCTTCAGTGACAACACATTGATGGCTATTGCCGAACAACGACCACAAGACAATCGTGGACTGGTTTCGATCCCTGGAATCGGGCCGAAGAAACTCGACAACTTCGGGGAAGACGTACTAGCTGTCATTCGCGGCGAACTGCGTGCGGCAACACTCGATATCTGAAATGCATCCGAATCGACAACGGTGAGTTACATAACCGCAGGTCAAAAATAGGTTGTGCAGATTCGGCAGATTCTCTACTCTGGTTTTCAGTGTTACGGGGCAACCTGTGCGCAGAAACTATCCGGACCGACACGAAATGGAGGTGGCAAAAAAATGACGAACTTGATCTCGTATGAAGCGTGCGCAAGCGCAAAGTTCGCTGTTGCCGCCCCCATGCTGCCGCGTGCAGCGGGATGGGCGCAGCATGCGTTCCGCCTGCGCCCTCAAGCAGCAGCAAAGAAAGCAGCTGTCGAGTCCGTGTTCTTAAGCCATCGAGGTATTTCTCGGTAGGACACATCCGTTCACTTACGGCCACGGACCCGCAGCCCCTGCGGACCGTGGCCTTTGTGTTGGATAGCCCTCTTCATCTGGTTTCCGACTCGGCTCAGGTTCGCACCCATCGAACCCATATCGTGCGACACAGTTTCGCATCCGAGCACTAGGAGACCGAGTTGTCTGCCCAGACAATCCGCGTGGAATCCGAAAACTCCACCACTGCAGTAACTTCCACCGACGTCACTTCGGCTGCAGTCACGTTCATCGAGGTCGCGTCCACCCGCCGCGACCTGCCGTGCCGGGCATCCAACCCCGATCTCTGGTTCGCCGAAGCTCCGGCCGAACTCGAGCAGGCCAAGGCACTGTGCGCGAAGTGCCCCATCCGTTCCCGTTGTCTCAGTGCGGCTCTCGACCGCGCCGAGCCATGGGGGGTGTGGGGCGGCGAGATCCTCGATCAGGGGGCCGTCATAGCGCGCAAGAGACCGAGAGGGCGTCCACGCAAGCAACTTGTGTGCGCGTGAGAGCCCTATTCGGCGGAGCCGGTGTCTTAGTCGGCGGAGCCGGTGTCATCCAGAACCGGCTCCGCGAACCCTGGCAACCAACGAGTCAGGATTTCCATGTACGGGGCATATGCGTCCAACTGGGCGCATATGCCGACCGAACCGAGAAGAACACGGAAGATCATCAAATACTCGGCCGGAAGGTTGAGTGCACGGGCCGTTCGGAACTGCGCACTGTTGAAGTCAGTGGCGGTTCCGGCGGCCTTTTGCAGCCATGCCCGAGTGAAGTGAAATGACTCGGTCTGGATCGGGTCGGTGAAGGGTCGCAGGTAATCCGCGATCTCCTTGTCGGTCACCGTGCGTCCGGGGATCACGAAACCGTTGGCGCGCAACAACTCCGTCAACTCGTCGAATTGTTCCTCGACAGCCAAGCGCACCATAGTGCCGAGAACCCGTGGCAGTCCGTTCGGGAACGGCGCAGCAGCACCGAAGTCGATGACGCCGAGTCGGCCGTCCTCGAGAAGCATGAAATTGCCGGGGTGCGGGTCACAGTGGAGCAATCCGACACGGGCCGGAGACGCGAAGTGGAATTCGGCGAGTAGTGCACCGGCCGCGTTGCGCTGCTCCGGCGTTCCACTCTCGATGATTCTGGTCAACGGGGTTGCCGTCATCCATTCGGTCACGACCACTTTCGGCGCGCTCGCCACGACGTGCGGGATCACGAATTGGGGATCTCCGTCGAACTCTTTGGCAAAAGCTCGCTGATTGTTCGCCTCGATCCGATAGTCGAGTTCTTCCTCCGTGCGCGCGGTGAACTCCTCGATCACGGGCCGTACGTCGACACCGGGCATGACCGAACCGAAGAGACCGGCAAATCTGCCCAGGGTCTTGAGATCGGCGCGTAGAGCTTCGTCGGCGCCGGGGTACTGAACTTTCACGGCTACGTCGCGGCCGTCCGCCCAGACGGCTCGGTGAACCTGCCCGATGCTTGCCGACGCGGTCGGTTCGTCGTCGAACGACTGGAATCGGTCGCGCCACTTGGTTCCGAGTTGCTGGTCGAGCATCTTGTGGACTTGCTTGGTCGGCAGCGGCGGGGCGGCGGCCTGGAGCTTGTTCAGCGACTCGCGGTACGGCTCGGCGAATTCCTCCGGAATTGCCGCCTCCATGACGCTGAGCGCTTGGCCCAGCTTCATCGCGCCGCCCTTGAGTTCGCCCAGCACCGCGAACAGTTGCTCGGCGGCCTTCGCGCTCAACTGCGCGTCGATCTCGCCTTTGTCGCCGCCGGCGAGCTTGCGTCCGAAGCCCATGGCGGCGCGACCGGCCATCCCCAGGGGGATGCTCGCGAGTTTGGCAGTACGGGCAGAACTCTTGCGTGGGATCTCGGACACCACACCATCATGTCTGACTGGGGCGTCCTTTGCCCGAAACAGGTGCCAGGTATTGGCAACTGCAGGATATTTGCCGAGGCCAGCGCCTGGTTGTGATCCGATACGGACGGAGCGCGATCTCGAGCGTCGACGACAGACTGGCCGCATGCGTCGCCGCTGTCTCCGATAATGCGGAGTCGATCTCGGCCAGGGCCAGCGCGACACTTGCATGGATCATCGCCGATTCCGCGTGGCCTGCGCTGCCGAGTAGCTGCGCTGACAGATGAAGCCAATGAGGGTCGAGTTCGGATCGGAGGATGTCGGCGCACCGCAGGCAACTCGACTGACCAGGCAGGACAAGAGGCCCGACCACACCGTTGCCGTCGCGGATGCGGATGGAAAGGTGGGGGAGTCCGCAGCGAACGAGATCGCTGACCAGACGAGGATCAGTTACGACGTCGTCGGCCAGGACCACCAGTTGTTCGTTCCACGTGCGCACGACGTCGGTGTTGCGATACCCGCGCGAGCGACGCGTGCTGACCCCGCCGGCGACCAGTGCGCGCTCGATGGCGTCAGAGAGCGGACCGACACCGTGAATCCGTACCGTCGCGGTGCTTCTGCGGGCAGTGTGGACGAAACCGGAATCGGCGAGTTGCTCGAGCAACTCCTCCGTCACCGACGTGGGAATCCCGCGCCTCGACGCTTCCCAGAGGATGTTTGCGCGGGATCTCGAGCCGTCCATTTTGCGCAGGATCGACTTCACCGCGCGATCGTCGACCCCGACAGGCAGAGTCAGCAGGACGGCACGTCCGGGGGTCCATCCCAGCTGCAGTCGACCGTCCGGGCGCGACAGAACAGCGATCCGCGGGTCCCATCGGGGTCCCGCGGATCGCTGTGAAGTGCTGTCTTGTCTGGCGTCGTCTTGCGTGTGACTGGTCATCATTCGATGCTGGCACGACGGGCCCTCGGCGAGTCCACGTCAGCGGCAGTTATCCACAGGCCGTCATCGCGGCTGATCTGCGAAAATCGGTCGAGAAGGGATTACTTCTCTTCGTCGTCCTCGCGGGTCTTGTCCATCGCTGCCTCGGCCGCACGCTCTTTTGCCTCGACGGCTTCGAGCTGGGCTATCGGGTCGTCGAAATTACCGGCTTCGCCGGCGCCGAGGACACGGGCGACAAATCCGTCCGGTGCGTCGAGATCGCTCGAATCGGGCATCAGGTCGGGATGCGACCAGACGCCGTCGCGAACGTCCATACCGGCTTCCGCGGTGAGCTTCTGCCACAAACCGGCCGCTTCACGGACCTTGCGAGGACGAAGTTCGAGTCCGACCAGCGTCGCAAAGGTCTGTTCGGCGGGGCCGCCGGTAGCGCGGCGACGCCGCAACGTCTCACTCATCGCGGCAACACCAGGCAGTCGCTCGCCGAGTGCGGCGGTGACGACCGTCTCCACCCAGCCCTCGACCAGCGCAAGCAGAGTCTCGAGACGTTCGAGAGCGGCTTTCTGCTCCGGTGTGTTCTGCGGCTCGAACGTGCCCTGCTGCATCAACGCTTCGAGCTTGCTCGGATCGGTGAGAGCGGATGGATCGAGGTCCTTGGCGAATTCTTCCATCGCCGAGAAGTCCATGGTGATTCCGCGGGCGTATTCCTCCACTGTCGCGAGAACACGCTGGCGCAGCCACGGAACGTGACTGTAAAGGCGCTGATGAGCGGCTTCCCGCGCGGCGAGGAAGACCAGAACTTCCTGATGCGGCTGTTCGAGACCCTCACTGAAAGCCTGAACCGCAGCCGGGAGAAGGGCCGCGGTGCCTTCGGGGCCGAGGGGCAGGCCGATGTCAGTGGAGGAGAGCACCTCGGTGGACAGTTGGCCGAGTGCCTGGCCCAATTGCGAGCCGAACGCGAGTCCGCCCATCTGGCCGAGCATGCCCAGCATCGGGCCAGCCATCTGCTGTGCTTCGGCCGGAAGACCCTGGACCCACATGCCCGCTACCTTCTCGGCCACCGGATCACAGAGTCGCTTCCAGGTGTCGATCGTGTTGTCGAGCCAGTCGTTCGGAGTCCACGCAAGAGTGCGGCTCGCTCCGGCAGGGAGCGTTGTCGCGGCGTCCAGCCACATCTCGGCCAGGTGCGCGGCGTCGGCGATCGCCTTGACGTTGCCCTCGGTGATCGGTGTGACCGATCCGATCTGTTGGCGTGCCAGCTTCTTGGCGATGTCGTAGTTGACCGGGCCGGACGTACCGCCCTGGCCCATCGACGAGCCCATTCCGCTCAGCATCTGCCCGAACTGGGTGAGCATCTGGCCGAGCTGAGCCGGATCGAATCCCTCACCGCCCGCGCCGAACCCGAACGGCATGTCACCACCCCCGAACGGATTGCCACCCGCCGTGTTCTTGTCGCGATCGGGATCGTCGTCGGAGTTGGAGAAGCCGAACGGCATATTGCTCATACCTCAACGGTACAAGGCTCGAGCGGTCGGAGTCGCCCTCCGAGTCACGCTGACGGCGAACACGCACGGCGCTCAGGCGGTGCGATCGGTGCTCCGGAGCCTTCGCGCTTTACTCTGGATCAGGTGAATCGACGGATAGTGACGCTCTTGGCCGCACTCGCACCCATCGTCGTGTTGGGAGTCGTCGGAACAATGGTCACTGTTCCTTATGTCGCACTCGGTCCGGGCCCCACCTTCAACACGCTCGGCGACGTCGACGGTAAGCCCGTCGTGGACATCCAGGGGACCGAGGTCGATCCCACCGACGGCAACCTCAACATGACAACGGTGTCGGTTCGCGACGGCCTCAACATCTTCGAAGCGTTCGGACTGTGGGCGAGTGGCAGCAACGGACTCGTCCCTCGCTCGGAGATCTATCCGCCCGAGAAGTCGAAGGAAGAGATTCAGCAGGCCAACACGGCCGACTTCCAGCAATCCGAGGACAGTGCCGAGTTGGCGGCACTGCACTTTCTCGGCAAGCCGGTGGCACTGACTGTTTCGAAGGTGACTCCGGACGGTCCCGCTGCGGGTGCCCTGCAAGAAGGCGACGTCCTGGTCAAGATCGGCGACACTCCGGTAACCACCATCACCGGCGTTCAGGACACGGTCGGTGCGATCGCGCCCGGCACCGCGATCGACGTCACCGTCCTTCGTGAGGGTGTGGAGACCGTTGTGCCGGTCACCGTCGGGGCGCGGCCCAACAAGCCCGAATCGGGTTACCTCGGCGTCACACCCAGCGAGGTCCCGGACGTTCCCTTCACCGTGCAGTTCAATCTCGCCGACATCGGCGGTCCTTCTGCCGGACTGATGTTCACACTGGCCTTGGTCGACAAGCTGACTCCGGGGGAGCTCAACGGCGGAAAGTTCGTAGCCGGAACGGGCACCATCGACTCCGACGGCGAGGTCGGTCCGATCGGCGGCATCAGGTACAAGTTGATCGCCGCGTCCCAAGCCGGTGCTGAGACCTTCCTCGTGCCGGCCCAGAACTGTGACGAGGCGAAACAGAATGCGCCGGACGGGCTTCGACTCGTCAAGGTCGACAACCTGCCCGGCGCAGTGGACTCACTCGAGAGCCTCAACACGGGCGGCGACGCACCCCGCTGCTGAAAGCTGCCTGGCCGCCGACGACTCTGTCAGTCTTCTTCGACCTCGTCGAGCGTCGCGTACAGGGCGTGCACGAGGTGAGGTGCAAGACCGTCGTAGGTGAGCAGTTCCAAGTCACCGTACGGATCCGCATCCTCGTCGGGACGCATCTGTAGGAGCGACAGCGAGGGACCGTCACGGAGCACGCCGACGAACAGTCGAGCCTCGCGTCGATCGGGATGCGCGTTGGCCGTCAGCCGCGCGACCTCGTCCGCCGCGTGCTGATCGGTCAACACCGGCGCCGTGGCGTGGTCGAGATCCGATTCCGCCTCGGGCGGCAGGACGACGATCTCCTGCACCAGGATGCAACCCTGCACGGACTCGGGCCAATGCGTCGTCGCCAGGAACTCGTCGAGTGCCCGTGAACCGCCGATGATGTCCTCGGGAAGCGATTCCTGTTCGATCGGTGTGTATTCGGCGCCCTCGGCGAGTTGGTCGAGCAGTCCGGGTTCGGCCGCGGCGAGCATTTCGGTGGGTACCAACGCGTACAGCTTCGGCGGCTGATCCCAGCCTTCGGCGTCGATGTGGTCGACAACTTCATGAACGCACCGGGCGAGGGCACTCGGTGATCTGCTCATATTCTCTTCACTCACACGTTCATCCTCCCACCTTCTGTCCGGCTCCCCGCTCTCCGTGTTGTCAACCCGTGACCGTTGTTACGTAGAGTGGTCGGAAACGGCCAAGTCCACTCGGGCGTGGCCGCAGTGATCGATGCAATCGGTTGCGACGCCACGGCGTCGCCAAATCTTGGAGCGTGGCACGTGGGCATGCGGCCCCCCGCAGGTTTACCCTCTCTGTCCAGACGCAGTCGAATCTTGTTGGTGGTGGCTGTCGTAGTGGCGGCCTTGCTGCTCGTGGGGCCGCGACTGATCGGCATGTACACGGACTGGTTGTGGTTCGGCGAAGTCGGCTTCCGCGGTGTCTTCACCAAGGTTCTGTTGACGCGATTCGTGCTCTTCCTGGTCGTCGGAATTGTCGTCGGCGCCATCGTGTGGCTCGCGATGCTTCTCGCGTACCGCGCACGCCCGGTGTTCGTCCCGGTCTCCGGGCCCAATGATCCGATCGCGCGCTACCGCACCACCGTTATGTCGCGTCTTCGTCTGTTCGGCGTGATCATTCCGGTAGCGATCGGCATCCTGTCCGGTCTCATCGCGCAGGCCAACTGGGTCACTATCCAGTTGTTCCTCAACGGCCAGGCATTCGGTATCACCGATCCGCAGTTCAACATGGACGTCAGCTTCTACACGTTCGATCTGCCGTTCTACCGTTTCGTTCTCAACTGGTTGTTCGTCTCGATCCTGCTGGCTTTCGTGGCAAATCTGATCACCCACTACGTTTTCGGTGGAATCAAATTGGCCGGACGAGCGGGGACGTTCACTACCGCCGCTCGTGTGCAGTTGGCTGTTCTGGCCGGCACTTTCGTGCTGTTGAAGGCCGTCGCCTACTGGCTCGATCGCTACTCGTTGCTTTCGAGCGGCCGTAAAGAGCCGACGTTCACCGGCCCGGGGTACACGGACATCATGGCTGTGCTCCCGGCAAAGCTGATATTGATGTCCATCGCGATCATCTGTGCTTTGGCTTTCTTCGCTGCGATCTTCACCCGCGACCTTCGTATCCCGGCTATGGCCGTTGCTCTGCTGGTTCTCTCGTCCGTGCTCGTAGGCGCAGTCTGGCCGATGATCGTCGAGCAGTTCTCCGTCAAGCCCAACGCGGCGGACAAGGAGAGTACGTACATCGAGCGGAACATCGCGGCCACCAGGCAGGCCTACGGAATCACGGACGACAAGGTCACATATCAGCCTTACTCGGGTGACGGCGACGCAATTCCGCGCGAGGTGCCGGCAGACGTCACCACTATTGCCAATGCTCGTCTCCTCGATCCGAACATTCTGTCGCCCACTTTCACCCAGCAGCAACAGCGTCAGAACTTCTACGGGTTCCCGCCCTCGCTCGACATCGATCGCTACGACATCGACGGTGAGATGCGCGACTACATCGTGGCGGCGCGTGAGATCTCACCGAACAACCTGCAGGGAAACCAGACGGACTGGATCAACAAGCACACGGTCTACACCCACGGCGACGGCTTGGTGGCCGCTCCGGCGAACAAGATCACTGCGCCGGTCCTGGACCCGACGAAGGACAACGCGAACAACAACAATGCGGGCTACCCGATCTACACGGTCAGCGACATCGCCTCGCAGGACGCGGGAACACAGGTCATCAAGGTCGATCAACCGCGCATCTACTACGGCGAGGTCATCGGTCAAGGCGCTGACGACTACGCAATCGTCGGTGGTGCCGGTGGTTCGGAAGCTCGCGAATACGACACGGAGCAGACCAAGTACACCTACACCGGTTCCGGCGGCGTCTCCATCGGAAACTGGGTCAATCGCTTGGCTTTCGCGGCGAAGTACACGGAGAGGAACATTCTCTTCTCGGGTGCCGTCGGTTCGGATTCCAAGATCATCTACAACCGTGATCCTCGCGATCGCGTCGGTCAGGTTGCTCCGTGGTTGACCACTGACGGAGATGCGTACCCGGCCGCAGTCGACGGCAAGATCGTCTGGATCGTCGATGCGTACACCACGCTGGAGAACTACCCGTACGCACAGCGCAGTTCGCTGGACGGACTGGTCGCGGACAGTGTGGATGCAACGACCGGTCGTTTGTTGCCGAAGAAGGAAGTCTCGTACATCCGCAACTCGGTCAAGGCAACCGTCGATGCCTACGACGGCACCGTGACGCTCTATCAGGTCGACGACAACGACCCGGTACTCAATGCGTGGAAGGGTGTGTTCCCGGACACGGTCAAGCCGCAGAGTGATATCTCGGACGATCTGCGGGCACACTTCCGCTATCCCGAAGACCTGTTCAAGGTTCAGCGGGAAATGTTGGCGAAGTACCACGTCGACAATCCGACCGAGTTCTTCACCAACAACGCTTTCTGGTCGGTGCCCAACGAGCCGACGGTGGAGAATTCGAAGGAAAATGAACCGCCGTACTACGTGATGGTGGGGGACCAGGAAACCGGCGCGCCGTCGTTCCGGCTCACAAGTCCGATGGTGGGATTCCAGCGAGACTTCCTGTCGGCTTACATCACCGTGAATTCGGATCCGAAGGACTACGGCAAGATCACTGTTCTGCAGTTGCCCGTCAACAAACAGACGCAGGGTCCGTCACAGTCGCAGAACTCGATGATCTCGGATGCTCGCGTGGGCTCGGAGAAGGCACTGCTGGAGAGAACCAACACGATCCGATACGGCAACCAGTTGGCCTTGCCGATCGCAGAGGGTGGAATTCTCTACGTCGAACCCATGTATACCGAGCGAAGTAACACAACGACTTCGTTCCCGCAGCTTTCCCGAGTTCTGGTGAGTTACCAGGAGTCTGCGAAGGCTGGCAGCAGGGTTCGTGTCGGTTACGCATCCACGTTGGCCGAGGCGCTCGATCAGGTCTTCGACAATGGTGGAGCCGCGGGTGCTGCCACCGCACCGGGTGGAACTGCCACGACGGAACCGCCGGCGGGAACCGGGACCACCCCCGCGCCGACGGCGCCGACGACGCCTACAGGTCCGGCATCATCGGAAGATGTGTCGAAGGCTCTGGCAGAGGTCAACGCTGCCATGGATGCATTGAAGTCTGCGCAACAGACTGGTGACTTCAGTGGTTACGGAGCCGCGCTGGATCGCCTGCAGAAGGCGGTTGACGCTTACCAGGCGCTGCCGCCCAGTTAGTCGACCTCGTTCGTGAGTCACAGAAGGCCCGCCATCCGACCGGATGGCGGGCCTTCTTGTGTTCTCAGGTGAAGCTGTACGAGCTGAATCAGCGCAGTGCTGCAACGATCGGTGCGTTGGCATCGGAGAGCTGCTGGAACTGTGCGGCGAAGCCGTACTGGCCGGCGAGGTCACGAGCGGTGTCGTAAGCCTGCTGTGCGGCGGGCTTGAGCTCGGCCGGGATCTCGATGGCGGGAGCAACTGCGGGTGCCTCGGCGACGGGAGCCGGTGCTGCGGCGGGAGCTTCTTCGACTGCAGGCTCGCTCGCGACGGTCAGACGCTGGCCGCAGACGGGCCATGCGCCGGGGCCCTGGCTCTGCAGGGTGTTCTCGGCGACGCGGATCTGCTCTTCCTTGGAAGCGTTGGCGGGCGAGCCGGTGCCACCGTTGGCGGTCCAGGTGCTCTGCGAGAACTGCAGGCCGCCGTAGTAGCCGTTTCCGGTGTTGATGTTCCAGTCGCCACCGCTCTCGCACTGTGCGACGCCGTCCCAGTTGTGGGTGGCTGCGGAAGCGGTGCCGGTGCTCATGGTGAGGGGCACTGCGACAAGTGCGCCGGCTACTGCCAATGTGCCGAATGCACGCTTGCTGATGCTGGTGTACGTCATGTCGGGGTAAATCCTCTCCGCGCTTGCTGACATCGGCGGGCCTGCGGGTCGGCGATGATGCTGACTTTCCCGGGCGCTTGTCTCTCCGTGTCTCTGCCCCTCGAAGGTTTCGGGGGTTCCGATCCCGCGGGGCAGAGTGGAGCAGCGGCGGGTCGGCGTTCGCCCGGTTGATTCGGGCCGGGACCGACCGTACGGGAGCGTCGAACGAGGGTCGATTCGCAATTTTCCGGACTGTCTGGTCTGCTCTCGACCCAAAATTTTAGCGTTTGTGCTGGTAGAGCCTTTCCGATGCCGTTTCGACGTACGTTCGTTACATGCTTGTTATGTGTTGATGCTCACGGGCATTTTGTGAACCCAGTCACCCGATTCTTCGACTTTCAGGCGTGTATTTCGCTCCAGCGCAGGCGATTTGCGTTCCGTTCACCTGCTCGTGTAACTTTGTCCATGCATCGCGGGGTGGAGCAGCTCGGTAGCTCGCTGGGCTCATAACCCAGAGGTCGCAGGTTCAAATCCTGTCCCCGCTACTAGAAAAGGACCGCCGCACTGGATTCCAGTGCGGCGGTCCTTTTTTGTGCGCAGCCGTCGTAGGGTGGCGACGTGCGACTCTCGAAGATTCTCTTGGCGATGGCGGTGACTACTTCGCTGGTGACCACCGCTCTGGCGTTCTCGGCAGGAAGCGCTGCCGCCGGTGGGCGGATCACCGATGCGAAGCGCGTGGTCTTCATCGTTCCGGGGCAGCAGCTCTACAACTCGGGAGAAACGCACCAGGCGACCTACCGCGCCCTCGACGGGGCACTGAGCGCTGCGGGCTACGAGACACACTTCGTCGACGCACCCGGCAAGATGATTGCGGCCGACGCCGAGCTGATTGCCGATTCGATTCGCTCCTACGCTACCGGCGCTGACTCCGTCGGGGTGATCGCGCACAGTGCGGGTGGACTGAGCTCCCGGTACTACGCGAAGTTCCTCGGTGGCTCCGAAGTAGTGGATTCATTCGTCGCCATCGGTGCTCCGCAGTACGGTAGCCCCGGTGGCTGCGTACAAGGCCCTGCCGACGGTTACGACACCTGCATGTTCTCCGAAGTTCTCACCAAGCTCAATGCCGGTGAGGACACTCCTGGATCTGCCTACTATTCGGTGGTGCAGAGTTCGGGCGAGTGGGCGGACGGTCGGTTGGACGGGGGCCAGTGCCGGGTGTACGTCGATGGCGTTCCCGGGGCCGGAACCGGAGGAGACCACCTCACCGAGCTCGAGCATCCAGAGGTCATCTCGGGAGCGATCAGCGCTTTGGGGCGCGACTGTGTCGGTACGTTCGTGGACGAGAACGACGGCGACATCACCTGGCCTGACACGCTGTTTCCGTCATTTCGGTAAAGCTTCAGGTCCGGGTTGTTCGGACGAGTAGCCCGGCTACGTGTGCGCTCGCGGCAGTCCTCGCCCCCAAGGCGTCACCCGATTCGATGGCCGCGACTATACGTGCGTGCTCGGTGACGGCGATCCGCCGATTGAGCTCGAGGCTCCACATGTCCGAACGGTGGAGATGTGACTGGCCGTCCAGACGATGCAGGGCTTCGCTGAGCGGGTGATTGCATGCAGTCTCACGAATCAAGGTGTGGAACTCGAGGTCGAGCTTCGAATCCCGACGCTGATCCGGCGGGCTCTCGAGAAGTTCGCGTTGCACCTGCACCATCTTGTTCAGCTGTGACACGGTTTCGTGCGTGGCATTGGCCGTCGCGTTGAACGCCGCGAGACCGTCGAGTACCTCACGCACCTCGAAGACCGCGCGCAGAGACTCCGCGTCCAGCGAATCGACTTTTGCACCCGCATTCCGTGTGTGGACGGCGATGCCCTCGTAGATCAACTGCTGCACGGCCTCGCGGACCGGCGTTCGACTGACATTGAGCTTGCTCGCCAGCGCGGGAACACTCAGTGGTGTCCCCGGCGCCAGCTCGCCCGAAAAGATCAGTTCGCGAAGCGTCTCGTGCACGGACTCGGTGAGTAAAGCTCGTTCGGTGGTGGTCATCTTGTCCTCACTTCGATCCTGCACGATGTCGACGGTACCCGGGAGCGCTATCCAGCGGCGCGCACCCGGTCAGCGCTGCGACTGTCGACCTCGGGCGCCGTCGCGCCTTTCAGTCCTGCCACTTTGGCCGCGATGTTCTCAGCGATCGTGATCGGCGGGTATCCGACTTCGCCCGGTGTGAGAGTCCCTGGCAGTGCTTCGATGACGGC
Source organism: Rhodococcus sp. 27YEA6 (assembly GCF_044908235.1). Lineage (NCBI taxonomy): Bacteria > Bacillati > Actinomycetota > Actinomycetes > Mycobacteriales > Nocardiaceae > Rhodococcus > Rhodococcus sp. 27YEA6. Next base: position 444,534 of record NZ_JBIYCY010000002.1, on the reverse strand, counting down.
GTCGTAGTTCCCGTCGAAAAAGAATGCGGCAGAGCGACGTCGGATGATCTGACCATCGACGATAGGTGGGTCGACTCGGTGCACTGTCGAGCGCCATCGGTCGTTCGTCCAGCGTGCCATCGCGTCGCCGAGGTTGATCAAGAGTGCGCCGTCGGCAGGTTGGACGTCGTGCCATACGCCGTCGGCACTCAGAACTTGAAGGCCCGGAACTTGATCTGCCCACAGGATGGTCAAGATTCCGAAGTCGGTGTGAGCGCCCATTCCCGTCATGTCGCCGGAGATGCGGATCTCGCCCTCGGGCAGTGCGTAGTTGTTCATCTTCATCGCGTCGATCGAATGGTCGAGCATCGAATCGAAGTACCCGGGCTGCAATCCGAGAGCGTCGGTAAAGGCGCACATCAGGATTCGTGCCAAGCCCTGGGCATGACGGAAATACTCTTCGATTGCCGGTCGGAATCCGGGCGCGGCCACGGGCCAGGTGTTGGCGGCGTAGCTGGACTCGGGTAGGTCGACGCCCGGATAGTCGCTCACCTCTGTGCCCACGACTATTGCTTCGTAGAAATCGTTCATCTGGTTCGCAGCGGCGACGCCCAGGCTCATGCTGAGTGATTCCGATTTCGGTGGTGAGTAGCCGCGGTTCTCGGACGAGGGACGGCGATAGTTGTTCTTCACCGTCAGTGGGAGAGCAAAGAACTCGTCGAGAGCGTCGGCCAGTCCTTCGGTCGCCGATCGTGGAATGCTGTGTCCGACAATCTGTATGAATCCGACCTCCCGGCACGCGCGATCGAGTTGAGCTGCCACTTCCGCACAGGCAGTGCTGTTGGTGGCGTTTGCAACCGCTGCCTCGCCGCGGAGGTACGGGCTGATATCGATCGTAGGGATTTCGAAGACAGGAGTTTCGTGGGTCATTTAAAGTCCTTGCGGCCGGACGTGTGCCACTTACCGACGAGCACACGTGAGAGGAATCCAAAGGCAGAGAAGACGAGGACACCGAACACCGACGCGATCACGATCGCGGCGATCAGATCCTCGGACTGAAGGCGGCTTCGGTAGACGTCGAGCAGCGTTCCGATCCCGGGTTGTCCTTTGGCGAAGAACATGTCGCCGATGATGGCACCGACGACAACAAGGCCGGAGGCGGTGCGGATGCCGGTGAGAATAGCCGGCATTGCCGCTCGCAGTTCGAGTTTCACAAGTCGATCCCAACGCGAGGCGCGGCCGAGGGTGAAGAGTTCGTGCAGTCCGCGATCGACCGATTGCAATCCGAAGTGTGTGTTGGTGATGATCGGGAAGGCTGCGATGAGAACGCACACCAGGGTGCGCGCGGTCATGCCGTAGCCGAACCAGAGCCCGATGAGGGGGACGATGGCGAGGATGGGAATGACCTGCAGCACAACGGCATAGGGATAGACGATCCGCTCGATCCACTTGGCCTGGCTCATCAGCACGCCGGTTCCGACGCCGACTGCCACCGCGACCACGAAGCCGACCAGTGCTACCTGTGCCGTCACTGCGAGGGCTTCGAGCATGGGAGAGAGGTGTTTCCAGTCGAGTAGCGACTTTGTCAGTACTTGACTCGGCGGCGGAAGGAGAAATCGACGTTCCGGGGAGAGAACGAGGTAGCTGACGATCGACCACGCTGCGACCGCGCCGGCAAGTGAGAGCAGCGGATAGAGCAGGAAGGTGCCGAGCGCTCTCATTCGCGAGGGCCGTCCGGGCTGTGACTGTGCTCGCGCGGCGGTCGCAGAATCAGTGCGAACGGCGGAATTGCGTGCGGTGGTGCCCTGTTGCACTGCAAGGACTTCGGTCATCGTGAGCTCCCATGGAGACTGGCCGAGATCTCGGCGACGTGTTCGGTGTATCGGGCGTCGTAGCGCAGTTCCGGGCTACGCGGGTACGGGAAATCGATGTCCACGACCGAATGGATTCGTCCGGGCCGGGCGGTCATGACGACCACCTTGTTTGCGAGGTACACGGCCTCGGATACCGAGTGCGTGATGAACATCGAGGTGAACCCCTTGTCGGTGTAGAGCCTTTGCAGCTCTACCTGCATCTCCAGTCGTGTCATCTCGTCGAGAGCACCGAAAGGTTCGTCGAGCAGCATCACAGCAGGTGTGAGGGTGAGCGCACGCGCCAACGAGACGCGCATCTTCATTCCGCCCGACAACGCGTTGGGCAGTTGTTTCGCGAAGTCCGCCAGTCCCACTGCGCGAATTGCCTCGTCGGCGCGCAATTTTCGGGCTGCTTTGTCGCCGCCACCGAGTTCGGCGGACAATTCGACGTTGGCCTGCACGGTTCGCCAGGGGAGGAGAGTCGGCTCCTGGAAGATGAAGCCAACTGATTCGGTGTCGAGGGCAACCGCGCCGCTGGTCGGTCGCTCGAGGCCGGCCGCCATGCGCAACAAAGTCGACTTGCCGCAGCCGGAGGGTCCGACCACGGCGACGAAGTCTCCTCGCTCCACGTTCAGATCGATGCCGTCCAGCGCGACAGTGCCGGTATCGAACTTCTTGACGACATCGGAAAAGACCATCTGCATCGGTGCGGTGAGCTTGCGAGCGTCGGCATCCTGCATCGTGTTCGCGAGTTCCATCTGAGCCTCCGGTTCAATAGTGCATGCAAAAGTTCTTCAAGATGTATGAACCATCTTGAATTGCATGTATGTCGCCTAGATTGCTGAATGTAAATGTGAGGTGACATTGCAGGTGAAGCGAGAATACTGGCGCGCGTTACCTGATGGAAACAACTAGTCGATTGCATGTAATCCATGTGCTGCAGAGTGTGCACATCGGATCACCCTTCCTGGTTCGCCCACATCCCAATTGTTTTCACGAAGGAGACGCTGTGTATTCAAATCGCAAGGTGCATTCCAATCGCAGAAGTGTGGGAGCGGCCGGCGCGGCACTGGCCATGTGTGCAGCCATCGGATTGACTGCGTGCAGCTCCAGTGAGGCTGAGACGGCCAAGGCTGAATCTCTCGAACCAGCTGCCGAGGCTCAGAACCTAGCGGGTCTCTGTCCGGAAAACGTTGTGGTTCAACTCCAATGGCAGCCACAGTCGGATATGGGAGCGCTCTTCGAGATGCTTGGTCCCGGCTATTCGGTCGACACCGACGACAAGTCCGTCAGCGGGACTCTTGTCGCCGGAGGGAAGGACACCGGAGTCGACTTGACCTTGCGGGCCGGGGGACCGGCAATCGGGTTCCAATCCGTCAGCTCCCAGATGTACGTCGACGATTCGATCACTCTCGGCTTGGTGCACGGCGATCAGGTGATCGCGGCAGCGGCAAGTCAGCCCGTTGTGGCCGTCACGCCATTGCTCAAGTACAGCCCGGCAATCCTCATGTGGGACAAAGAGTCTCATCCGGAATGGGCGAGTGTTGCCGATATCGGCAAGTCCGACGCGAGTGTCGTCGTTTCCAAGGAGCAACTGTTTCCGCAGTGGCTCGTGGCGAAAGGCCTACTGAAGCAGTCTCAGCTCGACACGAGCTACGACGGAGCTCCCTCGCGATTTGTCGGTGACCCGACCATCGCTCAGCAAGGATTCGCGAATTCGGAACCGTACACGTACGAGAAGGAGACGCCAGCGTGGGACAAGCCGGTTTCCTATGACCTGCTGAAAGATTCGGGTTTCGACATCTACGCGTCCAATGTTTCCGTTCGTGCCGACAAGGTCGAGACACTCTCCCCGTGTTTGAGCAAGCTGGTTCCGATCATTCAGCAGGCCACCGCGGACTACATCACTGCGCCGGATACGGCGAATGCTGCCATTGTCGACGTCGTCTCGCAGGACGTGTCGTTCTCTCCCTACACCGAGGGTGAAGCAGCGTTCAGTGCCCAAGTCTTGAAAGAGAAGGGCCTGATCGCGAACGAGGCGGACGGATCCGTCGGCACGTTCGACATGACGCGAGTCGCTCACACCGTCGAAGAACTGAAGCCCATCCTGAACGCCGGGGGTGCGGCGATACCGCAGTCATTGACTGCAGAAGAGATCTACACCGACAAGTTCACCGATCGGTCCATCGGAATCCGCTGAAGGAGCTGACAGCAAATGACGTACGACATGACAGAACTCAACCGCGAGACCCGCATGGGTGGCCTGGGCACGGAGACCACCGACCGCGAGGTCCGAAGAATCGATCTCTCGGATTTCGAGAACCGGCGCAGCGAGATCGCCGAGGAGTTGTGGTCGGCAGCGACCGACATCGGATTCTTCCAAATCGTCAATCACGGGATCGATCTGGACCAGGTCCGCGAGGCTTTCGCGGCGGCCGAGCGATTCTTTGCACTGCCCACCGAGGTCAAAGCGCAGTATCCGCTCAAGAAGGGTTTCAACTCCGGCTGGGAGAGCATGACGCAGGTGCGTCCGTCCATCGGAACACCTGATCAGAAAGAGTCCTACCAGGTGACCCGCCCGCATATGGGTGATCTGTGGCCCACTGCAGACGAATTGGGCGGATTCCGCGAAACGATCCTGGACTTCGAAGCCAAGTGCTGGGGCATTGCGATGGACCTGTTGTCGTGCTTCGCCGAGAAGCTGGGATTCGAACGAGACTTCTTCACCAGGGCACATGACCCGTCGGTGGACACCTACCAGAGCACACTGCGACTACTCCACTACTTCCCCCTTGCCGCCGACGCAGATGTCGAAGGGATGTGGCGTGCCGGAGCGCACACCGATTTCGATTGCCTGACATTGCTTTTCCAGCGTGACGGTCAGGGCGGCTTGCAACTGTGCCCGGGCAAGGAGATGGACACCCAGGAATGGACGTCGGTGGTGCCGGCTGAGGAAGCAATCACCTGCAACATCGGCGACATGCTGATGAGATGGAGTGATGACGTCCTGCCGTCGAATTTTCATCGAGTCAAGAGTCCCGGAGTCACCGACTATCGGGGAGCCCGCTACAGCCTCGCGTTCTTCGCTCAGGCGAACCGCGACGTGACCATCGAGGGGCCGGCGGGCAAGTACCCGCCGATCACTGCCGAGGACTACATCGACCAGCGAGTACGCGCGAACTTCGCGCGTTGATCCGTATCCGTTCCGTCACACACTTTCAGGAGAACTGGCGATGACTACCGCGCCCAAGAACATGACCGACGCGATCATCCGGGACGTGACGTTGTACAGCGGCGGGCAATGGCTGACCGGCCACGACGTCGTCGTCTCGAATGGGGTGGTCGAATCGATCGAGAAGTCGACCGGCACCGACACACCTGGAAGTGTGGACGGATCGGGGGCGTATCTGATCCCTGGGTTCGTCAACACCCATACGCACCTTCAGCAGTCACTGATGCGTGGGATCGCCGAAGGGACACCGCTTCTCGAATGGCTACTCGCGGTCGCAGAAGAGTCGGTTCAGATCACTCCCGAGCGCGCATACGCGGCCACTGTCGCAGCCTCGCTGGAGGCATTGCGCAGCGGTACGACCACCCTGGTCGAACACATGTGGCCGCACCCGTCCAGCGAGGTTCACGATGCCGTGATCCGGGCGTTGCACGACACCGGGATTCGTGCGGTGCTGGGACGCGGAACCGCAGACCGGGCGGACAAGACGAGGAAGTGGGGCTTCGATCCGCGGCTCATGCAACCACTCGGAGACGTTCTCGCACATACGGATCAGATGATGCGGGACGTCGCCGGTTCCCGCATTGACGTGGCAGTCGCGGTACCGAACCCGCGTTCGCTGACCCCGGAGGGGATGTCGGAAGTGCGTGAGTTCGCGCAGGCTCGCGACCTGACGGTCTCGATTCACCTGCTCGAGACGCAGACCGACAACACGATGTGTACCGAACACGCGGGCATGAACGCGGTCGACTACCTGGATTCCCATGGTTTCTTGTGGGACCGGGTGCTGGCGGTCCACTGCGTCGAACTCGACGACCGTGGTCAGAAGGTGCTGGCGGAGCGCGGCGTCGGAGTGTCGTACAACCCCGTCAGCAACATGCGCCTCGGTAGCGGAATCGCGCCCGTCCCGAGTTTCCTCGACGCGGGGATCGCGGTGGGGTTGGGTGTGGACGGTGCAGCCAGCAACGATACTCAGGACATGCTCGAGACGCTGCGCACCGGCGCCTACGTGCAGCGAGCCGCGCGCGGCCGCGCCGACCTGCTCGGCTTCGAAGCCATGATCGACATCGCATCCGGCGGTGCAAACGCAGCACTCGGTCTGCCGGCCAGGTCCGGCGGGATCTCCGTGGGCGATCCCGCCGACCTCACCATGATTCGGTTCGAACGCGACTTCGGTTGCCTCCCGGTGCGAGATCCGGGCGCGTCCATTCTCACGACGGGCAGTCGTCAGATAGTGGACACGGTGTTGGTTGCGGGCGAGGTCGTGCTCCGCGACGGGCACTCCACTCGCGTCGACGAGGCGGAATTGATCCGCACGCTCAGAGCTTTGTGACTGTGCTCAGTCTTCGCTGATCTCCATCTCGATCAGTACGCGGCGCAACAGCTTTCCGGTGGCGTTGCGGGGAAGTTCGTCGATGAAGACGATCTCGCGGGGAACCTTGTAGCGCGCGAGATTCGACCGGACGTGATCCTTCAGCTCGTCGGAGTTCTGGTCGGCGCCGTGGGCGACGACGACAAACGCTCGCAGGCGGTGCCCGAAGTCGGCGTCCTCGACTCCGATGACTGCCGCTTCCAAGACGTCCTCTCGATCGGCGAGCAGGTTCTCGACTTCGAGCGGGTAGACGTTCTCGCCACCGGAGACGATCATGTCGTCGTCGCGGCCGTCGACGAAGAGGAGGCCGTTGGCGTCGAAGTGTCCGACGTCGCCGGTCGAGAGAAGTCCGTCGATACGTTCCTTGTCGCGCCCGTCGGTGTATCCCTCGAAGCTCAGCCCGCTGGCGACGAAGATCCTGCCGATCGTGTGTGGGGTGGTGATCTTCTTGTTGTTCTCGTCGAACAGTTCGACGTGACAGGTCACCGGAGCGCGGCCCGCGGTTCCCGGCGCAATGGTCAGATCCTCGGGAGTCGCGACCGTGGCCACTGCGACCTCGGTGGATCCGTACAGGTTGTAGAGGACGTACCCGAACGAGGCCGTGACTCGCTTGCACAGGTCGGGCGAGAGTGACGAACCTGCCGAGAAGATGATCTTCAGGTTCGACGTGTCGTACTTGGACAGCACGTCGGGACCGAGGTCGATGATGCGAGTGAGCATCGTCGGGACCACGACCAGACTGTCGCACTTGTACTGGGCGACAAGCTTGATCGTGTTCTCCGGATCGAACTTTCGATGCATGACGACGGTCTGGCCGAGCGCCAACGCGAGAGCGAACTGCGAGACGCCGGTTCCGTGGAAGGCGGGGGCCGCCATCATCATGGTCTGTCCGCGGCGCAACGGCACGCGGTCGAGGAACTGCGCCGACGCGAGAGGGGAGGTGTGGCCACGCGGCGCACCCTTGGGAGTTCCCGTTGTGCCGCTGGTGAGGAGGACGAAGCCACCGTTCTTCTCGGGTGCCGGCACCGACGACGTGGTGCGTCCGGCGATGGCCTCGTCGAGAGTAGCTGCCGTGGAACCGTCAGCGGCCGTGCCCTCTGGCCAGGAACGATAGACGACGACGTTGTCCGGCAAGGCATCGGCGATGTCCGCGAACTCGTCGTCGTAGACGAAGGCGACCACCTTCTCCCGCGCGGCGACGTCCACGAGTTGGGGCCGAGCGAAGCCCGTGTTCATGAGAACGAGCTTCGTTCCGTTCTTCGCTGCCGCCAGCATGGTCAGGACCAAGCCTCGATGGTTACGGCACATCGCACCCATGACGGAGTCGGAGGTGATGCCGTCGGCCTGCCACGCCCGGACCAACGCGTTGCTCTGACGCTCGAGCTCGGCATAGGTGATGGGGCCGCGCTCGTCGATGATCGCCACCGCGTCGTAGCCGTTCTCGGCGTGTGCATGGACCGGCCCGGCAAAGGGTCCGTACTTGTCCACGGCTGCAATGGATTTGAGCCCGCGATCGAGGCGAGGGAACGGGACGAGTCCGGCTCGGAACATGACCCCCGCCGCGCCGATGGTGTCAGTGACCTTGGTGACCAATCCGGGCATACGTGAACCTCTTCCGAGCGTCGTTGTAGGACTGATTACACACTAATGCGCAATCAGGTTTCGGTGGTGAAGTTTCACGATGGCGACCGAGCACTCCGCCCCGCCACCTCGAAAGGTGGCGGGGCGGAGTGTTTCGGGATCTGGTCCGTGCGACCGTCACTTCAGTTCGGCGGACGACTTTCCGAGCAGGCGGCGTGCGACGATGAGCTGCTGGATCTGCTGGGTGCCCTCGAAGATGTCGAGAATCTTCGAGTCGCGGCCCCACTTCTCGAGCAACGGGCGCTGCGAGTAGCCGTAAGTGCCGGCCAACTCGACTGCCTTGAGCGTCACGTCGGTGCCGGTGCGGCCGGCCTTCGCCTTGGACATGGACGCTTCGAGCGAGTTCGGCTTCTTGTTGTCGGCCATCCACGCCGCGCGCAGAGACAGCAGGTACGCGGCCTCCCAGTCGGCTTCCAAACGGATGAACTCGGCTGCAGCTGCATGCTGGTTGTAGACCGGTGTGTCGTAGGAGATCTCGACACCGGCTTCGGTCAGGATGCCGCGCAGTTCTTCGAGAGCTGCGCGTCCGACGCCGACGGCCATGGCTGCAACGAGGGGCCGGGTGTTGTCGAACGTCTGCATGACGCCGGCAAAGCCCTGCTCCACGTTGACCTCCGGGCTGCCGAGGATGTTGTCCGCGGGAATGCGGCAATCCTGGAGCAGGAGTACTGCGGTGTCGGAGGCCTTGATGCCCAGCTTGTGCTCGAGGCGAGCAACGCTCAGGCCCGGTGCGTCACGCGGAACGACGAACGACTTGATGGCCGCTCGGCCCTTCGACTTGTCGACCGACGCCCACACGACGATGTGCGTCGAACGCTCACCGGCGGTGACGAAGATCTTCTCGCCGTTGAGAACCCACTCGTCGCCGTCGAGAACGGCGGTGGTGGTCACTGCGGCGGAGTCGGAACCGAAGCTCGGTTCGGTGATGGCCATCGAGGCCCACACCTTGCCGAAACGTTCGAGCTGTTCGTCGGTGGACACTGCGGCGATCGCGGCGTTGCCGAGCCCTTGGTAGGGGATCGAGAGCATGAGTCCGACGTCGCCCCAAGACGTTTCGAGCGAGTTGAGGAGCGCAGACATGTTGCCGCCGTTGGCGTTGCCACCCTTGGCGCTGGCGTCGGACCGTCCGCCGCTGGCGCCGCCGATGTCTCCACCGGAATCGGAGAGGCCTTCGACCATGGCAGCCATGGTGTCGAGCTCGACCGGGTACTCGTGCTCAGCGAGATCGTACTTACGTGAAATGGGTCGGAAGATCTGCGCCGCGACCTGATGTGCCTGGTTCGCTGATGCTTTGAGCTTCTTGGGAAGTTCGAGGTTGATCATCGTGGTTCTCCTGGAAGTTCAGCGGCGTCAGATGAGGACGATGCCCTCGGCAACGCCGATGGCACGGAGGTCGCGGTACCAGCGCTCGACCGGGTGTTCCTTGGTGAACCCGTGTCCACCGAGGAGTTGCACACCGTCGAGGCCGATCTGCATGCCCTTCTCGGAAGCCAGCTTCCGGGCCAGAGCGGATTCGCGAGCAAAGGACAAGCCCTGCTCGGCGCGTGAAGCGCCCCGAAGCGTGACCAGACGCAGTCCGTCGAGTTCGATGCCGATGTTGGCGACCATGAAGGCAACCGCCTGGCGGTGGCTGATCGGCTCGCCGAACGCTTCGCGCTCGTTGACGTACGGAATCACGTAGTCGAGAACTGCCTGGCTGGTTCCGACGGCCATGGACGCCCAACCGAGGCGAGCCAGGCGAATCGCGTCGGCGTATTCGGCCTTGCGCTGCTCGGCGTCACCGTCGCCGAGCAGTGCGGACTCCGACACAGCGACATCGGTGAGGATCAGGCGACCCAGGCCTGCGGCGCGCAGACCCATGCTGGGATCTGCTTCGACGACGAGTCCCTTGGTGTCGGATTCGACGATGAAGAAGGAGGGCTTGCCGTCGAGTTCTGCGGCGATGACGAAGAGTTCGGACGTAGCCGCGGCGGGCACCAAGCTCTTGACGCCGTTGAGCTTGTAGCCGCTGGGGGAGCGAACTGCCTTGGTCTGCAGGGCAAACGGATCGAACAGTGCGCGTGGTTCGTTGACCACCACTGCTGCGCCGGGGACCTGCTCGCCGGTGAAGGCCGGAAGGTAGGTCTTCTGCTGCGCGTCGGTGCCCCACTGCGTCAGTGCGACCGCAACGCCGCTGGGTGCGAGGATCGGAAGTGCAAGCCCCATGTCTCCGTGCGCAAGTGCCTCGGCAACAAGAGAATTGGTGACCGCGCCGCGATCGGCAGCTGCTCCGTCGAGTTCTTCGGGAACGTTGATCAGCGTGATGCCGAGCTCGGCTGCGCGCTTGGAGAGATCGGCTGGTGCCTGCGCTGCGCCGTCGGCGTCGTGCGCTGCGGGACGCAGGATCTCGGCCGCGAACTCGCGCACGGTCTCGACGATCATCTTCTGGTCGTCGTCGGGGGTCAGATCGAAGTAGTCGGCGTTCTTGCTCGGGTTGTCGGGCAGGCGCTTGGGTGCGCCGTTGCCCGAGACCTTCTGGAATCCTCGAGTGGCGGCACCCAGGGTTTTGAAGCCCGTCTTGGTGCCCTCGTAGGTCACGCGATCGATGGTCTGACGCAGATTGAACTTCTCGGCCAGTTCCGAACCGGTGATCTTGGTAAGCACACGCATGGCTGCGCCCATGGCGTCGCGTTTGATCGGGTTCAGGCCGACGGCGGACGTGTCGCGGGGCGCACCCTTGGCGCCGCCGCGCTGCGCGCCCGATTCGCTGCGCTGAGCGCTCTTGTCGGGGGCAACACTGTCTTGCTTGGTCATGATCACCAGCTGTTTCTCGGTGTTGGGGCGTTGGACGATCCTTATCTTACTCATCAGTAAGGTCTGTTGTCGAGAAACCGCGAAATGATGCGCGTCATAGGCTCGAGGGGTGAACCGGACAGAGGTGCCAGATCGGATACAGCGGTACGTGCGCTACACGCCGTTGGTGGTGGTCCCGTGCCTGTTGATCGCCAGCACGTATCCGGGGGAGTATCGAGTTCCCCTCACCTACTGGATTCTGTCGATGCTGTCGGCGCTCGCCTTCGCCGTCGGCCGTCGATGGCCGGTCTTCGCGTCCCTGGTCATCTCGGCGCTCGCCGTTCCGATGTTCGTCGCCGACGCCTGGGGGCTGTCCGAGCTTGTTCCGTATCTCGGGGCGGTCGCCGTCGTCGACGTCACGATGCGGGCCGAGCGTAGAGAAATGGTTGCCGTATCGGCAGCAGGATGGTGCGGTTCGGTGCTCGCGGGGATCTGGTTCGAATCTCACGAAGCGTTCTGGTCTGTCACGACGGCTGTGAAAGTGCTTGCGTACGTGGGGTTGCCACTGCTGCTCGGGCTGTATCTACGCTCGCAGCGTGAATTGGCCGCGAACAATCTTGCGCAGACCCGCGCTGCGGAGCGCAGTGCGCTCGCCCGCGAACTGCACGACCTGGTTGCGCACCACATGGCATCGATTGTCCTGAGAATCGGCGTGGCTCAACATGTCTTGGCGCCCCAGGACGAGGCCGTGCGTGAGGTCCTCGCGGATGTGCGTGGGACTGCGTCCGATGCGCTGGCCGATATCCGTCGCCTCCTGGTCGCACTTCGTGATCCTTCGCTCGGTGAGGTCGCTTTGGTCGAGCCGGATGCCGTCGAGGCGGAAATCGAGGCGGCGATAGATCGTGTGCGTGCGGCGGGTTTCGAGGTGCAGGCAGTCTTCGATGCCCAGGAGAATGTCGAGTCAGGCGCAGCCGATCTCGACGCGATCGGGAGGCTGACGTTGTTGCGGGTGATTCAGGAATCACTGACCAACGTCATGAAGCACGGCGACAAGAAGGGGCTGGTATCGGTCTCGGTCGGTCGCGAAGACAACCGGGTGCATGTCAGGGTTGTCAACCACGTCGAGGGATCGCCTCGGAGTGCAGGTCATGGCCTGGTGGGAATGCAGGAGCGTGCGGAGTTGGTCGGCGGCGAGATGACCGCCGGCACCAACAGTGACGGGAAATGGGAAGTGCACGTGAATATTCCACTCGTTGTCTCGGGCGATGTCTCGTGATCAGCGTGCTGATCGTCGACGACCAGCGACTTGTGCGCGCCGGTTTGCGGATGCTGTGCGCGGCAGCCGAGGACATGACCGTGGCCGGTGAGGCGTCGAACGGCGTCGAGGCGGTAGCGCTCGCTGCAGAATTGGATCCCGACGTGATTCTGATGGACTTGAGAATGCCCGGGCTGGACGGGATCGGCGCCACCCAGCAGATCGTCAAGGCCGGTCGTCGAGCGCGCATTCTCGTGCTGACCACCTTCGACGACGACGATCATCTGTATCCCGCACTCGCCGCGGGGGCTTCGGGATTCTTCGTCAAGGACACCGAACCCGCCGAGTTGCTCGGTGCCATTCGGCGGATCGCCGAGGGCGAGATGGTGTTCACTCCGGAACTTCTCCGCCGGGTTGTGGATCGAGCGGTGATCGGTGGTATCGCAGACACTGCTGCGACGGAGAAGGTTCCGTTGACCGATCGCGAATCGCAGGTCCTCGCGCTGGTGGCAGATGGGAAGAGCAATCAGGAGATCGCGGACACGCTGCATCTCGGTGTGACCACGGTGAAGACGCACGTGGCGAACCTGATGTCGAAGACCGGTTGCGACAATCGGGTTCGCCTCGCCGTGTACCACTTGCAGAACTTTCAGTGACCGGAGTGCGAACCAGACGAAGGCATCGGCATGTCCATCTGCATCGGAGCCGCCTTCTGTCCCGGTTCGAGCACGAGGAATTGGCCCATCATCCCTTGGTCCTCGTGCATCAGCAGGTGGCAGTGGAACATGTACGGGAAAGTGGGATCGGTGTACTCGGACCACTGCAGTGCGACGCGAATCCTACTGCCCGGTGGTGTGTAAACAGTGTCCTTGAGTCCTCGTAAGTGAGGCGGAGGAGTGCGACCGTCGACGTCGAGGATCTGGAACTGTACGTCGTGGACATGGAAATTGTGTGGCCAGTTGTCCTTGTTGGTGATCGTCCACACCTCGGTCGCGCCGACTTCGGCCTCGAAGTCGATGCGGTTCATGTCCATTCGTTGCCCGTTGATCATGTACCACTGCAGATCGAAGGTTCGGGAAACGCTTGCCTTCGACGGATCCAGACTCGGCAGTACGGCCAACTGCGCCGGGAGAGTCGACCGTGACGCGCGGCTGGCAACGCCCCGCAGTTCGAGGATGTCGAAGCGGTCGTTCATGCCGAAGTTCTCGGCGTCGGAGGAACTCACGCCACCGCCGTCCTCGATCGGGAACGACACCAGTGTGGTCGTCGCACCGGGGTCGACGCGAACCACGATCTCGGCTCGTTCGCCGGGGCTGAGCTGAATCCGCTTGATCGCAATAGGTGATTCGAGCAGTCCGCCGTCGGTGGCAATCAGATCGAACGTGCGGTCGTCGGGGAACCCCAGGTTGTAGAGACGGCCGGAAGAGCCGTTCAGAATGCGTAACCGGACGACCCCGGTGGTGACGTCGAGGTAGGCGTCGGAGATGCCGTTGGTGACTATCGTGTCGCCGAGCAGGCCTATGTCGGTCGGATCCGATTCGTCGAAGCTGCCGTCGGCGAGGAATCGACGATCCTGGATGATCAGCGGAACATCGTCGACACCATAGGTTTTGGGGATGTCCAACGCCCGCGTGTCGGCGTCGTCGATCAGGAACAGTCCGGCGAGACCGCGCTGCACGTGCCGTTCGGTGGATCCGTGCGGGTGTGGGTGATACCAGAGCGTCGACGCCGACTGGCCGATCGTCCACGCCGGTTCCCAGCGTCCGCCGGCTTCGATGGTCTGGTGCGGGCCGCCGTCGTATCGGGCGGGCAGATGCATGCCGTGCCAATGGACGGTCGTGGGCTCTGCCAGTGTGTTGTCGATCGTGAATGCGACAGATTCTCCGCGTTCGGCGCGGACGGTCGGCCCCAGAATGGATCCGTTGAAACCCCAAGTGTCGGTGAGTTTTCCCGCGACGATCTCGGTGGTCCCGGCACCGGCACGAAGTGTGAAGTGGCGAACACCGGCGTCGTCGACGGTGGATTCGGCAAGCGGTGGAATCGGTAGCGGACGCGAAGTTCCGGCCACCGCCAACGTGGCGCTCTTCGCTGCCGGGTCGGCGCCGCAGCCCACCGCGAGCCCGAGGGGCGCTGCGGCCAGACCGAACAGAATCGTGCGCCTGGAAATCCGGTTCATCGTTCTCCTGGAAGTAGTGCGTGATCAACTACTTCCAGTCAACGGGCCGAGATGTCGTGCCGAATCCTGCCGACGGGCCTGTCGGAACTCCTCCCTCGGACCCTTGCGGCGGGTGGGATGTTCTGGTACTCGGGTGTTACCGCAGGCGGGCCAGAACGTCTTCGTGCAGCAGTCCGTTGGTGGCGACCGCGCTGCCGCCGTGCGGACCTGCGCCGCCGTCCAGATCGGTGAACGCGCCGCCGGCCTCACGGACCAATACGTCGAGCGCTGCCAGATCCCACAGGGAAACCTCGGGTTCGGCAGCAATGTCGACGGCGCCTTCGGCCACGAGGCAGTAGGAGAAGAAGTCCCCGTAACCGCGCACGCGCCAGACGTGGTCGGTGAGTTCGACGAACTGATCGCGAATTCCGCGGTCCTTCCACCCCGAGAGGCTCGAGAAGCTCAGGCTCGCTGACTCGCTGCGATCGACGGCGGATACCTGGATCGCCCGCGCATCACTGTCCCCGAAGGACGTATGTGCACCCAAACCTGTTGCAGCCCACCATCGCCGATTCAGTGCAGGTGCGCTCACGACGCCGATGACCGGGACGCCGTCCTCGAGCAAGCTGATCAGCGTGGCCCACACCGGTACGTTGCGGACGAAGTTCTTGGTCCCGTCGATGGGGTCGACCACCCACTGTCTGCCCTCGAAGACTGCGTCGCCGCCGAATTCTTCGCCGAGTACGGAATCCGCAGGACGATGCTCACCGAGCGTCGCGCGCACTGCTCGCTCGACAGCCAGATCGGCGTCGGAGACGGGGGTGAGGTCCGGCTTGTCGTCCACTCGAAGGTCGAGGGCGCCGAAGCGGGCGCGAGTGATCGCGTCAGCCTCGTCGGCGATACGGAGGGCGAGTGCGAGGTCGGATGCGCGATCGGTCACGGGTACACAACCTACCGGCTCAATCGGGGAGGACCTCGTTCAGCTTTCCGGTTGCGACGTCGAAGACGAATCCGCGTAGGGAGGTCGTCGCGGTGACGAACGGACTGTTCTCGATGCGCTTCAACGACTGACGGACGTCCTCGTCGATGTCGGGAAACGATTCGGCAGCCCAATTTGGTTTGATGCCGATCTCGTCCTGGATGGATCGCTTGAAGTCGTCGTCGGTGAACGTCAGCATTCCGCAGTCGGTGTGGTGGATGAGGATGATCTCGGTAGTTCCCAGCAGACGCTGGCTGATGGCCAGGGATCGGATCTCGTCGTCGGTGACGACTCCACCCGCATTGCGGATGACGTGCGATTCACCTTCCTTGATTCCCAGCACCCGATAGACGTCGATGCGGGCGTCCATGCAGGCGAGTACGGCGACGTGTTTGCTGGGTGGGAGGGGGAGCGGTCCGGTGAACTGCTCGGCGTAGGCGGCGTTGTTCTGCAGGTATTCGTCGGTGACAGTCATCGTTCCAGTAGGTTCCCTCGGAGCGAGGTTGGCAAGGCTTCCAGTCCCGGTGATCCCAATACGTGACGGGCGGCAGGGCCGAGGTCGGCACCCGGTAGCCTTGAGAACCGTGCATCCCGACGTAATTGCAGACCTGAACGCCCTCGACACCACCCTTCGCACCTGCGAATCGGTTGTGGACGTCGAGGAGCTGCGCCGACGCATCGACGAGCTCGAGCACCAGGCAGCCGACCCGGGTCTGTGGAACGACCAGGAACACGCCCAGCAGGTCACGAGCCAGCTCTCCCACGCGCAGGCCGAGCTGCGCCGGATCGTGGCACTACGCGAGCGACTCGACGAGATGCCGATCCTCTACGAACTGGCAGAAGACGAAGGCCCCGACGCGGTGGCCGACGCCGACGCCGAGCGCGCGAGCCTGCGAGACGACATCGCGGCGATGGAAGTCAAGACCATGCTCTCGGGCGAGTACGACGAGCGCGACGCGCTCATCAACATCCGCTCCGGTGCCGGCGGTATCGACGCTGCAGACTGGGCCGAGATGCTCATGCGTATGTACATCCGCTGGGCGGAGAAGCACGACTACGGCGTCGAGGTCTACGACACGTCGTACGCCGAAGAAGCCGGACTCAAGAGCGCGACGTTCGCGATCAAAGGCCCGTACACGTACGGCACGTTGTCCGTCGAGATGGGCACCCACCGGCTCGTTCGCATCAGCCCCTTCGACAACCAGGGGCGTCGTCAGACGTCGTTCGCCGAGGTCGAGGTA
Organism: Rhodococcus sp. 27YEA6; assembly: GCF_044908235.1. Taxonomy (NCBI): domain Bacteria; kingdom Bacillati; phylum Actinomycetota; class Actinomycetes; order Mycobacteriales; family Nocardiaceae; genus Rhodococcus; species Rhodococcus sp. 27YEA6. The sequence goes on along the minus strand of NZ_JBIYCY010000002.1, from coordinate 428,058 downwards.
CTGCCGGTCGTCGAGACGACCGACCACATCGAGATCAACGAGAACGACATCCGCGTCGACGTCTACCGCTCGTCCGGTCCCGGCGGCCAGTCGGTCAACACGACGGACTCCGCCGTTCGACTCACGCACATCCCGACGGGAATCGTCGTCACCTGTCAGAACGAGAAGTCGCAGCTCCAGAACAAGGTGTCGGCGATGCGCGTCCTGCAGGCAAAGCTGCTCGCGGTCAAGCGTCAGGAAGAGCGCGCCGAGATGGATGCGCTCAAGGGCGACAGCGGCAGCTCGTGGGGCAACCAGATGCGCTCCTACGTTCTGCATCCGTACCAGATGGTCAAGGACCTGCGTACCGAGTACGAGGTCAACAACCCGTCGGCAGTGCTCGACGGCGACATCGACGGGTTCCTCGAGGCCGGCATCCGCTGGCGCATGAGCGAGAACCAGTCCGCATAGCGTTCGGATACCGAAAGGCACGATGACTTTACTTCGACCTGGGCAGAACCTGCTCGATTGGCTTCAAACCACCGGTTTGTCCGTCCTCATGACCGTGCTCGGGGCGATGATTCTCGCCCGGTTGGTCAGTTGGGGAGGCAACAAGGTCACCGACCAGATCGACTCCAACTATCAGTTGGGCGATGCGCTGGTTCGTTCCGAGGCCACCAAGCATCGTCACTCGGTCGCGCAGGTCATCACCTGGGTGGTCATCACGTTCATCTACGTGATCGCGACGCTGAAGGTTCTCGACCAACTGAACCTGCCGATCGGCAGTCTCGTCGCGCCGGCGACCGTTCTCGGTGCGGCGCTCGGTTTCGGTGCACAGCGCGTCGTGCAGGACATTCTTGCCGGTTTCTTCATCATCACCGAACGCCAGTACGGCTTCGGTGACACCGTCCGGCTTGCGATCACCGGCTCCTCCGACGACGCCGAAGGTGTCATCGAGGACGTGACCCTGCGCGTGACGCGGATGCGGAACTCCGACGGCGAGGTCATCACCGTTCCCAACGGCCAGATCGTGAAAGCGACCAACCTGTCCAAGGATTGGGCACGCGCCGTCATCGACGTTCCGGTTCCGGCGACCGCCGATCTCACCCGGGTCAACGAGGTGCTTCGCCAGGTCGGAGTCGACGCGATGGCCGACCGCGGACTCAAGAAACTGCTGCTCGACGAGCCCACGGTCATGGGCGTCGAAAGCCTGGAGGTCGATCAGGTCAACGTGCGGATGGTCGCGCGCACACTCCCTGGCAAACAGTTCCAGGTCGGACGCGCTCTTCGCGTCCGCGTCGCCGCAGCACTGCGACGTCAGGGGATCACGGTGTCACCGGATCTGCACACCGTACGGACCGAGGAGGCGAGCGAATGACCGATCAGGAACCGCGCCGCGGACTCGACCGACTGTTTCACCTGGACTGGCTCCCGTCCCGGATTTTCGGCGGCCGGATGCGAACCTCTACCTTCATTCTCATCGTGGCGTGGATATTGACGTATCTGTTGCATACGTATCTCAATCCTGAGGACCCGACCGCAGTGACACCACCGCCCAGCGTGGACACGTCGCAGACCGAGCCTTACGTCGCGCCCTCGGTCAAACCGTCGACGACGACCCCCGTGCCGTCCTCGACCGAGCCGACGACTACGTCCGAGACCCAGTCTCCGGAATCGAGCACGGGCAGCTCAGGTTCTCCGACTCCGACTTCGGGTCCCGCGCCTGCGCCGGGCAACGCCGAACAGTCCGCGACCACGGTGCCGACCACTCCGGCGACGACGACCGTTCCCCAACCTGGCGCGGCGATGCAGGCACCGACGTCTGTGCCGCAGTCACCCGCGACCACCGGTACCGGATAAGGACGAGGGTGCTCGCGCGTGGCGCCAAGGTCACCGTTAGATAACGGCTAGACTGGCTAGTTGTGATCAGCATGAAGAATGTGTCGAAGTCCTACAAGGCCTCCACCAGGCCGGCGCTCGACAAGGTCAGTGTGGAGGTGGAGAAGGGGGAGTTCGTCTTCCTCATCGGCCCCTCCGGCTCCGGCAAGTCGACGTTCATGCGGTTGCTGCTCAAGATGGAGTCGCCCACGTCCGGCGACATCGAGGTCGCGGATTTCCACGTCAACAAGTTGGCGGCCCGCCGCGTGCCGAAGCTTCGCCAGAGCATGGGCTGTGTGTTCCAGGACTTCCGCTTGCTTCAGCAGAAGACGGTCTCCGAGAACGTGGCCTTTGCGTTGGAAGTCATCGGCAAGCCCCGCAACGTCATCGCGCGCACTGTGCCCGAGGTTCTCGACATGGTCGGTCTGGCCGGCAAAGCCGATCGACTGCCCACCGAACTTTCCGGCGGTGAGCAGCAGCGCGTCGCCATCGCCCGCGCATTCGTGAACCGCCCTCTCGTGCTGCTCGCCGACGAGCCCACCGGCAACCTGGACCCCGAAACGAGCCAGGACATCATGCTGCTGCTCGAGCGGATCAACCGCACCGGCACCACCGTCGTGATGGCGACCCACGATCACCACATCGTCGACTCCATGCGTCGACGCGTCATCGAACTCGATCTCGGCAAGGTGACCAGAGACGAAGCGCGGGGTGTGTACGGCGTCGGCAGGTAGCGCCGACTACGACCACACGTCCCGTACGCCCACCGGTTGTCGTGAAACAACCGGCCTCTCGAAAAGGAATCGGATTCCCCGATGCGCGCCAGCTTTATTTTCAGCGAAGTCCTGACCGGCCTACGCCGCAACATCACGATGACCATCGCCATGATCTTGACGACGGCGATCTCCCTCGGACTCTTCGGCGGTGGTCTGCTGGTCGTGCAGATGGCAGGCAAGACCCAGCAGATCTTCCTCGAACGAGTCGAGGTGCAGATCTTCCTGACCGACGACATCTCTTCGGCCGATCCCGGTTGCGAGCAGGAGATCTGCAGTTCGTTGCGCAAGGAACTCGAGCAGACTCCGTCCGTCGTCGCGGTTCAGTACCTCAACCGCGAAGACGCCGTGAAGGACGCCACCGAGCGCGTGTTCAAGGACCAGCCCGAACTGGCAGCGCTGGTGAGCCCCGACAGCTTCCCGGCGTCGTTCAAGGTCAAGCTCAGTGACCCGGAGCGGTTCGGCGTCATCAACGACACCTTCGGTTCGAGGCCCGGCGTCGAGAGTGTGCTCAATCAGCGCGAGTTGGTGGACCGACTGTTCAGCGTGCTCGGTGGAGTGCGCAACGCAGCGTTCGCGATCGCGATCGTCCAGGCGATAGCGGCCATCCTGCTCATCGCCAACATGGTCCAGATCGCCGCGTTCACGCGTCGTACCGAGGTCAACATCATGCGGTTGGTCGGCGCGACGCGTTGGTACACCCAGCTTCCGTTTCTCCTCGAAGCCGTCGTGGCGGCCTTGATCGGTGCGGTGCTCGCCATTGCCGGACTGTTCACGGCGAAGAACGTCTTCATCGACGGGGTCCTGTCCGACGTCTACGAAGCAAACATCGTGGCGCGGATATCCAACAGTGACGTGCTGTTCGTCTCGCCGATCCTCGTACTTGCCGGTGTCGGAATGGCCGCGGTGACGGCGTACGTGACGCTGCGTCTGTACGTCCGCGAATAATCGGTTTGCACGAGCTTCTATGCTGGAACAGCAAGAACCATTCGACAGCAAGACAGCGGACTGAGAGGCCCGGACAGTGAAGGAAAAGGGCCGCAAGGTCATTGCGACCAATCGCAAAGCACGCCACAACTACACGATCATCGACACCTACGAGGCCGGTATCGCGCTCGTCGGGACCGAGGTCAAGAGTCTGCGTGAAGGCAAGGCGTCGCTCGTTGATGCGTTCGCCACCGTGGACAACGGCGAAGTGTGGTTGCGCTCGTTGCACATTCCGGAGTACACGCAAGGCACGTGGAACAACCATTCGCCACGTCGTACCCGAAAGCTCCTGCTGCACAAGCGTGAGATCGAGCACCTCGTCGGCAAGACCCGCGAGGGAAACCAGACGCTGGTCCCGCTGTCGATGTACTTCAACGACGGCAAGGTCAAGGTCGAACTCGCACTGGCAAAGGGTAAGCAGGACTACGACAAGCGCCAGGACATGGCCAAGCGGACCGCCGAGCGCGAGGTGACCCGCGAGCTCGGTCGTCGTATCAAGGGCATGCGCTGACCTCCATCCTGCTTGCCCTCGTGGCGGCAGTTGCCTACGGAGTCAGCGACTTCGTCGGGGGAGTTGCGTCACGACGAGTTGCCGCACTGCGTGTGGTGATCGTCTCGTATCCGCTCTCGCTCGTCATCGTTCTGATCGCAGCACCTTTCGTATCCGGGACGCTGACGCTGAACGGTTTGATCTGGGGCGCGATCGCGGGCGTCACGAGTGGTCTGGCGGTCTGGTGGTTCTATCTCGCGCTGGCAACCGGCCCCATGTCGGTGGTCTCGCCGCTGACAGCTGTTCTGGTGGCGGGCATTCCGGTGCTCGTCGGCTTCGCTTTCGGTGAGCGGCCGGGGTTGATCGCGTACCTGGGTATTGCCGTCGCGCTGGTCGCCGTCGTCCTGGTCAGCCGCGAGTCGCCTGACGACACCGCGGGTGAGGTTGCCGGCGGAATCACCCTCCGCTTCACCAGACAAGTGGCTCTTCTGACCGTCGGAAGCGGTGGCGCATTTGCGCTCTCGTTCATCGCACTTCACCAGATCGGCGAGGGCAGCGGGCTGTGGGCGTTGGCCGTATCTCGAGGCGCCGCGACCGTCGTGGTGTGGTTGGTCGCGCTGGCGGCCGGTCACTTCGTTCTCCCACGAGGCGAGCCACTCAAGCTCGCGGTGTACGTCAGCGTCCTCGACGTCGTCGCGAACGGGACGATGATCTACGCCTTCCAAGGCGGAATGCTCTCACTGGTCAGCGTGATCGGTTCGCTGTATCCGGCTGCGACGGTTCTGCTCGCCATGGTGATGCTGGGCGAGCGGGTAAGCCGCGTGCAACAAGCGGGAATGCTGTTGGCGCTGGCGGCAGTCGGCATGATTGCCGTCGCGGGCGCCTAGATTTTTTCGAGTTCCAGCGTTTTCAGTCCTAGCGTTTCAGCCGCGTCTGTCGGCCGGCGCTGCGCGTAGGTGAACCCGCTCGCCTTGTTTTCCGAAGAGGCTGATCGCCTCGGCCGGCCGGCCGTCGGCAGCACTGATGCGGTGCGGGATGTGCGTGTCGAACTCGGCGGCCTCGCCTGCGCCCATGATGAAATCCCGATCGCCGAGTTGGAGTCGGATGCGCCCGGACAGAACGTAGACCCACTCGTAGCCCTCGTGGGATCCCGGTTCGCGATCGTCGTCGGTGGGCGAGATGATCATCTTGTAGGCCTGCAGATTGCCGGGTTGACTGGTCAGCGGAATGACCGTCATACATCCGACCGTTCGAGGTTCTTCTCGAACGCGGGGGTCCTTGATCTTGCTGTTCACCAGGTCGTCCAACGGGACGCCGTGTGCCTTGGCAATCGGCAGCAGCAACTCCAAGTTGGCTCGGCGAGTACCGGATTCGAGTCTCGACAGTGTGCTGACGCTGATGTCGGTGGCCTCCGACAAATCGGCCAGGGTCATCCCGGACTGTTGGCGCAACGCACGTAGGCGAGGGCCGATGCCGGCTAGTACGGCTTCGAACGATGGTTCGGTCATGCACTCATTTTGCCAAAGTGGCAACAGTGTTTGTCAAGACTGCGTTCTCTTGTCATTCTGGATTCATGACGCAGAACTCATTCGACGTAGCAGTAATCGGAGCCGGTGCGGCAGGCCTCAACGCCGCACTCATTCTCGGTCAGGCACGCAGGTCCGTGATCGTCTTCGACAACGGATCGCCACGGAACGCGTCCGCCGACCACATGAACGGATTCCTCTCCCGTGACGGCATGAACCCGGCAGAATTGTTGACCATCGGCCGAGGTGAGGTCCGCAAATTCGGCGGCGAGTTCCATGACGGCACCGTTGTCTCCGTGACACCGGACGGCGAGAAATTCTCGGTAGAACTGGCTGGCGGCAGCAAGATTCAGGTGCGCAAGGTGCTTGTTTCGACGGGTCTGACGGACCGCCTACCGGTAGAACTCGAAGTCTTCGGCGAGCGTTGGGGACGCGATGTGTTGCACTGCCCGTACTGCCACGGGTACGGCGTGCGTGATCAGCCGCTCGGCGTGATCGCCAAGAGCGCGGAATTTGCGATGCACCAGGCGCTCATGGTTCGCCAGTGGTCCGATGACGTGGTTCTCTTCCTTCATCGCATCACCGAACTGAGTTCCGAAGATCGGGAAAAGCTTGCGGCTCGCGGTATTTCGATCGTCGAGGGTGAGGTTGCCGGTCCCGTCGTCGAGGATGATCGGTTGGTGGGCGTGCGGTTGGCCGACGGCAGTGTGGTCGCGCGTTCGGCGGTCTTTGTCGGTGGCGCCCTCACGATGGACCCCAACGATGCGATCTTGCGCGCATTCGGTGCGCAGCGCGCCGAGACGATGATGGGCGATTTTGTCACAGTCGACATGATGGGGGCCACAAGCGTGCCCGGCGTGTTCGCTGCGGGCAATGTCGTGGACCCGGGTGCCCAGGTCATCATGGCCGCAGCCGCCGGGGCGAAGGCCGGAGCGGGGATCAACATGATGTTGACCAACGACGACCTCGAGGTTGCACTCGCGCTTCGCAGTTGAATTGTGCGTAGCGTGGGGTGATGGACGCAGTGAGAGTGTTGATCACGGGTGCGACCGGATACATCGGCGGACGTCTTGCCCCTCGCCTGGTCGAAGAGGGTCATCGAGTTCGAGTGGTGGTGCGCAGCCCGGAGAAACTACGCGATGTTCCCTGGCACGATTCCGTGGAGATCAAGCGCGGGGATCTGACCGACAGTGGCACCCTCTCAGGTGTTTTCGACGATATCGACGTGGTCTACTACCTCGTTCACGCCATGGGTGGGGGAGGGTCGTTCTCGGATATCGACAAGCGAAGCGCGGAGAACGTCGCCGCCGCTGCCCGCGATGCGGGGGTGCGACGGATCGTCTACCTGGGCGGGCTTCATCCGTCCGACCGAGAGTTGTCGACTCACTTGCAGTCCCGGCTCGAAGTCGGTCGGATCCTGCTCGACTCCGAGGTTCCGACGGTTGTGTTCCAAGCTGGAGTGGTGATCGGATCGGGTTCGGCGTCCTTCGAAATGGTGCGCCACTTGACCAATCGGCTTCCGGTGATGACCACACCCAAGTGGGTGCACAACAACATTCAGCCGATCGCGGTGCGTGACGTACTCCACTATTTGATTGCAGCCGCGGCGACGACGCCGGAGGTCAACCGCGCCTTCGACATCGGTGGGCCGGATGTCATGCAGTACGGCGAAATGATGAACACCTACGCCGACGTCGCTGGATTGGTACGCCGACGCATCCTCGTCCTGCCCGTCCTCACCCCGCGTCTGGCAGGTCACTGGGTGGGATTGGTCACGCCGATCCCACGAGGTTTGGCGATGCCCCTGATCGAATCCCTGCAGAACGACGCGGTGATGCACAATCACGACATCGACGGCTTCATCCCGCCTCCCGCCGAGGGCCTCACGCCGTATCGAGAAGCGGTGCGACTGGCACTTCGAAAGATCGACACCGGTGAGGTGGAGACGGCGTGGTCCGGTGCAACGATTGCGGGCGCTCCATCCGATCCTCTTCCATCCGACCCGGATTGGGCCGGCGAAGCGGTCTACGTCGATCATCGCGAACGTGACTGCGCGGCGGATCCGAAAACCCTCTGGTCGGTGGTCGAGTCGATCGGCGGCGAGAACGGTTGGTATTCATTCCCTTTGGCGTGGGCCATTCGGGGGTGGATGGACCGCGCGGTCGGTGGTGTCGGACTGCGCCGGGGCAGGCGGGATCCACGCCGGCTCAACACGGGCGAAGCCCTGGACTTTTGGAGGGTCGAAGAAATCGATCGAGGCAAGTTGCTCCGATTGCGCGCCGAGATGAAGGTCCCGGGCGGAGCATGGTTGGAGTTGCGAGTATCAGAAGGCCCAGTCGGTGCCGACGGACGGCCGGTGGGTTCCCACCTCGATCAACGCGCGGTCTTCTTCCCTCGCGGGCTCGCGGGTCGGGCGTACTGGTATTCGATCCTTCCTTTCCACGGAGTTGTTTTCCAGGGGATGATCACCAACATCACCGGTGCCGCCGAGCGTGAGATGGCTGCAGTGCAGGAAACGGGTGCAGTGCAGGAAGTGGGTGCAGTGCAGGAAACGGCTGGGGCGAAGGACACGGAAAGTGCCGCCGATTAATTGGTATGACTTCCGAACTTCGGCGCGTTATAGTGAATAGCCCCACGAAAGACGCGGGGCACACACGGGGCTGAACGGTTTCGACTGCGTGTGTTGAGTTAGGGGAAGCGTGTCGGTGCAGGCAAGAGACCACCGTAAGCGTCGCTGCAAACCTATAAGCGCCGATTCCAATCAGCGCGACTACGCTCTCGCTGCCTAAGTAGCGAAGCGTGTCTGTCAGCCCGGGGTTGCCCTCGACCCGGTTCCTGGCATCAGCTAGAGGGCTTTACTGTTCGGCTCGGTCACGGAGTCGAATGGGACATCAAACAGTGACTGGGATCGTCATCCTGGCTTGTTCGCGAGACTGGGAGATCCAAGTAGAGACTTAGCGAACTGCACACGGAGAAGCCCTAGCGATTCAACGTAGGACCCGGGTTCAATTCCCGGCAGCTCCACAACAGGTCGGGCCGGAGAGCACACGCTCTCCGGCCCGACCTTTTTGCTGCCTTTTTGCTGCTGTCTTGCTGCCGCACTCTGCTGTGTGGCCCGGGCCTTCTTGCGATCAGGAGCCGAAGAATCCCAGGTCGACCGAGCCGACGAAGCCGGGAGCTTCCTTGGCCAGCGGCTTGCCGTCCAGATCGGCAGGCAATGCAACGCCCAGGCTCTTGAGGATTGTCGGGGTGATGTCGGCGATCGTGTACGAGTCTGTGTTCTTACCGGCCGCGTATCCCGCGCCGCGTGCTATGACGAATGTCGTTGCTTCCGCGGGTGTCTGACCGCCGTGCCCACCGGCGGGCTTGTGCCCGTGATCCGCAGTGACCAGTACAGTCCACTTCTCGCCGGTCTTTGCTGCGCGCTGATCGACGGCATCGACAATCTTGCCCACCTGAGCATCGACCGAGGCGATGGACTCTTCGTACGCAGCGCCGTTGGTGCCGCCGCTATGTCCCGCGCCGTCCACCTGATCGAGTTGGGTGAAGATCAGGTCAGGTCCCTTGTCTGTGATGTCGCGGGCGACGGCGTCTGCCGTCGAAGCGTCGGTGGCCGCTCCGGAACCTGCATCGGCCGTGGTGACGACAACGTCGGCTTTCGGTGTCCCACTGGAGGCGATGTTGTCGATGCCGCCCCAGGTGGAGATCGATTCGGTGAGGAGGGAGGGCTTTGCTGTTTCCAACCGGGTGAAGACGCTCGGGTAGAGGTCGAAGCGGGCGCCCGCGTACGTGTTGTCCTTGACTCCGTGCTTGGTATCCCAGACTCCGGTCAGGATGGTCGACCACGACGGTCCGGAGATGGTGGTGTGGCCGAGGATGGAAGATTCTCCGCTGGTTCCTTCGGCGATCAGCTTCTGGAGACGGGGAGCGTCGGCGGTCTTGATGTGGCTGAGCATAGTGCCGTCGAGGCCGATGACAACTGTCTTCTCGGCGGCCGACGGATTGAGGTCGGACGATCCGGGAATCGCTGCAGCAGTTGCAGTTCCGGCAGCAACAGCGCCGGCGAGGAGGAGTGTGATAGCGGCTGAGGTGCGTGCGATTTTCTTGGTCACGCTAAGCATCTTGCGATAGGACTAGACCAATTGCACTACCTGGATGTGAGGGTTGTCCTGTTGTTCACGGCAGATTCAGATTGGACTAGACCAATGTTTCCTCAGGCGGCCCAACCGTCGAGGATGACGCTGACCGCGTGATCGAGGTGAAGGGGCTCGCCGTCCCATCTTGGGATGATCGCGTCGTCGGGTATGTCTCCGCGCAGTAGGCCATCAGCGAATCCCTCGGTCGGTGGTGCTGGGTCGATGACGTCACCATTGGCGTAAAGGAACTCGAACTTCTGCTCGCCGAGAGCAGTGATCGTGAACTGGCCGTCATGCAGCGCGCGGTGGCAGGTGCCGCACAGCATGATCAGATTGTCCAAGTCCGTATTTCCGCCGCGTCCCCAGAATTTCACGTGATGTGCGTGTAAGAAGCGAGTCCGCCCGCAACCCGGTGTGCGGCAACATCCGTCGCGGTAATTCAATGCCAGCATTTGTTTGGCGCTGACGACGCGGGTCCCTCGGCCCAGATTCAAAACGCATCCCTCCTTTGTCGTTCCCAGGCGAAGTTTCGCGTTGCAGAGCACTTCCTCGGCGGCACTTTGGGGGAGCGCGGGTCCACTCGGTACACGGACGGTGTTCGCTTCGTGGAAGAACACAACTTCGTTCGCGGCGGCCTTGGACGTGCGGTCTGTGACTGCGGCGGTGGCGAGCTCTGCCATCGCGACGAGTCCTGGTCCGATATTTCCGGCCGGGTTCTTTGTAGCCTTCTCGTCGACAGGGCGGATGGCAGCGGTTCGGGTGCGTTCACGTTCCGCCGCCGCCAATGCTGCGAGGATTCGGGCGCCGTCCTGCGCGGGCAGGCGTCCTTTGATGACAAACTCGCCCGTATCCGAGTCCCAATGCCAGCGGACCTGAAGATGTTCGGGCGCTTTGCTTTTGCCGGATTCATTGTCGGTTGCTTTACGCAGACCTGCGGCGAGACGATCGATCTGGGCTGCGGGCGCCTCGCATCCGAACCGAACCATCTGCTTTCGTTTGACGGCGTGGTGACCCGGGTGAGTGCGCGAACCTTCGAGTAGGACAGCCGGCCTTGCTCGAAGGCCTTCCGCATCTCGGGCAAAGGTCGGAGCGCTTTGGCGACGCGAACATATTCCCTGCCGGTGTGCAGGCTCATTCCACATTTCCACGACAGCCAGTGGGCGCATGAATGCAGTCCAGGGCCGGACCAGCCGCGGTCTTCGTCGAACTTCGACAGGAGGGTGAGGAATCGAGCCGTGGCCGCGGCGATCTGGCCGGCGAGAGCGCAGATTTCGGAGCCGAGTTGCTCTACGTCGCTTCGGGTGGAATCCGGCGTTTCTTCATTGATCGGTGCCGCGGTATCGGTCAGTTCTGCGGTATCGGTCAGTTCTGCGTTCATCGTTGCCCCCGGCGCGTGTCCGACAATGTTTCGAATGTACGTTCGATAATAGATGCCAGTACCGACACACATCCGTGGATGAGGACGGAAAGCGTCCCCGCGGGGACGTCTAACCGCTGCCGATCGAGTACTCGGCGTAGGTACCGACATCCTCGAAGCCGACGTTTCGATAGAGCTGTGCGCCGTCGCTGGACGCCTGAAGTACAGCGGTTCGGGCACCTCGCTCGCGGGCGATGTCGAGTGCGGCAAGGGTGACCGCCGAGCCGAATCCGCGTCGGCGCGCCGTTTCGAGTGTGACGACCCCATACAGTCCGGCGACGTCGGCGGCAAAATGGACCTCGGCTCCGGCGACAGGCTGGGAGTTCGCGTATCCCACGACAAACGAACTCCGCGAGCGCTCATCGAGGATGTCATCGGCGGTGTCTTCGAAGAAACGTATTACTGCGGTTGAGGGCGGCGACCAATTGGCGGCCATCACGGCGGCGTAGTCGGCGAGCTGCGAACGAGTCGTCACTCGCTGAACGCACAGTTCTGAGACAGGCGTTGGGCGTGGGACGACGTTCAAGTCTGCCGTCATCGCTCTTTCTTCCTCGGAGCGCACGCAGCCGACGGCTGACAAGCGAGCGCCGAGGTCAGAGGGCTTGTCGCGCGGACCTGTCCACCAGGAGAACGGACGACCGGTTGCTCGAAGCCACGCGAGTACGTCGAGTAGTCGTCGGTCTTCTTCCGGGCCTTCAGCAGCAGGTACAGCGAAGCGCGCACCAGCGATGATGTTGAAAGTGTCGTCGGTGAGGCCGCTGTCTGCGACGACAACATCTGCAGAGACCGTGACCGATCCCGTCGGCAAGTGTTCATGCAGGTGGCAGGCATGGGATACCAAGTTGGCGTCCATGGCGTCGAGGACATCGCCGACGAGTGCTTCACGATTCACAAAAGAAATTCTACGAACCCCATCCAAATGGTTTTCGGCTCCGAATGCCGTGTATGACGCCCAACCGACGGCAACAGCAGGACGGTGACCAGCACCTGGTGGTGCTAGTGCTGCCTGGAGGAAAGGTATCGAGCCATCGCCCGGCTCGCGCCTGGCATCTGTCCAACCTTCGGATGTGCCCGTTCACCGCTCAGCTTCGCCTCTCCGGTGTGAAAGCGGTGCAGGCTCGCTATCGAGTTCGAGGTTGGAACGGTGCCGAGCGCAGTCCGGTCGCCGACGCCCGCGCCGCACTCGACGCGATAACGAAACGTAATTCACAAGCTCAGGTGATCCTGCTGGGGCACTCGATGGGCGGACGGGTCGCCGCCGAACTCTGTGGCGATCCGGCGGTGGTCGGTGTGGTCGCGCTGGCGCCGTGGTGGCCCGATGGAACGTCGGTGAATCTGCGTTCGGACACACCACTGTCAGTCCTTCACGGCACGGCTGACTCCTGGACCGATCCGGAGGTGTCGCGGCGAAAGGTCGACGAACTGCAGGCGTCGGGTAAGAGCGCTGAATGGATCGGCATCGACGGCGCAGGCCACTTCATGCTCCGTCGGGCGGCGACTTGGCATCGCCTCGTCGCGGATGCAATCGCAGGAATGAGTCGCGGGGTAGCCGCAACAAAGATGGGAGAACGACGATGAGTTCCGACAAGCGCAAGGTGGCCGTCGTCGGTAGTGGTGTCGCAGGTCTGACAGCGGCGTGGGTGCTCAGTAAGGACAGTGACGTCACCCTCTACGAAGCGGATTCACGGCTCGGCGGGCACGCGGACACCCATTCGGTCACCGACCCGGAAGGGCGAAGCCTCGCCATCGACACGGGGTTCATCGTCCACAACGATCGCACCTATCCGACATTGTTGCGATTGTTCGCAGAACTAGATGTGCCTACGCAGGAATCCGATATGAGCATGTCGGTCAGGTGTGGGGGGTGCGGGCTCGAGTACTCGGGAGGCCAAGGGTTGCGCGGCGTTCTCCCGACGCCGGGGCTGCTGGTGAACGGCAGTTTTCTGTCGATGTTGATGGAGGTCAAGCGCTTCCACCGCCGTGCCCGCGCATTGCTCGACAACACGGATCCGTCGGCACCTGACCAGACACTTGGGGTGTTTCTGCGCAGCGGCCGGTTCTCCGACTACTTCACCGCTCACTTCATGACTCCGCTCGTGTCGGCAGTCTGGTCGTGTGATCCCGGCTCGGCGCTGAAATATCCCGCGCGGTACCTGTTCTCATTCCTCGATCACCACGGAATGCTGAGCGTCACTGGATCGCCGACCTGGCGAACAGTCACCGGTGGATCGGGCGAATACGTTCGTCTCGTCGCCAAAAGTATCGGGGATATCCGCCTCAACACGCCGGTTCGCGCCGTCCACCGGTTCGACGATCGCGTCGACATTCGTGACGGCGACGACCAGATCCAGACCTTCGACGCAGCCGTGGTCGCAACGCATCCGCAGCAAGCACTGAAGATTTTGGCGGATCCGACGCCTGCCGAATCCCAGGTCCTCGGCGCAATGCCGTACTCCGTCAACCACACCCAACTTCACACCGACGAGAATGTGCTGCCCGGCAACACCAATGCGCGCGCGTCGTGGAACTACTACATCCCTGAATGCAACGCGAAGCCGGATCACGTTCTGGTCAGCTACGACATGACGAGGTTGCAGCGGCTCCCGGAGACCGGCCGGCGATACCTGGTGACCTTGGGGGGAGGCGAAATGGTGTCCCCGGACTCGGTGATCGATCAGATGACCTACGAGCATCCGCAGTACACACCCACCTCCGTCGCCGCTCAAGCGCGGCTTCCCGAGTTGGACTCGGACGTGCTCGCGTTTGCCGGTGCGTACCACGGATGGGGCTTCCACGAGGACGGTGCACTCTCTGGCCTGCGCGCCGCCGAACGCGTCGGAGGTCGGTGGCCGTGACCGCACCCATCACGCCGTCCATCGTTCATACGAGCATTCGGCACGTTCGAACGGAGCCGTTGCACAACGAGTTCGAGTACCGAAGCTACAGTTGGCTCGTCGACGTCGACGATTTGCCCGAGCTTCCGAAGGCTTTGCGGCCCTTGGCGAAGTTCGACGCCGGGGATCACCTCGGCGACCCCACTCGATCGATTCGTGCCAACGTCGAGACTTTTCTGGCAACCAACGGATTGGAGTTCGCCGGCGGTCGCATCCTCATGCTTGCGAACGCGCGTGTGTTCGGCCATGTGTTCAACCCGCTGAGTGTGTTCTGGTGTCTGAACGACGACGGCAGTCAGCGGTGCGTCGTTGCCGAGGTTCACAACACCTACGGCGAGCGGCACTGCTACCTGCTCGAAACCGACGAACGTGGCGCGGTTCGCACGTCCAAAGAGTTCTACGTATCTCCGTTCAACGATCTGGACGGCGAGTACCGGATGCGACTTCCGCTACCCGACACCGCGCTCGCGCTCTCGATAGTTCTGGCCCGTGACGGCAAGGCGCCCTTCGTGGCCACGGTGTCCGGTCGTTGTGTGCCGGCGACGACGCGCGAGATCGTGCGCAGTGCGCTCGCCATCCCGCTGGCTCCGCTCCGAGTCGCCGCGCAGATCAGATTTCAAGGAATCCGGCTGTGGGCCAGGCGCTTACCCATCGTTCCCCGACCGCAACATCACCCGCAGGAGGCAGTGCAATGACCACAACCACTCTCGGCACCGAACCTTCCGCTCACACGATCGAAACCGAGCGGTGGCCGGGCGTCGCCACCGTGCCGAGCGGGCTCAAAGTGCGGGTTGCATCACCGGTTGCCCGCGCCCTGTTCCACAAGGCGGTCGCACGTTTGCCGCTGCGTGTCCAGATGCCCAACGGTGAGTTCTCCGGTGGCGGTAGCCCCGATTCGCCGTTGATGGTCATTCACCGCCCAGACGACTTCGCTGCTCGTGTGGGTGACAGTGGTTTGATCGGATTCGGCGAGTCGTACATGGCGGGCGATTGGGAAGCGTCCGACCTCACTGCGGTCCTGGAAGTCTTCGCCTCCCGCGTGGCGACGCTCATTCCCGACTTCCTGCAGCGGCTACGAGGCCTCTACATTCCGAAGCAGCCTCGCAGTGAACGGAATTCGACGCAGAACACGCGCTCGAACATCTCCCGGCACTACGACCTCTCGAACGAGATGTTCGAACTGTTCCTCGACGACACTATGACGTATTCCAGTGCCCTCTTCGAGGATCTGTCGGTAGGGGCGACCCCGTCGTGGGACGTGTTCGCAGCGGCGCAGCATCGGAAGATCGATCGACTGCTGGATGGCGCAGGTGTCGGACCCGGTTCGCGAGTGCTCGAAATCGGCACAGGCTGGGGAGAATTGGCGATCCGAGCTGCCCAACGGGGAGCGACGGTGCGCTCGGTGACACTTTCGGTCGAACAGCAGGAATTGGCAGCGAAGCGGATAAGCGCTGCGGGATTGGCAGATCGCGTTCAGGTCGACCTTCTCGACTATCGGCAGGTACAGGGGGAGTACGACGCCGTTGTGTCGGTCGAGATGATCGAGGCCGTCGGCCACCAGTACTGGGGAAGCTACTTCCAGACGATCGACGCCCTGCTGGCGCCGGGTGGGCGCGCGGCGATCCAAGCCATCACGATGCCGCACGATCGAATGCTCGCGACCCGCAACACCTACACCTGGGTGCACAAGTACATCTTCCCCGGCGGATTTCTCCCGTCGGTGCGGGCGATCGAGGACGTCACCGAGCGCATGACAACCCTGCGGGTGCGTGAGCGGATGTCGATGGGCGATCACTACGCGCAGACGTTGCGACTGTGGGACGAGCGATTCAGCGCTCGCACCGACGAGGCGTCCGCGCTCGGGTTCGACGCAGTGTTCGCGCGCATGTGGCATTTCTATCTCTGCTACTCCGAGGCGGGGTTTCGGTCGGGGTATCTCGACGTCCAGCAAATTGTTCTCGATCGGAGGAACCAGCGATGACTGCCACAATGGATCGAACGGCACAAGGTACCGGCGTTGCGGGTCGTCTCTCGGACATCCTCAGTCCACTTGTCGGCGGCGAACTTCCGGTGCGGTTGACTGCATGGGACGGCAGCACAGCAGGTCCGGAAGATGCTCCGAAGGTGACGCTTTACAGCCCGAACGTTTTGCGACGCTTGCTCTGGAATCCCGGCGAGTTGGGGGCTGCGCAGGCGTATGTTCTCGGTGAACTCGACGTCGAGGGCGATCTAGGCGATGCACTCACACACGTGTGGAAGGTGTCTGCCGAGCGGGGGCTCGGGTCGATTACCCCGACACCGTCGCTCGTCTTGGCCGCGGTCAAGGCTGCGCGATCCTTCGGTGCTTTCGGGAGACCTTTGGCTCCGCCGGCGTCGCAGGCTCAGGTGAAGGGGCGCCTGCACAGCCTCGCCCGCGACCGCGAGGCGATCGGGCACCACTACGATTTGTCGAACGATTTCTACCAATTGATCCTCGATGAGAACATGGCGTACTCCTCGGGCTATTGGACTTCCGATGCACCGGACTACACGCTCGAAGACTCACAGACAGACAAGCTGGACTTGGTGTGCCGCAAGGTCGGTCTCGATCGAGCGCGAGGCTTGCGGTTTCTCGATGTCGGCTGTGGTTGGGGCTCGCTCAGCCTGCATGCAGCGCGGGAGTACGGCGCCAGGGTTGTCGGAATCACGATCTCGGCGGAGCAGAAGGCTTTTGTCGACGCGAAGGTCCGCGCGCTCGGTTTGGAAGACTGGGTCGAGATTCGCCTCCAAGATTATCGAGAGATTCCAGACGGTCCCTTCGATGCGGTCGCTTCCATCGAGATGGGTGAGCATGTCGGTGAGGACAACTATCCGACCTACGTGAAAGCGCTCCACGACAATGTTATTGCCGGTGGCCGTGTGCTGATTCAGCAGATGTCCCGCACTGGCCCGCACCCCGGGGGAGGTCCGTTCATCGAGTCGTTCATCGCGCCGGACATGTACATGCGGCCCGTCGGTCGCACTGTTGCGATGATCGAGGAAGGTGGACTCGAAGTGCGGGACGTCCACGCCCTGCGTGAGCACTACGTGCGGACCGTCGACGCGTGGATCGAGACCTTCGAATCGAACTGGGATCGCGTCGTGGAACTCGTAGGTGTCGAAGTCGCTCGGGTGTGGCGTCTCTACCTCGTCGGCGGAGGAATGGCATTTCGGGACGGCAGGATGGGCGTCGATCAGATTCTGTCGGTCCGGCCGCACGGTGATGGTCGATCGGGTATGGAACCGGTACGGCCGCAGTGGGTGTCGCGGCGATGAACGGATTCGACTGGGGCGCGTTCGGAGTGGTCACACTCACGAGTCTGCTGGCGATCGCCGTCGGAATGGCGGTGACAGCCACGATCGGTGTACGGATCGGGCGCCACAACGTTGTCGACGTGTCGTGGGGCGCCGGCTTCGTTCTGATCGCGCTCGTGTCCGCGATAGTGGGAACCGGCGACCTCTGGCGCCGGTTGCTGATGCTTGCGCTCGTGGCGATCTGGGGTCTGCGGTTGGCGACGCACATGGCGATTCGATCGCGTGGCAAAGGTGAAGACCCGCGGTACGAAGAAATGCTCGGACGAGCGACGGGTAATCGAACGCTGTATGCGATCCGCAAGATCTATCTCACGCAGGGGATTTCGTTGTGGTTCGTCTCCCTGCCGATCCAGGTCGCAGCAGTGTCGAACGGCAGCTTCGGACTTCTTGTCGTACTCGGAATCGCGCTGTGGATTGTCGGCGTCACGTTCGAGACGGTCGGCGACCGACAGATGGAGGAGTTCAAATCCGATCCGGGCAGCCGTGGCCACATCATGGATCAAGGTTTGTGGGCATGGACGCGGCATCCCAACTATTTCGGCGATGCGTGTGTCTGGTGGGGGATCTTCCTCGTCTCGGCGTCCGTGTGGCCGGGGGTGTTGACCGTCCTCTCACCGATCGCCATGACGTACTTCCTGGTCTTCGCCACCGGAGCGCGGTTGCTCGAGCGACACATGGAACAGCGTCCGGGCTATCGCGAGTATCAGCAGCGGACAAGTTACTTCATTCCTCGCCCGCCGAAAGCCCGCTCCGGGACGTAGGCTCTTTCGGGTGAGGCCAGAGCATGGGTGATCTGAAACTGCCGGCTGCGGTATGCGCGGTTGCCGTCGGCGGAGGGTTGGGCGCGCTCAGCCGCTACGGTCTGGGGGAGCTTTTTCCCCACATCTGGACGACGCTGGTCATCAACGTCGTCGGCTCGTTCGTTCTCGGTGTTCTCGCGGCCCTGCTCGTGCACAACAAGGTTGGGTACCTCTTTCTCGGCACGGGCTTCTGCGGCGGCTTCACCACCTTCTCGTCCTTCGCGGTTCACGCCGTGACGGAGAGTCCGTGGCGATCGATTCTCTATGTTCTCGGGACGTTGCTTCCCGCGATCCTCGCTGCAGCACTGGGCAAAGGGCTCGGTGAACGCTGGATCCGCGCGCGGGACGGAGCGTCGGCATGACAGTTCTCCTGGTGGCGCTCGGCGGCGGCGCTGGTGCGAGTGGCCGGTACCTGTTGGCGCGGTATGTGCCCGCGTACAAGGGATTTCCGGCTGCGACGTTCGCCGCGAACGTGATCGGCTGCTTCCTCCTTGGATTGTTCACCGGGGCAGCTCTTTCCACCGAGATGGCCGCACTTCTGGCGACCGGCTTCTGCGGCGGCTTGTCCACCTATTCGACATTCGCGACCGAGAACGTCGGGATGATCGAGAGGCGCCAGACGGCGCTTTCTCTGATCTACATCGTCCTCAGTCTGATCGTGGGACTGTCCGCTGCGTGGTTGGGAATCCAGATCACGGATTGACGGATCCGGCGCCGAGCGTGCACGCCACGCGGCCAGGGTAGACAATTGTCCACAGTCGCGTCGACACAGTGGTCGACCACCGGGCCGAGGGGGATTCGTGGCGCACGAACGAGCAGGACAAGTGGCTCTGCCAGAGGATCTGATCAATGTTCCTCATCTGGTCACCGCGTATTACACGCGCACTCCGGATCCTGAGAACCCGATGCAGCAGGTACTTTTCGGCACTTCAGGACATCGCGGTTCCAGTCTCGACTCGGCGTTCAACGAAGCTCATATCCTGGCGACAACCCAGGCGATCGTCGAGTACCGCGCTTCGCAGGGAATCGACGGCCCGCTGTTCATCGGCCGGGACACACATGCGCTCTCGGAGCCGGCCTGGCTGTCGGCCTTGGAGGTCCTGGTCGCCAACGACGTCGTCGTCCTCGTCGATTCACGCGACGCCTACACTCCCACCCCGGCTGTCAGTCACGCGATCTTGCGATACAACTCGACGGGTCCGGAGGCCAAAGCCGACGGCATCGTCGTGACACCGTCACACAATCCGCCTCGTGACGGTGGCTTCAAATACAACCCGCCGCACGGCGGGCCCGCGGACACGGATGCGACGTCGGTTATCGCCGATCGAGCGAACGAGCTACTGCGCAAGGGGCTTTCCGGGGTACGGCGTGTGACGGCGGCACAAGCGCTGGACCGCGTCGAACGCTACGACTTCCTCCGCTACTACGTCGAAGACCTCCCCAGTGTCCTCGACCTCGACGCGATCCGCGATGCCGGAATCACGATCGGTGCAGACCCCCTCGGCGGGGCAAGCGTCGACTACTGGGGCGCGATTGCCGAAACTCACCGACTCGACCTCGAAGTGGTGAATCCTCTCGTCGATCCGACCTGGCGGTTCATGACGCTCGATACGGACGGCAAGATCCGCATGGACTGCTCGTCGCCCGACGCGATGGCGTCGCTGATCGGGATTCGGGATCGCTACGACATCGCGACCGGAAACGATGCGGACTCCGACCGCCACGGCATCGTCACTCCCGACGGCGGTTTGATGAACCCGAATCACTATCTGGCCGTTGCCATCGAGTACCTGTTCGCGAACCGGCCAGGTTGGGGCGCAGATACCAAGGTCGGCAAGACCCTCGTGAGTTCCTCGATGATCGACCGTGTCGTGAGCAGCCTGGGCCGCGAATTGCTCGAGGTTCCGGTCGGGTTCAAGTGGTTCGTTCCCGGATTGCTCGACGGGTCTGTGGGATTCGGCGGCGAGGAAAGCGCCGGCGCGTCCTTCCTCCGACACGACGGTTCCGTCTGGACGACGGACAAGGACGGCATCATCCTTGCGTTGCTCGCGTCGGAAATCACCGCGGTGACGGGAAAGTCTCCGTCAGCGCACTACGCCGCGTTGGCCGAGAAGTTCGGGAGCCCGGCGTACGCACGTATCGATGCGCCCGCGACACGCGCACAGAAGGCAGTCTTGGCAAAACTGTCTCCCGACCAGGTGAGTGCGACCGAGCTGGCGGGTGAACCGATCACCGCGACACTGACCGCGGCGCCCGGAAACGGCGCGGCGATCGGTGGTCTCAAGGTGACGACGGAGAACGCGTGGTTTGCAGCGAGGCCGTCCGGCACGGAGGACGTGTACAAGATCTATGCCGAGTCGATGAAGGGCGCCGATCATCTGGCTCAGGTTCAGGCAGCGGCCAAGGACTTGGTGTCCAGCGTCTTGAAGGCGAACTAGCCCGCGGACCGCTCATGTCGCCCGGCTAGAATTCCGGGCGACATGAAAACTCGTGCAGCCAAGCTGCCACAGGAAATTTGGGTACTGGTCGCCGCCAGCTTCGTCATCGCCCTCGGATTCGGGTTGGTCGCCCCGGCACTACCTCAGTTCGCACGCAGCTTCGACGTATCGGTCACCGCCGCCACGATCGTGATCTCGTCTTTCGCTTTCATGCGGTTGGTGTTCGCGCCGATGAGCGGCACTTTGGTACAGAAACTCGGTGAGCGTCCGGTCTACATCGTCGGCCTTTTGATCGTCGCGGTCTCGACCGGTGCGTGCGCTTTCGCGGGGGAGTACTGGCAACTTCTGCTGTTCCGGTCGTTGGGCGGCATCGGGTCGACCATGTTCACGGTGTCGGCTCTCGGGCTGATCATTCGCATGTCACCGTCGGACAGTCGCGGCCGCGTGTCGGGTCTGTACGCGACGAGCTTTCTCATGGGATCGATCGGCGGCCCGCTGGTCGGCGGTGCGCTGTTGCAGTTCGGTCTGCGGATGCCGTTCATCATCTACGCAATTGCGTTGGTGATCGCCGCGCTCGTTGTCTTCGTGAGCCTGCGTGGATCTCATTTGGCGTCACCGGACAAGGCTGTCGATGTGAAGTCGATGACTCTCACAGAAGGCCTCCAGTCTCCGGTGTACCGGGCAGCGCTCGGATCGAATCTCGCCTTCGGCGGCGTGATCTTCGGAGTTCGCGTTGCCATGGTTCCCCTGTTCGTCGTCGAGTTCCTCGGCCGAGACCCCTCGATTGCGGCCTACGCCCTGACGATCTTCGCCGTCGGCAATGCGTTGGTGTTGATCGTCTCCGGACGACTCTCGGACCGCTTCGGACGCAAGCCCTTTGTCGTGAGCGGCCTACTCATCTGCGGTCTGGGAACCATCGCAATGGGATTCACCGACAACCTCGTGGTGTTCTTCGCCATTGCCGCAGTGACTGGTGTCGGCTCCGGCCTCATGAGTCCGGCCCAGCAGGCCGCGGTTGCCGATGTTGTCGGATCGACGGCCCGAGGCGGACCCGTTCTGGCGGTATTCCAGATGATGTCCGACATCGGTGGGGTAGTGGCGCCGATTTGTGCCGGACTGATCGCCCAGCATGTGTCGTACTCGGCGGCCTTCGCGGTGATGGGAGCCGTAGTAGTCGTGTCGGCGACGGGGTGGTTGTTCGTCCCGTCGCGAACGAAGCCTGTCGAATCCGTTGTAGAAGATCTGACTGATGTGACGGTGCTAACGGATACTCCTGCGCGGACAAACCTGGACTGACCGGGCATTCTGTACTCTCGATCGGGTGGCAATTCGCATCGTGAGTCTTGTGGCCCGATTGGGTTTGGCGGCCGTCTGGCTGATTTCCGGGGGACTCAAGTTCTTTGATCCCGTTCAGACGAAGATCGCGGTGCGCGCCTATCAACTATTGCCCGAGTCACTGGTGGGTCCGGTGGCGACGGCTCTTCCCCTGGTCGAAATAGTCCTGGGCCTGCTGATCCTCGTCGGGTTGGCGGTGCGAGCATCCGCTGCAGTCTCGGTGGTCATCCTCACGGTTCTCATTGCGGTGATCATTTCGGTGTGGGCCAGGGGATTGTCCATCGACTGCGGATGTTTCGGCGGCGGAGGTGCAGCCGACGTCGGCGCTTGGGACTATTCGAAGGAGATTCTCCGCGACCTGGGCTTCTTGGCACTTGCCGTCTGGCTGCTCGTGTTCCCGCGTTCGCCACTCGCGTTGGGGCCCGGATCACGCGCGGCGTTCTCAGTGGATACTCAGTCTTCAGTGGCAAGGTAAGCAATCGGTAAATCGTTTCGACGCACGAAGGACTGCATCAGCGTGAGCACCAAGAGCAGCAAGAACAAATACTCTCCGGAACCGGTCTCGAGCCGCTCCACCTACATCATCGGTGGCCTCGCGGTGCTCGTGATCGCGGCCCTCGTCATCGGCGGTGTCTTGTGGACGAACAGCAAGAACAAGCCCCAGAACGACGGTTACGGCTCCGTGCAGAGTTCCGAAGTTGCCGTCACGGTGCAGGACAACGGAGTGGTGCTGCTCGGCAAGCCCTCCGCCGCGACAACCATTGATCTCTTCGAGGATCCGCTGTGCCCGGCCTGTGCTGCTCTCGAACACCTCAGTGGCCAGGCTCTCGCGGCCGCCGTCGACAACGGTGACGTCGCCGTGCGGTACCACATGCTGAACTTCCTCAACCGGGCCTCGGGCAGCGGTGACTACTCCACACGGGCCGGCGCCGCTCTGCTCTGCGTCGCTCAGGGTGGTGACGCGATTGCGTACTCCGCATTCCACAACAAGCTTTTCGCGACCGACACGCAGCCGGCCGAGGGCGGCAGCAGCGACCACACCAACGACGACCTCGCCCAGATCGCTCGTGATGCGGGCGCATCCGAGGACGTGGCAACCTGCATCTCTTCCGGTACCAACGTCGAAGCCGCCGCGGCCAATGCCGCAGCCGCCAGCCAGGCGCTCAAGGATGTCGGGTCGAACGGGACGCCCACGGTAGTGGCGAACGGCAAGATCGTTGACACGGGCAGCAGCGACTGGGTTTCCAAGCTCTCCTCCTGAGCTGAAGCGGCCGCTCCGACGAGGAGCGGCCGCTTCGCTCTGACCAGGCGATTTGTTGCCCAGGAGTCAAGTGGTGTAACTTTCTTCCAGCAAGCGGAAAGCAGAACAGCCGCTGCGAGTTCGACTGTTAGAGCGAACTGAATACGGGGCTATGGCGCAGCTGGTAGCGCACCACACTGGCAGTGTGGGGGTCAGGGGTTCGAGTCCCCTTAGCTCCACCCAAGACAAATGCTCTGCACCAAACGGTGCAGAGCATTTGTTGTTTTCGAGCCAGTGTTGTGTTGTCGACCCTGTGTTTTTCGAGTCTCAATTGCATGCAGCACAGTTCTGCCTAGATGTGTCGACCGCCATAACGCCAGGGCGTCAATGTTTAATAACGTCCGCGATGAGGCCTGATCATCCCGTGCATTCTCAGCATGGGGACCGTTGGCGGAACGGAGAACCACGAGTGCACACGTGGTGATAATCGGGGCAGGATATGCGGGCGTCATGGCAGCGAAGCGACTGCTGAGAACTCGGTCGGACATCACGGTGACCGGCGTGAATCCGCGCCCACACTTCGTGCAACGAATCAGGCTCCATCAGATGATCGCGGGCGGCTACGACGCGACGGTCTCGTTCGACAGGGCGCTACCGCGTGCGGCACACCAAGTCTTCGGAGAGGTGACGACGATCGAGGCGGGGCTCGGCAGGCTTACCCTCGACGACGGCAGTGTGCTCGACTACGACTATCTGGTCTACGCAGTCGGAAGTAGGCAGTTACCCAGCACTATCGGCGGGGCGGCGGAGCACGGGTTCAGCGTCTCCGAATTCGAGGACGCGGTTCGCCTCGAATCCAGAATGGCGACACTCGACGGGAAGGCTACGGTCTGCGTTGTCGGCGGCGGTCTCACCGGAATCGAGACTGCCGCAGAATTGGCTGAGCAGCGAAGCAGCCGAATCACTTTGGTGACCGGAGGAATCGTGTCCCCGGATCTGTCAGAGCGTGCGCGATCTGCAATTCTCAGAACATTGACCGATCTTGGGGTCGACATCGTCACCGAATCCCGGGTGACGCGGATCGACGGTTCGTCCTGCGAGCTTGCGGGAGGCGCACGGGTGGAGGCAGATTGCACGATTCTCGCGACAGAATTCGGGGTCCCCGATCTGGCGCGCCGAAGTGGCCTTCCCGTCGACGGTCTCGGTCGTCTGAAGGTCGACGACCGACTCGAATGCTCGTCCCACCCCAACATCGTCGGTGCGGGTGATGCGGTCGCAGTCGGTGATCTTTTACTGAGGATGAGTTGTCAGGCCGCGATTCCCTTGGGAGTCCATGCGGCCGAGACGATCCTGCATCGACTCGAAGGTTCCGCGCCGCGCCCGGTGGCTCCGAAGTTCGCAGGCCGGTGCATCAGTCTCGGGAGGCGGCGAGGTGTGTTCCAGCGGACCACTCGTGTCGACGACGCAGCGGGCATGTTCATCGCAGGCAGGGCGGGTGCGTTCGTCAAGGAACGAGTGTGTTCATCGACGACCGACTGGGCACTCACTCCGCGCCGCTCTTTCTTCTACAGCTGGACATGAGGAGCGCTGGTCACGCTCGATCACAGACTCGATCGATGATCGCCGCAGTCTTGCGGACGTACGGTTGGCGGACGACGTCTTCGTGGCACGCGTCGACGTCGTCGAAATCCAGTGAGCCCGTGGCAATGAGTGACCAGATCTCGCGTCCACGGTTGTTGGTGGCTCCACGGATCACGGTGACGGGCGCGGCGCATGCTCGTATCCGATGCTTCCGGAGCGCCTGGCCTCCGATGTAGAGGAACACGGTCCACTGGGTGGCCGGCGGGTACTGCAGAATGCCGGCGAACAGCGTGCGGATCCACATGGCCGCGACGGTGCGTCTGGTCGGCTTCCAGCGGGCATTGGTGGATGGTTGTGGTGCAAGGTCGACGATCGACGGATCCAAAGTGATGCCCGCTCGACCAGCCAGTCGTGCGGCAGCCTCGGTGGAGATTCTGGTGTCGAGAACGGTGACGTGTTCGACGGTGTCACCTGACTCGGACAGCTGTGTCGCCATTTCCAGCGCCACGTAGCCGCCGTACGAGTATCCGGCGAGGAGGTATGGCCCGGTGGGCTGAATCTTCTTGATTTCGAAAATGAAACGGCGGGCGCTTGCTTTCACCGACCGGTCGGGTAGTCCGCGAGATTCGAAGCCGTGTGGCTGAAGTGCGTAAACCGGCCGATCGGTGTGAAGCGCTTTCGACAAGGTGGACAGGGTCGTCGATGGGCACCCCGCTCCGTTCATGATGAACAGCGGTCGCCCGGACCCTTCGAGCTTCAGCGGAACCATCGTGTTGTGACAGACGCGATCATCGGGATCGATTCTGCGCCGATTTACCAGCGCTGCAAGGTCTTTGACGGTACTGGCGGCCGCGAACTCCGCTGCCGTGATCCGGATCCGGAACATGTCGTGAATCTTTGCCACCACTTCGGTTGAAGCAAGCGAGTCGCCGCCGAGTTCGAAGAAGTCGTCCCCACGGTCGATGGAGTCGATGCCGAGAATCGACTCCCAGATCGAGGACAACCACAATTCGGCGGGCCCGGCGAGAGTCGGTGAAGTGGACCGCACCTCGACGGAGGGCAGCGCTGTTCGATCGACCTTTCCTCTTTCGTTGCGGGGCAACGCCGGCATCAGAACAAAATGTCGGGGGAGCATCCAGGCCGGCAGATATGTCGCCAGTTCGCGCCGCATCTCGGCGCCCGACCGTGCCATCACGGTGTTGGTCAGGACCACGTAGGCGACAATCTCCGGTCGATCGTTCTCGAGGACGACGGCCACGAAAACATCAGCGACGCCGGGAATTCGACGAATATGCGACTCGACTTCCATCGGTTCCACCAGGTAGCCCCGAATCTTGACGGCGTCGTCGACGCGTCCCCGAAGTTGCAGTTCTCCGCGTTCGTCGATGCGGCCCCGGTCACCGGTCCGGTAGATGCTCACTCCGTCGCCCAGGCGCGTGAATCTTGCCGCAGTGCGATCCGGGTCGCCGTGGTATCCGTCGGCAAGATCACTCGAGACAACCTGAATCTCGCCGATCTCTCCGTCGGGGAGAGGCACGCCGTTCACATCGACGATCTGTACGTCCTTGCCGTCGCGAGCACGTCCGGCCGGTACCACTCCGACGGGTAGTTCGGAATGTGGTGGGAACGCGTTGTACGCGACGACACCGGTCTCGGTGGTGGCCAGCCAGTTGACGTACGTGACGCGAGCGAAGCCGTGACTGCGATGGCGCGCGTAGTCCTCGCCGTGAACTGCTTCCCCGTACGTTACGACGACGCGTAGGGAACCGATCGAATCATCATTTGCTGCATCGCAATCGAGATCCGACCACGCCCGCAGAAAGGACGGCGCACAGTGCGTGGTCGTGATCGAATTCTCGATCAGCCAGTCGTCGATTCCCGAGACGCCGTCGATACGTGGATCCCAGCAGAAGACCGTGACTCCGTTCATGAGCCCCATGATCAGGGCCGTGATTCCGGCTCCGAAACTGACGGGCAACAGGTTCCCGATGTGATCATCGGGTCGCAGGTCGATTGCTGCGGCGAGTTCGTCGGCCTTGTTCAGGCACATGGAGTGGCTCAACACGACTCCCTTGGGTGCCCCGCTGGTGCCTGACGTGAACGCGATCATGGCAGGGTCGGAACTCGATGGTTCCAACGCGCTGTCGAATCTGAAGCCCGTCGCAGCAGACTCGTCGAGTATCGACTGCAGCGGGACTGCACCCGAGGTGCTCATGATGTGCGCTCGGCGGGCCTCGGGGAGTTGTGGGTCGATCATGACCAAGGGCCGACCGGAAATCAGAGTGGCGAGGATGGCGGGCACCGACTCGGCCGTTGGTTCGAGATCGACCGCAACCGGGCGTGCCCCGTGTGACCCACGTAGGCGAAGTTCGCGGACCAATGCGTCGGTCCGGAGTTCGAGTTCGGCGAAAGTGATCCGGTCGCGCGGAGTCACGACGGCAACGGCGTCGTGCTGCATAGAGGTGACTCGGCGCCACCTCGACTCGATCGTCTCGTCGATGACTGCATAGCGAGTGCGTTCTAGACCTAAGTCGACAACCTTCATCACAGTAGCTCCGTCCGACTTTCAGCTATCTTTTAGCAAAGACTACATAAGGTTTGTTAAGTAGGTCCATAACAAACCAACAGTAGTTTTACATACCGCCCCATCCTCCAGTCCGCCAGCTCCGAATGCCTTGAGGAACCAATGCCGATCGAGCGTTGACAGACGAGGAGCAGTGACATGAAGTGGTCGGGGCGAAGTGCGATTGCGATTGCGGGAGTGTGTGCCGCAGCGACGATGTTTTCGGGAACCGCGCAGGCGAGCCCACTCTGGGAACCCTTGCAGCCGGTGGCGAACCTGGACGTCGCGCGCTACGTAGGGGAATGGAACCAGGTGGCGGCGATTCCTCAGCCCTTCAACCTCGCGTGCGCGAAGGACACCCGGGCGAGTTACGGGATCGTCGATTCGTCGAACGTGAGCGTGAAGAACACGTGTACGACGTGGACCGGTCAAGCCAACGAGATCGTCGGGAATGCCCGAGTTACCGATCCAGCAACGGGTGCCCAGTTGCATGTGAGCTTCCCCGGGGTGCCCTCACAGGAAAGCTTGGACGGCCCACCCAACTACATCGTCACCTACATTGCCGACGACTATTCGTGGGCACTGGTGGGCGATCCGCTCAGGCTTTCCGGGTTCGTGCTCTCACGGTCGGCGGTCATCGACGCGGCAGGCTGGAGTGAGATCCGCCGGGTCGCCGAATCCCGTGGATACAACGCATGCACGATCCTGACGTCACCGACCACCGAGGGCACGTCGGACATCCGTCCGCTCTGCACGGTGTGAGTCTGCTGTCAGCGTGAACCTTCCGGAGCCACACTCCACTACGATCACTGATCGGTACGTGTGGTTTCGGAAGGTTGTGTGGTGGCGAAGAAGCAGATTCCCGTAATAGTCGTCGCAGGCTTTCTCGGTTCGGGCAAGACGACGCTGCTCAACCATCTTCTGCGTAACAACGACGGTGTACGCATCGGCGTGATCGTCAACGACTTCGGATCCGTCAACATCGACTCGATGATGGTCGCCGGTCAGGTCGATTCGATGGTCTCTCTCAGCAACGGCTGTTTGTGCTGCGCTGTCGACGTCTCGGACATGGACGAGATGCTGAACAAGTTGGCGCACCGGCAGTCCGGGATCGACGTGATCGTCATCGAGGCCAGCGGGCTTGCCGAGCCGCGGAACATGATTCGACTCGTCCTCGGAAGTGAGAACCCGTCTGTCGTCTACGGCGGCCTGGTGGTCCTGGTCGACGGAGCCAATTTCTCCACCGTTCGCCGCGAACATCCCGAGCTCGATCAACATGTCCGCCTGGCAGACCTGGTGGTAGTCAACAAGATCGACAGCGTTCCGGTCGCCGAACGCGAGCGATTCACGGCCGAAATTCGTAAGTTGAATCCGCGAGCGCCGATGGTGGAAACCTCGCACTCGCGGATAGACCCCGCTCTGTTGTTCGATACCGGCGAGGTGACCCCTCCGGCTCCGGGCGATCAACTGAGCCTCGACGAGCTCCTGCGCGACGGGCACGACGACGATCACGAGGACGGCTCGTGTCACCACGATCACCTGCACCACCGCTACGAATCGGTTGATTTCGCATCGGAGACGCCTCTCGATGCCAGGGCTCTGACGCACTTTCTCGAGAATCAGCCGTCGGGTGTTTACCGCATCAAGGGCTTCGTGAACTTCGAGATTCCGGGCTACACAGGAAAATTCGAGATCCAATCGGTGGGTGATCATGTCCGGATCACGCCGCTGCGATGGAAGTCGGGCGAACCTCGAACCACGCAACTGGTCGTGATCGGCACCGGGATGGATTCGGGGGCGGTCGGCAGCGCGCTCCGCGCCTGCATGCGCGAAGAAACGGTCGAACCGCACCCCGACGCCATGCTGGGATTGCACCGCTATACCGTCGGGGCGTGAGTGAATCAGCTGTATCCGTGTACGAAGCGATTCGGCGACGGCGAGACGTTCGCGCCGAGTTCTCGGGAGAGATCGTCCCCGACGAAACTCTGATGCGCATTCTCGACGCCGCCCATCGCGCGCCGAGCGTGGGAAACACGCAACCGTGGGATTTTGTCGTCGTTCGTAATCCGGAGACGCTCGACACCTTCGCGGCACACGTCGCCGATGCCCGGGTGAAATTCGCGCAGTCTTTGCCCGAGGATCGCCGCTCGACGTTCGACCCCATCAAGATCGAGGGAATCGCCGAGAGCGGTACCGGCATCGTCGTCACTTACGACCCGTCGCGCGGTGGTCCGAACATCCTCGGCCGTCATACCGTCGACGACACCGGACTGTTCTCGGCGGTACTGGCAATTCAGAATTTGTGGCTCGCCGCGGTAGCCGAGGAGATCGGCATCGGCTGGGTTTCGTTCTACGACGAGAAGTACCTCACCGAACTCATGGGCATTCCGTCACCCGTTCGCCCCATTGCGTGGCTGTGCGTCGGGAAGGTGACCGAGTTTCAACAGGTTCCGGATCTCGAACGCTTCGGATGGCGACAGCGCCGGCCATTGGCCGACGCTGTCCACTACGAAACCTATTGAGTTGTACCGGGGGCCTAGCGTGCGGGACGGCCACCGGTGGAGCCTGCGGTGCGAGCGCCGCCGCCGGTGCGGGGACGGCGAGCGCCACCACCGGCATGTTCCTGACGGGCAGCTCCGCCGGTGCGAGCACCGCGTGACTGACCGCCCTGTCCGGAGCGAGCCTGACCCGAACGTGCTGCGCCGCCGCGTCCACCCTGGCCGGCGGGACGCTGTCCGCGTCCGCCGTTGGGCTGGGCAGGAGCCTTCGGAGCCGGCGTGACGTGCGGTGCGATGTCGCCGACCAACTTGACGACGTGCTCGGAGTTGGCAGTCGAACGGACCGGGGTCACCTTGATGGCTGCCTTGCGCATGAGGATCGCAAGATCCTTACGCTGCTCGGGCAGAACCACGGTGACCACGTCGCCGGCGCTGCCTGCGCGAGCGGTGCGACCACTGCGGTGCAGGTAAGCCTTGTGCTCGGCCGGCGGATCGACGTGGACGACCAACTCGACGTCGTCGACGTGGACGCCACGCGCTGCGACGTCGGTGGCGACGAGGACGCGCGCTTCACCGGCGGAGAATGCCGCCAGGTTACGGTCGCGAGCAGCCTGCGAGAGGTTGCCGTGAAGGTCAACGGACGGGATGCCCGACTCGGTGAGCTGGCGAGCCAACTTGCGAGCCTGGTGCTTGGTGCGCATGAACAGGATGCGACGACCGGTACCGGAAGCGAGCTTCTCGACCAGAGCCTTCTTGGCTTCGACGCCGTCGACGTCGAACACGTGGTGCGTCATTGCGGCGACGGGGGAGTTGGCCTCGTCGACCGAATGCATGACCTCGTTCTTGAGGAAACGCTTGACGAGCTTGTCGACGCCGTTGTCCAGCGTTGCCGAGAACAGTAGACGCTGCCCGTCCTGCGGGGTGGACGAGAGGATGCGGGTGACGACGGGCAGGAAGCCGAGGTCGGCCATGTGGTCGGCCTCGTCGAGCACGGTGATCTCGACGGCGTCGAGACTGACGAACTTCTGCTTCATGAGGTCTTCGAGGCGACCGGGGCAGGCGACGACGATGTCGACTCCGGCCTTGAGAGCCTGAACCTGGCGGTGCTGCGAGACACCACCGAAGATCGTGGTCACGCGCAAGTCGTATGCGGCGGCCAACGGTTCGAGGGTTGCGGTGATCTGGGTGGCGAGCTCACGCGTGGGTGCGAGCACCAGGCCGAGCGGTCGACCCGGACGACGCTTTCCTCCGGACAGTTCGCCGGCGAGGCGGGAGACCATGGGGATGGAGAACGCGAGGGTCTTGCCGCTTCCGGTCTTTCCGCGGCCCAGTACGTCGCGCCCCGAGAGAGTGTCGGGGAGGGTGTCGATCTGGATGGGGAACGGAGAAGTGATTCCGCCGTCTTCGAGAGCTTTCACCAGCGGTGCGCGCACACCGAGGGCTGCGAAGGTGGTAGCGGGCGTAGAGATGTCAGACAAGTGTGTTCAGAGCCTTTCGGGCACGTGTTCGTGCCCGGATGCCGACACGGGAATTAACCGGTCGAACAATCAAGCACAGTGGTGGCGGCGCTGCCGGTCGGCAGGCTTCTTCGCCGTAAGAAGAGCGGGTGCATTGAGCACTCAGCAAGAAAATTTGCGTTCCACGACGCTGGATGCCCGATTTCAGGCACCTAGTGATCGCAACTCTACCTTCCCGGAGCGTTCGACCTACAACCCGACCCATTCGGAGACGCCGTTCGCGAAATGTTGCCGCTTCCAGATCGGTACCTCGTGCTTGATGCGCTCCACCAGTTCGGCGCACGCGGCAAACGCCTCCGCTCGATGCGGCGCAGCGACGGCGGCGACCAGTGCGAGGTCGCCGATCTCGAGGTGACCGACGCGATGGATCGCGGCAACCGGCAGGCCGGTCGAGGCCGCAACCTCTTGGCAGCACGTCTCGAGGAAGCGTTCGGCATCCGGATGCGCTTGGTACTCCAACGCCGAAACCGCTTGACCTCCATCGTGATTGCGCACCGTTCCCGTGAACACCACAACAGCGCCGTTCTTCGGACCGGCCACGGCGGCGTCGACGGTGTCTGCGTGAATCGGTTGCTCGGAGATCCGAGCCAATAGCTCACTCATCGTGCGCTCCTCCGCCTGCGACCTGCGCGAGCAGGTGATCGATGATGGGTCCGAGGACGGCGAGACCGTCCTTCACTCCACCGGGAGAACCCGGAAGATTGACGATGACCGTCGTACCTGTGAGACCTGCCACACCACGGCTCAGCGACGCGTGCGGTGTCTTCTCGAGGCCCTTGGTCCGGATCGCTTCTGCGACGCCGGGCAACTCACGGGTCAAGACTGCCCGGGTAGCTTCCGGGGTGGCATCCGTGGGGGAAGCCCCCGTGCCGCCGGTACTGATGACGAGTGACGGGAAGCCCTCCTTGGCGTCAGTGATGCCCGCCGCGATGTCTGCGTCGGCGTACACAAGCGGTCCACGTACCTCGAAGTCCCGTTCACGTAGCCAGGTCGCGATCGTGGGTCCGGTGGTGTCGGGTCTGGTGCCGTTCGCACCGCCGGTGGAAGCCACGAGGACGGTCGCGGACCGTGCCGAGGTGAAGGTGTGCGCCGGAGCTGTCTGTGCGTTCTGAGTGTCGCGGGTCCAATGTCCGCGCTTACCACCGTCTTTGGTGAGCAGACGAACACCGTTCATGGTAGCTCCGGGGTCCACCGCTTTGACCATGTCGTGCAAGGTCAGGCCGGCTACCGCGACGGCGGTGAGTGCTTCCATCTCGACGCCGGTCTGTCCGCGAGTCTTCGCCGTCGCCTCGACGGTGATCGATGTTTCGGTGAACCCGAATTTCACCTTGACCGACGAGAGCGCGAGTTGATGACACAGCGGGATCAGTTCGGAGGTCTTCTTCGCACCGGCGATTCCGGCGATGCGCGCGGTGGTGAGGACATCAGCCTTGGGCATGCCGTCGGCGCGGACGAGGCGAACTACCTCGGCGGTCGTGACGAGTTCGCCGGCGGCGACGGCGATACGCGTCGTCTCGGCCTTGGCGCTGACGTCGACCATGCGCGCTCGGCCCTCGCTGTCGACGTGTGTCAATTCGGTCATCAGTGTCCTTTGAATCAGATCGAGTGAATCAGATCGAGGAAGTCGAGAGCGGGACGACGTCGACGAGATCGCCCGCGCCGAGCTCGGTCACGGCGGCGGGGATGTCGATCAGGACGTCGGCCCACGCCATGGCTGCAACAAGGTGCGATCCGGGTCCGGCAACGAGTTCGATTCCGTCCGCAGTTCTGCGTGCCCGCAGGAACTGCCGCTTGCCGTCCACCGAACGCAGCGGTGCAGTCAATGGGAGTCGCTCGCGCGGGATCTCGGGCAGGCCCGCGGCCCGGCGCAGTTCGCCCCGTGCGAAGACCTCGAAGGAGACCATCGTGCTCACCGGGTTGCCCGGGAAGCTCAGTACCGGCACTTCGTTCACCACTGCAGTGCCTTGCGGACCGCCCGGCTGCATTGCGACGTGGCCGAAGTGTGCTCCCAGAGGCGTGAGAGTTTCCTTCACCACCTCGAAGTCGCCCATGGACACTCCGCCGGAGGTGAACACCAGATCAGCGACCGAGGTTGCGTACGAGAGCAATTCGCGGAACTCGGCGGGGTCGTCGCTGCTTCGGGCGACGGATACGACATCGGCGCCGTTGGCTTCGGCCAATGTTGCCAAAGCTGGACCGTTGGAATCGTAGATCTCACCGGGTTCGAGAGTTGTTCCGGCACTTTTCAGTTCGGCGCCCGTCGTAATTATCGCGACCCGTGGCTTCGTGTAGGTGTCGAGCGAGGCCAGGCCCACAGCACTCAGCGCGGCGATATGGCGAGGTTCCAAGTGCGTTCCGGCCGTGACCAGTAGCATTCCGGCGGTGATGTCGCTGCCACGTTCGCGTACGAATTCGCCTACCGACCTGCCCCGTTCGATCGTGACGACGTGCTCGGTGACACCCGTTGTGTCCTCGACCGGAACAACGGCGTCGGCACCCTCGGGGAGCGGAGCACCGGTCATGATGCGAAATGCCGATCCTGGAAGGTGTTTCGGTGGTTTTCCGCTTCCAGCGGCGATCACGCCTCGAACCGTCAGTGTGGTCGGAACCGAGGCCACAGAAGCAGCATCGACGGCATACCCGTCCATCTGCGAGTTGCGGAAGAGTGGCAGGTCTACCGGCGATGCGATATCCGAGCAAGTTATGCGCCCCAACGCTTCTGCCGTCGGAACTGCCGTCGGAGAGAGGGTGTGCAGGCCGGTGAGCAATCCGGAGATGTGCGACGCGTGTTCCTCGACCGAACGCGCGCTCATGACAGTAACCTCGACAACCTCGACATGTTTTGATCCTAGGCGGTGTGGTCCGTCCGACACACGGAGTACGGCTTTCGGTCATACTGGAGCAATACGGAAGTTGGTGAAGTGATGACAGTGGTCTCGATGGGAATTCCCACCGTGCGGTTCGACGCTGCCTCCCTCGCCGGTCGTCCCGAGACGGATCTCCTGGTCGACAGGTTCGGGCGTGTTGCCAGAGATCTGCGAGTCTCGATCACCGAGAAGTGTTCACTTCGTTGCACGTATTGCATGCCGGAGGAAGGCTTGCCGGCCATCGCTGCGGAAGATCTTCTGAGTGCCGACGAGATCATTCGAGTGGTCGGAATCGGCGTCGAACGAGTCGGTATTCGCGAGGTGAGATTCACCGGCGGCGAACCGCTGATGCGTAGTGACCTCGAAAAGATCATCGGGGGGTGCGCCGCGCGCGTGCCAGGAATTCCACTTTCCATGACTACCAACGCCGTTGGGCTCGAACATCGTGCCGCAAAGCTGGCTGCAGCTGGTTTGACTCGCGTGAATGTTTCCCTGGATTCGGTTGATCGCGCCCATTTCGCTGAATTGACGCGTCGAGACAGGTTGCCGTCCGTTCTCGCGGGAATTCGAGCGGCAGCTGCGGCCGGGCTCGCGCCACTGAAGATCAATGCGGTGCTGATGCGTGAAACGCTCCACGGCGCGGCGGATCTTTTGCAGTGGTGCCTCGAAGCCGGCGTCGAATTGCGCTTTATCGAGCAAATGCCTCTGGACGCAGACCATGCATGGGCACGCGAGAACATGGTGACCGCGGCTGAATTGTTGTCCGTTTTGGGAAGCCGTTTCGAATTGGAAGCAATCGGCCGTGAAGATCCGTCGGCTCCTGCCGAAGAATGGCGTGTCGACGGGACCACGATGACGGTAGGGATCATCGCTTCCGTGACCCGCTCGTTCTGCAGTGAATGCGATCGGACGCGAATGACCGCAGAGGGAACAATTCGGTCATGTCTGTTCAGTGACCGTGAAGTTGATCTGCGTGCCGCGCTCAGGGCCGGAGCAAGTGACGACGAACTAGCGGATTTGTGGCGCGGTGCGATGTGGAACAAGTGGGCTGGGCACGGCATCGACGCCGCGGACTTCGTTCCGCCGGAAAGAAGTATGGGAGCGATTGGTGGCTGATCCGCATTCGATCTCGGTTCGTTACTTTGCTGCTGCAGCGGATGTATCCGGTTGCCGTAGCGAGGTAGTCGCCATCTCGCCTGACAACACACTTGCCGAGTTGGTGGCGGTGCTGGTCGGGCGATACGGACCGGAGATGGAGCGAGTGCTGTCGGTCTCGGCTTTCCTCGTCGGTGACGAGTTGACCCGCGACGTCTCTCGAGCCTCCGGTAGCGCTGTCGATATTCTTCCGCCTTTCGCTGGAGGCTAGTCCGAGAATTGCCGGCGTAGCTATTTGTGGGCTGCCGACATATTGTCCTTTTTCGGTTTGCCGGTCCAAATATTTATATCTTGATCACTCCAGCTCAAGTGGCATCTATCTCCGTTTTCTCCATTGTTGGTCAATTGTCCAGCATTGGTCGTTTTGTTTAGTTTCTCCTACTTTTGGGGGAGCGAATGCACTTCGAATTGCCAAGGTGAATTGTCATCTGTTTGGATGACAAAAGAAATACCTTCGCTGTTGGTAATTGTCGACATGTGTTAATTTTGGCGCAATTCCACTCGGGATATGTGAAAGGTATTTCAATGTCGATTAATTCCACGCGCCGTGTCGGAGTCGTCGTAGCGCTCCTCGGGGCAGCTGCACTCACCGCTCCGGCAATTGCTACTGCGCTTCCGTCCACCGGTTCTCTCGGCTCTTCTGCGCCGGAAGCCTCGTGCTCGACCCTGTCCACCGAAGCGACGCCGAACGGGTGGGGCATCCCGTTCACCGACGAGAAGGATCAGACCGCGTCGTACTCGGCCGACAACGTTCTCGACAAGGACGGTTCACTGAAGCTGGCCGTCGACGGTACCGGCGATCGTTCGGTTTCCTACCATTCGGCCGGCGGTATCAAGTTGTCCGACGCAGTCGGCAAGGCGATCGGCTTTGCCGAGCGCGCCGCCACGCCGACTGCGGCGTTCCAGCTCCGCCTCACCGGAACGACCGGCGGAAAGTTCGAGAACGGATTCACCACCCTGGTGTGGGTCCCGGGACCCGACGCGACGCCGACGGCTGACGGCGGCGTTCACGCGGATCTCCAGAAGGGCGTGTGGTGGAGCACTCAGAACATCGACGGCGCCAAGGACCGCGTGTCAGTGCCTTTGGCTGACATCGTCGCCGCGAACCCGAACGCGGTAGTCGACCACTACGGCGTCAGTGTGGGCACCGGTTCCGCCGCCACGTCGACGCTGGTCGATGCAGTGCAGTTCAACGGATGCACCACCAACTTCGCGAAGAAGGATCCGGCTTCGGGAACGGGTTCGCTGGTCGACGTCTTCGGCAGCCTGTTCGGTAGCTAGTCGCTGGTAAGAGCTCTGGTAGGAGTTACTTCCACCAGTCATCGAGGGGTGTGACCGGCACCGTGCGCTTGTGACGAGTGTTGGTGAACATCTTCTCGAGCTTCTCGGCTACCTCGGAGGAAACGTCCTTTCCTTCGAGGTAGTCGTCTATCTGTGAGTACGTGACGCCGAGGGCAACTTCGTCGGGTAGCGCGGGTCGGTCGTCCTCGAGGTCGGCGGTCGGCACCTTGCGCCACGTGCTCTCGGGTGCGCCCAATTCCTGCAGCAATGCAGCGCCCTGGCGTTTGCTCAAGCCGGTGAGCGGCGTGATGTCGACACCGCCGTCACCGAATTTCGTGAAGAAGCCGGTAATCGCTTCTGCGGCGTGGTCGGTACCGATCACGAGGTAGCCGAGCTGACCGGCAATCGCATACTGGATGACCATTCGTTCGCGCGCCTTGATGTTGCCGCGGACGAAGTCGCGTAGTTCGCCGTTTCCCAGCGCCTCGGAGGCCTCACGGGCCGTCGCGTCGGCGCCAGGCTTGACGTTGACCGTGAGAGAGCGGTCCGGCTTGATGAAGCCGAGCGCGATCTGAGCGTCGGATTCGTCGGCCTGAGCGCCATAGGGGAGTCGAACGGCGACGAACTCGGCCTCGTGGCCTTCTTCGCGAAGTTCCGTGACCGCGCGTTGGGCGAGGGCTCCGGCGAGCGTGCTGTCCTGACCGCCGCTGATTCCCAGAACGAACCCTTTGGCGGGGGTCGAGCGCACGTAGTCCTTCAGGAACTGGATTCGCGCGCGAACCTCCGCTGCGGCGTCGATTGTCGGCTTTGTGCCGAGTTCTTCGATGATGCTTTCACGCAGTGTGGCCATGAATGGACTCTAGCGATGTGAGCAGGCGCGTGCAGTGCCACCGTATCCGGGGCGGTACGGTCGCGCACATGAGTGCGAACAACGTTCTGGTGGTCAGTGCGACGAAGTCGGAAGCGGCATACGTGCCGCAAGGATGCGAACTGCTGATCACGGGGATTGGAAAGGTCAGTGCTGCAACAGCAGTCGCCTCTGCTCTCGCGCGGTACGAGCGGGATGATCTGCCGCTGGTCGTCAACATCGGGACAGCCGGTGCGCTGCACGCGCACCACGGCGGCCTCTATGTTCCCGGCGTCGTCATTAATCACGACATCAGCAGCACCGCGATCCGAGCGCTGGGGCACGACGTCGCGGACCGTTTGGTGCTCGCCGGCGGTGACGACTCGGTGTTGGCGACCGGCGACGCATTCATCGCCGACGCTGCAACCCGGGACGCCCTTGCACAGCGAGCCGATCTGGTCGACATGGAGGGGTTTGCCATCGCATTCGCCGCGCAGGCTGCGGGTGCTACCTGCCGACTCGTCAAACACGTCAGCGATCACGCGGACGACTCGGCCTTGGACTGGCCCGCGATGATCGATGCCAGCGCCCGCGAGTTGGGGCGCTGGCTGCTCGACAACGTCTGATCGAGCCTGCAGCGTCTGGTCAAGCCTGCGCAGTCAGTATCAATCCGGTGTCGTCGGGCTTGCGCAGGGTCAGCGTGTCGGCGTCGACGGAGTAGCTCACTTCGCCGTCGAGCACCGCCAGGATCTGGCGCTCGATGTCCATGTTCTCCTCGGGGCAAGCCATACGCGTGGTTGCCATCGGCGTGAACGTGACTGTGGTGTCGGACGTCTGGGCGCTTCCGGTCATGCGATTGCATCCGGTGCTCCCGCTGACCGAACCGTCTGCGGCAATCGTCAGTTCGGGAGCTGACGTCTCCAGAGCCAGGCTCGTACTGATCGCATCGGGACTGATGAGGGACGTGACAGTCCACGTCGTGCCCTGCAGCGGTCGATCCGGCGTGACGATTTTCTTGTCCTGCAGGGTGACTGTGGCGTCCTTCGATGTCAGGACGAGGGTGTCGCCGTCGAGGCTCCACGCCGGCGCGGCGGTCAGCAATGTTGTTGTCCAGGAGTCGGACTCGGCGATGCCGGGAGGGCAGCCCATCATGGTCGACGCCATGGTGCCGGTGGTCAGCGTGCCGTCGTTGAACTCGACCGAACCGTTTGCCGTGTTGCATCCGGCGCTCGCGGACACTCGACCGGCCTGGCTGAAGTCGAGAGTCAGCGGGCCGCCGCCGGGAATTTGTGTTCCATCCACGGAGGTCGAGATGAACACACGACCGGAGGGATCCGTCTTGTCTTCGGGGGAGTCGGACGAAGCGGAGCAACCGCTTACCGCGGCGATGGTCAGGAGGCCGATGACGGCTGCAGCGATGCGCATGGGCTCACATTAAGTGGTGGGACGGATCTGGGGAGTCAACATCGAGTAACGCGCCGGGCAAGGTCTTCCCAGCCGGCGGCCAGACGCTCGGTGGTCATCCCGAGATCGCGCACCTGATGAAGGACGAGCGACGCTTCGAGTGGTGCCAACAGTGCTGAAGCGAGCAGATCGAGGTCGCCCTCGACGCCGGCTCCTCGAAGAAGCCCGATGACGTGAGCGATGCCGAGCGCCCGGGCCGGACCGCCGAAGCGGTATTCAGGAGCGTTTTCCGCCGCTCGGAGGACTTCGCCCTGTACTTCCACCATGGCAATCCGGGCTCGTCCGAACGCG
This sequence comes from Rhodococcus sp. 27YEA6, assembly GCF_044908235.1. Classification (NCBI taxonomy): domain Bacteria; kingdom Bacillati; phylum Actinomycetota; class Actinomycetes; order Mycobacteriales; family Nocardiaceae; genus Rhodococcus; species Rhodococcus sp. 27YEA6. Next base: position 388,768 of record NZ_JBIYCY010000002.1, on the reverse strand, counting down.
ATGAGGCGCTCGATCGGCGGCGCGCCCGGACCCAACGGTGGGGGGCCAAACATGAATGCCTGCTGCAGTTCTCGCTCGGTGTGATCGAGCAGTGCCTGCATCAGTCCCGATCGATTGCCGAAGCGCCGAAAAACTGTGCCCTTGCCCACACCGGCCCGGCACGCGACAGCATCCATCGTCACCGCGTCGACACCTCGCTCGGCAACGAGGAGGGCTGCGGCGTCGAGCAGAAGTACGCGGTTACGTGCTGCGTCACCGCGCTCGACCGGCGCGGCGCCGATCTGGGGGAGGGGGATTGCGCTCACGGGATCAGGTTACAGGGCCGGGGAATGTAAGTGGACCGCGGTCCGTTTAGTTGATATAACTTTCAACCGGAGCCACCAACCGCACCACTCTCGAAGGAAACTCGCTATGTCACAGACCAATGTTCTCGTTCTCGTCGGCAGCCTGCGCGCCGGATCCGTCAACCGCCAGCTTGCCGAGACGGCTGTGTCCGCCGCACCCGAGGGTGCCACGCTGACGGTCTTCGAAGGCCTCGCCGACGTCCCCTTCTACAACGAAGACATCGACGTCGAGGGTGCTTCCATCCCCGCTGTCGACGCACTGCGCTCCGCTGCGAGCGACGCGGACGCGTTCCTGCTCGTCACCCCCGAGTACAACGGCACCATTCCCGCAGTTCTGAAGAACGCCATCGACTGGATCTCGCGTCCGTACGGTGTCGGTGCAGTCAAGGACAAGGCTGTCGCAGTCATCAGCGCTTCGCCCAGCGGCAACGGCGCCAAGTGGGCACACGAAGACACCACCAAGGCGGTCCGTATCGCCGGCGGCAAGGTCGTCGAGGACACTGCACTGAGCATCGGTGGAACCGGCGCACTGTTCGGTGAGCTGCACCCGCGTGAGAACGCAGAGGTGCTCGCTCAGGTCTCCAAGGTCGTCTCCGACCTCGTCGACGCCGGCAAGCAGCTCGTCAACGCGTAATCCGTTTCACGAATGAGGGCCATGCCGGAAGGTGTGGTCCTCATTCGTATGCGCGCTAGAGCCCTTCGCGTTCCATCGCGTCGTCGACCGCGTCGCGAACCGACTCGAAATCCTTGCCGGCCATCATCGCTTCGCCCATCGCAGCATCGATACGGTCGGCGACGGCGGCGTACCGACGCTCCCAGTTCTCCTTGTCCTCCCGCCAGTAACCCATCACGTGCATGCGGGTTGCCGGGATTTCCCATGTTCGACGCAGGTGAGTGCGGATGCGTCTGGCGGCCGCGGCCTCGACTGCACACCAGATGTAGCCCTCGCCGGGGGGCAGGGCAGCGTCGGCCAATTCGGCGAGCAGCGAGTCCGATTCCTCGATCCATCGGTAGTGAGCGTCGGCGCGCGTCGTGAACGTCTGCTGTTCGCTCGGCGCGGGTATCTGCGCGATGACGTGGATCGGTAGACCGTCGGGTGCTTCTTCGAGAATTCGCCCGATCGCGGGCAGAGCGGCGTGATCGGCGACCATCAGCAGCCAGTCGCAACCTGCCGGCGGCGTGAACCACCCGCTCGCCGTCGAGAGGTGAACGGTCTCGCCCGGTTGCGCAGTCGCGGCCCAGAGTGCCGCGCCGCCGTGGCCGTGGAGAACGAAGTCGATCTCCAGTTCGTTCTTCGACGGCTGCCAGCGCCGGACCGTGTAACTACGGGCGTGAGGGGGATCGAGGGGGAATCTGACGAGCACCCGTTCGTCGGGGCTCCCGCTCGTCTCGAAGTCGCTCAGGCCCTCCCCACCGAAGGTGATTCTGCGCATCAACGGTGTCACCTGCTGTGTTCTCGTCACGGTTGCCTGGTGGCGTGGAGCCTCGTCCTTCGGGGGTGTTTCCACGACGCTCATGGTAGGTCCGTGGCGCGGCTCCCAGAGGCTGGCGAGCACAAAAAGAAACTGTGACGCGCGACACGCCGACGCGCCGGGAAATGAAGGCGCTGAACTGGGGCGACCTGGGAATTCCAACGATGTGACTCACAACATCTCGCGTTATGTGTTTCTGTCGGCCACTAGGTGTAGTGTCTTGAGCACTGAGAGACCACAACGCGGAACGCTTCGAGCGAGACTCCGGCAATCGGTCGTATCGGTGCTGAACATCACTACATCGGCCTTTGTTGGCTAAGCGAAAGAGGGACTCTCATGAGCATCACCGTCTACACCAAGCCCGCTTGCGTTCAGTGCAATGCCACCTACCGCGCCCTGGACAAGGCCGGTCTCGAATACAACGTCATCGACATCACCGAGGATGCCGAAGCCCGCGACTACGTCATGGCTCTCGGGTACCTCCAGGCACCCATCGTGGTTGCCGGTGAAGATCACTGGTCGGGCTTCCGTCCCGATCGCATCAAGACCCTGACCGTCGCTGCTTGAAGCGCCGCAGTGTCGGCGGTGGACACCTCCGCCGACACATCTGAGTAGTTCCGGGCACCGTACAAGAAAATGGTGACAACCGATGACTTCGCTGGTCTATTTTTCCAGCGTGTCGGAGAACACCCACCGATTCGTTCAACGTCTCGGCCTGCCTGCGACACGTATACCTATCCATGACCGTGACGGCTCATTTCGTGTAGACGAGCCCTATGTGCTGATTCTGCCCACCTATGGTGGCGGGGTCACCGTGACAGGGCGCGACACCAGTTATGTACCGAAGCCGGTCATTCGTTTTTTGAACAATCCACACAACAGGTCGTTGATCAGAGCAGTGATCGCGGCGGGAAACACCAATTTCGGTGAGTCCTTTTGCTATGCAGGAAACATCATTTCCCAGAAATGCCACGTTCCTTTTCTGTACCGGTTCGAACTCATGGGCACTGCCGAGGACGTCGACCGGGTACGAGAAGGCTTGGGGGAGTTCTGGAATCATCTCGAAACAGAGAAGGAGCACGGGCAGTGGCGCCAACCATCACTGACACGATCGCGGCAGGAAGCGTAGAGCGTGATGCGCGCGGCGGCGATTCCACCAACGGTCTCGACTACCACGCACTCAACGCCATGCTCAACCTGTACGGCGCCAACGGTGAGATCCAGTTCGAGATGGATGTCGCTGCAGCCCGTCAGTACTTCTTGCAGCACGTCAACCAGAACACCGTGTTCTTCCACAACCTCGACGAGAAGCTGGACTACCTCGTCGAGGAAAACTATTACGAGCCCGAGGTTCTCGATCAGTACTCACGTACTTTCGTGAAGTTCCTGATCGATCACGCGTACGCCAAGAAGTTCCGCTTCCCGACGTTTCTGGGTGCATTCAAGTACTACACCTCCTACACGCTCAAGACCTTCGACGGTAAGCGCTACCTCGAGCGTTTCGAAGATCGTGTCTGCATGGTTGCGCTCACCCTGGCCGCAGGCAACGAAGACCTGGCCGTCGAACTCGTCGACGAGATCATCGCCGGACGCTTCCAGCCCGCCACCCCGACGTTCCTGAACTCGGGTAAGAAGCAGCGCGGTGAGCCCGTGTCCTGCTTCCTGCTTCGTATCGAAGACAACATGGAGTCCATCGGTCGCTCCATCAACTCGGCACTGCAGCTGTCCAAGCGCGGTGGCGGAGTTGCCTTGCTGCTCACCAACGTTCGTGAGCACGGCGCCCCGATCAAGAAGATCGAGAACCAGAGTTCGGGTGTCATCCCGATCATGAAGCTTCTCGAGGACTCGTTCTCCTACGCCAACCAGTTGGGTGCGCGTCAGGGCGCCGGTGCTGTGTACCTGCATGCGCACCACCCCGACATCTACAGGTTCCTCGACACCAAGCGTGAGAACGCCGACGAGAAGATCCGTATCAAGACGCTCTCACTCGGCGTCGTGATCCCGGACATCACGTTCGAACTGGCGAAGAAGAACGAGGACATGTACCTGTTCTCGCCGTACGACGTCGAGCGCATCTACGGAGTTCCGTTCTCCGACATCAACGTCTCCGAGAAGTACTACGAGATGGTCGACGACAAGCGAATTCGCAAGTCCAAGATCAAAGCTCGCGAGTTCTTCCAGACCGTCGCCGAATTGCAGTTCGAATCGGGCTACCCCTACATCATGTTCGAGGACACGGTGAACCGGGCAAACCCGATCGAGGGCAAGATCACGCACTCGAACCTGTGCTCGGAGATCCTGCAGGTTTCGACGCCTTCACTGTTCAACGACGACCTGTCCTACTCGAAGGTCGGCAAGGACATCTCCTGCAACCTGGGTTCGCTGAACATCGCGAAGACCATGGACTCGCCCGACTTCGCCAAGACCATCGAAGTGTCGATCCGCGGATTGACGGCGGTGTCCGATCAGACGCACATCTACTCGGTGCCGTCGATCGAGCAGGGCAACAACGACTCTCACGCCATCGGCCTCGGTCAGATGAACCTGCACGGATACCTTGCTCGTGAGCGGATCTTCTACGGCAGCGAAGAAGGCATCGACTTCACGAACATCTACTTCTACACCGTGCTGTTCCACGCACTGCGTGCGTCGAACAAGATCGCCATCGAGCGCGGCTCGTACTTCAAGGGTTTCGCGGAGTCGAAGTACGCCTCGGGTGAATTCTTCGACAAGTACACCGACCAGGCCTGGGAGCCTGCAACCGACAAGGTTCGCGGACTCTTCGCCGATGCGAAGCTGCACATCCCCACCCAGGACGACTGGCGTGAGCTGAAGGCTTCGGTTCAGAAGCACGGTATCTACAACCAGAACCTTCAGGCCGTCCCGCCGACCGGCTCGATCTCGTACATCAACTACTCCACCAGCTCCATCCACCCGGTGGCGTCGAAGATCGAGATCCGCAAGGAAGGCAAGATCGGCCGCGTCTACTACCCGGCGCCCTACCTGACCAACGACAACCTGGAGTACTACCAGGATGCCTACGAAATCGGGTACGAGAAGATCGTCGACACCTATGCTGCCGCAACGCAACACGTCGACCAGGGCCTGTCGCTGACGCTGTTCTTCAAGGACACCGCAACAACCCGCGACATCAACAAGGCGCAGATCTACGCGTGGCGTAAGGGCATCAAGACGCTGTACTACATCCGTCTGCGTCAGATGGCACTCGAAGGCACCGAGGTCGAGGGCTGCGTTTCCTGCATGCTGTAGAGGGCTCCGCCCCCGTGCGCCTTTTCGGTAGTGATTACTACCGAAAAGGCGCACAGGGGTATCAGGCCGGCGGACGGCCGGGACCGTGCATCTTGCCGGCATTCTTCGGCATACGACCGTGTTCGGTGAGTGCGCGCCGAAGGAGAAACTCGATCTGGGCGTTGGTACTTCGGAGATCGTCGGCCGCCCAGCGGGCAAGCGCGTCGTGCACCGCAGGATCCAACCGAAGCAGGATCTTCTTACGCTCCGATCTCGGAGCTGGATCCGTGGCCATGTGGCCTTTCCTTTACTGGTAGAGCGAACCGGTGTTCAGCACCGGTTGTGCGTCGCGGTCGCCGCACAGCACGACCAGAAGGTTACTGATCATCGTGGCCTTGCGTTCCTCGTCGAGTTCGACGACGTGCTTTTCCTCGAGCTGCTTGAGTGCCATGTCGACCATGGACACCGCACCTTCGACGATTTGCTTGCGGGCGGCTATCACTGCACCCGCTTGCTGGCGCCGAAGCATCGCGCTGGCGATTTCGGGTGCATACGAGAGCCGGTTGATGCGTGTCTCGATAACTTCGACACCCGCCGCACGCACGCGGGCGTGAACCTCCTCCGACAAGGTGGTGGTGATGATGTCGGCGTTCTCGCGCAACGAGACTCGGCCTTCGGCGTCGTACGGGTAGCTACCGGCGATATGGCGGACGGCCGCCTCGGTCTGTACGGAGACGAACTCCTCGTAATCGTCCACCTGGAACGAGGCGAGCGCTGTGTCGGCCACCTGCCAGACGACCACCGCCGAGATCTCGATGGGATTGCCGTCGGCGTCGTTCACTTTCGCCTGACCGGTCTCATGGTTTCGGATGCGCGTCGAGATCGATCGACGGACCGTCAGCGGGTTTGTCCATCGCAGTCCCGGCGTGCGCAAGGTGCCGCTGTACGAGCTTCCGAGAAGTTGCAGAACTCGGGCTTGATTAGGTTGCACCAAGGTCAGGCCCATCAGGAGGGGGAGTGACGCGATGAACAGCACCACTCCGACCGGAATCAGGGCGAAGAGTCCCAGAACTCCGCCAACGACGGACAGCGCGATTCCGGCCAGGAAGAGAAGGACGCCGCCGAGGAGCATCCAGCTGCCGGACAGGTCCCAGCCTGGGCGTTCGGCGATCGTTGTGGTGGCGACTCCGGTCGGTTTCTCGGCCACGGTGGGTGTGCTGGTCATGCGAGACTCGCTTTCCATCGGTAAGTGATATTTAATTGATATCACATTTTTTGTACTCGTGGAGGGGCGCGTGCGACACATGTTGTTGTGTTGGCATCGCGGACCCGACACAACGGGTAGTGTTCAGGCAAGCCAACATTCGGCAGTATCTCTCTCGCTAGGTAGGAATTATGGTCAAGCTGGTCAGTCGCGTTTCCGCCATCAACTGGAATCGCGTCCAGGACGAGAAGGACGCCGAGGTATGGGATCGCCTCGTCAGCAACTTCTGGCTGCCCGAAAAGGTGCCGGTCTCCAACGACATCCCGTCCTGGGGAACGCTGACCGCGCAGGAGCAGCAGCTCACCATGCGCGTCTTCACGGGCCTGACGCTGCTCGACACCATCCAGGGAACGGTCGGCGCCGTCAGCCTCATCCCGGACGCGATCACTCCCCACGAAGAAGCGGTGTACACCAACATCGCCTTCATGGAATCGGTGCACGCGAAGAGTTACAGCTCGATCTTCTCGACGCTGTGCTCCACCCCCGACATCGACGACGCGTTCCGCTGGTCGGAGGAGAACCCCAACCTGCAGCGCAAGGCGCAGATCGTTCTCGACTACTACAACGGCGAGTCGCCGCTCAAGCGCAAGGTCGCATCGACGCTCCTCGAGAGCTTCCTCTTCTACTCCGGCTTCTACCTGCCGATGTACTGGTCCTCGCGAGCCAAGCTCACCAACACCGCAGACCTCATCCGCCTCATCATCCGCGACGAGGCCGTGCACGGGTACTACATCGGCTACAAGTACCAGAAGGGCCTCGAACAGCTCACCGAGGCCGAGCGTGAAGAGCTCAAGAACTACACGTTCGAGTTGCTCTTCGAGCTCTACGAGAACGAGGTCGACTACACCCAGGACCTCTACGACGGCGTCGGTCTGACCGAGGATGTCAAGAAGTTCCTGCGCTACAACGCCAACAAGGCGCTCAACAATCTCGGCTACGAAGGCCTCTTCCCGAAGGACGAGACGGACGTCAATCCGGCTATCCTGTCGGCACTTTCACCGAATGCGGACGAGAATCACGACTTCTTCTCCGGCTCGGGTAGCTCCTACGTCATCGGCAAAGCCGTCAACACCGAAGACGACGACTGGGATTTCTAGAGAGCGACCTACACGCCGAAGCCCGACTCCTGCACACGCGGGAATCGGGCTTCGGCCGTGTATTGAGAGCGGGCTAGCGCTGAAACCACGCTTCCGGCTTGTCCAGCAACGCTTTTGCGAGGCGCAGACGAGAGGTTTCCGTCATGTCCGAAGGCAGTGCGCTCGGCGCGAACCACGCGACCTCGAGGTTTTCGTCGTCCGCCACGTGTGCATCTCCGCCGGTCCACCTGGCCAGGAAACACACGTCGAGGTACTGAGTCACGTCGCCGTTGGGGTACGTAATGGGCTCTGTGACATCGACACTCGTGATCCGAACCAATTCGGCGTCGACGCCGGTTTCTTCCTTCGCCTCGCGCACCGCCGCCGCCGACGGTTCCTCCCCAGGCTCGAGAACGCCGGACACGACGGCCCACTGACCGTTGTCGGCGCGGCGGGTGAGCAGGACCCGACCGTCGTCGTCGCGGATCACGACGCTCACTCCGGACAGCCAGAGCGGCGCATGACCGACCTTCTCGCGCAGTGCAACAATGAATTCGGGGATCGGCATGATCAGAACCCGAACTTCACAGCTGGGGCGAACCGCTTCGAATGTCGGAGTTGTGGTTCGTTCCAGTCAGCTCGCATATCCGTTCAAGGTTCCCTTCAAGTCCGCCAATACGGCACGGGCGGCAGTCATCCCGTTTCCGTTCCAGATGTCGTCTTCCGCTACGAACACACGTCGGTCGGTGGCAGCGGCGAGGTCCTGCCACTGGTCGCTCTTCATGACCTCGGTGCCGTAGCTACGACCGTTCGGCCCGTCGAAGAGGACGTAGATCAAGTCCCCTTCGGCGGCGCTGAGATCGTCGGCCGGAATCGGTGCCGTGGTCGCATCGGTCAATCGCTGCGCCGGTGGGCGCCGGACGCCGACGTCGCTGAGGATCTGTCCGGCGAAGGATGCGGGGCCCTCGATCTGCAGGTCCTTCGAACCGAACCGAACCACTGATGCCTGCGTCTGCGATGCATTCAATGCGTCGCCGAGCTGCACGACGTCCTGCTGGTAGCGGTCGAGCTCCGTCGCAGCCGCGGACGAACGGCCCAGTGCCTGGCCGGCGAGGGCGAACTGCGCTTTCCAGTACACGGGATCCGAGCCCGCGAACACGGTGGGGGCGATGGCGTCGAGTTGCCCGTACAAGCCGTCGGACGCCGGACTGGACCCGAGGATCAAGTCCGGCGCGGCGGCCTTCACGGCGTTGACGTCAGGTGCGCTCACGGGGCCGACACTCGGAATCTCCGAGATGCCGAAACCCAGGTACGACGGTTGAGGTGAGTCGACACCGGTCGCGGCGCCCACTACCCGCTCCCACAGGCCGAGGGCGCACACGGCGTCCATCGAGACGCTGTCGAGGACCACGATCCGTTGGGGATCGGAAGGAACCTCGGTTTCACCCGCAGTGTGTACGACTCGACGCTTCACCCCGGGGCCCGCTCCCGGGTCGGCTTGCGTCGGCGTCGGGCACGCGGTGGCGGTGTCGCGTTCGATGCCCATCACGCCGGCACCGGCGATCGACGTAGTGGTCCGGACGATGGTGCTCGCCGGATCGTCCGACGAGTCGGACGAGCAACCACCGAGGACGAGCATCGTGGCGGCGATCCCCAGGATCGAGACACGACGAACGGACGTGCAGGCGGTCGTGCGTGAGAGAACAGACGTGCGTGAGAGAACAGACAAGTCGACGGCTTCCTGTGTGAGCGGGCGCCGTTCAGGTTAGCTGTTCGACTCAGCTGTTCTGCTTGTCCACCTCGAACGTGTCCGAGAGGTCGTCGAGGATCATGTGGGCGCCCTGGATGCTGACCGGCGACATCCAACGTGAATCGTCCACGTCGACCTTGCGTCCTCGAAGCGTCTGCCACAGCGGGCTCTCGAGGAACGGCTTCGCGGCTTCGGCGCTCTTGCCCTCGGCGTCCTGCCAGGTGCTGATGAAGATGACGTCCGCGTCGGCTTCGTTGATCAGCTCGGGGCTGATCTTCATCATGATGTTGCCGGCATCGGCGGGGTCAGGTCCCTGGTTGTCCGGGCGCTTCAATCCGGCGTCCTGAAGAACGATGCCGCTGAACGAGGTGGTGCGGTAGAGACGTGCGGTCGGTTCACCGGCGAACCGGACTACCGAGATGACCGGGTTGTTCGCCTTCTCGTTGATTTCCTTGCCGACGGCAGCCGCGCGTGTTTCGTATTCGGTGATCTTCGCCTCGGCCAGCGATTCCTTGCCCAGCGCTTGACCGACTACGCGGATGTTGTCCTTCCACGTCGGACCGGTTGTCTGGGTGAAGACGGTGGGCGCGATTGCGGAGAGCTGCTCGTAGTTCTTCCCGTCGCGGACCTCGGCGGAGATGATGAGGTCCGGCTGCAGTGCGGCGATCTTCTCGAGGCTTGCACTGCTGACCGTCCCGACCGAGACTGCGTCCGCGGCGAATTCCTCTCGGGAGGATCCGAGGTAGTCGGGCAGACCGGGCTCGCGGTAGTCGACGTAGCCGACGAGCGGGGATTCGAGGAGAAGGACGGCGTCGGTGAAGCTGTTGTCGAGCGCGACGATCCGCTGGGGTGCGGCCGGGATTTCGGTGCTTCCGCGGAAGTGCTCGACGGTACGGGGAAATGCGCCCGACTCGGTCGAGTTGGTGTTTGCAGCGGGCTCGTCGTTACTCGAGCACGCTGGAACGACCAAGGCGATCGAAGCTGCGACCGCTACCAGCGCGGCCCGGCGGGGAAAGAATTTCACTGATTGGCTCCTGAGATGAGTTAGGCGAGGGTGACCTTATCAGTGGAGGGGTTGGCCGAAAACGGACACCGACCGAATTCTTCGACGCGCACGACACGCCGATTCGGAAGTGGGTTCGGACTCCCGGGGGAACATAAACCGCAGGTCGTTCGTTCGGTGCCGTGAAAAACGGATGCTCGAGTACGACGCAGAGTAGGACCGGGTCGCGGTGCCTCGGAGTCACGGTCTACGATTCGATGAGCGCAAGCCAGAAGCCGTTGTCCGCAGCCCGGGCGACGGACCCTGCGGGCGCAACCAAGGGCTCTTTGACGGAGTCTGCGGAGCGACCAAAGGCACATTCAGGAGGATCAGTGACTGCCGTAGCGCCCCAGCCAGTCCCCACGATAGCGCCGGCCAGGCCTTACCCGCCGCGGCAGGGACCCAAGGGCTCATTCATTTTCAAGATGATCACGACCACCGATCCCAAGGTGCTCGGAATCATGTACTTGGCGACTTCCATCGCCTTCTTCCTCATCGGTGGCCTCATGGCGCTGATGATGCGTGCCGAACTTGCTGTACCCGGCATGCAGTTCCTTTCCAACGAACAGTTCAACCAGCTGTTCACCATGCACGGCACGATCATGCTGCTGCTGTACGCGACCCCGATCGTCTTCGGCTTCGCGAACTACATTCTTCCGCTCCAGATCGGTGCACCCGACGTCGCGTTCCCGCGCCTGAACGCGTTCAGCTACTGGCTGTACCTGTTCGGTGCGATCATCACGACGGCCGGATTCGTCACGCCCGGTGGCGCAGCAGACTTCGGTTGGACCGCCTACACGCCGCTGACCAGCGCGCTGCACAGCCCCGGCGTCGGCGCCGACCTGTGGGTCCTGGGTCTGGCTGTCGCCGGCCTCGGCACCATCCTCGGTGGCGTCAACATGGTCACCACCGTGATCTGCCTGCGCGCACCCGGTATGACCATGTTCCGCATGCCGATCTTCACCTGGAACATCTTCATCACCAGCATCCTGATCCTGCTGGCGTTCCCGCTGCTGACCGCTGCATTCATGGGCTTGTTCGTCGACCGCCATCTCGGTGGGCACATCTTCGACCCGGCAACGGGCGGTGTGCTCCTGTGGCAGCACCTGTTCTGGTTCTTCGGTCACCCCGAGGTGTACATCATCGCGCTGCCGTTCTTCGGCATCGTCTCGGAGATCTTCCCGGTCTTCAGCCGTAAGCCGATCTTCGGCTACAGCGGCCTGGTGTACGCAACGTTGGCCATCGCCGCTCTGTCGATCGCAGTGTGGGCCCACCACATGTACGCAACCGGCGCTGTTCTCCTGCCGTACTTCTCGTTCATGACGTTCCTGATCGCCGTGCCGACAGGTGTGAAGATCTTCAACTGGATCGGCACGATGTGGAAGGGGCAGTTGACCTTCGAATCGCCGATGCTGTTCTCGATCGGCTTCCTGATCACCTTCCTCTTCGGTGGTCTGTCGGGTGTCATCCTCGCGAGCCCGCCGCTCGACTTCCACGTCACGGACAGCTACTTCGTCGTCGCCCACTTCCACTACGTGGTCTTCGGTACGGTCGTGTTCGCCACGTACGCCGGTATCTACTTCTGGTTCCCGAAGATGACCGGTCGCATGATGGACGAGCGCCTCGGCAAGTGGCACTTCTGGACCACGTTCGTCGGTTTCCACGGCACGTTCCTCGTTCAGCACTGGCTCGGTGCCGAAGGTATGCCGCGTCGTTACGCCGACTACCTGCCCTCGGACGGGTTCACGGTGCTGAACTCGGTGTCCACGATCTTCGCCTTCGTACTCGGTGCCTCGACGCTTCCGTTCATCTGGAACGTCTTCAAGAGCTACCGCTACGGCGAGGTGGTCACCGTCGACGATCCGTGGGGTTACGGAAACTCGCTGGAGTGGGCAACCACCTGCCCGCCGCCGCGTCACAACTTCACCGAGTTGCCGCGCATCCGTAGCGAGCGTCCGGCGTTCGAGCTGCACTACCCGCACATGGTGGAGCGGATGCGCGCGGAAGCGCACGTCGGCCCCGGCCACGGCGGGAAGAACGCCAGCACCGTGCTCGAAGATGCTCGTCACGAGCCGCTCACGGTCGGGGACGAAGGCGACCCCGGAACCGACAGCCGCTCCTGAGCGAAGTAACACACTGAAGTAATCAGCGAAGGCCCCGCCCGAGTAACGGGTGGGGCCTTTCGCTTGGCACAATAGTGACGATCAAGACGCGAACGAAGAAACGATCGGAGTTTTCGGTGGGTGCCTCTGACACCACTGTTCTGGTGACTGTGACCGGGCCGGACCGCCCTGGCGTCACCTCGGTACTGTTCGCGGCGCTGTCGCGGCACGATGTGCGTCTACTCGACGTGGAGCAGGTGGTGATTCGAGGTCGACTGACACTCGGTGTCATGGTTGCCTGCCCGAACGATCCCGAAGCGCTTCAGGAAGAACTCGAACAGGCGATGGCGACGGTCGGAATGAACGTCGACATCGAAATCGGTGCCGATCCCGGACGGCCCGCGGTGTCCACCCACGCGGTCGTTGTTCTCGGTAGCCCGGTCAATGCTCGCGCAATGCGATCGGTTGCACGCGAACTCGCGAAGCAGGGCGCAAACATCGATTCCATCCGTGGTGTCGCCGACTATCCGGTCACCGGCCTCGAACTCAGCGTCAGCGCGGCCGATACGGCGGACGGCGACGCGAAGCTGCGCACCGGACTCGCCGAGGTCGCCGCTCTCGAAAACGTCGACATCGCGGTCGAGCGCGCAGGTCTCGCTCGCCGGGCCAAGCGTCTGATCGTGTTCGACGTGGACTCGACGCTCGTCCAGGGCGAGGTCATCGAGATGCTCGCCGCGAAGGCCGGCGTCGAGGACGAGGTCCGCGCCGTCACTGAAGCTGCGATGCGCGGCGAGATCGACTTCACCGAATCACTGCACCAGCGTGTGGCGACACTCGCCGGTCTCGACGCCTCCGTCATCGACGAGGTGGCAGAGAGCATCGAACTGACGCCGGGTGCGCGAACCACGATTCGCACCCTGCGCCGTCTCGGATTCCACTGCGGCGTGGTGTCGGGTGGCTTCCGGCAGGTCATCGAAGGCCTCGCACACGAACTCGAACTGGACTTCGTGCACGCCAACACCCTCGAAATCGTCGACGGCAAGCTGACCGGACGTGTGATCGGTGAAATCGTCGACCGCGCCGCGAAGGCCGTTGCGCTGCGCAAGTTCGCCGATCAGGTCGGTGTGCCGATGGAACAGACCGTCGCCGTCGGTGACGGTGCCAACGACATCGACATGCTCAACGCCGCGGGCCTGGGCGTGGCGTTCAACGCCAAGCCTGCGTTGCGGGAGGTCGCGGACGCTGCTTTGTCGCATCCCTTCCTCGATGCTGTGCTGTTCATTCTCGGTGTGACCCGCGACGAGGTCGAGGCTGCGGACGCCGTCGACGGTGGCGTGCGACGCGTACCGATTCCATGAGTTCCGATCCAGCATTCAGTTCCGATCCAGCTGTGATGTCCGGCCCCGATTCGCGCTGGCGCGAGCGCCACGCGGTGCTGGCTGCTGGGTACGGAGGGCGAGACGATCCCGCGGATCCGGCACTGGTGTTGGCGATGCCGATCGTTCTGCACATTCCGAAGGCAGACCCGCCCAAGCGCACCGCACTGCTCGAGGCTGCGGCAACGGCGGCTGTGGCTCTGTGTCTGGACGAACGCGTCGGGTTTACCGAAGACGGGGAACCCGGCCCCTGGCACGAGGACTATTCGGCGTGGGTGGGTGCCCGGATTAGGAAGGTGTCTCGTCGAGCGCGAGGAGCGCAGTGGCTCGCCGCGCAGGAGGTACCGGGAATCACCGTCGATGTGGATGGCGCGCAGGCGCGGGCTCTGGTTCCCGGGCCGGTCGGAGAACTGGACCCGCGAATCAAGAAGTTGCAGATCGGTGGGACCGATCTCGAGCACGACGAGCCTGGCCCGCCGGAGCCTGGTCTTCCGGTGCTGTGGATCGACTCGGCGCTCGAGATGACGGTTGGCAAGGCGTCGGCACAGGTCGGGCATGCCTCGATGTTGTTGGCGGCGGCCATGTCCGAGAAACAGTGCTGGGCCTGGGCGCAGAACGACTTTCGCTGCTCGGTGCGCGACGCGAGCCCGGAACAGTGGGCCGAAGCAGTAGTTCGGCTGAAGAAGTCGGAGGCCGTCGCGGTTCGTGACGCTGGTTTCACGGAAGTGGCACCAGGCTCCATGACAGTCATCGCGGTTCCGTAGAGACGCAACCGACCAGTCCAGTATCGGCAACTTGGCTATGGATGAACAGTCCAGTGGCCATCAAGATGGTCGGGTGTTGATACGGAGATTCGCCTCGCTGTTCGTTGGTCTGTGGTTGTACGGCTTCTCGATGGCCATGATGATCACAGCCGGTCTTGGTCTGGATCCCTGGGATGTGTTCCATCAGGGCGTGGCCGAGCATGTTTCGCTCAGTTTCGGCGTGATCACTGCGATTACCGGTGCGGTGGTATTGCTGCTCTGGATTCCGATCCGTCAGCGGCCGGGATTCGGAACGGTCGCCAATGTCGTTGTAATTGCCATCTCGGTGGATACCTCACTGGCCTTCTTGCCGGTCTTTGATTCCATGCCAGTTCGAGCCATAATCATGGTCGCGGGAATCCTCCTCAACGGACTGGCCAGCGTTCTCTACATCGGCGCGGGCATGGGGCCGGGCCCCCGCGACGGATTGATGACCGGACTGGTCGCTCGCACAGGTCTGTCGGTCAGGCTCGTGCGTACCAGCATCGAGATCGCGGTCCTCACGACCGGATGGCTCCTCGGTGGAACCGTCGGCGTCGGAACAGTGTTGTACGCCTTCGGGATCGGACCGACCATTCAATTCCTCATCAAGGTGCTGCCGGATTCCATGACAGCAGCGGTGACCGGAGGACGTGTCACGGAACGTAAGGCCAAGACCGTGGGGCCGGTCAGCGAAATCTCGGTGCCGACGGGAACTTCGGCCGTGGAGGCAGGTTCTCCGGTGGGTGACGCCGAATCGAACGATGCAGTCAAGGTGCCGTCGAACCATTCCGGAGTGCCGACGGTGACCTGAACCGGTCCACCGGAATGCAGGATCAGGAGCCAACTGTCGTCACCGAGTGGGCGCCCGGTTCGAGTGTGAGACCGAACGTCGGCTCCGTCGATCCAGGCCTGCAGCGTTCGGTGACTCTCGTCGTACCATGCGGTGTCGTCGAACTCGACGCCGGCAGCGTCGAACCAGACGAGGTCCGGGTGCTCCAGTCTTCTTCTGCCTTCGAAGAATTCGGGCTGACGCAACGCCGGTGCCGTTCGGCGTAATCCGAACGCTCGGGAGACGAACTGCACCAACGACTGATCGGCCGCCGTCCAGTCCAGGGCCCACGAATCGGCTGGGGAGGCAAGTGTGGGAACACAATACGCGTTGTTGTTTCCGCCGAGACTGTGGCCGAACTCGTCTCCGGCGGTGAGCATCGGTGTGCCTGTCGACAGCACGAGCGTGGCCAGTAGCGCCCGTACATGACGTGCCCTGGCGTCCTGAATCTCGGGATCGGTGCTCGGGCCTTCGATTCCGTGGTTGAACGAATCGTTGTGATCGGCGCCGTCACGATTGTCTTCACCGTTGGCTTCGTTGTGCTTGTGGTTGTACGCGACCAGATCGGCGGCGGTGAACCCGTCGTGCGCTGTGACGAAGTTGATCGACGCCCATGGGCGACGGCCGCTGCCGGCAAAGATGTCCTCGGAACCGGCGAGGCGCGACGCGACCTTCCGGACGCTGGAGCCGCCGTTCCAGAACTGGCGAATGGTGCTGCGGTACTTGTCGTTCCATTCCGACCATTGGAGTCCGAAGTTTCCGACCTGGTAACCGTCGGCAGTGGCATCCCACGGTTCGGCGATGAGCTTGCACCGAGTCAGTACCGGATCGGAGGAGATGGCCGACAAGATGGACGCCCGCTGGTCGAAGCCGCCGCCGCGCGGCCTACCCAACGCGCTCGCAAGATCGAATCGGAAGCCGTCGACACCCATTTCGGTGGCCCAGTAGCGGAGGCTGTCGGTGATCATGCGGACGGCGATGGGGGAGCAGGCGTCGACCGTGTTGCCGCACCCGGTCAGGTCGATGTCGCGGCCGTCGCCGTCGAGAAGGTAATAGCCGGGGCCGTCCAAACCTCGCCAGCTGACACTGATTCCGTCGACACTCTGCTCGCAGGTGTGGTTGTAGACGACGTCGAGGACGACCTCGATGCCTGCCGCGTGTAGTGCGTCGACCATGATCCGGAACTCGGTGACTTCGCCGCCCGGAGTTGCCGCGTATCCGGGATGCGGGGCGAAGTACGACGCCGTCGAGTATCCCCAGTGGTTGCGCATCCCTCGCTCGCGGACGCTGTGTTCGGTCAGAAATGCCTGTACGGGAAGCAGTTCCACGGCAGTGACGCCGAGTGAGACGAAGTGATCGATCACGGCCGGTGCCGTCAGGCCGAGGTACGTTCCGCGGTGGGCGGCGGGTACTCCTGGATGACTGGCGGTGTGCGCGCCCACATGCAGTTCGTAGATGACGCTTTCCTCCCACGGCGTCTCGAGGCGGGCTCCGGCGGGCGCGAGGCCGGGAGTCACCACGGACAGCGGCACGTGGCCGAGCGAGTCGACCGTCGACGGGTCGCCGAAGGGATCGTCGGCGTACGACAGGAGGGCACGGTGATCACCGAGATCCCCCTCGATGCGGCGCGCCCACGGATCGACGAGCAGCTTGTGTGGATTAAGTCTCAGCCCGGCGCGCGGATTCCACGGGCCGGACGCCCGAATTCCGTAACGCTGCCCCGCACCGATCCCGGAGATGATTCCATGCCAGATTCCGTACGTGTGTTGCCGAAGTTCGACGCGATCTTCGTTTCCGTCCTGGTCGATCAGGCAGATGTGGACGCTCGACGCGGCCGGGGCGTGGACCGCGAACTGGGTTCCGGAGTCCACGATGTTGGCGCCGAGTGGGAACGGAGACCCGGGCGTCGGGGTGTGAGTTTCGATGAGAGGCGACACGCAAGATGATCCTGCCGTGAACGGCCGGAGAATGTGCGGGAAGATGTTCGGGTGCCGCTACCTGATCCAGATCTGCTCATCGATTTCGACAACGTACTCATCCGTCGGGGAGGGTCCACTCTCGTGGGGCCCGTCACCTGGAAAGTGGAGCTGGACGAGCGATGGGTGGTGCTCGGACCCAACGGTGCCGGCAAGACCTCGCTGCTGCGCATCGCGGCCGGTGAGACTTTCCCGACCAGTGGTTCTGCCCACCTCCTTGGCGAAGTTCTCGGCAAGGTCGACGTCAACGAGTTGCGCCCGCGAATCGGTTTGTCCTCGTCGTCGTTGGCGAACCGCGTGCCCGGCGACGAGAAGGTCAGCGACCTCGTCGTGTCGGCGGGCTACGCCGTTCTCGGTCGGTGGCGCGAGGAGTACGAATCCATGGACACCTCGCGCGCTGTGGAGATGCTCGAAAGCCTCGGCGCCGAGCACCTGGCGGATCGGACGTACGGGACGCTTTCCGAAGGCGAGCGCAAGCGCGTCCTCATCGCGCGAGCCTTGATGACCGATCCCGAACTTCTTCTCCTGGACGAGCCCGCCGCCGGGCTCGACCTCGGTGGCCGTGAGGAACTTGTGGCCAGACTCGCCGAACTGGCTGCCGATCCGGACGCCCCGGCAACCGTCCTGATCACCCATCACGTCGAGGAAATCCCGCCGGGATTCACCCACGCACTCCTTCTCAAGGAAGGGGAGGTCGTTTCCCAGGGGCTTCTGGACGACGTCATCACCGCCGAAAATCTGAGCGCGGCATTCAGCCAGTCCATCAGCCTCGACAAGGCGGACGGCCGATACTTCGCGCGCCGCGCGAGGCCGTCCGGAGCTCATCGCGCGTGAGCTTCAGTGGGACCTGAAATGCGTCCCAGATCACAGATCGCGTAGGTTCGCGAAGCATGGCTAACGAGAATACAAACGCTGTCCCCGAGCCCAAGGATGCGTCGACCGTCATCTTGGTGCGCGATGCCGAATCCGGGATCGAGATCTTCCTGCTTCAACGAGTACAGGGGATGGCGTTTGCCGGGGGCATGACGGTCTTCCCCGGCGGCGGCGTCGACAAGTCCGATGCGACGGCAGAGGTCGAGTGGGCTGGACCGTCGGTCGAATGGTGGGCCGAGCGGTTCAGCACGGATGTGGCTCGGGCGAAGGCTCTCGTCTTGGCTGCGGTGCGGGAAACTTTCGAGGAGTGCGGCGTCCTACTCGCCGGACCGACCGCGGACACCGTCGTCGCGGACACGGCCGGCTACGCACAGGACCGAGTAGCTCTCGAAAAGCACGAGCTGTCGTTCAGCGATTTCCTGAAGAAGGAGTACCTGGTCCTGCGAACGGATCTGCTGCGGCCGTGGGCGAACTGGATCACGCCGGTGGGCGAGACCCGCCGCTACGACACGCGCTTCTTCGTCGCAGCGTCACCGACCGGACAGATCGCGGACGGCGTCACCTCCGAGGCCGCCGAGGTTCGTTGGCAGAGCCCGCAAGACGCGCTGGCGCACTGGCGGGAGGGTGGCAGCATCCTGTTGCCGCCGACGTGGAGTCAGCTGACCGAATTGGCCAAGTTCAGTTCGGTGGCGGAGATACTCGCAGCCGAGCCGGAGATTCCCGTCATCCTGCCTACGTTGATCACCGACGAGGAAACGCTGCGCGTCGAGTTCCCGAACCAGGATGGTTACTACGTCGCCGGGCCGCATCCGTGGTCGGTCAAGGCGGCAAAGTAACCTCTCGACCATGGCTGAATTTGTGACTCTCGAGGTTTCCGAAGGCATCGGCACCATCCGTCTGGCGCGTCCGCCCATGAACGCTCTGAACCGTCAGGTTCAGGACGAGTTGGCTGCTGCCGCACACGCTGCGACCGTCGACAAGGCAGTCAAGGCCGTCATCGTCTACGGCGGCGAGAAAGTCTTCGCAGCAGGTGCCGACGTCAAGGAAATGGCCGAGATGGACTACGGCCAGATCCGTGACGCGATCGGCGGCATGCAGGCCGGACTCGGCGCCGTGGCGTCCATCCCGAAGCCGACCGTTGCCGCGATCACCGGATACGCACTCGGCGGTGGACTCGAAGTTGCACTCTCGGCCGATCGCCGGATCGTCGGAGACAATGCCAAGCTCGGAGTTCCGGAGATTCTGCTCGGAATCATTCCCGGTGGCGGCGGAACGCAGCGTCTGGCTCGTCTGATCGGTCCGGCCAAGGCCAAGGATCTGGTCTTCACCGGCCGTTTCGTCGGGGCTGACGAGGCATTGGCCATCGGTTTGGTCGACGAGGTCGTCGCTCCCGACGACGTGTACACCGCGGCCCGGACATGGGCCTCGCAGTTCGTCGGGGGAGCGTCACGTGCGTTGGCTGCTGCCAAGGCAGCCATCGACGAGGGTCTGAACACCGACCTGGAATCCGGGCTCAAGATCGAGCAGCATCTGTTCGCCGGATTGTTCGCGACCAAGGATCAGGCGATCGGCATGGAGTCGTTCATCGCGAACGGTCCGGGCAAGGCCGAGTTCACGGGCGAGTAGGCTCCCCTAAACTAGAACTTGTTCATCTCTTACCAGCGAGTAGGATAGCCGCCATGACAGCCAGCCCGAATGACGACGCAACCGTCACGCCGCCCGCCGCTACCGACACCTCGGTAGTCGACCCCGCGCCGCGGCCGCACGCCACGGCCGAAGAGGTCGAGGCCGCTCGTAAGGACACCAAGCTCGCCCAGGTGCTCTACCACGACTGGGAAGCCGAAACCTACGACGACAAGTGGTCCATCTCGTACGACGAGCGCTGCATCGACTACGCACGTGGTCGTTTCGACGCCGTCGCGGGCGATCAGCCGCTCCCGTACGAGCGCGCGCTCGAACTCGGTTGCGGCACCGGATTCTTCCTCCTGAACCTGATGCAGGGTGGAGTCGCCAAGACCGGTTCGGTCACCGACCTCTCGCCCGGCATGGTCAAGGTCGCACTGCGCAATGCCGAAAGCCTCGGCCTTCCGGTCGACGGCCGTGTTGCCGATGCCGAGACCATTCCGTACGAGGACAACACCTTCGACCTGGTGGTCGGCCACGCCGTGCTGCACCACATTCCGGACGTCGAGAAGTCGCTGCGTGAGGTCCTTCGTGTCCTCAAGCCCGGCGGACGTTTCGTCTTCGCCGGTGAGCCCACCACTGTCGGCAACTTCTACGCTCGCTGGCTCGGCCGCGCGACGTGGGAAGCAACCACGCGCGTGACCAAGCTGCCGTTCCTCGCAGACTGGCGTCGCCCGCAAGAGGAACTCGACGAGTCTTCTCGTGCAGCAGCTCTCGAGGCTGTCGTCGACATCCACACGTTCGACCCCACCGACCTCGAGAACATGGCGAAGTCTGCGGGCGCCGATCAGGTCCACGCTGCCACCGAGGAATTCGCCGCGGCGCTTCTCGGCTGGCCTGTCCGTACTTTCGAAGCGGCTGTTCCGCCGGAGAAGCTCGGTTGGGGCTGGGGGCGTTTCGCTTTCGGTGGTTGGAAGACACTCAGCTGGGTCGACGAGAAGGTGCTCCGCCACGTCGTTCCTCGCGGATTCTTCTACAACGTCATGATCACCGGCGTGAAGCCCGGCAACTGAATTGGGTTATGACTTCACCCTCGGCGACGTCGACTATCTCGGAAGTGATTCCGGCGTAGCTGCCTTGGCCGAGGTGGATCAGCTCGAACTGTCCACGCGTACGCATCTGGCCGACATCGGCCGGGCGCGTACGCGTTTCGGTGATCACATGCCTGCGCTCGTGGACACCGTCCTGCTTCGACGTAAAGCCGCCGCCAAACTGCCGGGCAGTGAGCAATGGTTGTTCACGGACGACGCGATGCAACAAGCCACTCCCGGCGTTGTCGCGGCCCACCGCGCGCAGCGTCTGATCGGGCGCGACGTCCACGACGTGACGTGCTCCATCGGCGCCGAACTGCATGCCTTGACCGGAATTGCGCATCGCGTGATCGGCAGCGACATCGATTCCGTTCGCCTGGCGATGGCACAGCGCAATGTGCCGAGCGCAGCGTTGCTGCGGGCCGACGCGCTCCGCCCGACGACACGCGAGACCGTCGTGCTGGCAGACCCCGCACGGCGATCGGGCGGTCGCCGCACTCACGATCCGGCAGCGTTGATGCCACCGTTGCCGGACCTCATCGAGGCGTACTCCGGCCGTGATCTCGCGGTGAAGTGCGCTCCGGGACTCGATTTCGACAATCTGGGCTGGGACGGGGAAGTCGAGGTCGTCTCACTCGACGGCGGCGTCAAGGAAGCCTGCCTGTGGTCGACGGGACTGGCCGAGTCCGGCGTCACGCGCCGAGCTTCGGTCCTTCGCTCCGACGGGAGCGGATGGGCGATCACCGACGCCGAGGACGACGTGATTCCGGAGCAAGCGCCGGGGGAGTGGATCATCGACCCGGACCGAGCGGTGGTACGCGCGGGCCTCGTGCGCCACTACGCGGCCAGACACGGCCTCTGGCAGCTCGATCCACGCATCGCTTATCTGACCGGTGACAGCGTCCCTGAGGGAGTTCGCGGATTCCGGATCCTCGAGCAGATCAAGTACTCCGAGAAACTGCTCAAACAGACACTGTCCAAGCGGGACTGCGGTGTGGCCGAAATCCTGGTGCGAGGAGTCGACGTGGACCCGGCAGTGCTGCGTCCACGGCTCAAGCTCAAGGGCTCGCGTGCACTGAGCGTCGTGATCGTGCGGATCGGACGATCGGCGTCGGCCTTCATCTGTGAGGCGTCCCGCTAGCTCACTTGAAGACGAACAGCTCACCGATTGCGCTGGGCGTCAACACTTCGCCCTTGGGGCCGATCGAGGTGCCGACGGTGAAGCCGACTGCTCCCGGCAACGTGTCCTGATCCACCGTCTCACCGGTTTCGGTGTCGAAGGTGATCAGGCTCAGTCCGTCCTCACCCTCGCGGACGACGGTGTATCCGGTGTCGCCGGCGGTCTGCGCCGGAACGCCCAGTTGCAGAAGGTCTTTACGTTCCCAGGCCAGTTCGGCGTGATCTCCCTCGTCGCGCACGGCAAGGAGGTGGCCCTTGTCGCCGCCGGCGGGAATGATCAAACCGTCGTCGGACGTCGAGGCACTACCGGCCGAGTTGAA
The DNA here is from genome assembly GCF_044908235.1 of Rhodococcus sp. 27YEA6. Taxonomy (NCBI): domain Bacteria; kingdom Bacillati; phylum Actinomycetota; class Actinomycetes; order Mycobacteriales; family Nocardiaceae; genus Rhodococcus; species Rhodococcus sp. 27YEA6. Next base: position 366,417 of record NZ_JBIYCY010000002.1, on the reverse strand, counting down.
GCCGATGTCGTAACTCCACCTGGTGTCACCGGTTTCGGCGTTCACTGCCCAGAGAGATCCGTTGTTGTCGGTGGCGTAGACGGTCTTGCCGTCCTTCGACAGGTCCGGGCTCGACGCCGTTCCACCGGGAAGCGCGTCGGTGGACCACTCGCGGGTGATGGACGGATTGTCGCCGCCCGTGTACTTCATGGCCACCAGATCGGCTGCCTGAGAACTGGGTCCGTAGAAGGTGAAGTAGAACTTGCCGGTGCCCAGGTCCACTGCCGGGGTATTGGCCACCGGGCAGCCGGACGTGCCGAGGAAGCACTCGTTCAAACCCTTGTTGTCGGGAATGAGTTCTGCATTCGCGCCCCGGTCGATCGACGGCGGCGGGATCAGGTCGAACGACGGAACCACTTTTGCGCCGGTCTGCGGGTTGAGCACGTTGATCTGACCCAATTGGGTGATGAACAACAGGTTTCCGTCGCCGGTGAACTGTGACGAGAGAGGAGTGCCCACAACGAGCGTGCGCCAACGCAATTGACCAGTCTCGGTGAAGGACATCATCGCGCCGCTCTCGCCGACGTAGACATTGGTGGCAGTGTCGACGATGGGCGTCGAGGCGACTACTCCGTCGTTGAGTCGAGCGCACCACTTCTTGCGACCCGTATCCATCTGGAACGAGAAGAGATTGCAGCCGTTCTCGGTGCGGGCGGTGACGAAGCTCTGGCCGTTCGCGGCCACCGAGGCGTACGCGGCAACCGGACCGCCGAGAGGGCGTGACCATGCGAACTCGACATCGCGTGATCCGGTGACCGGGCTCGTGTCGCTGTTGCGGGCGTCGGCATGCATGGCCGGCCAACCCGCCGACGCGTACCGGTCCACCCGTCCGTCGTCGCTGCCGCAACCGGCGATCAGGGCCGCAGCGATCGCCGTCGACACCATCACGGACGACCGTAGGACCCGCCGCATCACAATCTCCCTGCCTTCACTTGATCAAGAGCCCTCGGTAACTGCACAAGCCCGGACCAGAGACTATCCCGACCGGGACAACGTGACGGGGCACACCCCGAGGGTCGGTGAGTCGGCCCCACGTAGGCTGAACACTCATGACGAGCATGTGGGGCGCACCGTTGCGCACTCGATGGCGGGGATCACGCCGAGGCGACAGCGATCAGGCCAAGTTCTTGACGGTCGATTCCCTCAAATGGGTTCTGGCGAACAAGGCGTACACACCCTGGTATCTGGTGCGGTACTACCGTCTCGCCAAGTTCAAGATGGCCAACCCGCACGTGATCCTGCGCGGCATGGTGTTCCTCGGCAAGAACGTCGAAATCCATTCCACCCCCGACCTGTCCCGCCTCGAGATCGGGCGCTGGGTGCACATCGGTGACGGCAACGCGATCCGCTGCCACGAAGGCTCGCTGCGCATCGGCGACAAGGTCGTCTTCGGCAAGGACAACGTCGTCAACACGTACCTCGACATCGAAATCGGTGCGTCGACGCTCGTAGCCGACTGGTGCTACATCTGCGACTTCGACCACCGCATGGACGACATCAACACACCGATCAAGGACCAGGGCATCGTCAAGGGCCCCGTCCGTATCGGCCCGGACACGTGGGTGGCAGCGAAGGTCACCGTGCTGCGAAATACCCGCGTCGGACGCGGTTGTGTCCTCGGTGCGCACGCCGTCGTCAAGGGAGACATCCCGGACTACAGCATCGCGGTCGGCTCGCCCGCGAAGGCGGTCAAGAACCGCAAGTCCGATTGGGAAGCCGGCGCTGCCGATCGTGCAAAGTACATCGCGGCGCTCGAGGACATCGCACGCAAGAAGGCTGCTGCGGACGCTGCCGACGCGTCGTCGACGTCGTAGCTCACTTTTTGGCAGAACCAGCGATTACTTTCGGCGCCGCAACCGGTCTGTATCGGTATCGGCGCCGAAAGTCTGCGCCGGTGAAAGGAGTGCCGACATGAGCGAACAGACACCCGAATGGGTCGTGGCGCAGCGCCGCGAACTGGTGGGATTTCTCGAAGGCCTGAGCACGGAGCAGTGGAACGCGCCGACCCTGTGCGAGGGGTGGCGGGTCCGCGAAGTGATCGCGCACATCACCATGCCCTACCGATACTCGGCGCCGCGATTCGTCGTGGAAATGGTCAAGTCACGCGGAAACTTCAACAAGATGTCGAACCGGCGAGCGCTCGCCGATGCGTCCGAAGTCGGTGAGCGACAACTGCTTGCCTCGCTTCGCGACAACGTTGCACACCCGTGGAAGCCTCCAGGCGGCGGCTTCGAGGGTGCGCTCTCGCACGACGTGATCCACGGTCAGGACATTCGCGTGGCACTCGGCGACGACTACGTGGTGCCCGAAGACCGGCTCACTCGCGTGCTCAGCGGACTCTCGCCCAAAACCCTGAAGTATTTCGGGACGGACCTCGACGGCGCTCGGCTGCGCGCCGACGACCGAGACTGGACGTACGGTGCCGGCGCCGAGGTTCACGGGGCGGCGCAGGATCTCCTGCTCGTGCTGTGCGGCCGGATGATGCCACCAGGCCATCTGCTCGGGGATGCGAGTTCTCGTTTCACCGCGCCCCTCCCGACCCGCTGAGGTCAGCGCGTCAGCGACCAGGGAGCGGCCGCTCGGGAATCTGTGGCCGTGCCAACGGCTGCCGCACCCGACGCTTCGCGCCCGCGTAGACGTGAGCAGTCTCCTCGGCGACCTGATGCCAGTCGAAGTCCGATGTCAGGCGTGCGCGGGCGGCCACTGCCCGTTCCTGCGCCCCGGCGGGATCGTCGAGTACCTCGCGGACAGCCGAGGTGAGCCCGGCGATGTCGCCCGGTTGGAAGGACATCCCCGTCACCCCGTCGACGACGGCTTCGCCCAGTCCGCCTGCGGTGGACGTGATCAGCGGAGTGCCGGCCGCCGCCGCTTCGAGGGCGATGATTCCGAACGGCTCGTAGCGCGACGGCAGGACGATGGCGTCCGCTCCGTGCAGCCAGCTGAGCAGTTCCGTGTGATCGAGGTTGCCGAGAAAGTCCACCGCCCGCGCGACGCGATGCGTGCGTGCCTGTTGGTAGAGCCAGGTGAACTGGGTGCCTTCGCCCGCGATCGCGAGGGTCGTGCCGGGGTGGCTACGACGGATTCGGGGGAGTGCTGCGATGGCGTCCTGCACGCCCTTCTCGTATTCCAGGCGGCCGACGAAGAGGAGTTTCGGCGGTCCGGATCGCGGTCCACGTTCGCGAAAGTTCCACGTGGTCACGTCGATTCCGTTGCGGATGACGGTGATCGGCGGCAGCGTCGGGCCGTAGAGCTCGGTCACTTCTTCCTGCATGGACGCCGAACAAGTTATGAGAGAGTCGGATTCGTTTGCCAGCCACCACTCGACGGAGTGGACCTGGCGGTTGATGCGTCCGGAGATCCAGCCGCTGTGGCGACCCGCCTCGGTGGCGTGAAGTGTGGAAACCAGTGGGACGTCATAGAATTCGGCCAGGGCGATCGCCGGATGTGCGACCAGCCAGTCGTGCGCGTGCACGACGTCGGGCTGCCAGCCCTCGCCCACTCCTGGCTTGTGCAGCGCCATCCCGGCACGGACCATCGCGTGACCCATCGCGAGGGTCCACGCGAGCATGTCCTCGCCGAAGACGAAGTGCGCGGGGTCCTCGGCCACTGCGACGACAAGGACGCCCTCGGAAATGTGCGTGATCGTCGGGTGCGTCGACGCATCCGTGCCGGAGGGGCGACGCGAGAGAACAACGACCTCGTGGCCTGCAGCCGCCAACTCGGTGGCGAGATGGTGGACGTGTCGGCCGAGGCCGCCGACGACGACCGGTGGGTACTCCCACGAGACGATGAGAATTTTCACGACGGACTCAGTTCTGTGTCAGGTAGACGGCGAGCATCCAGTCCCGGGAACAACCCGTCGGCGCGATTCCAGCCTTCGGCGAGTCGCTCGGCGACGGCATCGCGGCCGGAAACGAGCGCTTCGGAGATTTCCCTGGTCGCGTGGGCGTGCTTGTGTGCGCGTTCGCGGGCGTACCCCGCGGCCGAATCCTTGCTCACCATGAATGCCCAATCGCTCGAAACTGTCATCAGTGTCTCGCGAAGTACCTGATCGTTGACCCGGTTTCGCAGTTCCGGTCGTCCGGGTGCGTTGTCGCGTCCGCGAGACTTGTCCACGGTGCCGAGCGCGGTCTCCACCACTTCGGAGTTCAGTTGCACCAGGTCGGACACCTGATCGCCAGCCCAGACACGCCAGTCCTTACCCGATCCCCAGGACGAATCCTCGAGTTGAACGGGTTCGCCGACGTATCCCGATGCCTTGGCGTCGGCGAGGGTGCCGACGCGAATTCCGGCCTCGGGAAGCGCGCGCAGGAGTTTTTCGAGCCACTGCGGACCTTCGTGCCACCAGTGCCCGAACAGTTCGGTGTCGAAAGCTGCGACCACCAGGGCGTCGCGGCCGATGCGGGTGGATTCACTGCGCAGACGCGCCCGAACGGTTTCGACGAAGTCGGCGACATGCTTGTCGACGGCGGCGGCGGCGAGTTCGGGGTCGTACGGCAACTTGTCGGCGGAGTCGACGGTCCGTCCGGTGACCCGCGACGGCTTGAGGCCCGTCTCGTGGTCGTAGGTGTGGAAGTCGCGGTAAGCAGCGTGTCCCGGATATCCGGATTTGGGGGACCAGACGCGGTAGCTGACCTGTAGGTCGCGGCCGAATGCAACCACGTCGGATTCTCGAACCGGGCGGCCGAGGGATGTGTCGCCGCGCAAGGCGGGGCCGTCGACCATGAAGTGGGTGACGCCCGCTTCGGCGTACCCGCGCTCCATGCCCGGGGTGTACCCGCACTCAGGTCCCCAGATCCCGGTCGGAGTGTGATTCCACCGGGCATGCGCGTCGGCGAGACCTTCGCGGAGGGAGAACGCCCGCAAGCGAGGATCGAGCAGCGGTTGGAACGGGTGAGCCAGCGGCCCGCCGAGAAGCTCGAAGGCCTCGCGATCGATGAGGTCGCGGAACACTGGTGAGGCGCCGTGCTGCCAGTGAGTCTCGAAATCTGCGAGAGCGGCAGCTGAGGCCCGGTGCTCGCGCGCGCCGAGTTCGCGGTGCGCCGCGTCCGGCATGCCGGCAGCCTCGTGGGCGCGGATTTGCCAGTTGCCGAGCCAGTGATGCATCCCGGCGAGGCAGTGGGGATCGTCCAACTGGGCCGCGAGCACCGGCGTGATTCCCAGCGTCAGCAGGTGCGATCGGCCCTCGTCGGCCAGGCGACGTAGCGCGGCGGCGAGCGGAATGTACGACGCAGCCCAGGACTGGTAGATCCATTCCTCGCCGACTGGCCATCTGCCGTGGTTGGCGAGCCACGGCAGATGGGAGTGCAGAACCAGGGCGAACATCCCCGGTTCGGTGACGGGTGTTGCGTTACTCACTCGCCGGTTTCCTTCACGGCAATAGCGACGAGGTCGAGGCTGTCGTCGATGTCGGGTTCGCTGATGCTGAAGTCGTCGACGGTGATGCCCTCGACGTCGCGGGTGAGATCTTCCGGCCAGGGCTCGCCGGCCAACGCGCGGTCGATCTGCGCATTGATGAACGATCCGCCGTGCTTGGCGTCGAGTTCCTTCAGGCGCGAACCGTGATGGACGCCGGTCATCAACTGAACGCGGAATCCGGCGTCTTCGAGCAATTCGGTCATTTCGGAGGCGTTGAGCTCACGAGTGTGGAAAGGGTTGAGCGGCGTGTCGCGGCCGGGGGAGAAGGTGATCCGGTTGGGGGTGCTGATCAGAAGTTCACCGCCGGGAGCGAGAACTCGGAAGCATTCGCGTAGGAACTGACCCTGATCCCACAGGTGCTCGATCACCTGGAAATTGACGACGACGTCAACCGAGTTGTCCGCCAGTGGAAGCTCGGCGAGGTTGCCGTGGAGCATCTCGACGCGGGGGTAGCGGGCACGGACGTGCTCGACCGCGGAGATGTCGTAGTCGAGGCCGGTAACCTTTGTTGCGACGTCCGCAATCATGTTGGCGCCGTAGCCTTCTCCGGAACCGGCCTCGAGGACTCGGCGGTCCGTGCAGCGCTCCAGAAGTGCGCGGTACACCACTTCGTGGCGTCGGAACCAGTAGTTCTCCTCGGGGATTCCTGGCACGGTTCGTTCGCCCGTCAAGGGCAGGGGTGCGTCCTCGTGGTTGCTGACACTCGTTTCACTCACCCGTGCGAGATTAGTGCCATCCGAGTAGAACGTGTTCGCCGTGGTCCAGATCACTGCTGTCAATTCCTGTTCGTGCCGTTATGGTGGACGAGGTTCCACGTTAAGTTACCCACCGGTAACTTAACGTGGGGTAATCTAACGCACAGCCGACGTGAACCGAGAAATTCGCCCGTAGGGAGACCTGTCGGACTCTCTTTTCGGACGCTCGGACTGCGCGAGCACCACAGACGATTTATCAGGTGAATTACACACAGGAGGTCGACGAAGACCCATGACGAATATCGTTGTTTTGATCAAGCAGGTCCCCGACACATGGTCCGAGCGCAAGCTGACCGACGGCGACTACACGCTTGACCGTGAAGCCGCCGACGCAGTCCTCGACGAGATCAACGAGCGCTCCGTCGAAGAAGCACTCCTCATCAAGGAAGCTCAGGGCGGTGAGGTAACGGTGCTGTCCGCAGGTCCCGACCGCGCCACCGACGCTATCCGCAAGGCTCTCTCGATGGGCGCCGACAAGGCCGTCCACATCAACGACCCGGCACTGCACGGCTCCGACGCGATCCAGACCGCATGGACGCTCGCTGCTGCTCTCGGACAGATCACCTTCGAGAACGACGAGCCTGCCGACCTGATCATCGCCGGCAACGAGGCCACCGACGGCCGCGTCGGCGCTGTTCCGGCCATCATCGCCGAGTACCTGGGCATCCCGCAGCTCACGCAGCTGCGCAAGGTCGTCGTCGCCGACGGCAAGATCACCGGTGAGCGCGAGACCGACGAGGGCGTCTTCGGCCTCGAGGCTTCGCTGCCCGCGATCGTCTCGGTCACCGAGAAGATCAACGAGCCGCGCTTCCCGTCCTTCAAGGGCATCATGGCCGCGAAGAAGAAGGAAGTTCTCGTCTACACGCTGGCCGACCTCGGAGTCGACCCGGAGACCGTCGGAGTTGCCAACGCCGGCACCACCGTGACGTCCTCCACCCCCAAGCCCCCCCGTACCGCTGGTGAGCGCATCGTCGACGAGGGAGACGGTGGCACCAAGATTGCCGCGTACCTCGTCAGCAACAAGGTCATCTGATCGCGCCCTTCTAGACATCCAGCAGAAGAACTCAGGGAGAGTTAAGTCATGGCAGAAGTACTTGTGCTCGTAGAGCACGCAGAGGGTGCGCTGAAGAAGGTCAGCACCGAACTCATCACCGCTGCACGCGCACTCGGTGAGCCGTCGGCAGTTGTCGCCGGCCCCGCGGGCACCGCAGCAAAGCTCGCCGACGCTCTGGCAGCAGCCGGCGCCGAGAAGATCTACGTCGCCGAGTCCGACGACATCGACGGCTACCTCGTCACCCCCAAGGTCGACGTTCTCGCCGCTCTGGTCGAGTCCACCAGCCCGGCAGCAGTCATCACCGCAGCCGGCACCGAGGGCAAAGAGGTTGCCGGTCGTCTGGCCGCACGTCTGGGCTCCGGATTGCTGACCGACGTCATCGAGATCAAGGCTGACGGCACCGGCGTCCACTCCATCTTCGGTGGCGCGTTCACCGTCGAGGCCAAGGCCAACGGCGACGTTCCCGTCTACTCGGTTCGTCCGGGCGCAGTCGAGGCTGCTCCGCAGGCCGGCGCAGGCGAGCAGATCACCGTCGAGGTTCCGGCCCAGGACGAGAGTGCCGTCAAGGTCACCTCGCGTGAGCCCATCGTCGGCGGCGACCGCCCCGAGCTCACCGAGGCGTCGGTTGTCGTCTCCGGTGGACGTGGTGTCGGCAGCGCGGACAAGTTCTCCGTCGTAGAAGAGCTGGCCGACTCCCTCGGCGCTGCAGTCGGTGCTTCGCGTGCCGCTGTGGACTCGGGTTACTACCCCGGACAGTTCCAGGTCGGTCAGACCGGTAAGACGGTCTCCCCGCAGCTGTACATCGCGCTCGGCATTTCCGGTGCCATCCAGCACCGCGCCGGCATGCAGACGTCCAAGACCATCGTCGCGGTCAACAAGGACGAAGAGGCACCCATCTTCGAGATCGCCGACTTCGGCATCGTGGGCGACCTGTTCAACGTCGCACCGCAGCTCACCGAAGCTGTGAAGTCCCACAAGGGCTGAAAAGCACAAACTGCTGTGCGCCTTTATCAACCCCCCGTGGTTGATAAAGGCGCACAGTGCTTTATTCACCCGGCCTGCATCGGCATGTCACTTCGTCGATACCGAGACGCCGTTCGCGCTCGATAAACCTTGCGCATGACAATTACGTCAGTCCTTCGCTCCGCGAGTGACAATCTCGGCCGTGAGGTCGCCCAGCCGAGATATTCCCTGATCGTCTCCTCCGACCGCGAGCATCGTGTCGCAGCGCAGCGCCTTCGATACCGAGTGTTCGCCTCCGAGCCAGGCTTCTCCCTCCCGGCCTCGGCCGGGGTCTTCGAACTCGACGCCGACGGCTTCGACGAATTCTGTGATCATCTACTCGTTCGTGACAACATCACCGAGGAGTACGTCGGCTGCTACCGAATGCTGCCGCCGGATTCCGCTGCGGCGGCGGGTGGGTATTACACCGCAACCGAATTCGACATCTCCGCGCTCGATCCGGTGTCGAACAGGATTGTCGAAATGGGTCGCGCGTGCGTCGATCCCGCTCACCGCACCGGATCCGTCCTGAGCCTGATGTGGTCGGGCATCCTGCACTATCTCGAATTGACCGGATACGAGTGGGTGATGGGCTGCGTCTCCGTGCCCGTCTTGCCGAGCCCCGATTCAATTGCCGGCGCCGATGTCCGCGGCGTCCGTGACTTCGTGATGAACAAGCACGCCAGTCCGGGGTCGCGGCGGGTGATCCCACGAAACCCGGTGGTCCTCGGGGGTCTGACGCTCGACGAGATCGCCGCATCGGAACGCGTGACGATGCCGCCGTTGCTCCGTGGTTACTTGCGGATGGGCGCGATGATCTGCGGGGAACCTGCTCACGATCCCGAGTTCGGTGTGGCCGATTTTGTTGCACTGCAAGGCCTTCACTCCGCCAACAAGCGTTACCTCGAACGGCTGCGATCGGCGGCCGCCGCACACGAGTCGGGGATCGGCTGATGACCGCGGCGGTGCCGTACTGGGTGCCGACGAGCCCCTGCGGCGACGGGTGCCTACCCGCGGACGCACCCGGTGTGTCGAGTATCACCGTGATGGCCCGCGGGGTCATGGTCGGTGCCGCACTGGTGACTGCGCCTGTGCTTTCAGCCGGCTGGCTGCTCCCGCGCACCTGGCGTACTGAGATGCAACGCGGATACTCGCGCGCGTTGCTTCGTTGTCTGGGGATGAAGCTGACGGTCGACGACCAGCGGTTGGGGCGCGCGGAACCTGACGGGGTCATGGTTGTCGCCGGTCACGTGTCCTGGACCGACGTCCTCGTCGCGAGCGCCGTTGCTCCGGCCAACTTCGTCGCCCGCGCCGACCTGCTCGACTGGGCAGTGCTCGGCGGTCTCGCGCGCCGGATGCGCGTCGTCCCTATCGACCGCGCCCGACTGCGTGAACTCCCCGGAACCGTCGACGTCGTTCGCGAACGCCTGCAGCGAGGTGTCCGGGTGATGGTGTTCCCCGAGGGAACGACCTGGTGCGGGCGGGCGTACGGCGGTTTTCGTCCGGCGATGTTCCAAGCAGCCGTCGACGCCGAATGCCCGGTTCAGCCGATGGCGATCCGCTACGAGAACGCCGACGGTTCCCTGTGCACCGGACCCTGCTTTGTCGGCACCGAAACGATCGGTCAGTCCATCCGTCGGATCCTGCGTCAGAAGAACGTCGAGGTGAAGGTCAGGCTGGCTCCGCTCGAGGAGGCAGGGGAGTGTCGAGCCGATCTCGCGCAGCGATGCGAGAGAGCCGTACGCGGCGTCGACATCATCGATCTGGCAGCTCATGACATCTTCGACCCCGCACCGGAACCCGTGACACAAGCCGTGGGACAAATCGATCCTTCCCCGGCGATGAGCGCTTAGCCTGCTGAGCGAGGCTGGTCGAACTCTCGTGCTGGGCTATCCTTGTCAAGCCATGACTCTGCCTGCACACAGTGCCCACGCCGGATTTCCGGTGTACCTCGATCATGCCGCCACGACTCCGATGTCGGCAGCCGCTATCGAGGCGATGACCGATACCTTCAAAACCGTGGGCAACGCGTCCTCGCTGCACGGCTCCGGCCGTGCGGCCCGGCGCCGCGTCGAGGAATCGCGCGAATCGATCGCCGCCAGCCTGGGTGCGCGGCCGTCGGAGGTCATCTTCACCTCCGGAGGCACCGAGAGCGACAATCTCGCGGTCAAGGGCATCTACTGGGCTCGCCGTGACGCAGACCCGCGACGCACTCGCATCCTGGCCAGCTCCGTCGAGCATCATGCTGTGCTCGACGCCGTCGAGTGGCTCGAGCAGCACGAGGGCGCGCGCGTGACGTGGTTGCCGGTCGACGAGAACGGTGTCGTCGACCCGCAGACCTTGCGTGACGAGCTTTCCGTCCACGCCGACGAGGTAGCACTCGTGACGGTGATGTGGGCCAACAACGAGGTCGGCTCGATCATGCCGATCGTGGAGTTGGCGGAGATTTCGGCTGAGTTCGAGATTCCGATGCACAGCGACGCGGTTCAGGCAGTTGCACAATTGCCGGTCGATTTCGCGGCGAGCAAATTGGCCGCGCTGAGCATCGCGGCGCACAAGTTCGGTGGTCCGCACGGCGTCGGCGCGCTTCTGCTCGGACGCCAGGTTCCCTGTGTGCCGCTCCTTCACGGCGGCGGACACGAACGTGATCTGCGTTCGGGGACGCCGGACACCGCGGGAGTTGTCGGGATGGCTGCGGCGCTGCGCGCGAATGTCGCGAACTTCGATTCGAGCACAAGGGAATTGGCGAAGCTGCGTGACCGTTTGATCGACGGGGTCCTGGAGATTCTTCCCGAGTCGGTGCTCAACGGCCCGACCGGATCCGATCGGCTTCCCGGTAACGCGCACTTCACCTTCCCCGGCTGCGAGGGCGATTCGTTGCTGATGCTGCTCGACGCCGCCGGTATCGAATGTTCCACCGGTTCGGCCTGCACCGCCGGTGTGGCCAGAGCCAGCCATGTCTTGATCGCGATGGGCGTCGAATCGCCCGTCGCGCGTGGCTCACTGAGATTTTCGCTCGGACATACGTCGAGTGTCACCGATGTGGACGCGCTGATCGCTGCGCTTCCACAAGTAGTAGAGCGCGCTCGGGCCGCCGGTCTTGCCGGTGCCGGTTCGCGTGGAGGGGATCGCTGATGCGAGTACTCGCAGCCATGAGCGGAGGTGTCGACTCCGCTGTCGCCGCCGCCCGCGCTGTTGCCGCCGGACATGACGTCGTCGGCGTTCATCTTGCGCTGTCCACGGCGCCGGGTGCATTGCGGACGGGTTCGCGTGGATGCTGCTCGAAGGAAGATGCCGGCGACGCCAGGCGCGCCGCCGACGTTCTCGGAATACCCTTCTACGTCTGGGATTTCGCCGATCGCTTCAAGGAAGACGTGATCGACGACTTCGTGGCGTCGTACGCAGCGGGTGAGACCCCCAATCCGTGCCTGCGCTGCAACGAGAAGATCAAGTTCACCGCACTCGCCGACCGTGCAGTCGCTCTCGGCTTCGACGCCGTGGCGACCGGTCACTACGCGCGCCTCGAAGGCGGCGTCCTGCGCCGGGCGGTCGACGCTGACAAGGACCAGTCGTACGTCCTCGGTGTCCTGACGGCCGATCAGCTTTCGCGAGCGATGTTCCCGATCGGTGACACACCGAAAGAACAGATCCGCGAGGAAGCCGCCGAGCGCGGTCTGGCTGTGGCGAACAAGCCTGACAGTCACGACATCTGCTTCATCCCGACCGGCGATACCCGAGCATTCCTGGGTGCGCGCATCGGCGTTCGTCCGGGAAGCGTCGTCGACGCCGATTCGGGTGAAGTCCTCGCTGCGCACGACGGCGTACACGGCTTCACGATCGGACAGCGCAAGGGTCTCGGCGTCGAAGGTCCGGCGGGTGACGGCCGTCCGCGGTACGTGACCGCGATCGAGCCCGAAACCGGAACGGTCCGAGTGGGTTCGGCCAAGAATCTCGACGTCTGGGCCATCTCGGCGCAGCGTGCGATCTGGACCTCGGGCCAGGCGCCTGAGGGCCCCGTCGAGTGCATGGTGCAGGTCCGTGCGCACGGCGGGCTGGCGCAGGCCGTTGCGGAGGCCGTCGATGACGGTACTTCGGGCGGCGGCATCTCCATTTCGTTGCGCGAACCACTGACCGGCGTCGCGAAGGGCCAGGCCGTCGTGCTGTATCGCCCCGACAGCGAACTGGGCGACCAGGTTCTCGGCAGTGGCACCATCTCCGGCACCGAATCCGAGCCGAACACACTGTGACACAGCAGGTTTCCATCGGTGGCCTCGTCACCGGAATCGGATCCTGGCCGGGCACGGACGCCCGCGAAAGCGCCGCAACCATCCTTGGCGAACTGGGCGGTTTCCCACACCTGGTGGAGTTGCCGAGCCGCGGTCTCGGCGCTGACATGGTCGGCCGGGCGGGGGCAATTCTGGTCGACATCAACCTCGACGCCTCGACCCGTGCCTATCGAGTCGTGCCTCGGAGGGGCAATGTCGCGAAGCGAGCCGAGGACTTTCTGAATCAGGATCTCGACGCGCTCGAGGAAGCCTGGGAGTCGGCGCGCTTGGTCGGCGAAGACCACGTCGTCAAGCTCCAGGTCGCCGGCCCGCTGACACTCGGCGCCGAGATCGAAGTCGCAAACGGTTCGCGAGTTCTCGTCGACCGCGGTGCGCTCCGCGACGTCGCAGAATCACTCGGTGAGGGTCTCGCGCGTCATGCGGCCGAGGTCACTCGCCGCACCGGCGCCGCAGTGGTGATTCAGTTGGACGAGCCGCAGATCGCGGCAGTTCTGGCCGGTTCGCTGCCTGGGCGCACCAAGATGGAGAGCGTTCCGGCACTGCCGGAACCCGAGGCACTCGCCGTACTCGACTCGACGATCAGCGGTTGCGGACTGCCCACAATCGTCCACAGTTGCGGCACAGACATGCCGTGGGATCTACTGAGGCGAAGCCAGGCGTTCGGCGTGAGCTTCGACATGTCGCTCATCGGCTCACGCGATCTCGACGGTATCGGCCAGTTGTTCGACGCCGGCAAGGAATTGGCGCTCGGTCTGGTTCCGTCCGTGGAGCCGGAAAAGCCGGTGACGTGGAAAGAGTGTGCGATGCCCGCCGTCACCCTGGTAGATCGTCTCGGCTTCTCGCGTGAACTCCTGCAGACCCAGGTCGCGGTCACTCCGCGTTGCGGTCTTGCGGGTGCGAACCTCGACTGGGCTCGTGCCGCACTTCGGCTGTGTACAGACGTCGGCAAGGCATTGGTGGACGATCCGTCGGCGTTCTAGTGTGTGCGTTCCGATGTGGAGTCGTGTGGTGTGTCGGTGTGAACCGATAATCTTCTAGCTGTGACTGAAACCGCGGATGCAATGCAGCCAGCGCCCAACGAGGCGCGCGAGCAGTGGACGGAGCTGGCCGAAGAGGTACGCCAGCATCAGTTCCGCTACTACGTTCGTGATGCGCCCGTCATTTCGGACGGTGCATTCGACACATTGCTCGGGCAGCTCAATGCTCTCGAAGAGCAGTACCCGGATCTGCGAACTCCCGACTCTCCGACGCAACTCGTCGGTGGCGGATTCGCGACGGACTTCACGTCCGTCGACCACCTCGAGCGGATGCTCAGCCTCGACAACGTCTTCGACGAGTCGGAGCTCCGAGCATGGATCGCCAAGGTAGAGCAGGAAACCGGGCCGGAACTGCACTATCTCTGTGAAGTGAAAATCGATGGTGTCGCCCTCAATCTCGTCTACGAGAACGGCAAACTCGTTCGTGCCGCAACCCGCGGTGACGGTCGTACGGGCGAGCTGGTCACGCTCAACGCTCTGACGATCAACGACATCCCGGAGCGCCTTACCGCCACGGACGAGTACCCGATTCCGAGCCTGCTCGAGGTGCGTGGCGAGGTGTTCTTCCGCCTCGAGGACTTCGCAGCACTCAATGCCTCCCTGGTGGAGGAGGGTAAGGCGCCGTTCGCCAATCCGCGCAACTCCGCGGCGGGCTCCCTGCGTCAGAAGAATCCTGCCGTCACCGCGCGTCGCCGCCTCGGAATGATCTGCCACGGGTTCGGGCGCATGGAAGGTTTCGAGCCGGCCTCGCAGTACGACGCCTACGTGGCCCTCGCCGCCTGGGGTCTGCCGGTGTCCACGCACACCTCGCGGGTGGTCGGCGCCGACGCCGTGGTCGAGAAGATGAAGTACTGGGGAGAACACCGCCACGACGTCGAGCACGAGATCGACGGGTTGGTGGTCAAGGTCGACGAGATGTCGTTACATCGACGTCTGGGCACCACGTCGCGCGCACCACGGTGGGCGATCGCGTACAAGTACCCGCCGGAAGAGGTCACGACCAAGCTCCTCGACATCCGGGTCAGTGTCGGACGTACGGGTCGTGTGACGCCGTTCGCGTACATGGAACCCGTCACGGTGGCGGGTTCCACTGTGTCCTTGGCCACGCTGCACAACGGCTCGGAGGTCAAGCGCAAGGGTGTGCTGATCGGCGACACCGTGGTGTTGCGCAAGGCCGGAGACGTCATCCCCGAGGTTCTCGGTCCCGTGGCAGACGTTCGTGACGGTACCGAGCGCGAGTTCGTCATGCCGACACATTGTCCCGAGTGCGGCACGTTGTTGGCACCCGCGAAAGAGGGCGACGTCGACGTGCGATGCCCCAATCAGCAGTACTGCCCGGCGCAGTTGCGCGAGCGCGTGTTCCACGTCTCGGGGCGCGGTGCATTCGACATCGAGGTGCTCGGTTACGAGGCCGCGACCGGGCTGTTGGAGGCGAAGGTCATCGGCGACGAGGGCGATCTCTTCTCACTCGACGCCGAGAAACTGATCGAAGTTCCGATCTTCCGCACCAATGCGGGATCCCTGTCCGCCAACGGAAAACGCTTGCTGGCCAACCTGGATTCAGCCAAGGACAAGCCGCTGTGGAGAGTGCTTGTGGCACTGTCGATTCGGCACGTCGGCCCCACTGCCGCGAGGGCGTTGGCCGGCGAATTCGGCTCGCTGCAACGCATTCGGGAAGCCTCGGTCGACGAGTTGGCTGCAGTCGACGGCGTCGGATCGACTATCGCCGCCGCCGTCGTGGAGTGGTTCTCCGTCGACTGGCACCAGCAGATCGTCGACAAGTGGGCGTCGGCCGGAGTACGCATGGAGGACGAACGCGACGATTCGATTCCGCGCAATCTCGAGGGTCTCTCGATCGTCGTCACCGGTTCGCTCGAGACCTACTCGCGTGATCAGGCGAAGGAAGCGATTCTGGTGCGCGGCGGCAAGGCGGCAGGGTCGGTCTCGAAGAAGACTGCGTTTGTCGTCGTCGGTGAAGCGCCCGGTTCCAAGCACGACAAGGCGGTCGAATTGGGTGTGCCGGTGCTCGACGAAGACGGCTTCCGGCGGTTGCTCGAAGATGGCCCGGATGCGGTCGCTCCCACCGATTTGGACGAATCAGAGTGACTTTGTCCGATTTCTGAGATTGGTGTGCTGGGTGCGATAGTGACGCCATGATCGAGATTCGTGAAGTTCTACCGGCTGAGTTCGAGACCGTCGGGGAGCTGACTGTGCAGTCGTACGTGGGTGGCGGATTTGTCACCGGCGGATCGCCGTACGCGGAGCGCCTGCGCGACACCGCAACTCGGGTGGAGCAGGGGCGGGTGCTGGTTGCGGTTCTCGGTGACGAAGTCGTGGGCTCGTTGACGATCGCAGAACCCGGCACGCCCTTCGCGGATGTTGCGCAGAAGGGCGAACTCGAGTTCCGCATGCTCGCAGTCTCGCCGCAAGCTCGGGGATCGGGCGCCGGAACCGCATTGGTTCGCGCAGTGATCGCCGAAGCCTACGACCGCGGCGATCACTCGGTGGTCATCTCGACGCAGCCCGAGATGGTCGATGCCCGTCGTATCTACGACCGCAACGGTTTCGTCCCCGATCCCGAGCGGGCGTGGGAGCCGATTCGCGGTATGGAACTGACCGTCATGGTTCGCGGCCTGGCCTGATCAGCCAGCCTGGTCAACCCAGTACCGTCGCCACGATTCCTGCGAGGTAGCCGAGGCGGGCTATCTCCGAAGGGCGGAATTCGGGCCCACCGGGACGACCGAGCATGAGGACTCGATTGCCGGAGCCGAGAGGTGCGGCAGCGAGGCTGGTGTTCATGTCGCGCCATACGTCCGGAACCCAGTCGGCCGCGCCGTCGAGGGCGGTGGGCTTGTCCAGTGGCATCCACGGAATGTCGGTGGCGTGGGTTTCCGGCGCGCCGGCGCTACCGACGACGCGGTACGCACCGTGCTTGCCGATGTCCGCGACGACGCACCAGCCGACTCGCAGTACACGCGGCGCGCCGTCGACGAGGACCTGTAGTCGATCGTTTCGGGCCGTCGCAACGGAATCTATGAGTTCGAGCTCACGGTGAGTGTCGAGAATCCCGGCGTAGGGGCGGATCGAATCGACCAGCACGTCCGGTAGATGCTCGGCAGCGGTGATCAAGGTGTCGGGCAGCGCGCCCGGTTCGACGTCGACCACGAGGTCGTCGATGGCAAAACCGTCACCTCGTTCCACGACGTCGAGGGAGAGGATGTCTGCGCCCACGGATCCGAGAGCTACGGCGAGCGCGCCGAGGCTGCCTGGTCGATCGGGCAGTTGGACGCGAAGCAGGTACGACACGTGCGTGCCTTTCGCTGATCGGTTCTCGCCCGGATCACGTCGACCCGGGCCTGACTCATCTTTGCACTTGCCCAACCTGCGATGGTGGGCGCCGCGGCGGCGTCACGCCAGATGCACATGCTTGTCACACGAGCGAAACACACTGCGGGCTTTCGGCGTGGCGATCGACACAGTGAGCGTGCTCGTCGTTCGATACAGCGGGCGTGCTTACAGGTCTGTCGCGGCGAGCAACTAGGCTGGACCGGCAATGTTCACGTCCTCTTCCGAAAGGGGCCCCGCGGTGCCTGCCATCTCCCGTGACGAGGTCGCGCACCTCGCGCGGCTGTCCAGACTCGCCCTGTCCGATGCCGAACTCGACGAGTTCGCCGGTCAGTTGGATTCGATTCTCAACCACGTCAAGGTGGTCACCGAGGTTGCCGCCGACGACGTCCCGCCCATGGCGAATCCCAATGCCGTCACCAACGTGACGCGCCCCGACGTGATCGTGCCCGGGTTGACCCCCGAGCAGGCATTGTCCGGAGCACCCGCAGTCGAACAGGATCGCTTTGCGGTTCCGCAGATCCTTGGAGAGGGCGAATGACCGATCTGACCACGCTGGACGCCGCTGAGCTGGCCGGCAAGATCCACTCGCGTGAGGTGTCCTCCGTAGAGGTCACGCAGGCGCATCTCGACCGCATCGCGGCCGTCGACACCGAGTACCACGCCTTCCTGCACGTTGCAGGCGAACAGGCTCTCGAAGCCGCCGCAGCAGTGGACAACTCGCTCGCAGGCGGAAACGAACCAGCTTCGGCACTCGCCGGCGTTCCGATCGCGTTGAAGGACATCTTCACCACGACGGACATGCCGACCACCTGTGCGTCGAAAATTCTCGAAGGCTGGGTCGCGCCGTACGACGCGACTCTGACCTCCAAGCTGCGCGCTGCCGGCATCCCGATCCTCGGCAAGACGAACCTCGACGAGTTCGCGATGGGCTCTTCGACCGAGAACTCGGCCTTCGGCCCGACGCGTAACCCGTGGGACGTCACCCGCATCCCCGGTGGCTCGGGCGGCGGTAGCGCAGCGGCGCTCGCGTCCCGTCAGGCCCCGCTGGGCATCGGCACTGACACCGGCGGTTCGATCCGTCAGCCCGCTGCGGTCACCGCGACGGTCGGAACCAAGCCGACGTACGGAACTGTCTCACGCTTCGGACTCGTCGCGTGCGCGTCCTCGCTCGATCAGGGCGGTCCCTGTGGCCGCACCGTGCTCGACACCGCTCTGCTGCACGAGGTCATCGCCGGGCACGATCCGCGTGACTCCACGTCCATCGACGCCCCCGTGCGTCCGGTGGTCGCTGCGGCACGTGAAGGTGCAGCCGGCGACCTGCGCGGCGTCAAAGTCGGTGTGGTCAAGGAACTTCACTCCGACAGCTACCAGCCCGGCGTCATCGCTTCCTTCGACGCTGCTGTCGAGCAACTCAAGGCTTTGGGCGCCGAAGTTGTCGAGGTTTCGTGCCCGAGCTTCGAGCATGCGCTCGCGTCGTACTACCTGGTGCTGCCCAGTGAGGTCTCGTCCAACCTGGCTCGCTTCGACGCCATGCGCTACGGACTGCGTGTCGACGACGGCAACATGAGTGCCGACCAGGTCATGGCGGCAACCCGCGCTGCCGGTTTCGGTCCGGAGGTCAAGCGCCGCATCATGATCGGTACCTACGCACTGTCCTCGGGCTACTACGACGCCTACTACGGTTCGGCGCTCAAGGTCCGTACGCTCATCGCGCGCGATTTCGACAAGGCCTACGAGAAGGTGGACGTACTGGTCTCGCCGACCAGCCCGTTCACGCCGTGGAAGTTGGGGGAGAAGGTCGGCGATCCGTTGGCCATGTACCTCTCCGACCTGTGCACGCTGCCGACCAACCTGGCCGGACACTGCGCGATGTCGGTGCCCTCGGGTCTGTCCGCGGACGACAACCTGCCGGTGGGCTTGCAGATCATGGCGCCCGCCATGGCTGACGAGCGCCTCTACCGTGTCGGTGCCGCCTACGAAGCAGCTCGCGGCCCGATCGCGACTGCAGTCTGACCTGTTTGCTGTGCGCCTTTATCAACCCCCCGCGGTTAATAAAGGCGCACAGCAGTTTCAGGAGCAAGTTCTCAGGGCCGTCCCCTGATCGGTTCCGTAGCGATGGCCGTGACCGGCGGGGACACCGAGCGAACCGAGCATGTCGACGGTGGTCTGCAAGAACGTGACACCCGGGATCCACTGCGGGATCGGTGCATCTTGCACGGCACGGCTCAGATCCGGTTTCTGTGTCGCGAGGGCAGGCGACCACCACACCACCGGGTCGGAAATGTTCGCGAGGACGGTTGCGCCGTCCGTTCGTGTCGCGCCGGCCGGGGGACCTGCCCACAACACGTCGCACGCGGTGGTGGGACTGCCCTCGGACAAAGCCTCGGTCAGTGCGGCGCTGCCGCCGACCGCGCCGAGGCTCTGTCCGTAGAGGAACAGGTCCGGTCGATCCTCGGCGGGCATAGCGGCAATGTGGCTGCCGACGGTGGTGAACAGGGCGGTGGCTGATTCCTCGGCGTCGTTGCGGCTGAACAGGAATGTCGCCCAACTGGGTGCGTCGGAGTATTGCTGCCCGACTATTGCGACGTCGCCGCCGAACCGTTGCTCGATACCGTCGACTGCATGCGTGTCGATCCACCCCGATCCGGTCGGAACGGCCACTACGACGCTGTTGCGGGTAAAGCCGCCGACGCGATCGAGTTCGCTCACCGCGAGCGCGGCACGTGATGCAGTGTCGGGTGCCGAATCCAAACCGGCGTAGACACGCACCGAGTCTTCGCCTGCTGCGACGAATTTGCGTCCCTCCGCCCCCATCGACGTCCACGAGATGAGAGATTCGGGGCTGCCTGACACAGAGGCCGAAAGTGGCTGTGTCAGAGCAGTGTCGATGTACGCGTTGGACTTGTCGAACGAATCGGCGAGGCCGTTCCACACGACGGGACCGACTACCAACTGCACCCCGAGAACACCCATGACCAGTGCGCCGACGCTCCGCGCGAAACCCATCCACCGCAGCGCCTTCGAAATTCCGATCCCGATGCCCCAGAGACCAAGTGCGGTCAGTGCTGCAATGCAACCCGCCTCCGCCCAGTGGAGAAGTCCGGCAGACGGTGCGCCCATCGCCGCTCGCAACGAGTTCTGCCAACCGGCGGCGGCGAACATCGCAACTGCGGTGCCGGCAGTCGACAACCCGAACGCGGTGATGCGCCAATGACGTTCGTCGAATCGGGCCTTGACCCGGTCGGGGACGAGCCGACGGGCTACCGCGGAGAACGCCCACATCGCCAGTAGTCCGGCCGCGACGAGCAGACCGCTGAACACCCCTTGTAGTACGGCTGATCGCGGCAGGAGTCCGGGAGCCAGCGAGATGGCGGACATCGCTGCCACGGCGACGCTCGTGGACACGCGGGGGAGTGCGAGCGCCCCGACTCGGGCGAGGACGGGGGTCCGTGACGCATTCAGAACGCTCATGCTGCAATCGCTTTCGGGGAGTAGGAGAACTCGTTCGACGGGTCGAGGCGCTGCGATCGCATCAGGGTGAAGCCGAAGGCGGAGACTGCCAGAACACCGGCCGTGCCGTAACCGAATCCCGATTCCGCGACCGGCGTCAGATAGCTTTGGCGCCAGGAGTTTCCGTTCACAGCCGTGACGGCTACATCGGCCATCGCGAAGCAATACCCTCGTGAGAGAAAGGACGTGCGGTCTTCACACGCGGCATGCATTCGCTGGTCGAGCTGACCGTCGAGGACCTGACGTGCCCACGGCCCCAGTTCCGTTCCGTGCGAATGCGCGTAGCGGAGTAGGTCGTAGCCGAGATCGTGCGCTTTGCAGGCCGAGTCGAATTCGTCGGGAAGTGGGACCGGCGACGAGCAGTCGCCGTGGGGATTGGCGAGGTATCCGTCGACGACGGCGGGGGTGTAACCGGCGAATGCCGCAAAGTCCGCCGGGATGGTGGTCGCAGCGTCAGCGGCATCCGCAGTAGTCACGGTGGCGATCGCCCTGGATGCGTTCGAATTCTCGGTGCGGGGCGACTGGGCTCCGCTCGCTCCGGCAGTGACCGTGATCGCTGCCGTTGCAGCCAGCGCCAGGGCAGCCCAGGTGCCGGCGCTTCGAGAGATGTCTTTCACCCGTGTGATCCGCATGCCGTTCACGCTATGAACGGACAATCCTGGCGGTCATCGCTCTGTGGAGGGGTTCTCCGACGCGCATTCGGGTGAGAATTCCCTCCCCTGTGATACCTCGGAGGTAGGGGGATCTCACTCTGCAGTATGAGGACTTTCGGGGTTCGCCTTCATAGGCTTGACGAGTGATCAAGGTCCGTAGGAAGAACAAGGGTGCACCGGATGTGCCCGCGCCGACATACGCCTCCGCCGGGTCGATGCTGTCCGGCCTCGACGGGGCGGTCGTTCATTCGGAGAAAGTGCGTAGGGCAACCAGTTTCGTGGCCCGCGGTCAGTTCTGGAACATCGTCATCGTAGCGATCACTCTGATCCTCTATTCGATTGCCTGGCCGACACTGCAACTGACGCATCATGTTTCGCCGCCGATCATGCCCTTCGTCGCCGCGTTGGCTGCATTTCCGTTCGTCCTGATCCGGATCAACGCTCCGTTGGGGTGGGCGGTGTCGGCGGTCTCGGCGTTGATCATCCCGTTGGTGTTCGACAACACTCCCGGTTACGGCTACCCGTGGCAGGTCGTCCACATCATCGTGCTGATGTCGTTGCTGGCCGCAGTGAGTCTGCGGGCGCCCATTCAGGTTGTCGGTGTCGCCTGGATCGCCACAGTGCTGCTCTTTCTCGGCAACGCCCCGGGAAGCGACGGCGCCGGTTGGGCTGTCGGGCTGAGTGCCCTGGTCGTCTTCTGCCTGTTGATCCGCTGGTTGGTTCTCTCGCGCCGCCAGTTGGCCAAGCAGGAGGAAGTCAGTGAGCTCGAGCGCACACGGCGCACGATCCTCGAGGAGAAGGCGCGGATCGCCCGCGACTTGCACGACATCGTGGCCCACCACATGTCGATGGTGGTCGTGCAAGCTCAGAGTGCGCCGTACAGACTCGATGCAGTCACTCCGGAGATCCGAACCGAATTCGAATCGATAAGTGAGACAGGGCGAGCAGCGCTCAACGAGATCCGTGGCCTCCTCGGAGTCCTGCGCAGCGACGGGGACACCGTGGTGACGGCTCCACAACCGGGCGTCGACCAGTTGGACGAACTGTTGCTCGGCAGTACCCGTGCCGGTTTGCCGGTATCGTGGCGAGTCGACGGCGATCGAGCGTCGGTCTCGGAATCCACGGGCCTTGCGCTCTACCGGATCATTCAGGAGTCGATCACCAACGCGGCCAGGCATTCGCCAGGCGGACCCATTGAGGTCGCCGTGGCCTTCGGTCCGCAATCGGTGAGCGCGCTCGTGAACAACGGACCTTCGCCATTGGGTGGCAATCAGCACTCGGCGTCGGAAACCACTGGTGGCAACGGAATCCGCGGAATGCGAGAGCGGGCTTCGGCGGTGGGCGGCATGCTGCTGGCAAACCGGCGACAGGACGGAGGGTTCGAGGTCCGGGCCGAGTTGCCGTCGATGCCCGCCTAGGCTGTCCGAGTGCCCATCACAGTATTCATCGCAGACGACCAGGCGATGGTTCGACAAGGGTTCGGAGCCCTACTCTCCGCCCAGCCCGACATCAGCGTGATCGGCGATGCGCCGGACGGCAAGATCGCCGTCGCCGAGGTCGCGCGATTGCGTCCGGATGTGGTCTTGATGGATGTTCGCATGCCCGAGATGAACGGACTCGACGCTGCCCGCCAGATTCTGTCCGCCGGATGGGAACCACCGGTGCGAGTCCTCATGCTCACCACTTTCGACATCGACGACTACGTCTACGAGGCACTGAGCGTCGGGGCGAGCGGTTTCATGCTCAAGGACGCACCGGCTGAGGAGCTGATTCGGGCGGTACGCGTCGTTGCCGAAGGGCAGGCTTTGCTGGCGCCGACGGTGACTCGGCGTCTGATTGCCGATGTGACCAGCCGGCGGGCGGCCCCGCGCGCACGGCCCGCAGCGCTGGACGCCCTGACCCCGCGTGAGCGCGAGGTCCTCGAACTGATCGCCCGCGGATTGTCCAACGTCGAGATCGCCGAGCGGCTGTTCGTCGCCGAGCAGACCGTCAAGACCCATGTCGGGAAGGTGCTGTCGAAGCTCGATCTGCGCGATCGCGCCCAGGCAGTCGTGCTGGCGTACGAAAGCGGGCTCGTCACGCCGGGTTAGGGGTCCCGTGCGGCGCGGCGTTGCGGCTCGGCAACGCCGCTATCCTGCGGCAATACGGTGACTGGGGGAAGATGGACACCAAGATCCACAATCCGGTCACGAGAGGTGCTGCACTATGCGAATCGGAATCCTCACGGGCGGCGGCGACTGCCCGGGCTTGAACGCGGTCATCCGCGCCGTCGTACGTACGTCGGCCGGTCGTTACGGCAGTACCGTGGTCGGATTCCGGGACGGCTGGCGAGGATTGCTCGAGGACCGCAAGGTCCCGCTCGACTCCGATGACCGCATCAACCGCATCCTCACCCGCGGCGGCACGATCCTCGGCACCGCTCGCGTGAACCCCGACAAACTCCGTGCGGGCCTCGATCAGATCAAGCAGACTCTCGACGACAACGGGATCGACGTCCTGATCCCGATCGGCGGCGAAGGCACTCTCACCGCGGCCAGTTGGCTTTCCGAGAGTGGCGTACCCGTGATCGGTGTGCCCAAGACGATCGACAACGACATCGACTGCACTGACGTGACTTTCGGTTTCGACACCGCCTTGGCTGTCGCCACCGACGCCATTGACAGGCTCCACACCACGGCCGAATCGCACCAGCGCGTCATGCTCGTCGAGGTCATGGGCCGGCATGCGGGCTGGATCGCGCTGCAGGCCGGACTGGCGTCGGGGGCACACCTCACGCTGGTTCCGGAACAGCCGTTCGACGTCGACGAGGTGTGCGCGATGGTCAAGAAGCGCTTCCAGCGTGGCGACTCCCACTTCATCTGCGTCGTGGCTGAAGGTGCGATGCCCGATCCCGCGTCGATGACCCTGCGCGAAGGTGGCATAGACGAGTTCGGCCACAAGATCTTCACCGGTGTCGCGCAGCAGCTCGGAAACGAGATCGAGCGCCGCATCGGCAAGGAAGTTCGCACCACCGTCCTCGGGCACATTCAGCGCGGTGGCACCCCGACGCCGCACGACCGCATCCTCGCCACTCGCTTCGGCGTTCATGCCACCGACGCAGCTCACCGCGGAGATTTCGGTCAGATGGTCGCGTTGCACGGAACGTCCATCGACCTCGTTCCGCTCGCCGAGGCGACCCGCAAACTCAAGACGGTGCCCAAGGAGCGCTACGAGGAGGCAGCCGCATTCTTCGGCTGAGCCGCAGACGCATAAACTGATCACCATGACTGCTGTCGATGCGCCCGACATCCTCGATTACGACGAAGTACTGACCAAGTACGAGCCTGTGATGGGTATGGAGGTGCACGTAGAACTCGGCACCGCGACCAAGATGTTCTGCCCGTGCCCCACCGAGTTCGGTGCCGAACCCAATACCCAGGTGTGCCCGGTCTGTCTGGGCATGCCCGGTTCGTTGCCGGTGGTGAACGCAGCCGCTGTCGAGTCCGCGATCCGGATCGGCCTTGCGCTCAACTGCTCCATCACGCCGTGGGGCCGATTCGCACGCAAGAACTACTTCTACCCGGATCAGCCGAAGAACTACCAGATCTCCCAGTACGACGAGCCGATCGCAACCGAGGGTTACCTCGACGTGATCCTCGACGACGGCACGACGTGGCGCGTCGAGATCGAGCGCGCCCACATGGAAGAGGACACCGGTAAGTCCCTCCACGTGGGTGGCGCTACCGGTCGTATCCACGGTGCCAGCCATTCGCTGCTCGACTACAACCGTGCGGGCGTTCCCTTGGTGGAGATCGTCACCAAGACCATCCACGGTGCCGGTGAGCGCGCACCCGAGGTTGCTCGCGCGTACGTCACGGCGCTTCGAGATCTGCTGAAGTCCCTCGACGTCTCCGACGTCCGCATGGACCAGGGATCGATGCGCTGCGACGCGAACATCTCCCTCATGCCGATCGGTTCCACCGAACTGGGGACCCGCACCGAGACCAAGAACGTCAACTCCCTCAAGAGCGTCGAGGTCGCAGTTCGCTACGAAATGCGCCGTCAGGCAGCAGTTCTCGACGCCGGCGGTGAGGTCATCCAGGAGACCCGCCATTTCCAGGAAGGCGACGGCACCACCGCAGCGGGACGCCGGAAGGAGACGGCCGAGGACTACCGCTACTTCCCGGAACCGGATCTCGAGCCCGTCGCTCCGAGCGCCGAGTGGGTCGAAGAACTGCGCGGTACCTTGCCGGAGCTTCCCTGGATTCGCCGTGCGCGGATCCAGAAGGACTGGGGAATCTCCGACGAGGTCATGCGCGACCTCGTCAATGCCGGTGCCATCGATCTGGTGATCGCGACCACCGAGGCCGGTGCTTCGCCCGAGGCAGCGCGCTCCTGGTGGCTGTCCTACCTGTCACAGCAGGCGAACACCCGTGGCGTCGAACTCGGTGCTCTGCCGATCACCCCGGCGCAGGTTGCGCAGGTCGTAGCTCTCATCGACAGCGGCAAGCTCAACAACAAAGTGGCTCGCCAGGTCGTCGATCACGTCCTCGACGGCGAGGGTGACCCGGAGCAGGTTGTCGCGGCCCACCCGGAGTTGGTCGTCGAACGTGACGAAACCAAGCTCAAGGCAGCCGTCGACGAAGCGCTCGCAGCGAACCCCGACATCGCGGACAAGATTCGCAGTGGCAAGGTGCAGGCCGCCGGAAAGATCGTCGGCGACGTCATGAAGGCCACTCGTGGACAGGCAGACGCGGCTCGTGTGAAGGAACTTGTCATCGAGGCGTGCAGCTAGCGCACACTGAATTTCTGACACTGATGCCCGGCCGAATCGAAT
Source organism: Rhodococcus sp. 27YEA6 (assembly GCF_044908235.1). Lineage (NCBI taxonomy): Bacteria > Bacillati > Actinomycetota > Actinomycetes > Mycobacteriales > Nocardiaceae > Rhodococcus > Rhodococcus sp. 27YEA6. The sequence continues at coordinate 340,499 of NZ_JBIYCY010000002.1, read as the reverse complement.
TCGGCCGGGCATCAGTGTTTTTCGCTGTCGTTTTGCCGCTGTCGGTCTACAGACCAGGGACCACAACCGCGCGGCCGCTGAGCGTTCCGGCGGCCAGTCGTCGATACGCTTCGGCGCCGTTGTCGAGACTGAAGGTCTCCACCGCGATGTCGAAGATGCCGGCGTGCGCCAGGTCGATCAATTCGATCAGCTCGTTGCGGGCACCCCAGTACGGAACTGTCACCGAAGCCTCGTAAGGACTTTGGAAGAACCCGACTTTGGCATGGGCCTGCCCGTCGCCGATCCCGACGATGGTGACGTCCGATCCGACGCCGGCGACAGCCATCGCGGTGTCGATGGTGGGCTGATAGCCGACGAAGTCGAGAACCAGTGCGGCGCCCTGACTTCCGGTGATACTGCGGACGTTCTCGGCCGCGTCCTTGTCGGACAGAACCACTTCGTGAGCGCCTACCTTGGTTGCCAGTTCGAGCTTGTCCGCGCTCACGTCGAGTGCGATGACGGTTGCTGCCGAGAGGTGGCGGAGGAGTTGGATGGCGACATGGCCGAGACCGCCGGTACCGATGACGACGGCGTACGAGCCACCGCGAAGTTTCGGCAGTGAACGCTTGATCGCGTGGTACGGCGTCAGACCGGCGTCGGTCAGCGGCACCGTCTTGACCGGGTCGAGGTCGCCGATCGGGACGAGGTGGCGAGGTGAATCGACGATCATGAATTCGGCCAACGCGCCGGGTGCACCGAGACCAGGAGGATTGATGCCGAGTTCTTTTGCCCGAGAACAGTAGTTTTCGAGTCCTTGCGAGCAGTGCCAACAGCTGCCACAGCCCCAGGGTCCGTAGACGACGACATTGGTTCCGATGTCGAGTCCTTCGACGCCCTCGCCAACGGCGGCGACCCGGCCGGCGCCCTCGTGGCCGAGCGTGAGAGGAAGGCCGTAGGTGTACTGCTCCTCGGGCAGGCTCATGATGAAGTCGTCCGAGTGGCAGACGCCGGCAGCGGTGACTTCCAGGAGCACTTCACCTGGACCGGGCTCGGGTTTGGGAATCTCCGTGAGTTCGGGTTCTGCGCCGATTCTCGTGTACTGGATTGCCTTCATACCGACTCCTTTGTCGTGGTTGGGCCAACCGGTCCTGGCAAATGCGTGGTGTTTAGCCCCGCTAACAAAAGAGTACGCATCTGTGCATGTTCGGTCACGGGATCCGTGACCGAACAGACATGGCGGCTCAGTCGATCCCGCCGCTGCCACTCGGCATCGGGATCTTGACCACCTTGTCGTCGTTCGGACCCGGCTCGCCCGCGGATTTGTTTATCGTGCTCGCCCACATCAAACCGTCGGATCCGAGTGCCAAACCGCCCAGCTGGCCGTACGTGTCTTTCGCCACTGCCGACGGCGCGGTCGTGACGGCACCTGTTCCTGGATCTGCGGCCACCGCCGAGATCGCTTTGCCGGCCCCCAGCGCGACAGCTACCACTCCCTGCGCCGCGATGCACCCGCCGACTCCGGGGCGGTCGGGCCACGTCCACGCGGGGGATGTCACCGTGCCGTCGGCGCCGACGCGTTGGAGGCGATCCTCGAGAGTGGTTCGGTCCGTGACCCACGTCGCGATTCCCGGATCGACGCACACGCCGCCGCCGTTTCCGATTCCGGACAGAACAACTTCCGGGCGAGGTGGCGCAGCGTTGGGTGTCAGCGATCGGACCCGCAAGAGTTTCCCCGCCAACGAGGCGGGATCCTGAGCAACCGCGGGGTTTCCGGTATCGCCTGTCAGAACCATGAGCTGGTCCGGGGCCGCGAACTCCAGTGACCCGCCGTTGCCGCTCGCGCCGCGCGGGATTCCACCGAGTACTTCCTTGGCGGTGTCACCCGGAGCGATGCGGACCACCCGGTTGTCCGTTCCGGTGGTGACGTAGGCATAGATCAAGTTGTCTTCGACAAACGTGGGGGAGAGTGCGATGTCGAGCAGGCCGCCGTCACCGCTGCCGTCGACGTCGATCTTGGCTACCTCGACCGGTGTCGTGTTGGGAGCTACCTGCATGATCCGGCCGGTCCGCCGTTCGGCGACCAGTCCGGAGTTCCCATCCGGGAGTGTGACGAGCCCACCCGTGGTGTCGAGACAGGTTGCGATCACGGCGGTGTCGGCATCCTGACACGGTCCGAGGGGGCCGGTCCGCGGCGCCGGCGGCGTGGTCGACGGCGGCGGGTTCTCCGGCTGCACTTCCGCGCTGGCCTGGTTGGTCGGTTCGGGTGTGAACGGCGAGGCAGTCGATTCGTCGAAGTCGGCGCAACCTGCGAGCAACGATGTCCCGAGCACCAGCGCCAGTGCGCCCAGCGCTGCATGCCTACCCGTAGTCATGCCCAAGACGTTACGTAATGCACGGCAGATGCCGCCACGCCGGACCAAGGTTCCCCGTCGAGTTCGTGAATCGGTCATAGGCTCACCTACGTGACTGACGAGCGAAAAGATCCCAGCGAGTTGTCGGATGCGGACAAGCCGACGGGCAATGTGTCCAGTCCGTATGATTCGCCCACCGAACAATTTCCGACGGTGAGCGCCAAGAATCCGTTGCCGCGGACCGACGACGATCTCGATTTCGGTTCCACGAACGCCAACTCCCTGACCGAACAGATACCGACATACCGAGCACCTGGCGCGGATCAGCCGACCGTGGCTCTCGAGCGTGAGACGGCGTACGACGCTCCGATCGCCGCCGTCCCCACCGCCGAAGCCGTGGCAGGTACAACTGAGTCTCCGCGGGGCCGAGGCACTCTCGACCTCGGGTTGCTTGCACTGCGATTGGCCGTCGGTGGAACTGCGTTGGTGCACGGTCTGCAGAAGTTGACCGGTATCTGGAACGGGCCGGGGCTGAACGGGTTCGAGTCGATGCTGGCGGACGCCGGGTTCCAGCAGGCGAAGTGGATGGCGATACTCGGCGCCGTCGGTGAAGTCGCAGGTGGCGCCCTCCTGATCCTCGGGTTGCTGACTCCCGTTGCGGCAGCGTCGGTTCTGGCGGTGATGATCAATGCGTGGGCGCTGCGTCAGGCGAGCGCACCCGGCCTGGAGTACTTCGCCCCGGCCGGGACCGAGTACGAGATGCTGCTCGGAATCTGTGCGGGCGTCATCATTTTGACGGGACCAGGTCGTATTGCGCTCGACGGTCGTCGTGGCTGGGCAACTCGTCCGTTTATCGGATCGCTCGTGGTTTTGATCCTCGGTATCGCTGCCGGCGTCTGCACCTGGATCTTCCTGAACGGTGCCAATCCGCTCATCTGATACTCGCGCCGTCGAACAAAACGAACCGCCGCTCTCCGAATCGGAGAGCGGCGGTTCGTTTATGAAGGATCAGTCCTTGACGAGTACCGGGTCGGCGTTCGCGGACGGGATGGCGGTTCCGTCCTTGAGTTTGCGACCGAGGACCGACTTGCGGTGACCGTAGGCGAAGTACACGAGCACACCGATGGCCATCCAGACGAGGAACCGGATCCAGGTCTCGACCGAGAGGTTGAGCATCAGCCAACCGCAGGCGAGCACGGCGACGATCGGAACGAACGGCACCAGCGGGACGCGGAATCCGCGCGGCAGGTCGGGGCGGGTGCGGCGAAGGACGATGACACCGACACAAACCAGGACGAAGGCGAACAGCGTTCCGATGTTGACCATCTCTTCGAGCGTGCCCATGGGGAAGAACGCTGCCAGGACGGCAACGATGCCACCGACGATCAACGTGATGCGCATCGGGATGCCCTTGGCGTTGGTCTTGGCCAGGCTGCGCGGCATGAGGCCGTCACGGGACATGGCGAAGAGGACGCGGGTCTGGCCGAGCATCATGACCATGACAACTGTCGTGAGGCCGGCCAGGCCACCGAAGTTGATGGCGGTTTGTGCCCAACCAATGCCGTTGGCCTCGAATGCGGTTGCGAGGGTGGCGCTGGAATCGCCGACCAACGGACTGCCGTCCTTGAGTTCGGTGTACTTGACCATGCCGGTCAGTACGAGCGTGACGGCAACGTAGAGAACCGTGACGATGGCGAGCGAGCCGAAGATTCCTCGCGGCAACGACTTCTGCGGGTTCTTGGTTTCCTCGGCGGTGGTGGCGACGACGTCGAAACCGATGAAGGCAAAGAACACGAGGCTGGCTGCGGCGAGCAATCCGTAAGCGCCGTAGCTACTTCCGCCTGCGCCGGTCAGCCAGGAGAACAGGGTCTGATGGATTCCGCTTGCAGAACTCTCGGTTCCTTCGGACGGCGGGATGAAGGGGGAGTAGTTCTCCTTCTTGATGTAGAACGCGCCCACGACGATGACGAGCAGGACTACTGCGATCTTGATCGCGGTGATGATCGCGGAGACTCGCGAGGAAACCTTGGTGCCGATCGCGAGGATCAGCGTGATCGCGCCGATGATGAGCAGAGCGCCCCAGTCGAAGCTGATCGAACCGATGTGGGCGGTGGTGCTTCCGCTGGCCCCGATGACGTTGCCGAGGTACAGCGACCAGCCCTTGCCGACGACGGCGGAGGCGAGAGCGAACTCGAGAATGAGGTCCCAGCCGATGATCCAGGCGGCGAACTCCCCGAACGTGGCGTAGGAGAACGTGTATGCGCTGCCTGCGACGGGGACGGTGGAGGCGAACTCCGCGTAACACAGCGCGGCGAGGCCACAGGCGATGGCAGCGAGAACGAATGCCAGTGAAATGGAGGGTCCTGCGACATTGCCCGCGGTTCGAGCAGTCAGCGTGAAGATGCCTGCGCCGATGACGACGGCGACTCCGAATACCGTGAGGTCCTTCGCGGTCAGTTCCTTCTTGAGCTTTGTCTCAGGCTCGTCGGTGTCCGCGATCGATTGCTCGACGGATTTGGTGCGCCATATGCCGACTCCGGGCATGTATTGCTCCTTGGTTGTTTCCCGTCGACCTTGTGGGTGACGGGCGGTGGCTGACTGTCGTCGTTGTGATGTGCGTCTCAGCGACCTGATGAGGGAACCACTGGTGAGCGCCGTGTGCAAGTCGGCTCGCTCGAACTGACCGAAATGATCACCTGACTGAAAGTCATCCCCCCTCATGTATCTGAATTGATCAGCTGGTGTCTGAAACCCTACGTCCAAGTGAATTCGCTCACGAGCCGGACGCGCGATTCGGTCTGAAATGTCTGATAGCTCATATCGTTCCGTTGGTGCTCCGCGTGTCGCCCGACTATTCGGTACCTGTCGGTCGGTCTTGCTGTCGATGAGTTGCACTGTGGCTGTACCAGCACGTCCCATTTCACCCGTATCGGGGCGACAGGCGAGAGGACCACCGCGTACCTGGATCCGGTCGAGCGTCCATCACGCGTCGTGGCAGAGTGTGTCGGCGACGGGATGATCGGATTGGGTTGTGGTTCAAGCTCATACAACACCGGAGGAAGTATGGCGTGTTCGGACGCAGTCGGTCCCGCGTTCTTCTCCGAGGTGAAATGAACCCGACTCTGTCGACCCTCTGTCGTGGCCCGTTGGCGAGCATTCTCGTGGAGCTGAGTTGGTTGCCGCACGTGCGGCTGCCCGAAAACCTTGTGTGACTGTCACATCGGCTACGGGCGTCTCGAGCCGCACGAGCGCTGACAGAAAAAATCCCCGGCCGAAAAGCGGCCGGGGATTTTTTCGATTCGTGGCAGAACTTACGGAACGTAGCGAACCGCGCCCTTGTCGGCGGACGTCGCCAGAGCGGCGTAGGCGCGCAGTGCTGTCGTCACGGTGCGCTGACGATCGACCGGCTGCCACGGGCGCTCCGAGGCCTCCATCTTCGCGCGTCGCTCGGCGAGGACGTCGTCGTCGACCAGGATCTCGAGCGTGCGCGAGGCGACGTCGATGCGAACCTGATCGCCGTTCTGGACGAGACCGATGATTCCGCCTGCGGCAGCCTCGGGGGAGATGTGACCGATGGACAGCCCGGAGGTTCCGCCCGAGAAACGACCGTCGGTGATCAGCGCGCATTCCTTGCCGAGGCCTGCGCCCTTGAGGAAAGCGGTGGGGTGCAGCATTTCCTGCATGCCCGGTCCGCCCTTTGGTCCTTCGTAACGCACGACCAGGACGTCGCCGGCCTTGATCTTCTTCTGCAGGATCACCGAGACGGCTTCTTCCTGCGACTCGACGACCAGAGCCGGGCCCTGGAACGAGAACAGTTCCTCGTCGATGCCGGCCGTCTTGAGGATTGCGCCGTCGACGGCGATGTTGCCGCGCAGGACGACCAGGCCGCCTTCCACGGTGTAGGCGTTCTCGACGTCGCGGATGCAGCCACCGGCAGCATCGGTGTCGAGGGCAGACCACCGGTTGTCCGTCGAGAACGGTTCGATGGTGCGCACGCCGCCGGGAGCAGCATGGAACAGTTCGATCGCTTCGTCTGTTGCCTTGCCGGAGCGGATGTCCCAGTCGTCGAGCCACTGGTCGAAGCTCTTGGTGTGCACGGTCGAGACGTCGGTTTCGAGGAGTCCGCCGCGGCGAAGCTCACCGAGCAGCGCCGGGATTCCCCCGGCGCGGTGGACGTCTTCCATGTGGTAGTCCGAGTTGGGGGAGACCTTGGACAGGCACGGCACCTTGCGGCTGATCGCGTCGATGGTGTCGAGGTCGAAGTCGACCTCGCCTTCCTGTGCCGCTGCCAGTGTGTGCAGGACGGTGTTGGTGGAACCGCCCATGGCGACGTCGAGAGCCATCGCGTTGCGGAACGCTGCCGGGGTCGCGATGTTGCGTGGCAGCACCGACTCGTCGCCGTCGCGGTAGTACTTGAGGGCAGCCTCGACCACGGTGGTGCCCGCACGAGAGAAGAGTGCGTGACGAGCCTTGTGAGTTGCCAGCGTGGAGCCGTTGCCCGGCAATGCGAGGCCGAGGGCCTCCGTCAGGCAGTTCATGGAATTGGCGGTGAACATTCCGGAGCAGGACCCGCATGTCGGGCACGCGCTGCGCTCGACCTCGTCGAGGCCCTCGTCGGACACGGCATCGTTGGCAGAGGCGGAGATCGCGGTGATGAGGTCGGTGGGGGCTTGGGCCACGCCGCCGACGACCACTGCCTTACCGGCCTCCATCGGACCGCCGGAGACGAAGACGGTCGGGATGTTGAGACGCATTGCAGCGTTGAGCATGCCGGGAGTGATCTTGTCGCAGTTGGAGATACACACCAGTGCGTCGGCTGTGTGGGCGTTTGCCATGTACTCGACCGAGTCGGCGATGATCTCGCGGCTCGGGAGCGAGTAGAGCATTCCGCCGTGGCCCATTGCGATGCCGTCGTCGACTGCGATGGTGTGGAACTCACGAGCGACGCCGCCGGCCGCACTGATGGCCTCGGCAACGATCTCGCCCACGTTCTTGAGATGCACGTGGCCGGGTACGAACTGGGTGTACGAGTTCGCTACGGCGACGATCGGCTTTCCGAAGTCGGAATCCGTCATTCCTGTGGCGCGCCACAGGGATCGGGCTCCGGCAGCATTACGTCCGATGGTGGTGGTGCGTGACCTCAACGGGGGCATGGGCGTGTTCCTTATGTGATCGTTGCTGGTCCACTCAAATAGAAGCGAGGGCCTTTCAACGCTACTCGCGTGCTACGGGCGCTTCTCTTCGGGCTGGTCCTGTGTGTTCTCGACGAGCTCGGATTCTGCTTCTGCTTCTGCAGCTGCTTCTTCCTCTTCGGCTTCCTTGGCGGCGAAGGCTTCTGCGGCGGATGCGTAGGGATCGGTGATGCGGCCACCGCTGGCGATCGCGATCTCGGGAAGCCTGACGAAGCTGACCGCAGGCAGGGTCACCTCGGTTCCGTCGGTGAGTTCCGCGCGCGCCCAACTCCGCTTCGGGAAGCGGAAACCCTTGACGTCGTCCCAGGCGAGGGTGCGCTTGGAGAACGTCGAGCGGACCTCGAGGCCGTCAGGGCTGACGGTGGTGCGCAGTCGCGCGACGAGATAGACGGCGATGATCGGAAGGATCAGCAACCAGCTGAAGGCGACGGGCCACCCGAAGATCGGGAAGCTGACCGCGAACAGAAGGAACGCGCACGCCATGTAAGCGAGCTGCGAAATGCGGATGACGTGCCGAAGTGGTTTCGGCGTGTGGGATGATTGAGCCGGTGGCACGGGCTGCTGCGAAGTTGACACCTCTACATCTTCGCATTGCAGCCGATGTATCTCAGATTCTGGGACGGTCGACTCACCAAGTTTGCCGTTCGCGACTAGCGCCTCTACTGTCGAGTGCGTGAAACAGAATGAGTTGCTCGTAATCGGCCGGCGCGTCGTCGCCTGAGTCGATTTTTCAACTCACCAGATAACGACGCGCCACCCTCGCTCAGCAGATGCTGACGGGGGTTTTTTGTTGCCCGGAGCCAGAATCAGAGGATTTCCCAGTGAGCGCACCAACAGCACGGCCTCAACCCACGCCGCGCAAGTCAGGGACACCGAGCCCGACAACCGCGGCTGCCGCAACCCAGACGGCCAACCGTCGCCAGCTTCCGCCTGAGCGGGTAACCGGCGCGCAGTCTGTGGTTCGAGCCCTCGAAGAGCTCGAGGTCGACACGGTATTCGGCATTCCCGGCGGTGCCGTGCTCCCGGTTTACGACCCACTCTTCGATTCGGTCAAGGTCCGCCACGTGCTCGTGCGCCACGAGCAGGGTGCAGGCCACGCTGCCACCGGTTACGCCCAGGCGACCGGCAAGGTCGGCGTCTGCATGGCCACCTCGGGTCCCGGTGCGACCAACCTGGTCACGCCGCTGGCCGACGCGCAGATGGACTCCGTTCCGATCGTCGCGATCACCGGGCAGGTGGCGCGCTCGCTGATCGGTACCGACGGCTTCCAGGAAGCCGATATCTCAGGCATCACGATGCCGGTCACCAAGCACAACTTCCTGATCACCGACGCGATCGACATCCCGCGCATCATGGCCGAGGCCTTCTACCTCGCGGCCAGCGGTCGCCCCGGCGCCGTCCTGGTCGATATCCCCAAGGACATCCTGCAGTCGCAGACCACGTTCTCGTGGCCGCCGGAGATGCGTCTGCCGGGCTACCGCCCGGTGACCAAGCCGCACGGCAAGCAGGTTCGTGAAGCTGCACGTCTGATCGCCGACGCCAAGTCGCCGGTTCTGTACGTCGGTGGCGGCGTCATCAAGTCCGACTCCTCGCCGGAGCTGCTCGAATTGGCCGAGCTGACCGGTATCCCCGTCGTCACCACGCTGATGGCCCGCGGCGCGTTCCCGGACAGCCACGACCTCAACTGCGGTATGCCGGGAATGCACGGCACCGTTGCCGCAGTCGCCGCTCTGCAGCGTAGCGATCTACTGATCACCCTCGGTGCGCGTTTCGACGACCGCGTCACCGGTCAGCTGAATTCCTTCGCGCCCGACGCCAAGGTCATCCATGCCGACATCGACCCGGCCGAGATCGGCAAGAACCGCTACGCGGACGTCCCGATCGTGGGCGACTGCAAAGAGGTCATCACCGAACTCATCGAGGCGATCCGTGCCGACATGGCCACGGGCACCACGTTCGACCTCACCGAGTGGTGGGCGTACCTGAATGACATCCGTCGTACGTACCCGCTGAGCTACGACCGTCCCACCGACGGTCAGCTGAGCCCGGAGTACGTGATCCAGACCGTCGGCAAGCTCGCCGGACCGGATGCCATCTACTGCGCCGGCGTCGGTCAGCACCAGATGTGGGCCGCGCAGTTCGTCGGCTACGAGAAGCCGCGCACGTGGCTCAACTCGGGCGGGCTCGGCACCATGGGGTACGCGGTTCCCGCAGCCATGGGCGCCAAGATGGGTATGCCCGACACCGAGGTGTGGGCGATCGACGGCGACGGCTGCTTCCAGATGACCAATCAGGAACTCGCAACCTGCGCACTCGAAGGTATTCCGATCAAGGTTGCCCTCATCAACAACGGCAACCTCGGCATGGTGCGCCAGTGGCAGACACTCTTCTATGAAGAGCGCTACTCCAACACCAACCTCGGAACGCACGGCGCCATCCGCATCCCGGACTTCGTGAAGCTCGCAGAAGCATTGGGCTGCCACGGAATTCGTGTCGAGCGTGAAGAAGATGTCGAAGCTGCGATCCGTGAGGCGCAGTCCATCAACGACAAGCCTGTCGTGATCGACTTCATCGTCACCGCCGACGCACAGGTGTGGCCGATGGTCGCTGCCGGAACGAGCAACGACGAAATCATGGCGGCCCGGGGCATCCGGCCGCTGTTCGACGACGACGAGGCAGTTGCCGAGCCCGCCGTCATCCACGAAGCCATGTCACGCGAGCAAGCCGGACCCGCCGCGGGCACAGGGGAGGATCAGAAGTGAGCACCAGTCACACCCTCAGTGTTCTCGTCGAGGACAAGCCAGGCGTGCTGGCTCGCGTCTCCGCACTTTTCTCCCGCCGCGGATTCAACATCGAATCCCTTGCGGTGGGCGGAACCGAGATCCCCGAGATCTCACGTATGACCATCGTCGTCACGGTCGACGAGTTCCCTCTCGAGCAGGTGACGAAGCAGCTCAACAAGCTGATCAACGTCATCAAGATCGTCGAGCAGGACGGTGAAGCATCCGTCGCTCGCGAGCTCGTGCTCATCAAGGTGCGCGCTGATGCAAGCGTGCGCACGCAGGTCATCGAAACGGTGAACCTGTTCCGCGCCAAGGTGATCGACGTCTCTCCGGAGTCCGTCACCATCGAGGCGACCGGTACTCGGTCCAAGCTGGATGCACTGCTGCGGATGCTTGATCCGTACGGTATCCGGGAGATCGTTCAGTCCGGGGTCGTGGCAGTCGGTCGAGGGCCGAAGTCGATCACGGCCACCCGCTAGTACTTTTAGACACGTAAAAATCCAAGGAGAGGTTGAGAACTGTGGCAGTCGAGATGTTCTACGACGACGATGCCGATCTGTCGATCATTCAGGGCCGCAAGGTTGCTGTGATCGGCTACGGAAGCCAGGGCCACGCCCATTCGCTGAGCCTGCGTGACTCGGGCGTCGATGTGCGCATCGGCCTCAAGGAAGGCTCGAAGTCGCGTGAGAAGGCTGAAGAGCAGGGGCTGACGGTCGGTACGCCGGCAGAGGTTTCCGAGTGGGCCGACGTCATCATGGTGCTCGCACCTGACACCGCTCAGGCGAGCATTTTCACCAATGACATCGAGCCGAACCTCAAGGACGGCGACGCGCTGTTCTTCGGTCACGGCCTGAACATTCACTTCGACCTGATCAAGGCTCCGGAGTTCGTCACCGTCGGCATGGTCGCCCCCAAGGGCCCCGGCCACCTGGTGCGTCGTCAGTTCGTCGACGGCAAGGGCGTTCCCGCGCTCATCGCCATCGACCAGGATCCCAAGGGTGAAGGCCAGGCTCTTGCTCTGTCCTATGCCAAGGGCATCGGCGGAACCCGCGCAGGCGTCATCAAGACCACGTTCAAGGAAGAGACCGAGACGGACCTCTTCGGCGAGCAGGCCGTGCTCTGCGGCGGCACCGAGGAACTGGTCAAGACCGGTTTCGAGGTCATGGTCGAGGCCGGCTACGCACCCGAGATGGCGTACTTCGAGGTTCTGCACGAGCTCAAGCTCATCGTCGACCTCATGTACGAGGGTGGCATCGCCCGCATGAACTACTCGGTGTCCGACACCGCTGAGTTCGGTGGATACCTCTCCGGCCCGCGCGTCATCGACGCCGACACCAAGGAGCGCATGAAGGCGATCCTGGCCGACATCCAGTCCGGCGAGTTCACCCGTCGTCTGGTTGCCAACGTCGAGAACGGCAACACCGAGCTCGAGGGCCTGCGCAAGGCCAACGCCGAGCACCCCATCGAGGTCACCGGCAAGAAGCTGCGCGACCTGATGAGCTGGGTCGATCGTCCGATCACCGAAACCGCGTAATTCGCAGTTTCACGCTCCACGTCTCCACTGGCCTGATGCCGCGCCGGTTCAATTACGTTGAACCAGCGCGGCATTGGGCCGGAGTCGTTTTCCGGGTCGTCTGAGTCCGGATTCATATTCCGTCGAGAATTTGCCCGCGAAAGTGTCCACTATGTGGTATTGCCTACCGCGTTGTGGATTCCAAGTGAGCGCGCACTAAACTATCGGTGGTTAAACCACCTTCACACCCACCTAATCAGGGAGTTTGCACGTGAGCCAGCCTGGCCGTCCCGTTGTTCTGATCGCCGACAAGCTCGCGCCGTCCACAGTCGAGGCGCTCGGTGACGGTGTGGAGGTGCGTTGGGTCGACGGACCCGACCGCCCGGCGCTGCTCGCCGCGGTACCCGAGGCCGACGCGATTCTCGTCCGTTCCGCCACTACCGTCGACGCCGAGGTTCTGGCTGCCGGCACCAAGCTGAAGATCATCGGCCGCGCCGGTGTCGGCCTGGACAACGTCGAGATCCCCGCAGCCACCGAGCGCGGCGTGATGGTCGTCAACGCACCGACCTCCAACATTCACTCCGCTGCCGAGCACGCTGTCGCGCTCCTCATGTCGACCGCTCGCCAGATTCCCGCAGCAGACAAGACTCTGCGTGAGAACACCTGGAAGCGAAGCAAGTTCAACGGTGTCGAGATCCTCGGCAAGACCGTCGGTGTCGTCGGACTCGGCCGCATCGGCCAGCTCTTCGCGCAGCGTCTCGCTGCGTTCGAGACCACGATCATCGCGTACGACCCCTACCTGCCCGCAGCGCGCGCAGCGCAGCTCGGCATCGAACTGGTCACCATCGACGAGCTCGTCGAGCGTGCCGACTTCATCTCCGTGCACCTGCCCAAGACCAAGGAAACGGCCGGCCTGATCAACGCCGAGCGCCTCGCCAAGGCCAAGGACGGCGTCATCATCGTCAACGCCGCTCGCGGTGGTCTGATCGACGAAGATGCGCTCTACGACGCACTCGTCTCCGGCAAGGTCCGAGGCGCCGGTCTCGACGTGTTCAGCACCGAGCCGTGCACCGATTCCAAGCTTTTCGAGCTCGACAACGTCGTTGTCACCCCGCACCTCGGAGCATCGACGTCCGAGGCTCAGGACCGCGCAGGTATCGACGTGGCCAAGAGTGTTCTCCTCGCTCTGGCAGGCGAATTCGTTCCCGAGGCTGTCAACGTCTCCGGCGGCCCCGTGGGCGAAGAAGTTGCTCCGTGGCTCGAGCTCGTCCGCAAGCTCGGTCTCCTCGCTGCGACGTTGTCGCCCGAAGCTGTGCAGACCGTGCAGGTTGTCGCCACCGGCGAGCTGTCTGCCGAAACCGTCGACATCCTCGGCCTGGCTGCACTGCGCGGCGTGTTCTCCGCCAGCAGCGATGAGGCCGTCACGTTCGTCAACGCTCCGGCACTGGCCGAGCAGCGCGGCGTGACCGTGTCGGTCGAGAAGCACTCGGAGGCTCTTGCCCACCGCAGCGCGGTCGAGGTGCGTGCAGTTGCCGCCGACGGCACGGTCACGTCGGTCACGGGCGCACTCACCGGTCTGCAGCAGGTCGAGAAGATCGTCAACATCAACGGACGCAGCTTCGACCTGCGCGCCGAGGGCCACAACATCGTCGTTCACTACAGCGATCGCCCGGGCGTTCTCGGTGTCCTCGGTACCGTCCTCGGAAACGCGGGCGTCGACATCCTCGCAGCAGCACTGAGCCAGGATGCCGAAGGCGAAGGCGCAACTGTCATCTTGCGCGTCGATCGCGTCGTCGGTGACGCCGAGGTCGAGGCAATCGTCTCGCAGCTCGACGCTCGCGTCGCCCAGGTCGACCTTTCCTGATTTGTTTTTGCTGTGCGCCTTTATCAACCGCCCGCCGTTGATAAAGGCGCACAGTTCTACTGAGATGAGGACTCCATGAAGCTTGCGGTCATTCCGGGTGACGGAATCGGCGTCGAGGTCACTGCCGAAGCGCTCAAGGTGCTCGGCAAGTTGGTTCCGGATCTGGAAACCACCGAATACGATCTCGGTGCCCGTCGCTACAACGCCACCGGCGAGTTGCTCCCGGCGGACGAGCTGGACCAGATTCGTCAGCACGACGCAATCCTGTTGGGCGCCATCGGTGATCCGCGGATCGTCGCACCCGGCATCCTCGAGCGTGGTCTGCTGCTGAACATGCGCTTCCAGCTCGATCATCACGTGAATCTTCGCCCCGCACAGCTGTATCCGGGTGCGCTGTCGCCGTTGGCGGCGCAGCCGGAGATCGACTTCGTCGTGGTTCGTGAAGGCACCGAGGGTCCGTACACCGGAAACGGTGGAGCGATCCGCGTCGGCACCGATCACGAGATCGCAACCGAGGTGTCGATCAATACCTGGTTCGGTGCCGAGCGCGTGGTGCGTTACGCATTTGCCTTGGCGCAGACCCGGTCCAAGCACCTCACCTTGATTCACAAGACCAACGTGCTCTCCAACGCGGGCGCAATCTGGACGCGTGCAATCGAGACCGTCGGTGCCGAGTTCCCGAACGTAGAAACCGCGTACTGCCACATCGACGCGGCCACGATCTACATGGTCACCGACCCGTCGCGCTTCGACGTGATCGTCACGGACAACCTCTTCGGTGACATCATCACCGACCTCGCCGGCGCCGTAACCGGTGGCATCGGTTTGGCCGCAAGCGGAAACATCGATGCCTCGGGTACCAACCCGTCGATGTTCGAGCCCGTTCACGGCAGTGCTCCGGACATCGCCGGCAAGGGAATCGCTGATCCCACCGCCGCGATCCTCTCGGCCGCACTGCTTCTTCGCCATCTCGGACGCGAGGACGACGCCGCTCGGGTAGAGGCTGTGGTCGCTGCCGACCTGGCTACCCGCGGCGAAGGTCCCATCTCCACAACGGAGATCGGCGACCGGATCACTGCAGCGCTGTAAGGAATTCTTTCACGAGACTGACGCGCGTGAGCCTTTCGGCTTGCGCGCGTCAGTCGTTTCCGGCACCCCGATAGACTGGCCGGCATGCGTCTTGGTCGAATTGCCAGTCCCGATGGTGTTGCGTTCGTCAGTATCGAAGGTGAAGAGGATGCCCTCGTCGCCAAGGAAATTGCGGAGCACCCGTTCGGGAACCCCACATTTACCGGCCGAAGTTGGCCGCTCGCCGATGTCCGTCTGCTGGCTCCGATTCTCGCCAGCAAGGTGATCTGCATCGGCAAGAATTATGCAGATCACATCGCGGAGATGGGCGGAGAGGCTCCCGCGGACCCCGTGATCTTCCTCAAGCCCAACACGTCCATAGTTGGCCCGGGTGCCCCGATCGTCTTGCCTCCCACCTCGAACGAGGTGCACTTCGAGGGTGAACTCGCGGTCGTCATCGGTCAACCGTGCAAGGACGTTCCGGCGGCGAAGGCGTTGAGCGTGGTCCTCGGTTACACGATCGCCAACGACGTGTCGGCGCGAGATCATCAGCGTCACGACGGGCAGTGGACGCGCGCGAAGGGCCACGACACTTTCTGCCCACTCGGCCCCTGGATCGAAACCAGTCTGGATGCGTCCGACGTCGACATCAAGACCGAGGTGAACGGTCAGGTCAAGCAGGACAGCAGCACGGCTTTTCTCCTCCACGACATTCCGAAGATCATCGAGTGGATCTCGGCGGTGATGACTCTCTTGCCTGGCGACGTCATCCTCACCGGCACCCCCGCCGGAGTAGGCCCGATCGTCGACGGCGATTCCGTGTCGGTCACGGTCTCGGGGATCGGCACGCTCACGAACCCGGTGACCGCCAAGAGCTGATCCTGACCCGGTTCGTTCAGTCACGCGACTACGGAGGCCCCATCCAACCGGATGGGGCCTCCGTCGTGGTGTGAGGTCGAGAGGTGTCTGTCGCAGAAAAGTTGCAAGATGGTAACTATCGCCAGTGGATTGATCGGGATTGCCAACCGACTCGAAGAAATCAGGCTCCGGGACTGACCTGCGGGTTTCATGACCCAGGCGAAGCTTCGCCTCTGATCCTCCTGGCGTTATGTCGGATTTGGCCAGGTTGGGAGAGTTCGCCCCACGGTTTGCTGTCGCGGCCCGTAACAGACCAAATTCCCTGAAATGTAACGCTGAGCAGTAGGGTGACCGATAACTGGATAGAAGCCGATGGGGCAATCGAGTGGATTGCGCAGAAACGTGGTGATACATGACGACCTTCGCGGAAGCCTCCCGGACAGCGGCAGGGCAAGCGCGGAACGGGCAGCGGCCGGTGTGGCGAGACAAGAAGCGCTACCTGTGGCCACTGGGTTTGCTGGTTCCTCTCAGCCCGTTCGCTGCGTGGTTCCTGGTCGACAAATTCAGTCTCGGGCTCTTCTGGGCCATCGGGGCGTGGCTGATCGTCATCGTCATTCCCCTGATCGATCTCCTGGCGGGCGAGGACGGTAACAGCCCACCGGACGAAGCGATCCCTGAATTGCAAGAGGATCGTTTCTACCGCTGGTGCACGTACTTGTTCCTGCCCCTCCAATACGTCGGGCTGGTGTTCGTCGCGTGGTGTTGGGTGAACGCGCCGATGGCGGCGGGGGAGAAGTTCGCGCTCGCGATGACTGCCGGCGTGGTTGCCGGTGTGGGGATCAACGCGGCGCATGAATTGGGGCACAAGAGTGAGAAGCTCGAGAAGTGGCTCGCGAAAGTAGCGCTCGCGCAGTCCTTCTACGGCCATTTCTACGTCGAACACAACCATGGACACCACGTCCGCGTCGCGACGCCGGAGGATCCGGCCAGCTCACGGTACAAGGAAAACTTCTGGTTCTTCTTGCCTCGCAGCGTCATCGGCGGCCTGCGCTCGGGATGGCGGATCGAAAGCGCTCGTCTGAGACGTCAGGGGAGACGGACGTGGAGTTACCGCAACAACATCCTGAACGCGTGGGCGATGAGTGTGGTTCTGTTCGGCAGTCTGATCGCCGCGTTCGGCTGGGAAATTGCGCCGTGGCTCGCCGTTCAGGCAATTGCAGGCTTCACGTTCCTCGAGACCGCCAACTATCTCGAGCACTACGGCTTGCTACGTGCGAAGCGGCCTGACGGCTCGTACGTCCGGTGCTCGCCCGAGGACAGCTGGAACAGCGACCACGTCGTCAGCAATCTGTTCCTCTATCAACTTCAGCGTCACAGCGACCATCACGCGAATCCGCGTCTGCGGTACCAGAGCCTGCGAAGTGCGGCCGAAGCGCCGCAACTTCCAGCGGGTTACGCAGTCATGATCGTCTGCGCGTGGGTGCCGCCGCTGTGGCGAAAGGTCATGGACAAGCGACTGCTGGCCTACTACGACGGCGACATGACACGCATCAACGTCCTGCCGGGTAAGTGATCGGCCGGATGGAGGAAGGGCTGCCGGACTAACCTGTAGTACGACCATCCATCATCGCCGAGCCAAGTGAGCCATGACCAACAGCGAAGTACGCGTCCGTTTCTGTCCGTCACCCACCGGAACCCCGCACGTGGGTTTGGTGCGCACCGCCTTGTTCAACTGGGCATTCGCACGACACCACGGCGGCACATTCGTGTTCCGTATCGAAGACACCGATGCGCAGCGCGACAGTGAAGAGTCCTACCAGGCCATCCTCGACGCCCTCCGCTGGTTGGGGCTCAATTGGGACGAAGGCCCGGAGGTCGGTGGGCCGCACGCACCGTATCGCCAGTCCGAGCGTCGCGACCTGCATCTCGACGTTGTTGCCAAGTTGCTGGCCGCGGGCGAGGCCTACGAGTCCTACTCGACCAACGAGGAGGTCGAAGCGCGACACATGGCGGCCGGACGCGATCCGAAGCTCGGATACGACAACTTCGATCGCGAGCTCAGCGACGAGCAGCGCGCTGCCTACATCGCCGAGGGGCGCAAGCCCGTCGTCCGCCTCCGGATGCCCGATCACGATCTGACCTGGAACGACCTGGTGCGGGGCGAGACCACGTTCAAGGCAGGCACCGTTCCGGACTTCGCGCTGACTCGCGGCAACGGCATTCCGCTGTACACCTTGGTCAACCCGGTCGACGACGCGTTGATGAAGATCACCCATGTACTGCGCGGCGAAGATCTGCTGTCCTCGACTCCGCGTCAGCTCGCGTTGTACGAGGCATTGATTCGTATCGGTGTCGCCGATTTCACACCGTCGTTCGGGCACTTGCCTTTCGTGATGGGTCAGGGCAACAAGAAGCTTTCCAAGCGCGATCCCGAGTCCAACCTCTTCATCCACCGCGATCGGGGCTTCATTCCCGAGGGATTGCTGAACTACTTGGCTCTGCTCGGGTGGAGCATCGCCGACGATCACGATGTCTTCTCGCTCGACGAGATGGTTGCGGCCTTCGACGTCTCCAAGGTCAACTCCAATCCTGCCCGCTTCGACCAGAAGAAGGCCGACGCGATCAATGCCGAGCACATTCGTCTGCTCGAGCCGGCCGACTTCGCCGGTCGTCTGAAGTCGTTCCTGGTGGAGCACGGACATATCGGCGCCGATGTCGACGAAGCGACGTTCACTGTTGCGGCGGACCTCGTGCAGACGCGCATCGTCGTCCTGTCCGACGCGTGGGATCTGCTGAAATTCCTGTTCGTCGACGAGGCGTCGTTTGCTCTCGATCCGGCCGCGGCGGCAAAGAACCTGAAGGAAGATGCCGGTCCGGTTCTGGACGCGTCTCTTGCGGCGCTCGATGCCATCTCAGAGTGGTCGGCGGCCAGTATCGAGGAAGCACTCAAGAAGGCCCTCATCGAGGATCTGGAGCTCAAACCGCGTAAGGCCTTCGCTCCGGTTCGGGTCGCGATCACGGGCTCTCACATCAGCCCTCCGCTGTACGAGTCGATGGAATTGCTCGGTCGTGAGGTCTCGCTCGCTCGGTTGCGCGCCGGTAGGGCAGCGGTAACCGCCTAGATCGGACGGTCTTCCGGCCGAAAATGAAGCAAAAACCTCCTGTGACCATACGATTTGGTATTTGGGGCAGGGGTACTGGTAATCTTCTTTTCGGCCGGAGACGAGCCGCCGAGCACAACAGCGAAGCGGATCGGGCAAGGCTGGTGAGCAAGACCTTGGGGTATGGTGTAATTGGCAACACAGCGGTTTCTGGTACCGCCATTCTAGGTTCGAGTCCTGGTACCCCAGCGGAAATCCGGTCGATTTTGTGGCCGGACTCAGACAAGCTAAGCTTGCTGAGCATCCAAGAGCAAGGCTGAAATACCACGTTTAAAAGCGTGTCCTGGCCCCGTCGTCTAGCGGCCTAGGACGCCGCCCTCTCAAGGCGGTAGCGCGGGTTCGAATCCCGTCGGGGCTACAAAGGGAAGACCCTCCGATCATTGACCGGGGGGTCTTTTCGTATGTGCGGGAAATGTTTCCGGCGATGCGAAAAACGATCACCCCCAGTCGAATTCGACTGGGGGTGATCGTCATCTCACTCTGTTGTCCGCGATCGGTTATCCGCTCTTACGGCGGAACTCTCGCTTGTGATCGGCCGGGCCATGCGTGTTGTGGACCTTGGACTGTCCGTCGCGATGGTCGGTCGATTTGGCGTTCTGATGATTCTTCCGTTCGAGGGCCTCACGGAACTTTCGTTTGGTTTCCTCCGATTGGGATTCGGGTTCGGACGGGGTGTTGCTGTCGAGATCGCTCATATGCTCACTCCTTGTTGTTGGGCCTGTTGGTGAAACTACGCCGGCCCGAATTCGATTGCTCGTGATTTTTCCGCTCACGAATCTCAGGGCTGCGGCGGCGGTGCGGTAGAGCCGGAAAGAGGCATCGCAGGCATCCCGAGCTTGCGGTGATCCCACGAACGAGTTCGATCGGGAACGAACCGTACCGCGACGCGCTTGTGGAGCATCGCGTCGACGGCCGGGCGGAGATCGTCGGTGTACGGGCCCGTGTATCGCTCCCAGACGCTGATTCCTACAGCGAAGAGGGCTTCCGGATCTTCGACGATGACCCCGGTACCCTCCATCGAGACTCCTCGGAGCGTGTCGTACGTCTGACCGTCTTCGATCAGGACGGACATTCGGGCGTCCCGGCGAAGATTGACGGCCTTCTGCGACTTGGCTTTGGTCTCGAACCAGATTTCGCCGTCGACTATCGCGAACCACATCGCGATCAGGTGAGGCATTCCGTCGGCGCTCAACGTCGCCATCGTTGCCGTACGGCTCTTTTCGACGAAGCTCGAGATTTCGGCCTCGGTCATCGTGATCTGACTACGCTGCTTTCCTGCCATGGTCGCGTCGTACTCCTACGTGCTCGAGGATCTGAAGGCCTTACTGTGTCACGAATTACAGACGCTTGTGGAGCGCTTCGGCAGCTGCGAGAAGGTCCGCCGCCCAGCGGGCTCCCGGTCGTCTACCCATCCGATCGATGGGGCCGGAGACCGAAATCGCGGCAATGACAGCGCCTGCCGAGTCTCGGACGGGAGCCGCGACGCTGGCGACACCGGGCTCACGTTCGGCCGCGCTCTGTGCCCAGCCGCGCCGGCGAACCTCGAGGAGCACTCGTTCGCCGAAGGACGCATCGGCGAGGACGGTCCGTTGGGTTTGTGGATCTGCCCATGCGAGAAGGACCTTGGCGCCGGATCCGGCGTTCATCGGCAGTCGGGCTCCGACGAGCACCGTGTCACGCAGGCCCGTCGGTGGTTCCATCGACGCGACGCAGATGCGTTGTGTGCCTTCGCGACGGTACAGCTGGACGCTTTCGCCGGTGATTTCGCGAAGGCGGGGGAGGATGAGTCCGGCCGCAGCAATGAGTGGATCATTAGCGGTGGCAGCGAGTTCGGCGAGTCCGGGCCCTGGGCACCACTGACCGTCCGAGTCGCGAGTGAGGAGTCGATGGACTTCGAGACCGACGGCGAGTCTATGGGCGGTCGCGCGCGGCAAACCGGTTCGTGCACAGAGTTCGGTGAGGCTGCACGGTTCCTCAGCTACTGCATGAAGCACGCCCATTGCTTTGTCCAGGACGCCGATGCCGCTATGCTGTCTCATAGGTCGATACCAGTTTCTCGCATAGTGGGATGCTACCGCATTTCCTGTAGGGATAGCGCATTTCCTCGGGACAGTCTGCATCTGCTGTGAAGGCTGGGGACCTACTTCACGCGCGGCGGGCCAGCCCGTAGTCCGCCGACGCGAGGCTACGTACAGAGGTGGAAGACATGGCACAGAAAGCACGCACTCTCGCCGAGAAGGTGTGGGACGACCACGTTGTCGTGAAAGGGGAGGGGCAGGATCCCGACCTCATCTACATCGATCTCCACCTCGTTCACGAAGTGACGAGCCCCCAGGCATTCGACGGACTTCGCCTGGCGGGACGCCAGTTGCGCCGTCCCGACCTGACGATCGCCACCGAGGACCACAACGTTCCGACGATCGACATCGACAAGCCGATCGCAGATCCCGTGTCGAAGACTCAGGTCGACACCTTGCGCCGAAATTGCGAGGAGTTCGGAGTTCGCTTGCACCGCATGGGCGATCTCGACCAAGGCATCGTGCATGTGGTCGGACCGCAGCTCGGCCTGACGCAGCCCGGAACCACCGTGGTGTGCGGCGACAGTCATACGTCGACGCACGGCGCATTCGGTGCGCTCGCAATGGGAATCGGCACCAGCGAGGTCGAGCATGTGATGGCAACGCAGACATTGTCGTTGCGCCCCTTCAAGACCATGGCGATCACGGTCGACGGCGAGCTGCCTCCCGGTGTCACGAGCAAGGACTTGATCCTGGCAGTCATCGCCAAGATCGGCACCGGGGGCGGCCAGGGCTACGTACTGGAGTACCGCGGCGAGGCCATTCGCAAACTGTCGATGGAAGCTCGTATGACCATCTGCAACATGTCGATCGAGGCCGGAGCCCGTGCGGGCATGATCGCACCGGACGAGATCACTTACGAGTTCATCAAGGGCCGTCCGCATGCACCGTCGGGCGCAGAGTGGGACGAAGCCGTCGCCGCGTGGGAGTTGCTCAAGACCGACGAGGGCGCGGAATTCGACAACGAGGTTCACATCGACGCAAGCGCATTGACGCCTTTTGTCACGTGGGGAACCAATCCGGGACAGGGTGCGCCGCTCGGCGACCGTGTGCCTGATCCCGAACTGATCGTCGACGAGAGCGAGCGTCAGGCAGCCGAGAAGGCGCTCACCTACATGGGTCTCGACGCCGGTATGCCGCTTCGGGATGTTTCTGTCGACACCGTGTTCGTCGGTTCGTGCACCAACGGACGCATCGAAGACCTGCGCGCAGTGGCGGAGGTGCTCGAGGGTCGCCATGTGGCAGAGGGCGTTCGGATGCTCATCGTTCCCGGCTCGATGCGGGTGCGGGCTCAAGCCGAAAGCGAAGGTCTCGGTGAAATCTTCACAGCGGCAGGGGCTGAATGGCGCCAGGCCGGTTGCTCGATGTGCTTGGGAATGAACCCTGACCAGCTTGCTCCCGGCGAGCGTTCGGCATCGACGTCCAACCGGAATTTCGAAGGCCGACAGGGTAAAGGCGGCCGGACTCATCTGGTTTCCCCGCTCGTCGCGGCTGCCACGGCGGTCCGCGGAACGCTCTCGGCACCGGCCGATCTGGTCTGACCCACTTACCATCTCGAGGAGAATTTCGATGGAATCCTTTACCACGCACAAGGGTATCGGCGTCCCGCTGCGACGCTCGAATGTCGATACCGACCAGATCATCCCTGCCGTGTACCTGAAACGGGTGACGCGCACCGGATTCGAGGACGGGCTGTTTGCAGGCTGGCGTACCGACCCCAACTTCATTCTCAATCTGGCTCCGTACGACAAGGGAAGTGTCCTCGTGGCCGGTCCCGATTTCGGCACGGGCTCTTCGCGTGAGCATGCCGTGTGGGCTCTCTCCGACTTCGGATTTCGGGTCGTCATCGCTTCCCGGTTCGCCGACATCTTCCGCGGAAACGCCGGAAAAGCCGGTCTCGTAGCGGCACAGGTCGAGCAGAGCGACGTCGAATTGCTCTGGAAGTTGCTCGAAGAGCAGCCCGGACTGGAATTGACAGTAGATCTCGAGAATCGGACCGTCAGCGCCGGAACTACGGTGGTGCCGTTCAATATTGACGACTACACACGGTGGCGTCTGCTGGAGGGTCTCGACGACATCGGACTGACATTGCGGCAGGTAGACGCGATTTCCGAGTTCGAAAAGTCAAGGCCTTCATGGAAACCGACTACCCTTCCAGCCCGAATTTCGCAGGGCTGAACCGAAATCCGCAACTCCGCGCGGGAAGAGAAATAGGTCACCATTTCGCAGTCACGTTGAATGAGAATTGGCGTGGCACATAGACTCTTGCCGTTATCAGGTTTACCGTGGTTCTCAGTCGGTCCGACGGTGGACCACAATTAGCGGAGGAATTTCAATGAACAAGGCAGAGCTCATCGATGTTCTGACTGAAAAGCTGGGTTCGGACAGGCGCACAGCGACCGACGCAGTGGAGCACGTCGTGGACACCATCGTCCGCGCCGTCCACCGTGGCGAGAGCGTGACCATCACCGGCTTCGGAGTCTTCGAGCAGCGTCGTCGTGCAGCACGTGTTGCACGCAACCCGCGTACGGGCGAGACCGTCAAGGTCAAGCCGACGTCGGTTCCGGCTTTCCGTCCGGGTGCGCAGTTCAAGGCTGTTATCGCTGGTGGACAGAAGCTTCCGGCCACCGGCCCGGCAGTCAAGCGTGGCGTAGCAGCACCGGCCACCAAGGCTGCAGCCAAGAAGGCTGCTGCCAAGAAGACCGCAGCCAAGAAGGCTCCGGCCAAGAAGGCTCCGGCCAAGACCGCAGCCAAGAAGACGGTTGCCACCAAGGCTCCCGCCAAGAAGGCTCCGGCCAAGACCGCAGCCAAGAAGACGGTTGCCACCAAGGCTCCCGCCAAGAAGGCTCCGGCCAAGACCGCAGCCAAGGCTCCGGCCAAGAAGGCTCCGGCCAAGAAGGCCCCCGCCAAGACCGCAGCCAAGAAGGCTCCGGCCAAGAAGGCTCCGGCCAAGCGCGCAAAGTAGTCGCGTTCGGGTGAAAAACCCGATGCAGTAAGACAAAGAGGTGCAGCCGCGGATCAGATCCGCGGCTGCACCTCTTTTTTGCTGTCTGGGAGAAGTGTGAATTCTCCTGTGTTTCAGTGCTTTGCAAAACTACCGAATCGAGCTGGGTGTCGGTTGGTCCAAATCCCTCAGGAGTTGGCGACTTTGGGGAGCGGGCTGTCGAGGTGATCCGCGGCTACCAGACGGCCGTCGAGGAACGAGAGCACCCAAGTGCTCGCCTTACGGTTGCGCGCCGAGGGCAGTGTTACACCGGCCGTATCAGCCCACCAGCGCATCAAATCGGGGATGACGCCTCCTTGGCTGCAGATTACGGGAGTGCCCTCCAGCGCGGCGATCTGCAGCGCACGCGCCCTGGCGGCGTCGGGATCGGCCTCGTAACCTTCTTCGGTCAGAAGAGGTTCCGTCGAAATCTCTACACCCAATGCCTCCGCCAATGGCATCACAGTGTCGATGCAGCGCGTACGGTCAGCCGCGAAAACCGAATCGGCTCCGAAGATTTTCAGCTGTTCGACCAAGGCGGCGGATTGCTCTTTGCCCTTGGCGTCGAGTGGACGCACATTGTCGTCGCCCTTGTATCGCTTACGGCTTCCAGCTTTTGCGTGGCGGACGAGTAATACCGTTTTCGTGTCAGGCCGAAGGGAAACGAAGCGGCGAAGAATCATTCGATCCATCGGGTAGGAAAGATGATCGGCTACCTCGGTGACCGGAAGCCAATAGAGAACATCCACTTCGCTATTCGGCCCGAAATCTCCGTCCACTGCTTCGGCCGACCAGTATTCGACCCGTTTGAGTTTGCGATGTCCCGGGATCGGGTACGTCACGCCACCGAGGTGCCTTCCGAAACGTCCGGTGATCGAGGTCTCTTCGCGGACCTCGCGAACTGCTGCGGTCAAGAAGGTCTCGCCGGGATCGAGCTTTCCTTTGGGGAATGACCAGTCGTCGTACTTCGGTCGATGTACGACGGCGATCTCGATGGCGGAAGGATCCTGAGGAGCCTTCCGCCACAGAACCGCGCCTGCGGCAAAGATGTTGGCTTTGACCGGCTTGTCGCTCATTGTGTGATCCGAGCCCGTCAAGACCCGCTGGCGGTGCGGCTGCGCATCAACGACTGTTGATGCTCACGTACGTCCTCACCGCGTTCGGGGGCAGCGACCCAACTCCCGTCCGGATGCAGTACCCAGCAGCGAGTTCGGGGATCGAGCGCGGAGTCGAAGATGTCACCGAGTTGCTTCGACAGTTTCGGGTCCTTGACCTGCACCATGACCTCGACGCGGCGATCGAGGTTGCGGTGCATCATGTCTGCGCTGCCGATCCAGAATTCGTCGGCCGAGCGGAAATGGAACATTCGCGAGTGTTCGAGGAAGCGTCCGAGAATGGAACGTACTTCGATGTTTTCGCTGAGGCCGGGAACGCCCGGCTTGAGCGCGCAGATTCCGCGAACCACGATCTCGACGGGGATACCGGCCTTGGACGCGCGGTACAACGCGTCGATGACCTGCTCGTCGACCAATGCGTTGGCCTTCAAGCGGATACCGGCATCGCGGCCTGCGAGCTTGTGCGCGATCTCGTTGTCGATCCGCTCGATGATCCCGCGGCGAACCCCGTACGGCGCTACGAGAAGGTTGCGGTAGCTCGTCTTTCGGGAGTATCCGGTCAGCGAGTTGAAGAGGTCGGTGAGGTCTGCACCGATCTCCGGTGCTGCGGTGAGCAATCCGACGTCCTCGTACATGCGCGCGGTCTTCGGGTTGTAGTTGCCCGTGCCGATGTGGCAGTAACGACGAATGGTCGAGCCCTCTCGTCTGACGACGAGGCACGTCTTGCAGTGAGTCTTGAGACCGACGAGACCGTAGACGACGTGAACGCCGGCCTGCTCGAGTTTGCGTGCCCACTTGATGTTGGCCTGCTCGTCGAAGCGGGCCTTGATCTCCACCAGCGCGACAACCTGCTTGCCCGCTTCGGCGGCGTCGATCAGTGCATTGACGATGGGGGAGTCGCCGGAAGTGCGGTACAGGGTCTGCTTGATCGCGAGCACCTGCGGGTCGGCGGCGGCCTGTTCGATGAAGCGTTGAACGCTTGTGGAAAACGAGTCGTATGGGTGGTGGACGAGCACGTCGCCTTCGCGCAGGGTCGAGAACACGCTCTTCGGAGTCTCGCGTTCACCGAACGCCGGATGCGTCGCCGGGACGAACGGAGCGTCTTTGAGAGCGGGGCGGTCGACGGCGTAAACCTGCCAGAGGCAGGACAAGTCGAGGAGACCGGAAACCTCGATCACGTCGGCCGGATCGACGTCGAGTTCACGCAGAAGCAGTTCGAGCATGTGCTCGGTCATGTCGTCGGCAACTTCGAGGCGAACGGGTGAACCGAAACGACGACGCGCCAATTCACGTTCGAGTGCCTGCAGCAGATCCTCGTCCCGATCTTCTTCGACCTCGAAATCGGCGTTGCGTGTGATTCGGAAAGCGTGATGTTCGACGATTTCCATTCCGGGGAACAGCACGTCCAGATGAGCCGAAATCAGTTCTTCCATCGGGAGGAAAGAATCGATGGTGGACGAAGATGTCGTGCTCTTGACTCGCACGAACCGGCCGACGTTGTCGGGAACCTTGACGCGAGCGAAGTGTTCGCCGCGGGTGACGGAGTCCTTCACTGTCACGGCGAGGTTGAGGCTCAGTCCGCTGATGTAGGGGAACGGGTGGGCGTGATCGACTGCCAACGGCGTCAGTACCGGGAAGACCTGCTCGTGGAAATGCGCCGAGAGCCGGCCGTGATCGTCGGCACTGAGGTCGGCCCATCGAACAATTGAAATGCCTTCTGCCGCCAGGGCAGGGCGGACCGAGTCGAGAAACACGTGTGCGTGCTTGTCAGCGAGTTCCTGGGTGCGACGCGCGATGAGCGCCAATTGTTCGCGTGGGGAGAGGCCGTCGGCGGACCTGACCGACAGTCCCGTCTCGTCGCGGCGCTTGAGTCCGGCGACCCGGACCATGAAAAATTCGTCGAGATTGGAAGCGAAGATGGCGAGGAACTTTGCGCGTTCGAGCAACGGCAGTGACTCGTCGGCAGCCAATGCGAGAACACGGGCATTGAAATCGAGCCAGCTGAGTTCGCGGTTGAGGTAACGATCCTCGGGAAGTCCGACGAGCAATTCGGGTAGCTCTGCCTTGGTAGCTGCAGGGGGAGCGCCCGGGATGTTGGTGGCGACCGCGACGGCCTGAGATCGCGGCGAGGTGGCCGCGCCGTTCTCGTGCCGGCCGGAGATGTGGTCTCCGTCCGACTGGTCTTCGGAAATACGGTTTTCGAGTGCTTCGCCATTGCTCACTCGTCGATCATCCCCCACAATCGCGCGGTCCGACAATCGATGAAAGAAAATTCATCGACTGTTCGACGGCGTGGCCTTGAGTCTGGTCAACGAAGCCGATGTCGCGGGGCCTACTCCCAGTGCTCGCACAGTGCCGAGATCGGCATGGGTGTCGACGTCGGTGCGCAGTCCCGGCCATTGGCCGTTGAGTGGACGAGCACCTGAATTGGCATGTCCAAGTGCGGATTCCGGCCCGAACCGAGGGTCGAGCGCGCTTTCGCCGCACGCAAACAATGCGGAAGTGCCGGTGCCGTGGTGATCGACGACGACTGAACGTCCGCCGCTTCGGGCCGCGGCCACGGCCTCCGTCAGTTCGCTCGGTTGCATGGCGGGCAAGTCGGCTTGCAGCACAACGAGGTCGACCACTCCGCGCTTGGCTCGGATATCGGCGGCCGCTGCACTCAACGCCGCGTTGAGGGTTTCCTCCGTGCGCGGTGTTGCGCCGTTGGTTCGGGCGCCGTCGGGAGCTGGATCGGCGTAGACCGTCACGCCGACGGAATATGCAAGGGCGGCAACGGTGGGGTCTGGGGTGACCACTGTGACGCTGTCGATGGCCGAGACGGCTGCAACTGTGGCGAGGGTGTCGTGAAGCATGGCCAACACGAGGTCTGCACGCGCGTCCGAGTCGAGTTCGCCCGCGAGGCGGGACTTGGCCGATCTCAAGGACTTGACGGCCACTATCGCATGCATGGGGCGTTCGATCTCCGTGCGCGCATGCGGTGTCTCCACGGCGTGTGGGTACGGGGGTTCCGCGCTGTCCATCCCTCGATCTTGCCAGTCATCACGCTCGGTGTCCGCGGCTGCCCACCGCAGTGCACCACAGGCGATACTCTGTGCAGACGATTTTTCTGGCGGCGACCCGCTTCGCCGGGTAGACGGGGTGAGCGTGTGAGTAAGGCAGCTGTATTGGGCGCAGGTTCGTGGGGAACGGCGTTGGCGAAGGTGATGGCCGAGGCCGGAACCGACGTGACGATGTGGGCCAGGCGTGAAGAGGTCGCGAAGCGCATCGACACCACGCACGAGAACAGCGACTATCTGCCAGGCATTGCTTTGCCTTCGTCGATTCGCGCGACCCACCACCACGAGGAGGCGATGGCAGGTGCTGACTTCATCGTGCTGGCGGTTCCCTCGCAGTCGCTACGAGCAAACCTGGAGCAGTGGAAAGGCTCGATCGGACCCGATGCGACTCTGCTGAGTCTGGCCAAGGGAATCGAGACCGGGACGCTCATGCGCATGAGCCAGGTCATCGTGTCGGTGACCGGCGTGGAACCGGGGCGCGTCGCGGTGCTCTCGGGCCCGAACCTTGCACACGAGATCGCCGGCGGGCAGCCCGCGGCGACGGTGATCGCCTGTTCGGATTCCTCGCGTGCCCTCGCTCTCCAGGATGCTTGTGCTACCGGCTATTTCAGGCCGTACACCAACTCCGACGTCATCGGATGCGAGATCGGTGGTGCGTGTAAGAACGTGATCGCGCTGGCCTGCGGCATGGCCGCCGGCAGTGGATTCGGCGACAACACGGTTGCCAGCATCATCACCCGTGGGCTCGCCGAGACGATTCGTCTCGGCGTTGCGCTCGGCGCCAAGGCGTCGACTCTTGCAGGCTTGGCGGGCGTCGGTGACCTGGTAGCGACCTGCACGTCCGAGTTGTCGCGAAACCGGACGTTCGGAGAGCGGCTCGGACGAGGCGGGTCGATGGAGTCGGCACAGAAGGCAACCAACGGTCAGGTCGCCGAGGGCGTGAAGTCGTGCACGTCGGTACGCGCACTCGCTGCCGGATACGACGTGGAGATGCCGTTGACCGACGCGGTCCACCGGGTGTGCCACGAAGGCATGGCCGTCAGCGATGCGATCGGTCAGTTGCTCGGACGCCGGACGAAGCCGGAATGAGTGAAATCGGTGTGGGTCGCTTCGAGGATTACGGGGATTCGACGCGCAGCGTGAGCGCCGTCGCGCGCGAACACGCCGCGGGTCAGCCCATGCAACTGGGCCCGATATTCGCTGCGCCGTACCAACTTTCGGCGGACGAAGGTTCCGAGTCCGATACCTATGCACGTGCATCGAACCCGGGTTGGCGCGGACTCGAATCCGCGCTCGCGGCGCTCGAGAGAGCGGACCACGCCCTCGTCATGGGATCGGGGATGTCCGCGATCACCGCTACCTTGCGCAGCGTCCTCGTCGCGGGGGATACCGTCGTCGTGCCCTCGGACGGGTATTACCAAGTGCGGTTGTACGCGAACGAGCGCCTCGCGCCGTTGGGAATCACCGTTCGCGAGGTTTCGACTCTGCAGATGGGCGACGCGAGCTTCGTAGATCTGCTCGACGCGTCACCGGGCCGCGTGGTCGTCGTCGCCGAGACGCCGTCCAACCCGGTGCTGGACGTGGTCGACCTTCGCGTGCTCGCCGACGTGTGCCACCGTTCGGGTGCGCTGCTGATCGTCGACAACACGACCGCGACACCGCTGGGTCAGCGCCCGCTCGAATTGGGTGCCGACGTCGTGGTGGCCAGCGGTACCAAGGCTCTCAGCGGGCACAGTGACCTCCTGATGGGTTACGTCGCCACCTCCGATACGGCGGTGAGTCGGCAAATCGAGCGTGAGCGACTTCTCTCGGGAACGGTGCTCGGCCCCTTCGAGACGTGGCTTGCGCACCGGAGTCTCGGCACGGCAGGCCTGCGATTCGGGCGTCAGTGCGACAACGCGCTGGCGCTTGCCGAGATGTTGGTGGATCACAAAGCAGTCCGGTCCGTTCGTTACCCCGGCCTTCGCGGTGACCCGTCCTATGCAACGGCATCCGGTCAGATGAATCGATTCGGTGGATTGGTGAGCGTCGAGTTGGATTCGGCTCAGGCATTCCACTCGTTCGTCGAAGCGAGCGCTCTCGTCACGGCTGCTACCAGCTTCGGCGGGATCCACACGACGGCGGATCGCCGTGCGCGCTGGGGCGATCCGGTCAGTGCGGGGTTTGCCCGAATCGCTTGTGGCATCGAGGACACCGCCGATCTCCTGGCCGACATCGAGCGCGCACTCGACGCGTAAACGGGCCGGGTCGACGAAATCGGTCCGGCCCGATCGCGTGCCGCAGTCGATTCGGCGGTACGGTTTGACGCGTGAACAGCAGTCGTACCCGCGTGGCCGTGATCTTCGGTGGCCGGAGCAATGAGCATTCAGTGTCCTGTGTTTCCGCCGGAAGCGTCCTGAGCAACCTCGACCCCGATCGGTACGACGTCGTACCGATCGGCATCACTGTCGACGGTTCCTGGGTGCTCGGTTCGAGCGACCCCAGTTCCCTCGCGATCAGCGGGCGCGCGCTGCCGTCGGTCGACAAAGACGGAACGTCGGTGGTCCTCAGCGCGGACCCCACCCGCGAGGGCGAGGTCATCTCCTTCGACGGCTCCGACGCCGGTGCTGTGCTCGCGTCGGTCGACGTCGTGTTCCCCGTTCTTCATGGGGCTTACGGCGAAGACGGCACGATCCAGGGTCTGCTCGAACTTGCCGGGGTTCCGTACGTCGGACCCGGAGTTCTGGCCAGCGCCGCCGGCATGGACAAAGAGTTCACGAAGAAGCTTCTTGCTGCTGAAGGACTTCCCGTCGGAGTGCAGGTCGTGCTTCGACCGGGAACCGCAACGCTGACCGAAGAGCAGAAGGCGGAATTGGGCCTTCCGGTTTTCGTCAAGCCCGCTCGTGGAGGCTCGTCCATCGGCATCACTCGGGTGAGCAATTGGGACGGTCTGGACGGGGCGATCGCTCATGCACGCCTGCATGATCCCAAGGTGATCGTCGAAGGCGCGATCATCGGCCGCGAGGTGGAATGCGGCGTCCTCGAATTCCCGAACGGCGACGTCAAGGCGAGTGTGGTCGCCGAGATCCGGATGCCGGATTCCGACGCCGATTCGGACGCGTTCTACGACTTCGACACCAAGTACCTCGACGACGTCTGTGAATTCGACATCCCCGCGAAACTCGACGAGTCGGTGAGCGACCAGATTCGAGAGCTTGCTGTCCGCGCGTTCAAGGCACTCGATTGCCAGGGACTCTCGCGGGTCGATTTCTTCGTCACGGCTGACGGCCCGGTGATCAACGAGATCAACACGATGCCCGGGTTCACTTCCATCTCGATGTACCCGAAGATGTGGAACGCCACCGGAATCGATTACCGCACTTTGATTTCGACTCTGGTCGACACCGCCATCGCTCGCGGCACCGGCCTTCGCTGATCAGGGAACCGCGACCGGCGCCGGGTCGAGAGGCTTCTGTTCGAGAGTCGCCGTGATGGTGTCGGAGATTTCCTGAATCGGCGTCGGACCGGTCCCGTCGGGGATCGTGATACCGATGTATTCACCGCGGTCTACGGCAAACCAAGTGCTCGCCGCCAAACCGATGTCGGTTCCCGAGACCTGGAACCACTGGACACCGTTCACGACCTGTAGTGCTGCAGCCTGGTCGAACTCGGACGGACGGTCGAGTCCGCAGCGCAAGACGATCGGCTCTCCTTCGCTGCGCTGCCACGCTGCCGCACCGGCCGGAGCAGGTTCTACCAATTCGGCTTTCGTGAAGTCGTCGATCTTGTCGGGGAGCGCGCCGAGAAGGGAAACGCAGGCCGGCGACTCCGCTGCCGGTGCCGGCACGGGTCCCAATGCAACCGGCGAGAGTTCAGCGTTGTTTCCCGCGACGACGGCCGCGATCACTACTCCGACGATCAGGGCTACCGGGAGTGCGATGGCGGTGGCGATCAGCGCCGGACTGCGGCGCTCTGACGGATCGTCGTCGCCGTCGGGGTCGATGTCGGCGTTGTCTGCGGTGGAGGTGTTTTCTGCCATGCTCAGTTCTTCGCTCGGGTCCTGGTCCAGTCGATCAGCGGTCTTGTCACTTCTGAGAGCATGTCGGTGAATCGGTAGGATTGCCGACACACGCGTGAGCTTGCAGAAGCATTCACGACCACAGCTAGAAGGTACCGCAGGCCGCTTACGAGCGAATTGCGTCGGCATTGGAGAGACTCATCGCATCATCGGAGTTCACTGCATCATCGGAGTTCGGGTCGGAGCCCACTGTCGAGCAGGTGGGGGAGTTCGACGTGATCGCGCGATCTCTTCTCGGCCGAATCCAACCGGTCACCACTGAATTGGGGCCGGGTGACGATGCCGCCATCGTGACTTCCGGAGACGGCCGTGTGGTTGTCTCGTCCGACATGTTGGTCGAAGGTCGACATTTCCGAATGGATTGGTCTTCACCACGCGACATCGGCCGGAAGGCAGTGGCACAGAACGCTGCTGATGTGGTCTCGATGGGAGCGCGGCCGACGGCCTTCACGGTGTCTCTGGGGTGCCCGCCTTCGACACCCGTCGACATGGTCGACGCAATCTCCGCGGGAATCTGGGACGCGGCAACCGATCTGGGTGCCGGTGTGGTCGGCGGTGACCTGGTCCAGTCACCGGTGATCGTGGTGTCGGTGACCGTGCTCGGCGATCTCGGTGGCCGTGCGGCAGTTCTGCGTTCGGGAGCAAAGATCGGTGACAAGATCGCGGTCGCCGGGTTGTTCGGTTGCTCGGCAGCAGGGTTGGCACTACTGCTCGACGAAGCCGTACTGCTCGACAAGCCCGCAAACTTTCCAGATTTGCTTGCCTCCCATCGCGTTCCGAATCCTCCGTATCAATCGGCATGGGACGCCGCAGAATCAGCACATTCCATGACGGACGTGTCCGACGGATTGATCGCGGATCTTCGACATCTCGCAGAGGCCTCGCACGCGCGGTTCGACATCTTCTCGGCTGCGGTTCCGACCTCACCCGATGTCGCATCGGCGGCCGAGGCGCTCGACGTCGATCCGCTGGACTGGATCCTCTCCGGTGGTGAAGATCACGGATTCGCAGCAACTTTCGGGCCTGAGGTCGAGATTCCGTCGGGTTGGATCGTGATCGGTGAGGTTGCCGCCGGTTCGGGCGTGAGCGTCGACGGTTCGCTTCGCGAGAGCGGCGGGGGCTGGCACAGCTTTTCGACCACCGGTACCACCGCGGTATAGGTTGCTTTCATGGCTGTATACGCACTTGGAGACAGAGTTCCGGACATTCATCCGGACGCATACGTCCACCCGGACGCGGTGGTGATCGGCGCCGTGACTCTCGCAGCGGGTACCTCGATCTGGCCGCAAGCGGTATTGCGTGGTGACTACGGAACCATTTCGGTGGGAATCGGATCGAACATCCAGGACGGAACCGTCATCCATTGCACCGCCGTCGATGCGACTGTCATCGGTTCCGGTTGCGTCGTGGGCCACAACGCGCACATCGAGGGATCGACCATCGAGGACCATTGCCTGATCGCGTCGGGGTCAGTTGTTCTCAACGGAACGGTGATCGGGACGGGGTCGATCGTCGCCGCGGGTGCGGTGGTGGCCAACAAGATGCAGGTTCCCCCGCGCAGCATGGCACTCGGTGTGCCCGCCAAGGTCCGTGCGGGATACGAGGTTCCGCTCGGCCACCTCGACGGAAACGTCAAGATGTACGCAGCCAATGCGGCGTACTACCGCGACGCGTTGCGCAGGCTCGACTGATGGCGCCGCTTGCAGAGATCGTCGATCCAGGGTGGGCGCGGGCACTCGAACCGGTCTCGGAGCAGATCACCGCGATGGGTAAGTTCTTGCGCGAAGAGATCGCTGCGGGACGGGAGTACCTGCCGGCGGGGGAGAACGTCTTGCGTGCGTTCACGAACCCTTTCGAGGACGTTCGAGTGCTCATCGTCGGTCAGGACCCTTATCCGACGCCCGGTCACGCTGTCGGGTTGAGCTTTTCGGTTGCACCGGACGTGCGGCCGGTTCCGCGAAGTCTCGGCAACATCTACAAGGAGTATCACCAGGATCTCGGGTTGCCGATACCGCCGAACGGCGATCTGACACCGTGGTCGAAACAAGGTGTGCTGCTTCTCAATCGCGTTCTCACCGTGCAGCCGGGTCAAGCCGCTTCTCATCGTAAGAAGGGCTGGGAGCCGGTGACCGAGCAGGCTATCCGCGCTCTGGTCGCGCGGTCGTCGCCGATGGTGGCGATCTTGTGGGGTCGTGACGCGGCCACTCTCGCGCCGATGCTCGGCGACACACCGATCATCGAATCCGCGCACCCGTCACCGCTTTCGGCCTCGCGTGGCTTCTTCGGTTCGCGCCCCTTCAGTCGTGCGAACGAACTCTTGACCGGACTCGGAGCCGATCCGGTCGACTGGAATCTGGGCTGATCGAACGGTGTCTGCACGAACCGGCCTGCCGAACGTCGAGTCGCGACGTTCGGCACGGCAGTTCGACTAGGCCTGCTTTGCGGAAGTGAAATCGGGCCGACGCTTGTCGACGAACGCGTCGACGCCCTCGCGTCCGATCGGGCTGTTCGCTGCGATGGCGATGGACGCGGCTTCGGCGTCGAGTTGCTCGGCGAGCGAGTTCGTCCGCGACGAACGCAGCAGTGCTTTGATTCCCGAGTACGACGTACTTGGTCCGTTGGCCAAAGCGCGGGCGAGGCGAGCTGCCTCTTCCTGGACCTCGTCGTCGCCGACGAGTCGGGTGAGGATCCCCAGGCGGACGGCTTCGTCGCCACCGATCACCGAATCGTTGAGAAGAATCTCGCGAGCGCGTGCCACGCCGACGATGCGTGGAAGCGTCCACGACATTCCGCCGTCCGGGGTGAAACCGATGGAGGGGTACGCGGGGCGAAGCTTGGTGCCGGTGCCGCCGATTGCGACGTCGGCGAGGCAGACCAGGCTCATTCCGGCGCCGGCAGCCCATCCGTGGACCCCGGCCACCACTGGAGCGCTCGCAGCGTCGAGCGCGCGAACGAACACGTGGAAGACGCGGGCAACCTCGGCCACGTACTCGCCGCGGTCAGGGGCTGCGGCGAACGCACGGACGTTGCCGCCGGCACAGAAGTTTGCGCCTTCGCCGACCAGAAGGATGCTCCCGATGTCGTTTCCGACTGTCTCGAGCGCCTGCGCGCCCTGAACCAGTCCTTCGTCGTCGAGGGAGGTGCCGTTGGCGGCGGTGGAAATGGTGATGCGGAGTACGCCCTCGTCGAGGGTCACTTTGCTCAGGTCATCGATGGAAGTCACTCAACGCACATTACGGGTGTCCGACAGCCATACGAAACACGGGGACACATAGATACAGCCACATAGATACAGCTCTGCCCCCGTCACCGAAGTGACGGGGGCAGAGCCTGCAATAGTTTGTGCTCGGGCAATCAGCCCCGAGCGACCTTGCCTGCCTTCAGGCAGGAGGTGCACACGTTGACCTTACGGGTGTTACCCGGGGCAACCTCGGTACGAACAGACTGAATGTTCGGGTTCCAGCGACGATTGGTACGCCGGTGCGAGTGCGAGACCGACTTACCGAAGCCGGGCCCCTTGGCGCATACGTCGCAGACGGCAGCCATAGTCGCGAACTCCTTGTTAGAAATGAATATTGAAGTGGTTACCCTACACGGTAGGGCAGCCAGAATTACAATCCGAATATACTCGACTTCGAACCGATCCTTGACCGCTCACTGTGCAGCCGAACGTGAAAACAGTCAATCAGCAACAAACAAAGTGCAGCATTATTTCGTGTAGCCCGTTCGAGGCAACCGTGTAAGAGTAACCGCTTCCGGCCCGAATGGCCAAACCGCCCGGTAATGACGGTTGCGCAGAAGCGTCGGACTACCCTCGACTGCACCGATCACCGATCTCTTTTTCATCGTCAGTCTTTCCATCGTCGAGGGGAACCGTCAGTGGGGGAAGTGCAACGCGTCGCCGAAGAAGCGGAATCCGTCGCGGACGGACATCTGCTGCGGCGCTGGGCCCGCCGGGCGGTCGACAGCCTCCAGAAACGTCGCGGTGAGATCAACAACCTCAACGTCTTTCCCATCCCTGATTCGGATACCGGCACCAATCTGCTGTTCACGATGCGGGCTGCACTCGATTCCGCCGAGACGATCGAGGACGACGTCCGCAGTGCGGGCCGCGTCGCCAACGCTCTGGCTCGGGGCGCCGTGTCCGGTGCTCGCGGTAATTCCGGAGTGATCCTCTCCCAGGTGATCCGGGGCATCGCCGAGAGCGTTCAAGGTGAGCACATCGACGGCCGTAGCTTCGCGAACTCGCTGACCACGGCGACGACGCTGGCCTCTCGGGCTGTCTCCGATCTGGTGGAAGGCACCATCGTCACGGTATTGCGTGCATCGGGAGAAGCAGCGCAGGAGTGCGTCGACACCAGGACACCGAGCGGCGAGGATCTTGCATCCGTGGTTGCCGCCGCTGCCGACGCCGCTGCGGTCGCACTGAACAAGACGCCGGAGCAACTGGACGTTCTCGCGTCCGCCGGGGTGGTCGATGCCGGGGGATTCGGTCTGGTTCTGATCCTCGACGCCTTTGTCGAGGTGCTGACCGGGAAGCCGCAGGTTCGCGACGATCTGGGGACGCCGGACCCGAGGTCGAGCGCAGTTGTCGACGTCAGCGCATTCGATCACGATTGGGCTCACAAGAGCCCGATCGAATGTGGTGATCACTCGGAACAGGATTTCGAGGTCATGTACCTCGTCGACGACTCCGACGACGATCGCATGACGGCGCTGCGCACGCGGCTGTCCGTCCTCGGAGATTCGACGGTCATCGTCAGCGACGGTTTCGGCGGCTGGTCGGTGCACGTGCATTGCTGCGATGCCGGTGCAGCCGTGGAAGCCGGCCTCGAGGCCGGGAAGGTTCACGGTATTCGCATCAGCAGTTTTCTCGTCGACGAACGCGACCAGTTGGTGGCACGGGCGGAGAGGCGATTCCCCGGGGCCGGCGCGCGCGGCGTACTGGCCGTCGTTGCCGGTGACAGCGCGGCGGCGTTGTTCGAGAGTGAGGGTGCGACGGTTCTTCGGTGCGACGATGCGCCGGTGACACGCGCACAACTGCTCGGCCGCATTCGTCAGATGGAACGCAGCGAAGTTCTGGTGCTTCCGAACGGAGCTTTGACCGCTCAGGAACTCGTCGCAGTCAGTGCCGCTGCACGCGATCCGCTTCACCAGGTTCTGCTGCTGTCGACGTCGTCGATGGTCCAGGGCTTGGCAGCACTTGCCGTTCACGACCCTCAGCGCAACGTCGCCGACGACGGCTTCACGATGTCCGAGGCGGCGGCCGCCACGCGCTGGGGATCGTTGCGGATCGCGGTCGAGCGTTCGCTGACCTACGTCGGGACATGTGATCCGGGTGACGCGATCGGTCTGATGGGGCACGAGGTGGTGCTCATCGGTCCCGACGTCGCGGAGTCGAGTGCGCGACTGGTCGACCTCGCGCTCGGATCCGGTGGCGAACTCGTGACCCTACTCATGGGCGCAGACGCGCCGGACGACCTGGCCGGGCAGCTCGAGGCGCACGTCGTCGCGCACCACCCGGGCGTCGACGTGCTCGTCTATCAGGGTGATCAGCCGGGTGACCTGTTCCAGTTGGGCGTGGAGTGATCGAACCGGGTCTGTCGGTGACTGCTGATATACGAACACATGTGCTTACCGCGACACTGTGCTGGAGGAACTGATGGCGACGCTCGCCGACCCACTCGATCGGCTGCTGGGAAAGAAGACCGCGGACGCGCTCGACGAGGCATTCGAGATCCGCACCGTCGAGGACCTGCTGCGTCACTACCCACACCGGTACGCGTCGGCAGGCAAGGAACTCGCCGAGAAGGAGCCGCCCGAGGGTGAGCACATCACCATCATCGCGCGGGTGGCGTCGGCCGCCGTCGTGAAGATGAAGAACCGTCCGGGGCAGATGTTGCGAGTATCGCTGGCGACTGATTCGCAGACCGTCGACGTCACGTTCTTCAACCCGCAGAAGGTGCGGCACGTCATCAAGCCCGGCGTTCGGGCGATGTTCTCCGGGACGGTGAAGTACTTCCGCGGCAAGTGGTCTGTCACTCATCCGAGCTACCTGATTCTCCCGGAACCTCGTGTCGGCGAAGAGGATTCGGTAGTTCCGCTTGCATCCATCAAGGGAGCCGGTGACCTTGCGGGCCTGGCTCGCGCAAATCAGGATCCCGGCGCCGAACTCGATCTGTCCGTCTTCGACCGCGCGTTGATCCCGCTGTACCCGGCGACCCGCGAGGTCGAGAGCTGGACCATCATGCGGTGCGTGCGGCAAGTGCTCGACCAACTCGATCCGATCGAGGAGCCGTTGCCCGCCGAGACTCGGGCCGAGCACGGATTCATCGGTTTGGACGAGGCGCTGCGCACCGTTCACCTGCCAGATACCAAGGAAGACATCGAACGAGCACAGGATCGTCTGCGTTTCGACGAGGCGCTGTCTCTGCAGTTGGTCCTCGCGATGCGTCGTCACGACAATTCCGAGCGTGTGGCTCCGGCCTGCGCTCCGGTCGCCGGCGGGATCGCGGACCAGTTCGAGGAGATGCTCCCGTTCACTCTGACGGAGGGACAGCAAGCAGTCGCGGAGGAGATCTCCACCGACCTTGCCCGCCCACACCCGATGAGCCGCCTTCTTCAGGGCGAGGTCGGGTCAGGCAAGACGATCGTGGCTCTGCGCGCGATGCTGCAGGTCGTCGATGCGGGTTATCAGTGCGCGTTGCTCGCACCCACCGAGGTCCTGGCAAATCAGCACGCGCGATCACTGCGCAAGATGATGGGCTCGCTGGCTGCAGGTGGTGAACTCGGTTCTGCCGAACATTCCACCCGTATCGCCCTTCTTACCGGCTCGCTGCCAGTCGCTGCGAAGCGCGCAGCTCTGCTCGAAGCCGTGACCGGCGACGCCGGGATCGTCATCGGTACCCATGCGCTCATTCAGGACAACGTCGAGTTCTTCAACCTCGGCATGGTTGTCGTCGACGAGCAACACCGCTTCGGCGTCGAGCAACGTGATCAGTTGCGATCACGTGCCCGTGAAGGACTGAGTCCGCATCTGCTGGTGATGACGGCAACGCCGATTCCGCGAACCATCGCCATGACCGTGCTCGGCGACCTCGAGGTCTCGACCCTGCGAGAGCTTCCACGTGGGCGAACCCCGATCAAGAGCAGTGTCGTGCCCGCGAAGCAGAAGCCGCAGTGGGTCGATCGCGCATGGGAACGAATCCGTGAGGACGTCGCCGACGGCCGTCAGGCGTATGTCGTGTGCTCGCGGATCGGTGACGGCGAGCAGGGTGCAGGCGAAGATCAGTTCACCGAGGAGAAGCAGCCCGAGACCAAGTCGGCGGTCGACGTCTTCGAAGAGCTGTCGAGTGGTCCGCTGGCCGATCTGCGAGTCGGGTTGCTGCACGGTCGACTGCCTTCCGACGAAAAGGACGTGGTGATGAGCGCGTTCAACGTCGGTGACATCGACGTCCTCGTCTGTACGACCGTTGTCGAAGTCGGTGTCGACGTTCCGAACGCGACGGTGATGGTGATCGTCGACGCCGAGCGGTTCGGCGTCAGTCAGCTCCATCAGTTGCGTGGCCGCGTCGGTCGAGGGAAACATCAGGGACTGTGCATCCTCGTCACCGGAAGCAATCCCGGGGGACCGGCGTACGAGCGGCTCTCGGCGGTGGCAGCGACCAACGACGGGTTCGAACTGGCTCAACTCGACCTCG
The DNA here is from genome assembly GCF_044908235.1 of Rhodococcus sp. 27YEA6. Taxonomy (NCBI): domain Bacteria; kingdom Bacillati; phylum Actinomycetota; class Actinomycetes; order Mycobacteriales; family Nocardiaceae; genus Rhodococcus; species Rhodococcus sp. 27YEA6. The sequence goes on along the minus strand of NZ_JBIYCY010000002.1, from coordinate 300,738 downwards.
CGACCAGACGTGAAGGAGACATCCTCGGTGCGGCGCAGTCGGGCACAACCTCGAATCTGCGGCTGCTTTCCCTCATGGCCCATGGAGACATCCTCGAGTCCGCCAGGGAGTTCGCTCAGGGAATCGTCGACTCCGATCCGTCGCTCGACGGTCATCCCGCCCTCGCTTCCATGGTGACCGCTGCCCTGGACTCCGACCGGATCGAGTACCTCGAGAAGTCGTGAAGGGTATGACGACAAGCTGAAATCGAATAGCACGAGGACCGCCGGGTTGGTTTCTCGATTCAGTCCGAAATATGAGACTCCGCATGTAGACGCAAGATGAAATCGGGGTAGTTTTCTCGAATGTTCTCCAAAGTGCTCGTCGCGAACCGCGGCGAAATTGCGATCCGCGCCTTCCGCGCCGCCTACGAACTAGGTGCCGGAACCGTCGCGGTGTTCCCGTACGAGGATCGGAATTCGATCCACCGTCTCAAGGCAGACGAGAGCTACCAGATCGGGGAGAAGGGTCACCCCGTTCGCGCGTATCTCTCGGTCGAGGAAATCGTCGCCGCCGCCAAGAGCGCCGGAGCCGACGCCATCTACCCCGGTTACGGCTTCCTCTCCGAGAACCCGGACTTGTCGGCGGCGTGTGCTGAGGCAGGCATCAAGTTCGTCGGCCCGTCCGCCGAGATCCTCGAGTTGACCGGAAACAAGGCTCGGGCCATCGCAGCGGCAAAGGCCGCCGGTCTCCCGGTGCTCGCGTCTTCGGAGCCGTCAGCGGACATCGACGAGTTGCTCGCAGCCGCCGAGGACATGACCTTCCCGCTCTTCGTCAAGGCTGTCGCAGGCGGCGGTGGGCGCGGAATGCGCCGTGTTGCGGAGCGCTCACAGCTCAAGGAATCGATCGAAGCCGCAGCGCGCGAAGCGGAATCGGCCTTCGGCGATTCGACGGTCTTCCTCGAGCAGGCCGTCATCGACCCCCGGCACATCGAAGTGCAGATCCTCGCCGACGAGCAGGGCAACGTCATCCACCTCTTCGAGCGTGACTGCTCGCTGCAACGTCGCCACCAGAAGGTGATCGAGCTCGCTCCGGCGCCCAATCTCTCGGAAGAGTTGCGTGCCAAGATCTGTGCCGACGCCGTCGCCTTCGCGAAGGAGATCGGATACACGTGCGCGGGCACCGTCGAGTTCCTTCTCGACAAGCGCGGCAACCACGTCTTCATCGAGATGAACCCGCGAATTCAGGTCGAGCACACTGTCACCGAAGAAGTGACGGACGTGGACCTGGTCCAGTCGCAGCTCAAGATCGCGTCCGGTTCGACGCTTGCAGAACTTGGTCTGTCACAGGAGACGATCAAGCTTCGCGGCGCGGCGCTGCAGTGCCGCATCACGACCGAGGATCCGGCAAACGGATTCCGCCCGGACACCGGCCGTATCACCGCGTACCGCACCCCGGGCGGAGCCGGTATCCGCTTGGACGGTGGCGCCACACTCGGCGCCGAGGTCGGAGCGTACTTCGATTCCATGCTGGTCAAACTCACTTGTCGCGGTCGCGACCTCGAAGCCGCTGTGGCGAGAGCTCGCCGCGCGGTCACCGAGTTCCGCATTCGTGGTGTCTCGACCAACATTCCGTTCCTGCAGGCGGTTCTCGACGACCCGGACTTCCGGGCGGGACGCGTGACAACCTCCTTCATCGAGGAACGTCCTCAGCTGCTGACTCTGCGTTCTTCGGCAGACCGCGGCACGAAGATCCTGACCTACCTCGCGGATGTGACTGTCAACAAGCCGCACGGGGAGCGGCCCTCGGCGGTGTACCCGCAGGACAAGCTGCCCAAGATCGATCTTTCGACGCCTCCTCCTGCCGGTAGCCGTCAGCGCCTCCTCGAACTCGGACCCGAAGGTTTCGCGAAGGCACTGCGTGAGCAGAAGGCCGTCGGCGTCACCGACACCACCTTCCGTGACGCGCACCAGTCGTTGTTGGCCACGCGAGTTCGGACCAGCGGACTGCTCGGAGTAGCCGGGCACGTTGCGCGGTTGACGCCGGAACTGCTCTCGATCGAAGCCTGGGGCGGCGCGACCTATGATGTGGGACTTCGCTTCCTGCACGAGGATCCGTGGTACCGGCTCGCCGCACTCCGCGAGGCGATCCCGAACATCTGCCTTCAGATGCTTCTTCGCGGCCGAAACACGGTGGGCTACACGCCGTATCCCGAAAAGGTCACGCGCGCATTCGTTCAGGAAGCCACCGACACCGGTATCGACATCTTCCGAATCTTCGACGCGCTCAACAACGTCGACCAGATGCGGCCTGCCATCGACGCGGTGCGTGAGACCGGAACGGCCCTCGCGGAGGTGGCGCTGAGCTACACCGGTGATCTGTCGGATCCGAACGAAACTCTGTACACGCTCGACTACTACCTGAAGTTGGCCGAAGAGATCGTCGATGCCGGCGCTCACGTGCTCGCGATCAAGGACATGGCAGGCCTGCTGCGCGCTCCGGCAGCTACCAAGCTGGTGACCGCGCTACGCAGCAACTTCGATCTGCCGGTTCACGTTCACACGCACGACACTCCCGGTGGACAGCTGGCGACGTACTTCGCCGCTTGGCAGGCGGGCGCCGACGCAGTCGACGGTGCTTCCGCGGCACTGGCCGGAACCACCAGCCAGCCTGCGCTCTCGGCCATCGTCGCCGCTGCCGCGCACTCCGAGTTCGACACCGGACTGAACCTGCAGAACGTGTGCGACCTCGAGCCGTACTGGGAGGCGCTGCGAAAGGTGTACGCGCCGTTCGAATCCGGATTGCCGGCGCCGACGGGTCGCGTGTACACGCACGAGATTCCGGGAGGCCAGCTCTCCAACCTCCGGACCCAGGCCGTTGCTCTCGGTCTCGGCGACCGGTTCGAAGAGGTCGAAGCCAAGTACGCCGACGCGGACCGCATGCTCGGGCATCTCGTGAAGGTGACGCCGTCGTCGAAGGTCGTCGGCGACCTCGCCCTCCACCTTGTCGGCGCCGGCGTGCCTTCGGAGGAGTTTGCCGCAGATCCGGCGAAGTTCGACATTCCCGACTCCGTGGTGGGCTTCCTGCGCGGTGAACTCGGTACGCCTCCCGGTGGTTGGCCGGAACCGTTCCGCAGCAAGGCACTCGAAGGACGTGGCCAGGCCAAGCCCGAAGCGACGTTGTCCGCTGAGGACGAGGTGCTGCTCGAGGGCTCGTCGAAGGACCGTCAGGCGACGCTGAATCGTCTGCTGTTCCCCGGCCCGACAAAGGAATTCCTCGAACACCGCGAGAAGTACGGTGACACGTCGCGGCTTTCGGCGAACCAGTTCTTCTACGGTTTGCGGCGCGGCGACGAACACCGCGTCGAGTTGGCTCCCGGCGTTGAGCTGATCATCGGTCTCGAAGCGATCTCCGAGCCCGACGAGCGCGGCTACCGCACTGTCATGTGCATCCTGAACGGCCAGCTGCGCCCGGTCTCGATCCGCGATCGCTCCATTGCCAGTGACGTACCGGTGGCGGAGAAGGCCGACAAGAACAACCCGGGCCACGTGGCGGCACCGTTCGCGGGCGTCGTGACGCTCGCGGTGAAGGAAGGCCAGAAGATCGAGGCCGGCGACACCGTGGCCACGATCGAAGCAATGAAGATGGAAGCGGCGATCACCTCGCCGCGCGCCGGCGTCGTCTCTCGGATCGCGATCAGCGCCGTCCAACAGGTCGAGGGCGGAGACCTGCTGGTAGTCGTCTCGACGGGGGAGAGCGCCGCAGAGTGACACGCATCATCTCGGGACTCGCGGGCGGTCGACGCCTGCGAGTCCCGCCGAGCGGCACCCGTCCGACGTCGGATCGGGTTCGTGAGGCGCTGTTCAGTGCTCTCGAAGCGCGCATCGATCTCGAAGGGTGCGCGGTTCTCGACCTCTTTGCGGGTTCGGGTGCTCTCGGCCTCGAGGCGCTCTCGCGGGGAGCCGAGCACGTTGTTCTCGTGGAATCGGATGCCAAGGCTGCTGCCGTCATCAAGGCGAACATCGGCACTGTCGCGTTGCCTGGGGCGACGGTTCGCGCCGCTCCGGTTGCGGCCGTGGTCTCGGGTCCGAGCGCGCGTGAATACGACATCGTGATCGCGGACCCACCGTATGCGGTGACCGACGAGGCCGTCGTGTCCATGCTCACCGATCTGCAGGCCAACAAATGGGTGGGGGAGGGCACGATCGTGGTACTCGAACGATCGTCGCGCTCGCCGGAGACCGTGTGGCCTCAGGGCTACGAGCCGATCAAGGCCAAGAACTACGGTGAAGCCCGCATCGAGCTGGCCACCTGCTACGGTCTGGACTCATGACTGGCGCCGTCTGCCCCGGATCCTTCGACCCTGTGACCAACGGTCACCTCGACGTAATCGGAAGAGTTGCTGCGCAATTCGACGAGGTCGTGGTCACCGTGCTGATCAACAAGAGCAAGCGTGGCATGTTCACGATCGACGAGCGGATCGAGATGCTCGAAGACGCGACGAGTCACCTGCCCAACGTTCGCGTCACGTCGTGGCACGGATTGTTGGTCGACTACGCGAAACAAGAAGGCCTCAGCGCGATCGTCAAGGGTCTGCGCGGCGCGAACGACTTCGATTACGAGCTGCAGATGGCTCAGATGAATCAGAAGCTCACGGGCGTCGACACACTGTTCGTCGCCACGAATCCGACGTACAGCTACCTGTCGAGTTCTCTGGTGAAGGAAGTCGCGACTTTCGGCGGCGACGTCTCCGACATGTTGCCGGCCAAAGTGCATTCTCGGCTACTCGCACGTATCGCCGAGCGAGCAGCCGAAAACAGCTGATCCCCGACACACCGACCACGACGACACCCCGTTGGCCGTTCTTCCGGCAAACTTGGACAGGAACGGGCACAGGTCCGAGTGGACCGGTGACGATGTGGGCCGATTTCGGCCGGTAGAGATTGGGGTTGCTTGTGTACCGCGTATTCGAGGCACTGGACGAACTGGTCGCAATTGTCGAAGAGGCGCGCGGTGTTCCCATGACCGCAGGGTGTGTTGTGCCTCGCGGTGACGTACTCGAGCTACTCGACGACGTCCGGGACGCAATTCCGAGCGAGCTGGACGACGCTCAGGACGTCCTCGATCATCGCGACAAATTGGTCGGTGACGCGCGAGCAAACGCCGAGAAGACGGTCAGCAGCGCCAATGCCGAGGCAACCTCGACTGTGGAAAACGCACGCGACGACGCCGACCGGATTCTGTCCGATGCCAAGGCTCAGGCCGATCGCATGGTTGCCGAAGCGCGTGCGCACGCCGATCAGTTGGTCGAGGACGCCGAAGCAGAAGCGGAACGGACCGTCACCGACGGCCGTCGTGAGTACGAGGCCGTCACCGGACGGGCGCGTGCCGAGGCCGATCGGATGATCGAGTCCGGCCAGGCCTCGTACGAAGATTCGGTGGCGGAGGGAACGGCGGAGCAGGCTCGTCTGGTGTCGCAGACCGAGGTTGTCCAGTCAGCTCACGCGGAATCCGCGCGAGTGATCGACGCCGCTCATGCCGAGTCCGACAGGATGCGTTCGGAGTGTGACCTGTACGTGGACACCAAGTTGGCCGAGTTCGAAGAGTTCCTCACCGGAACGGTTCGATCGGTCGGGCGTGGTCGTCAACAGCTTCGAACGGGTTCGGGGGTTCCCGACTACCAGGACGACGATCGTCGTTCCGAGCGGCGCCGATAGAGCAGACAAGTCAGTCGAGGGTGGGTCGTCCGATATGGGGCGGCCCACTTTTTCGTGGATCGAATTGGGATTTGCCTTGTAGCTGCCGTATTGTGGAGTGGTTGCCCATACCAGTTTCAACAGTTAGGTGAGTTCTCTTTGTCAACGCATCGTCGTAGTTCGTCGCATCAGTCAAGTGATGCGGGATTTTTGCTGGACACGGTCAAGCTCGGTCGTCGTCCAGGGTCGATGCGTACCGTCGAGAGAACAATTCAGTCCCCGAACCGTATCGGTCTCGATCTGATCGCGATCGAAGCGGGCGCGGATATCGATCTCGATCTTCGTCTCGAAGCAGTGTCCGAAGGCGTTCTCGTCACCGGAAACGTGCACGCACCCACCAAGGGTGAATGCTCGCGGTGCCTTGAACCTTTCACCGACACCGTGGACATCTATCTCACGGAGTTGTTCGCTTACCCGGACAGCACCACCGAGGAGACGACGGAAGAGGGAGAGGTCTACGCGGTCGAAGACGACGAAATCGACCTCGAACCGGTCATCGTCGATGCAGTCGGGCTGGCGCTTCCGCTCCAGCCTCTGTGCAGTGACGATTGCCTGGGATTGTGCTCAGAATGTGGCATTCGCCTGGCGATTGCGGAATCTGGGCATGGGCATGACATACTTGATCCTCGCTGGGCTGGTCTCGCGGCCAAATTTGGCGTGGAATCAAACACCAGCGAAAATCTTGTGATCACCGAAGCCGAGGAGAAGTAGAAGTGGCTGTCCCCAAGCGCAAAATGTCGCGATCCAACACGCGGTCGCGTCGTAGCCAGTGGAAGACCACTGTGCCCACCCTCGTTACCTGCCCCAACCGTGGCTGTGGCGAGCAGACCCTTCCCCACATCGCATGCCCGTCATGCGGTACTTACAAGGGCCGCCAGGTAACCGCTGCTGTCTAGTTCTCCCCGGAGAAAGACTATGACGAGCGAAAATACAGTTTCAGCCGCCGGCGGCGAGGGCAATCACGACAAGCTCCTCGCCGCTGTCGGCGTAGATATAGAGCCCGGTCTTCTGACCCTGGCTCTCACGCACCGCTCGTACGCGTACGAGAACGGCGGACTGCCCACGAACGAGCGCCTCGAGTTCCTCGGGGATTCCGTTCTCGGCGTCACGGTGACCGAAAATCTCTACCTGTCCCACCCGGACAAATCCGAAGGTGATCTGGCGAAGATCCGTGCCAGCGTGGTCAACATGCATGCACTCGCCGAGGTTGCCAGGACTCTGGGTGAAGGTGGACTCGGAGCACACCTGCTGCTGGGTAAGGGCGAGGAAATGACGGGCGGCCGTGACAAGCCGTCCATTCTCGCCGACGGTATGGAGTCGATTCTCGGCGCCATCCACCTGCAGCACGGCATCGAGACTGCGCGACGCGTCGTCCTCGATCTGTTCGACGATCTCCTCACTCGCGCACCGCTTCTGGGCGCGGGTCTGGATTGGAAGACGAGTCTGCAGGAACTGACCGCAGAACACGGTGCCGGAGTTCCCGTTTACGAGATCACCGCCACCGGACCCGATCACGACAAGGAATTCACGGCCACCGTTCTCATCAGTGGCAAACCCTTGGGTGTCGGTGTCGGTCGTTCCAAGAAGGAAGCCGAGCAGAAGGCAGCAAGTTCGGCATGGAAGACGATGTCGGAGAATGCCGCTGCTACCGCAGTCGCTGCTGACGACACGCCTGATCTTGCCGGCTGAGTTCACTCTTGCCTGAGCTTCCCGAAGTCGAAGTCGTTCGCCGCGGCCTACAGTCTCATGCTGTAGGTGCGGCGATCGAGGCCGTCGAGGTACTCCATCCCCGCGCGATCAGGCGCCACATTCTCGGTTCCGAGGACTTGATCGGCCAACTCACCGGGCAGACCATCGCTTCGGCAGAGCGTCGCGGCAAGTACCTGTGGCTGGTTCTCGAGCCTGCCGGTGTCGGACTGGTGGTTCATCTCGGGATGAGCGGACAGATGCTGGTCCAACCCCCGACAGTCGACTGGGAAAAGCACCTACGCATTCGGTTGGCCCTCGATTCCGGGGCCGATCTTCGATTCGTCGATCAGCGGACCTTCGGTGGCTGGTCGATTTCACCCCTCGTCGAGGTCGACGGAACGATGCTGCCCGAGTCGGTGGCGCACATCGCCCGCGATCCCATGGATGCGGCGTTCGATCTCGAATCCGTCGTGAAAGTCCTGCGGGGCAAGCACACCGAGATCAAGCGCGCGATTCTTGACCAGACGGTGGTCTCCGGAATCGGAAACATCTACGCCGACGAATCATTGTGGCGCGCCAAGATTCACGGCAACCGAATCGCCGAAACGCTTACCAGGCCCAAACTTCGAGAACTGTTGACCGCGGCACACTCGGTGATGGGTGAAGCGCTCGATCAGGGCGGTACGTCCTTCGACGCGCTGTACGTGAACGTCAACGGGGAATCGGGCTACTTCGACCGGTCGCTGTCGGCGTACGGGCAGGAAAACCTCCCGTGCCCGCGATGCGGCGCGCCGATCAAGCGTGAGAAGTTCATGAATCGATCGTCGTTCAGTTGCCCGCGGTGCCAGCCGACCCCGAGGGCACGGCGAATCGCCTAGGTCTCCCGCCCCTTCGGTTCGGCGGAGTGGCAAGATTGCGTCATGGCTGAACAGACTCCCGACACCACTGCAACCGCCCCGGCTCACACGGAGCTTTGGGTCGAACGAACCGGAACCCGCCTCTACACCGGCAAGAGTTCGCGCGGCGCAGAGGTTCTCATCGGCTCCGAATCGGTGCCAGGAGTCTTCACGCCCGGCGAACTCCTCAAAATTGCACTGGCCGCATGCACGGGGATGAGCTCCGACTTCCCGATCTCGCGCCGGCTCGGTGACAACTACGACGCGACGGTCCGAGTGTCCGGAGCCGCCGATCGTGAAAACGAGGTCTACCCGCAGCTCGACGAGGTCCTCGAGCTCGATCTCAGCGAGTTGGATGCCGAGGCACAGCAGCGCCTCATCACTCTCGTCGAGCGTTCCGTGGACAAGGTATGCACGGTCGGGCGCACGCTCAAGGCCGGAACCAAGGTCACTCTGTCGTTCGACACGGAAGCCTGATGTTCCGCGCCGGCAGCGTTGTCGCTGCGATCGCACTGGGTTCCGTTGTGGCGCTGAATGCTCCAGCGCAGGCCTCGGTCCCGGCCGACGGCTCGGCCGGTAGTTGCGGCACATGGACGTCGAGCGTCGTGACGACTGGTGCCGGAATGCTCGAGAACCTCGAATTCGACGGCAACGGATCGATGGTGTTGTCGCAGTCGGCTCTGATCGGGCCGGGTGCACTGCTGAAAGTGGCGCCGGACGGAACACGGACAACTTTGGTCGGTGACGTCACCGGACCCGGCGGTCTGGTCGCGCGTGAGGGATCCGTGTACTTCACCACGGGCAACTCGACTGTCTCGGGACTGTTCGGAATCGCCGACGGCAGCCTCCGCAAGGTCGACGTCGCAGACGGGTCGGTGACAACGATCGCCGACGGTCTGGTGATGCCGAACGGGCTTGTGCAGCTGGACGATAACCGTTTCCTCACTGCCCGCACACTCACCAGGCCGGGGCTCACGGTCGTCAACAGTGACGGAAGCAGTTCGATCGTTCGTGAAGACCTCGGCACCGTCGACGGCCTCGCACGCTCCGGTTCGACGATCTACGTGAGCACGACCTTCGACATGGTCACCGCCGTCCACATCCTCGACGCAAACGATCTGGGCGGGCCGGTGCGAACGATCACGCTCCCCGGGTTCGGTCCGGCAAACATGGCGGACGATCTGACCGTCGGACCGGACGGCGCGTTGTACGTCGCATTCAATGCCGGCGGCAAAGTTGTTCGCGTCGATCCGGATTCGGGATCTTCGTGTGAGATCGCCTCGGGTCTGCCGTTCACATCTGCGGTCAAGTTCGGCGCCGGACCGGGCTGGGATCCCAACGCGCTCTACACCACCGGATTCCTGGGTGACGTTCACCGTCTCGAACGTGTGGCGGGCTGAGCGTCATGGCTGAAGCAGCGCCTGTGCGGTTGACGGCGTGGGTTCACGGATACGTTCAAGGCGTCGGGTTCCGGTGGTGGACCAGGGCCCGCGCTCTCGAACTCGGATTGATCGGATATGCGTCCAATCAGCGTGACGGTCGAGTGCTCGTCGTGGCGGAAGGCCAACGCACGCAGCTCGAGCGATTGGTGGAGCTGCTGCGCTCCGGCACTACCCCGGGCACGGTGGATCTCGTGGTCGACAGCTGGGACACCGCCAGGGGCGACCTGACAGGGTTCGTCGAACGCTGACCGGTTTGGCGGTAAAGTTTCCCCCCATGCACCTCAAGAGTCTGACACTCAAGGGATTCAAATCCTTTGCGTCGGCAACGACTCTTCGGTTCGAGCCGGGAATTACCTGTGTGGTCGGCCCGAACGGCTCGGGTAAATCCAACGTCGTCGATGCGTTGACCTGGGTGATGGGCGAGCAAGGCGCCAAGGCCCTGCGCGGCGGCAAGATGGAAGATGTCATCTTTGCCGGCACCTCCGGCCGCGCGCCGCTGGGCCGCGCCGAGGTGACCTTGACCATCGACAACGCCGACGGGGCGCTCCCGATCGAGTACTCCGAGGTGTCGATCACGCGCCGGATGTTCCGCGACGGCGCGGGGGAGTACGAGATCAACGGCTCGTCCTGCCGTCTGATGGACGTCCAGGAACTGCTCAGCGACTCCGGCATCGGCCGCGAAATGCATGTCATCGTCGGGCAGGGACGGCTCGCCGCGATCCTCGAATCCCGTCCCGAAGATCGACGCGCCTTCATCGAAGAAGCCGCGGGAGTCCTCAAACATCGCCGCCGCAAGGAAAAAGCGGTGCGCAAACTCGATTCCATGCAGGCCAATCTCGCTCGCCTCAGTGACCTCACCGCGGAACTGCGTCGGCAACTCAAACCGCTGGGACGCCAAGCCGAGGTTGCTCGGCGAGCACAGACGGTCCAGGCTGACCTGCGTGATGCAAAGATGCGTCTGGCCGCTGACGATCTGGTGACCCGTCGAAACCAGTTGAACGACCAGGCGCAGGACGAGAAAGCGGCCCGTGAACAGCACAACCAGGTGGCGGCTGCGCTCGACGAGGCCAACCTCGAACTCGGGCGCCAGGAGCAAGCTCTCGCTCGTCTGACTCCGGGATCGGAAGCGGCTGCGCAGAGTTGGTTCCAGCTTTCCGCGCTTGCCGAACGCGTCAACGCCACCGTGCGCATCGCCCGCGAGCGTGCGCGTCATCTCGACTCCGAACCTGTCGGCAACCGCGGCCAGGACCCGGACGAGATGGAGGCGCGCGCCGAACGTCTTGCTGCCGAGGAGGCCGAACTCCTCGAAGGCGTCGAAATCGCGCGAGCGGCGTCGGAAGCTGCTCGGGACCAGCTCGCAGCCACCGAAGATGCTGCAGCAGAAGCGGAACGGGCGCACATGGCAGAAGTTCGTGCCGTCGCCGACCGCCGTGAAGGTCTTGCTCGACTCTCCGGTCAGGTCGACACTCTGCGTACCCGCGTCGAATCCGTCGACGCGGAAGTGTCTCGGCTGACCGAGGCGATCGACGAGGCTCGTCTGCGTGGCGATGCCGCACAGGCCGAGTTCGACACGGTGCAAGAAAGCATCGGGGACCTCGACGCCGGTGAAGTCGGCCTCGATACCAATCACGAACGCGCCATCGAGGCTCTCGAGATGATCGACGCGCGCGTCGAAGAGCTTCGTGAGGAAGAAAAGACGAGCGGGCAACGCATCGCTTCGCTCCGGGCGCGCATCGAGGCACTGTCGATGGGTTTGCAGCGCAAGGACGGTGGCGGCTGGCTGCTCGAACACCGCGGCGACGACGGCATCACCTCGCTGGTCGGATTGATTCACGTCGAACCCGGCTACGAGGCCGCGATCGCTGCCGCGATGGGGCCGGCAGCAGACGCCGTCGTGGCGCAGTCGCTGGACTCTGCTCGTTCCGCTGTCACAGCACTGGCCGATCAGGACGGTGGACGTGCATCACTGATCGTGAGCGGTGAACCGGCGATCAAGCGCGAGGCCGAGATCGCGCCGGGTAGTCGTCCGGCCGTCGACGTCATCGACTGCCCTGACGAGTTGCGTGCCGGATTGACCGCCATCCTCGATGGCGTCGTCCTGGTCGAGACTCTCGATGACGCGATTCGAGTTGTTGCTGACCACAAGGGAATTCGCGCAGTGACGCGTTCTGGCGATCTGCACGGTTCGGGGTGGATGATCGGTGGCTCGGATCGGCAACCGAGCACGCTCGAGGTGCAGGCGGCGATCGACGCGTCAGCAGCGGAACTGGCGGCAACGGAGAGCCGATCCGAGGAACTCGACGCGGCGCTGTCCGGCGCTCTGGCCGAACAGGCCGCTCGACGCGAGACCGCGGAGCAAACTTTGGCCGCGCTCAACGAGTCGGACGCTGCCATGTCCGCCATCTACGAGCAGTTGGGCAGATTGGGGCAGGCAGCACGAGTCGCCCACGCGGAATCCGAGCGGTTGACCGCCCAGCGAGTGCGTGCCGAGGAGGGCCGCGGTGAGTCGCTGACAAAGCTCGCGGATCTGGAGGAACGTCTGCGCGTCGCCGAAACCGACGGCAGTGCACCGGGACACGGTGCGGAATCGACCGCTGCCGATCGCGAAATGGCCGCAGCAGCGCTCGCCGAAGTGCGCATCGTCGAAATGGATGCTCGCCTTGCCGTGCGCACCGCCGAAGAGCGTGCGGAATCCGTACGCGGAAAGGCTGATTCGCTTCGCCGCGCCGCGGCCGCCGAACGAGAAGCGCGGATCCGCGCCGAACGGGCTCTGCGCGCCAGGGCGCACGCTGCGGAGGTCGCAGCTGCCGTGGCCGAATCGGGACAGCGTGTGGCGGCCGAACTCGAGACCGTCGTCGCCGCGGCTCTTGCTCACCGTGACGAGTTGGCTCGGGCCCGCACCGAGTGCACGGCCAAGCTGGATCAGGTCCGCGAGATAGTCCGAGCACTGACTGGACAACTCGCTTCGCTCACCGACGCCGTCCACCGCGACGAGGTAGCGAAGGCACAGGCAGCGCTGCGCATCGAACAACTCGAGGAGTCGATCCTCGATCAGTACGGTATCGGCCTCGACGATCTGATCGCCGAGTACGGGCCCGAGGTCGAACTGCCGCCGACCGCTCTCGAAATCGAGGAGTACGAGCAGGCCAAGGAGCGTGGGGAGCAGGTCACCGCCCCCGCTCCGCTTCCGTACGACCGCGCGACTCAGGAACGGCGCGCCAAGCGGGCCGAGAAGGACCTCGCCACCCTCGGCAAGGTCAATCCGCTGGCGCTCGAGGAATTCGCAGCTCTCGAGGAGCGGTACACCTTCCTCTCCACTCAGCTCGAGGACGTCAAGACCGCACGCAAGGACCTTCTTGCTGTGGTCGCAGACGTCGACGCACGAATTCTGCAGGTGTTCACCGAGGCCTATGCCGACGTCGAGCGTGAGTTCGTGGGAGTGTTCGAGAAATTGTTTCCCGGGGGAGAAGGGCGGCTGGTCCTCACCGATCCCTCGGACATGCTCACCACCGGCATCGAAGTCGAGGCGCGTCCGCCCGGTAAGAAGGTCAAACGGTTGTCGTTGCTGTCGGGCGGCGAGAAGTCGTTGACCGCGGTGGCCATGCTGGTCGCGATCTTCCGGGCACGCCCGTCCCCGTTCTACGTGATGGACGAAGTCGAGGCGGCGTTGGACGACACCAACCTGCGGCGGCTGATCGGACTCTTCGAACAATTGCGGGAGAAGTCGCAGTTGATCGTGATCACTCACCAGAAACCGACGATGGAAATCGCCGATGCGTTGTACGGCGTCAGCATGCGCGGCGACGGCATCACCACCGTGATTTCGCAGCGACTTCGCGGTCAAGACATGGCCTCGACGTAAGCCCTGCTCACTTTCCGGGTCGGAGCCTGAAACAATGGGCCGGTGACTACCCAGGCTTGGATCATCATCGCGGCTGTAGCGGCCGTACTACTCGTCGTTCTCGTTGCCGGATTCCTGCGCTACCGCAAGGGGCAGGTATCGCTGAAGGCGCCCGAGACGAAGCCGGAGCTCGGCGCCCCCGAGAAGGACAAGTCAGGCGGCTACAAGGCCGGTGGCGGGTTCAACTTCAGTCAGGGGTCGACGGCAACGGCGCCACCTCCGGTGGTTCCGACACCGCCGGTCGCCGAGAAGCCGCCCGTCGTCGAAGAACCTGTCGTCGAAAAACCGATCGTCGAAGAACCGGTTATCGAGGAACCAACTGTCGCGGAACCGGTTGTCGAAGAACCTGTTGCGGAGAAGCCGGCCGCCGTCGAGGAGCCGGTTGTCGAAGAGCCGGTAGTACCGGTAGTAGAAGAGGCGCCGGTAGCAGAACCGGTTGTCGAAGAACCTGTTGTCGTTCCCGAGCCCGTTGTCGTACCCGAGCCCGTCGTCGTTCCCGCGCCAGTCGAGCCTGCACCGCGCGTGCTGGACGAGATCGACCCGACCGAGGGTCGGTTGGACCGACTGCGCGGGCGCCTTTCCCGCTCGCAGTCAGCAGTCGGCAAGAGCTTGCTGGGTCTGCTCGGTGGCGGCGATCTGGACGAGGACTCGTGGGAAGAAGTCGAGGACACCCTCCTCATCGCAGACCTCGGCTCCGCGACCACGGAAAAGGTCGTCACGAAGCTTCGTGAGCAGATGGCGGCCCGCAGCGTCCGGACCGAGGCTGCCGCCCGCGCCCTTCTGCGCGAGGTGTTGATCGCCGAACTGCGTCCCGAACTGGACCGCTCCATCCGCGCGTTGCCGCATGATGATCACCCGGCTGTTCTGCTCGTCGTCGGCGTCAACGGGACCGGCAAGACAACGACCACCGGCAAGTTGGCTCGCGTGCTCGTCGCCGACGGTCGTCGCGTCGTGCTCGGTGCCGCGGACACGTTCCGCGCCGCCGCCGCCGATCAGCTCCAGACGTGGGCCGAGCGTGTCGGCGCTGAAGTTGTTCGTGGCAAGGAGGGTGGCGATCCCGCTGCGATTGCCTTCGACGCGGTCTCACGGGGCATCGCGGACGGCGTCGACGTGGTCCTGATCGACACCGCCGGCCGTCTGCACACCAAGACCGGTCTGATGGACGAGCTCGGCAAGGTCAAGCGGGTTATCGAGAAGAAGGCCTCGGTCGACGACGTTCTGCTGGTTCTCGATGCGACGGTCGGCCAGAACGGATTGGCGCAGGCTCGAGTGTTCGCGGAGGTCGTGGACATCACCGGCGTCGTACTGACCAAGCTGGACGGAACCGCCAAGGGCGGAATCGTCTTCCAGGTTCAGCATGAACTGGGTGTGCCGGTGAAGTTGGTCGGCCTCGGTGAAGGTGCCGACGACCTGGCGCCGTTCGAGCCGGGTGCGTTCGTCGACGCCCTCCTGGGCTGACGCCCCCGTGCGCCTTTTCGGTAGCGCGAACTACCGAAAAGGCGCACAGGGTCGGTAGAACTCCCTGGCGAAACCTGTTTGCAACAAAGTTGGGCAATTGGTTCACGTCTGCGAAACGCGACAGCGCCATGGACGAAACACCAGCCCAGCACTCTTCTCCTTAACGACGTGCTGCCCGGCACGTGCGACTAGGAGGTAGTAAGTGAGTACCGACGATTTGTTGGCGAACTCCGGTAACGCCGCATGGATGCTGATGGCTGCATCTCTGGTCTTGCTGATGACACCCGGCCTCGCTTTCTTCTACGGCGGGATGTCTCGGTCCAAGTCCGTCCTGAACATGATGATGATGTCCTTCGGGGCCATGGCCGTCATCGGCGTCATCTACGTTCTGTGGGGATGGTCGATGTCCTACGGCACCGAGAACATCGGGGGCATTTTTGCCAACCCGTTCGAGTTCTTCGGCCTCAAGAACAGCATCACCGATGCTGACGGCAACTTCATCGCCGGCGCCTGGGGCTACCCCAACGTCATCGACATCGCGTTCCAGGTGACGTTCGCGATCATCACCACCGCCCTCATCAGTGGTGCCCTGGCCGAGCGGGTCAAGTTCGGCACCTGGCTCCTGTTCTCGGGTATCTGGGTCACCGTCGTCTACTTCCCGCTCGCACACATGGTGTGGGGCGGCGGACTCCTCTCGGGCTCCGAGGACGGCATCGCGGCAAAGCTCTTCGGCACCACGGTCAACGACGACGGAGTCACCGTCGCCAACGTCGCTCCGATCGACTTCGCCGGTGGCACAGTCGTTCACATCAACGCGGGTATGGCCGGTCTGGTCCTCGCACTCATCGTCGGCAAGCGTCTCGGCTTCGGCAAGACCGCCTTCCGTCCGCACAACCTGCCCTTCGTGATGCTCGGCGCCGCACTCCTCTGGTTCGGTTGGTTCGGCTTCAACGCCGGCTCGGCATTCGCCGCCGACGGTAACGCCGGTCTCGCCTGGGTCAACACGACCACCGCGACGTGTGCCGCAGTCCTGGCCTGGCTCGCTACCGAGCGTATTCGTGACGGCCACGCCACCAGCCTCGGCGCAGCTTCCGGTGCGGTCGCCGGTCTGGTCGCCATCACCCCTGCTGCCGGTGCGCTCAACCCGGTCGGTTCCATCTTCCTCGGCGCAGTAGCCGGCATCCTGTCCGCTCTCGCAGTCGGCCTGAAGTTCCGCTTCGGCTTCGACGACTCGCTCGACGTCGTCGGTGTTCACCTTGTCTCCGGCCTGTGGGGCACGATCGGTATCGGATTCTTCGGCACCGCAACCGGACTCTTCTACGGCGGCGACTACAAGCAACTGGTGGTTCAGATCGTGATCGCACTCGCAGCCCTCGTCTTCACCGGCGTTCTGACGACGATCATCGGCTTCGCACTCAAGCCCCTGGGCTGGCGAATCTCGGCCGAGGACGAGGCACGCGGCATCGATGAGACCGAACACGCAGAGACCGCATACGACCTCGCGTGATCAGCACGTGATTAAAGTGAATTCAGGCACTTCAGAGTTTGGAAAGGGATGAGCACATGAAGCTGATCACAGCAATCGTCAAGCCGTTCACGCTCGAGGACGTCAAGACCGGACTCGAGCAGGCCGGAGTGCTGGGTATGACAGTCAGCGAAGTTCAGGGCTACGGCCGACAGAAGGGCCACACCGAGGTGTACCGAGGCGCGGAGTACTCCGTGGACTTCGTACCCAAGGTCCGGGTCGAGGTCGTCGTCGACGACGCGGCCGTGGACAAGGTGGTCGAGGTGATCGTCGAGGCCGCTCGAACCGGCAAGATCGGTGACGGCAAGGTGTGGGTTTCGCCAGTCGAGTCGGTCATCCGGGTTCGCACCGGGGAACGCGGTGGCGATGCACTCTGACCCGAAAGGGTCCGAGAACTTCGGCCCTGGTTCCGTCGCGAAAGCGACGGGGCCAGGGCCGGTCTCGTCAGGGGGATCCGACGAAGCTGCGGACCTGGCCCGCGCACGCAAGGCCCTACTCACCGGAGGCGTCAAGAACAGGAGGCTCGACGCCCCCGCGCTGCGACATGCACTGGTCGATCTGCACGAATTCTGGTTGACCACCAAGGGGACCGAACTGGGCATCAAACCGGATTGTGGGTTTGCCATCGTCGCCGTGGGTGGTCTCGGCCGACGCGAACTGTTGCCGTATTCCGATCTCGATCTGATTCTGCTGCACGACGACATGGACCCAGCAGTCGTGGCCCAGGTTGCGGACAGCCTGTGGTACCCGCTGTGGGACGCGCACATCAAACTCGACCACAGCGTGCGGACGCTTCCGCAGGCGCTTCAGGTTGCGGCCACCGACATGACGGCGGCACTCGGAATGCTCGAAGCACGCCACATTGCCGGCGACGTGGAGCTGAGCAACTTGTTGATCAGTGGTGTCCGACGACAGTGGCGCATGGACATCCGCAGCCGATTCGACGAATTGATCACCCAGACCCGTACGAGGTGGGAGCGCAGCGGCGAGATCGCCCATCGCGCCGAACCGGATCTCAAGAGCGGTCGTGGCGGGCTGCGAGACGTCCAACTGCTCAACGCCCTGTCCATCGCGCAATTGACCGACGGGATGCCGGGGCTGGGACCCAACTCGCCCGGCGGCGGTCTGGCACTTGCGCACAGGCGGTTGCTCGACGTGCGCACCGAACTTCACCGCGTTGCCGGTCGCGCCCGCGACCAACTGCGAGCACAGGACGCCGACGAGATCGGTGCGGCGCTACGGATCGGTGATCGATTCGATCTGGCCCGCCTTCTCAGCGAATCGGCGCGCACCATCAGCTATTCGGTCGACGTCGGTATCCGTACAGCCGGAAACTCCTTGCCCCGGCGTGGTTTGTCGCGGCTGCGTCGCGCGCCGGTGCGACGACCACTGGACGAGGGTGTGGTCGAGCATGCCGGCGAAGTAGTTCTGGCGCGCGATGCGAGACCGAAGAAGGATCCCGGTCTGGTAATGCGGGTCGCGGCAGCGGCGGCCACAAACGGCATGCCGATCTCCGCGTCGACGCTCAATCGCCTGGCCGACAATGCCCCCGAATTGCGTGAGCCGTGGCCGAAGAATGCGGTCAACGATCTCTTGGTCGTGCTGGGTTCGGGATCGCGTGCGGTTCCGGTGATCGAGGCGATGGACCGGACCGGGCTCTGGGGTCGACTCCTGCCGGAGTGGGGGACCATTCGCGATCTTCCGCCGCGCGACGCCGTCCATACGTGGACGGTGGATCGCCACCTGGTCGAAACCGCCGCGTATGCAAGCGGATTCACCACTCGCGTCGCTCGGCCGGATCTGCTCATGCTCGGTGCGTTGATCCACGACATCGGGAAGGGGCGAGGGGGAGACCACAGCGTCGTCGGTGCCGAATTGGCCACCGCGATCGGAAATCGCTTGGGACTCTGGCCTTCCGACGTCGCGACGTTGACGGCGATGGTGCGCTACCACTTGCTGTTGCCGGAAACCGCCACCCGTCGCGACCTCGACGATCCGGCAACCGTGCAGCGAGTGGTCGACGCACTCGAGGGAGACGGGACCCTTCTCGATCTCCTGCATTCGTTGGCGGAAGCGGATTCGCTGGCCACCGGGCCTGGTGTCTGGGGCGACTGGAAGTCGTCGTTGATCGGCGAGCTGGTGCGTCGTTGTCGTTTGCTGATGGCAGGGGAGGAGCTCCCGCAACCCGATCCACTCGCTCCCGAGCAATTGGCCATCGCCGAGGAGGGCGGGGTTCACGTCTCGCTCGTTCCGGCCGAGAATGCGCACACCTACGTCGTGACCGTCATCGCGCCCGACGCACCCGGGCTGCTGTCTCGGGCTGCCGGAGTTCTGGCGCTGCAGTCCTTGCGGGTGCATTCCGCATCGCTGGGGTCGCATGCAGGTTCGGCGGTCAACTCGTTTGTCGTGACGCCGAGGTTCGGCACACCCCCGCAGGCGGTGCTGCTCCGGCAGGAATTGATCCGGGCTTCGGCCGGTGAACTGAATTTGCTCGAACTTCTCGACGCGAAGGACGAGGAGGCACGGGCAGAGCAGTGGGACGACCCGATCCAGACCAACAAGGATTCCGCGGTTCCGGTGCTCTATGCGCAGGCGCCACCGCGGGTCATCTGGTTCGACGCGCCCGGCGACGGTCAGGCGATCCTCGAATTGCGTACCGAGGACCGCGTCGGCCTGCTCTGCCGACTGGCCGCAGCACTCGAACACAGTGGAGCCGACATCCGGTGGGCGAAGGTCGCCACCTTGGGTTCCTCGGTGGTCGACGCGTTCTGCCTCGACTTCGGTGAGGCCGATACCCGCGCGGCGCGAGAGCGCGTCGAGGAGGCGGTGCTGGCGGTGGTTCCGGTGCCACAACCCAAGAAGAAAGAGGATTGACGGACCGGTTTCGGCAGTTACGCCCGCATCGGCTGGGATCGGTGCGGGCGTAGCGGCTAGGCTGGTGCCCGAGAATATCCACGGCTAACTCGCACGACCTTCAGGAGCGCACTCGGTGTTCGAATCCCTTTCCGACAGATTGACCGGATCTCTCAAGGATCTGCGTGGCAAGGGTCGTCTGTCCGGCGCCGACATCGACGCTACGGCCCGCGAGATCCGCCTTGCCCTGCTCGAGGCCGACGTCGCGCTTCCCGTAGTGCGCAGCTTCATCGCCAAGATCAAGGAACGCGCCAAGGGCGCCGAGGTCTCGGGTGCACTGAACCCGGCTCAGCAGGTCGTCAAGATCGTCAACGAAGAGCTGGTCGAGGTTCTCGGCGGCGAAACTCGTCGACTGCAGTTCGCCAAGACTCCGCCGACGGTCATCATGTTGGCCGGTCTGCAGGGTTCCGGTAAGACCACGCTGGCCGGAAAGTTGGCCAAGTGGCTCAAGGATCAGGGGCACACGCCCCTCCTCGTCGCCTGTGACCTTCAGCGTCCCGGCGCCGTCACTCAGCTTCAGATCGTCGGTGAGCGTGCAGGCGCCGCAGTCTTCGCGCCGCATCCCGGTACCTCCATCGGCGGCGGCGAGAACGCACTGGGCGTGTCCGCAGCCGACCCCGTCGAGGTCGCCCGCGCCGGCGTCGAAGAAGCACGCAACAAGCATTACGACGTCGTGATCGTCGACACCGCCGGTCGCCTCGGTATCGACTCGGAGCTGATGGCGCAGGCCGCCGGTATCCGTGACGCCGTCAACCCGGACGAGACCATCTTCGTCCTCGACGCCATGATCGGTCAGGACGCGGTCAGCACGGCCGACGCTTTCCGTGAGGGAGTCGGCATCACCGGTGTCGTCCTCACCAAGCTCGACGGCGACGCCCGCGGTGGTGCCGCGCTGAGCGTCCGCGAGGTCACCGGCCAGCCGATCCTCTTCGCGTCCACCGGCGAGAAGCTCGAAGACTTCGACGTCTTCCATCCCGATCGCATGGCCAGCCGGATCCTCGGTATGGGCGATGTCCTGAGCCTCATCGAGCAGGCCGAGCAGGTTTTCGACGCCGATCAGGCCGAAGCCACCGCAGCGAAGATCGGTTCCGGTCAGCTCACCCTCGAAGACTTCCTCGATCAGATGATGGCCGTCCGCAAGATGGGCCCGATCGGCAACCTCCTCGGTATGCTGCCGGGTGCCGGCGGCATGAAGGACGCGCTTGCCAACGTCGACGAGAAGCAACTCGATCGCATTCAGGCCATCATCCGCGGTATGACGCCGGCCGAGCGCGACGATCCGAAGATCATCAACGCCTCACGCCGACTGCGCATCGCGAACGGTTCGGGCGTCAAGGTTTCCGACGTCAACCAGTTGGTGGATCGTTTCTTCGAAGCCCGCAAGATGATGGCTGCCATGGCCGGCCGTATGGGCATGCCCGGCGCGCGTAAGCAGGTTCGCAGCAAGAAGGGCAAGAAGGGCAAGAAGGGCGGCAAGGGCCCGACGCAGCCCAAGATGCGCGGAGGATTCCCCGGCATGGGCGGATTCCCGGGTATGCCCGGCGGAATGCCGGCCGGCATGCCCGACCTGTCGAACATGCCCAAGGGTCTCGATCAGTTGCCGCCCGGACTGGAAGGCATCGATCTCTCCCAGCTCAAGCTGCCCAAGAAGTAGTCGGTGGCTGCGCTTCATCTGCGGGGTATCGGTCTGCCCGATGCCGAGCCGATCGAATTGTGGATCGTCGACGGGCTGATTTCCTTCGAGCCGGTGTCCGGTGCGGAGACGATCGTCGAATCGGGTTGGATCACACCGGGTCTCGTGGATGCGCACTGTCACGTCGGTATCCGCTACGGCGGTGGCGGCGGCGAAACCGTCGATGGCTTGCTGGGGCAGGCGAAGACCGAACGTGACGCGGGCGTGCTGTTGCTTCGTGACGCCGGATCGCCGGTCGACACCAGGTTCATCGACGAGCGCCTCGATCTGCCGCGGATCATTCGCGCAGGTCAGCACATCGCAGCACCGAAGCGGTACATCCCGGGCCTGCCGGTCGACCTGGACGACGAATCTCAGTTGCCGGCCGAGGTGGTGCGTCAGGCACGCGCCGGTGACGGTTGGGTCAAGCTCGTCGGGGACTGGATCGATCGTTCCATCGGTGACCTCGCCCCGTTGTGGAGCGACGAGATTCTGGTCGAGGCCATCGCTGCCGCCCATGCCGAAGGCGCAAGGGTCACCGCTCACGTCTTTGCCGAGGATGCTCTGCCCGGCCTGATCAACGCCGGCATCGACTGCATCGAGCACGGCACCGGATTGACGGACGCAACCATCGAGTTGATGGTCGCTCACGGCACGGCCTTGGTTCCGACGCTGATCAACATCGCAACTTTCCCCGAGATCGCGGACTCCGCCACGCGGTATCCGATCTACGCGGCGCACATGCGGGATCTGCACGCTCGTCGACATCGGACGATCGGTGCCGCTCACGAGGCCGGGATTCCGATCTATGCCGGAACGGATGCCGGCGGATCGATCAGGCACGGGCGGATCGCCGACGAGATCGCCGAACTCGAAGTTGCCGGTTTGACGGCGCATCAGGCGCTGGGCGCAGGCTGCTGGGACGCGCGGAGTTGGTTGGGTGCGCAGGGGATCGAAGAAGGAGCGCCCGCCGACCTGGTGGTTTATTCCGAAGATCCGCGCGTAAACCCCGATGTGCTCGCGAAGCCGATGCGTGTGATCCTCCGCGGAACCCCCGTGAGCGGTTAGGGAGTCCCCGCTCTCTCGAAGCGCGCACAGGGTGGTTTCCGAACGAGCCCACCCATCTGGCACAATGGACCATTGTTCGTCGCAACCGGTTACGTACCGCTGCGACGGTCACAGGATAGAGGCAAAACCGGGCTCACAAATCGTGTGGGTCGCTGAATTGCACGTGACATGCGCAGCACTGTTGTGCGCGCTGAAGGAGAACTGCAGCTGTGGCTGTCAAAATCAAGCTCACCCGCCTCGGCAAGATCCGCAACGCTCAGTACCGCGTTGTCATCGCCGACTCGCGCACCCGTCGTGACGGCCGTGCGATCGAGACCATCGGCAAGTACCACCCCAAGGAAGAGCCCTCGCTGATCGACATCGATTCCGAGCGCGCTCAGTACTGGCTGTCCGTGGGCGCACAGCCCACCGAGCCCGTCGAGGCACTCCTCAAGATCACCGGTGACTGGCAGAAGTTCAAGGGCCTGCCGGGCACCGAAGGCACCCTGCGCGTCAAGGAAGCCAAGCCCACCAAGCTCGAGCTCTTCCAGGCTGCGCTCGCGCAGGCCGAGAACGAGCCGGTTGCAGAAGCAATCACCCCCAAGAAGAAGAAGGCTGCAAAGGCTGACGAGGCCAAGGCAGAAGACACCGCGGCTGACGCCGAGGCTCCCGCTGCAGACGCCGAGGCTGCTGACAAGTGAGTGCCGTCGTCGCTGATGCGGTAGAGCATCTCGTGCGTGGCATCGTCGCCAATCCCGACGATGTGCGCGTCGAGCTGATCACCGGACGTCGGGGACGGACCGTCGAGGTGCACGTGCACCCAGACGATCTCGGCAAGGTCATCGGTCGGGGTGGTCGCACTGCGACCGCTCTGCGGACCTTGGTCTCCGGCATCGGTGGCCGCGGTATCCGTGTTGATGTCGTCGACACCGATCAGTAGACGGCAGTAAACAGGTGGAACTCGTAGTCGGTCGTGTCGCGAAGTCGCATGGCATCAAAGGTGAATTGGTAGTCGAGGTTCGTACAGACGAGCCCGAGGATCGTTTTGCCGTAGGTTCCGTGCTGCGTGGGCGCAAGCCGCGCGAGTCCACACTGAAGTCGTACACAGTGGAAGCCGCCCGGGATCATTCCGGGCGGCTTCTGCTGCGCCTGGAAGGCGTCAGTGACCGTGGCGACGCAGATGCGTTGCGCGGCACACTGTTTGTCATCGACAGTTCCGAACTCGAGCCTTCGGATGATCCGGACGAGTTCTACGATCACGAACTCGAAGGACTGAAGGTCGTCCTCACGGACGGCACCGAGATCGGTTCGGTCATCGAGGTATTGCATTCCGCCGCAGGCGAATTGCTCTCTATTCGCCGCGCCGGTGAGACGTCCGGTGAATTGCTGATCCCGTTTGTCGCAGCCATCGTCACCTCGGTGTCGATCGCCGACGGCGTCGTGGTGATCGAGCCCCCCGAGGGACTGCTCGACCCGGACTTCGGTGACAAGTCGAACAGCGACAATTCGAACTCCGACAGCGACTGATCGCTTGTCATGCGTCTCGATGTAGTCACCATCTTTCCCGAGTATCTCGAACCGCTTCGTGCTGCCTTGCTGGGCAAGGCAATCGAACGTGGCTTGATCTCGGTCGACGTCCACGATCTTCGGTCGTGGACGCATGACGTGCACAAAGCCGTCGACGATTCCCCGTATGGCGGCGGACCCGGCATGGTCATGAAACCCACCGTCTGGGGCCCGGCACTGGACGACGTGATCGGGCGCTCCGATTCTTCCGGCCCCGATGATGCCGAGACCATTCTGGTGGTGCCCACTCCCGCCGGCGTTCCGTTCACCCAGGAGACCGCGCACCGCTGGTCCAACGCCAAGCACCTTGTGTTTGCCTGCGGCCGATACGAAGGTATCGATCAACGGGTTTTCGACGACGCCGCCAAGCGGGTCAGAGTCGAAGAAGTCAGCATCGGCGATTACGTCCTGATCGGCGGCGAAGCAGCGGTGCTGGTGATGGTCGAGGCTGTCGTGCGACTGATGCCCGGCGTTCTCGGCAATCAGCTTTCACACCAAGAGGATTCGTTTTCCGACGGCCTTCTCGAAGGGCCTAGCTACACTCGCCCGGCTGTGTGGCGCGACCTCGAAGTTCCGCCGGTGCTTCTCTCCGGTGATCACGCGAAGATCAAAGCGTGGCGCCATGAGCAGTCGCTGCAGCGCACGGCCGAGCGTCGACCGGATCTTCTTCCTTAGGTATTTCGCTTCAACCAGGTGATGCTTGCGCCGTCGTCGAGCGATTCGGTTGTAGTCGGTGTGAACGGTGTCGGCTCGAAGTTACCTCTGATCATCGGTATGCCTGCGCCGGCGACTACCGGATACCTCTTGATGATCAACTCGTCGATCTCCGGTAGTAGTTCGCCGGCGAGAGTTCCGCCGCCACACAGCCAGATATCTTGTCCTTCTTCCTCTTTGAGAGATCTGACTACCCCAAGCGGATCGGCGCGAACGATGGTGACGGGGGGATCCTCGGCGTCAGGGATGGTTGTGGAGACGACGAACTGACGCAGGTGCGCGAAGGGGCTTTTCACTCCGGCGGCCAGCCCGGGCTCGTAGGAGCCGCGGCCCATGACGACCGTGTCGAAGGTCTTGTTGGGCGCGTCCTCGATTCCGAGAGCGGGCCGCACATGCGTTGGCACGGTTTCAGGATATCGATCGCATATCCAGGCCGTGATCTGTTCGGAGACCGGGAGGAAATCGAATTCGCCACCAGGCCCCGCGATGTATCCGTCGAGGGAAGCTCCCACGTAGTACACAAGCTTTCGCATATAACGCTCCGTTCGTAGTACTATGTTTGTAGTGGTTTAACTTAGGGTCGTGTCAGGAGTGATGTCAAGTGCGAAAGAACCCGGAACGCCGGCTTGCCCTGATCGACGCGGCAATCGAGGTGTTGGCCCGAGAGGGTGCTCGAGGCTTGACGTTTCGAGCCGTCGACGCCCAGGCAGCAGTGCCGAACGGGACAGCGTCGAACTACTTCTCCAATCGCGACGACCTGCTCACTCAAGCGGGTGGCCGGATCTACGAGCGACTGATTCCGGAGGACCTCGAAGGGATGATCGATCCCGTCAACGGCACCGATCGTGAGCGCCTGGTGACGCTCATGCTCGACGTGGTCGAGCGCGTCACCTCGTTCGGAACGGGTTTCCTCGCGCTCATGGAGTTGCGACTGGAGGCGACGCGTCGACCGGACCTGCGAGCGGTGCTGACCGTCCGCATCCGAGAAGACTTCGATCTGAACGTAGCCAATCATCTGGCGTCGGGCGTGCCGGGTGATGCGATGACCGTTCGCCTGCTCTATTTGTCGCTGAACTGGCTCGCACTGGATCGACTCACATTGCCGGACCTGTTCGGAGAGGAAGATATTCGGACGATCGTCGAGGCGGCGGTGGATCGAGCGTTACCCCGCGAATCGTAGAAGGTCAGTGTCGTTCGGCAGGTTTGCGGCGGAACGAGAAGTATCGATGACCGAAGAAGCTCACACCGGCGACGATCAGCATGACAACCGCCTGGGCGGGAAGCGGCGGGGCATGCAGAATCGACACCGCGATTGTTCCGAGTATCAGATTCAGCACCAGGCCACCGGAATTGACGACGATGAACGCTCCCAGGTCGCGTGCCACATGTCCGCGGACGCGGAAAACGAGAGTCCGATGCAGAACGAAAGCGATGAGGACGCTGATGGAGTACGCGCCGATCACAGCCACTTGATACAGATCCTTGTTGTCGAGGATCAGTGTCCAGATCACGAAGAGCACGTATCCGATCGCCGTATTAGCCACTCCGACAATGGCAAATGCGATGGGTTGATGCTTGACCACCCGAAGCAGTGGGCCGGGGTTCTCGGGTGATGCGATGTCTTCGGTCATGAAGACTCGGTTTTCACGGTGTTGATCCCGTCCTTGCGTCGGGTCCGCAGATACATCCACTCGAGCACGCCGAGTCCGAGGACTCCGGCGACCATCGAAGCGCCGCCGACCTTCCATCCCGGGGGACGCCACGTCAGGACAAGCTCTGCGTCCTTCGTCCCGGCGGGAATGTCCACGGTGACAAAGGACTTCGCGACGACGTCGATCGGGACAGGCTGACCGTCGATGCTCGCCCGATATCCGGGCCAGCCGAGCCGTGCGAACACAACCTTGCCGCCGGTCTCCGAACTGACACGAAGGGTGCTCGACATGTTCGATTCCGCGGTCGAAACAGCTTCGACGCCACGGGTATCGGCGATGCGGCCGTTTCGTGTCGAGACGGGGCCGTCGACGCGTTCGAGCACGGAGATGTAGTTCTCGTGACCGGGGTAGTCCACCCATGTCCACCCGTCGGGAGCCGGGTTCTTGCGTGCATCGGGGTAGAGAGCGTTCTGAAGTACGACGCGGTCCACGTTCATCAGGTCGACGATGGTGCGGCCGGTGGTGGGTTCGACGGTGAATGCGCGCCGAAAGGCGTCGGGGCAGACGCTCATGTCCCAGCGCATGCAGAGCAGATCACCGAAGTAGAAGTGCCCGTTGGGGGTGTAGCCGCTGGTGTAGGTCAGTTCGAGGTCTTTGGGGTAGTTGCCGAAAGCCAGGGAACCGTACGCTCCGTCGAGGGTTTTGTCCCCGGGTGCGATGAGTGCACGGTCGCCCAGTTGCAGTGTCGTGCCTTCGAAGTCGGGGAAGGCCTCTTTCATCTCCGAGCGGGATTCGGGCAGGTTCCAGCTCATCGGGGTTGGTTGCGCGGCCCGAACCTGGGCGTAGGCGATGGGGGAGACCGCGACGATCGCTACGAGGCATGCGAAAGCAGTGCCTTTGGTACGGCCGAGCCAGACCATCGCGGCGCCGAGTGCGGCAACGAGCAGGGCTGAGATCACATGCCATTTCGCGAGCCCGGGAGCTGCCGAGGCTGACCGAATCAGAAGCAGGCCCACGAGGATTCCCGCTGCAACGCAGCGCCCGCGCAACTTGTCGGTCGTGGCGTAACGCCCGAGCAGGATGCACACCAGAAGCAGGAGTCCGATGGCCACCATCGGAAGTACGCGCGCGGGCCACCGCAGTGGGCCAATCGTGCTCGGCCCGGCAGTCCACATGAGGACGGCGACCGTGAAGATCCCGACGGCGGTCAATTCGCGTGCCGCGGCGCGTGCCTTGCCCCAGTCGATGAATGCCAGGGCGGGTATGAGGAACCAGGCGATGTAGACCATGGGCATGGTCTGGATGTATCCCCACCACGAGGTGAACGCGGGCATCGTGCTCGGCAGGCTCGCGTTCAGCGATTCCGACCACGGGACGGCGAGGAATGCATCGTTCTTGACTTCGGATGCACCGCGCCAGGTGACGTCCGCGGTGAGCAGGCTCGGCAGATACGTCGCGAGACCGGCCAGAGCGGCACACGCGGACACCGCCAGAAGCCGCAGTGACGGCAGCCAACGCCGCTGATAGACAACTTCGCCGATTGCGACCGCGCCGATCATCAAGCCGGATTCGACTGCGGGGAAAACATATTGGACCGACATCGCGAGATACAAGAACACGAAGGTCGGGATCGGACCGCTCTTACCTCGGGCGTAGCGGATTGCCGACGCCCACGCCTGAACCATCCAGGCAGTGCCGGTGAAGGCAGTCATCCAACTGGCCGAGTCGAAGAACAGCAGGAAACCGGTGAACGGAATCGAGACGCCGGCGACGGCAGCCCACGTGGGCTTCGAGCCGTACTCGAGGCAGATCCGATAGACGCCGAGTGCAAGGATGATCGCGAAGATCAACTTCACGATCGTCGCGTACAACGCCAGGTTGTCGAAGGACGGTGCGATCAGGTCGATCAGGAGTTGCGGTGGATTGAGAAGGCCTGCTTCCTCGATCGCGTAGTTGCCCGCCATCCAGTTCTCGGGGACGAGCACCGGGAGGTGTCCTTCTCGCAGACTGCGGCCGAGCATGACCCACAGCGGCGCGTATTGGGACTCGGTGTCGTCGGTGTAGAAGTGACGAGCATTCGCGAGCACCACGGCCAGATAACCGGCGATGACACCGATCGCCGTGACGGCGCCCCACTTGTACACGTCTGCCCGGGCGAGAGTGCGAGTTTCCACCACGAGTTCCAGACCTTAACAGGGCAGGTGGGGCGTACGGAGACGCGAGCGCGTCACGCGCCGCCGGCATCCGAAGTCAAGACATCTCTGCGTGTTAAAGTTCGCGACGGTGTGGGCCCGATTGTGCCTGTCTCTCGGCGCCAGTCGAGCCCCCTGAAGGGAGTGGAAGCGAGTGCACTCGATTTCCGTCGTAGTGCCCGTTTATCAGGGCGAAAAGACGATCACGGCGCTCGTCGAGGAGTTGGACGGCCTGGGCACACCGAGTGCGACGCCCGGTGGTGCGCAGTTCTCCGTCGACGAGATCGTGCTGGTTCACGACAACGGCCCGGACCGCTCCGACGTCGTGTTACTCGAATTGGAGCGCCGTTTCGAGCAGGTGCGTGTCGTGTGGCTCAGCCGCAACTACGGCCAGGACGCGGCGACCATCGCCGGCATGGCCGCTGCAACTGGACAGTGGATCGTGACGATGGACGAGGACGGCCAGCACGACCCGGTGCACATCGGGGCTTTCCTCGACACCGCGCTGACGGAGCGATCCGATCTCGTGTATTCCAAACCCACGAACACACGCCCGCACGGATTCTTGCGGAACCTGACCTCGCGCGGCGCAAAGATCGTCTTGGCGACGGTATTCGCGTTCCCTGATTCGACGAGATTCGAAAGTTATCGCCTGATCCGCGGTGACATCGGCCGACAGTTGGCCGGCGTCGCGGCCAACGGCGTGTATCTGGACGTTGCGCTGACGTGGGTTGTCGGTAACACGGCCACGGCGCCGGTGACACTTCGAGCCGAAGGCCGCGAAGAATCCGGGTACAACTACCGCCGTTTGTTCTCGTTGTTCTGGAAGATGGTGTTGTGTAGCGGAACACGCGGTCTGCGGCTGGTCAGCCTGCTCGGAGTCACCCTGGCGTCGGCCGGCGTGATCATGGCCGCGGTGATCTTCATCGGGGCCATGACCGGCGACAACAATGATCCCGAAGGATGGGCGTCGATCATCATGGCGCTGCTGGTCTGTTCGGGTGCGATTCTGTTCTCGCTCGGGCTCATTGCCGAATATCTCGGTGTGGCACTGCACGTCCTTGTCGGAAAGCCGCTGTATCTGACTGTCGACTCCCCGCGGCCCGGAACCTCGATCGATCGGCGTAGTCGTGAGCACTGATCGCATCATCTTCTCCCGCCCCTATCGGGCATCGAACGAATTGTCGAATCTGGCAACGGTTCTGGAGTCCGACCACATTCACGGTGACGGACGTTTCACCAAGTCCGCGACTGCAGCGCTCAAGGCGATCACCGGATCCACGCATGCTCTGCTGACCACCTCGTGCACGCATGCACTCGAATTGGGTGCGCTGCTGCTCGAATTGGGCCCGGGCGACGAGGTAATAGTTCCGAGCTTCGCGTTCAGTTCGGCGGCGACCGCCGTCGCGTTGCGCGGGGCCACTGTTGTTTTCGTCGACATCGATCCGAGTACCGGCAACATCGACCCGGCGTGCGTCGCGGCGGCGATCACCGAACGCACCAAAGCTGTACTGGTCATGCATTACGGCGGAGTCGCCGCGGACATGGAACCTCTCCTCGACCTCGCGGAACTCCACGGCGTTGCGTTGATCGAAGACAACGCTCACGGACTCGGCGGAAAGTGGCGCGGGCGCTCGCTCGGCACCATCGGAACTATCGGAACGCAGAGTTTTCACGACACCAAGAACGTTCACTGCGGTGAGGGCGGCGCGCTGTTGCTCTCCGACGATCAGTTGATGACTCGCGCCGAAATCATCCGTGAGAAGGGGACCGACCGTGCGCGTTTCCTGCGCGGGCAGGTCGACAAGTATTCGTGGCAGGACATCGGGTCGAGTTATCTGCCCAGTGAACTCAATGCCGCCGTCCTCGACGCACAACTATCCGAGTTCGACGCGATTCAGGCGGCCAGGCATCGCGTCTGGGATGCCTACAGCGTGAGTCTGGGCGAGTGGGCGGCCGCGAACGGTGTCGTGCCCATGGCGGTGCCCGATGATCGCGAGCACACTGCGCACCTGTTCTATCTCAAGATGCCGACCGAAGAGAGCCGTGACGGCTTGATTCGGCACCTTGCCGGTGACGGAATCGTGGCGCCGTTCCACTACGTTCCGCTCGATACGAGTGCGGCCGGTGTGCGCTACGGCCGAACACCGCAGCCGTGCGTGCGTAGTGCCGAGTTCTCCGCGTCGATCCTTCGACTGCCGCTGTGGCCCATGCTCACGTTCGAACAACAGGACCGTGTCATCGGTTCGGTGCTCGAGTACAAGCAGGCTTGAGGACGAACACGACCGCGTGGATCGAATCAGGGCCCGGAAGCTTCGGGCATCGCCGAATCCGCGGTCGTGGATGCCGCTGCCCAGTCGTCGATGCTTCCGCTCGGGAAGAGAATCTGCGTGACGCCGGTGACCGTGTCGCGTGCGTGCAGTGCACTTTCGTCGTCGACGGCATCGGTGAACGAGGTGTCGGGATAGAAGCTGTCCTCATCCGTGTACTGGACGTCTTCTCGCGAACCGATCGCGATGATGTATCGGTTGTCGTCACCGACGATGCCGGTGGACAGATGGATCCACTTGTCCTCGACACAGCACATCCAGCCCTGTTTGACTCCTATGACGGGCTCGCCGAACAAGGCCTCGGGCAGGCCGAATCTCTGGTCGTAACCGTCGGTTCCTTCGGGAGTGGATTGCCGCAGGTACTCGACGAACTGCTCGACCCGTTCAGGTCCGAGTTGATCGGAGTCGTCGAGGACACCGCTGTAGAAGGTGACCAGGTCACGTGTCGTGGTCTCGGTGTTCCACCACATTCCGTCCCAGGGCGGCGTCGTCGCGGTCAGTGCGTAACGCTCGGCGACGCGGGTGATCACCTCTTGGCCGCCGACCTCGTCCCACAGGAGGTTGGCTGCGGTGTCGTCGGAGGATTCGAGCATCGCCGCCATGAGGGTGCGATCGTCGTCCGTGATGGGTCGCTCACCGCGCGCATCCTGATGAAGTAGATCCTCGGCGATGAAAAGTTTTGCCACCGAGGCTGTTTCGATCTGCTGGTCACCGGCGACGTCGAGGTACTTGTCCGAGGAGCGGTCGAGGATGGCGATGGAGACGTCCGCACCACGCCCGAGCGCAGCCACCTGAGCCTGTCCCAGGCGGCCGTCGAGGGTCTCGGCTACCGGAACATTGGTGTCGGGAAAGGCGGGGGTCTGCATCGGATCATCCGGGTTCTGTCCACCGCTGCACGAAGCCGCAAAAGTAACTGCGGCCACCATTGCGGCAATCCGGACGTACCGCGTACTCAATTGTTTCCCCCGGTAGCCCTGACACGGCACTGTTGCCGATCTTCTTGTCTCAGGATAGCGGTAGGGTCGGATCTCGTGATTCTCAAGACCGTGAACCAGCGCATTGCCGAGGAACTCGACGTCCGCGAAGGCCAGGTTGCAGCAGCAGTCGACCTTCTCGACGGCGGAGCCACGGTGCCCTTCATCGCCCGGTACCGCAAGGAAGTCACCGGCACGCTCGACGACGCCCAGCTGCGACTCCTGGACGAGCGGCTGCGGTATCTCCGCGAGCTCGACGACCGTCGTGACGCCGTGCTCACGGAGATCGACTCTCAGGGCAAACTCGACGATCAACTGCGCGGTCAGATCATGCTGGCCGAGACGAAAGCGCGGCTGGAGGACATCTACCTCCCCTTCAAGCCGAAGCGGCGCACCAAGGCGCAGATCGCCCGCGAGGCCGGCCACGAGCCCGTCGCCGATGCTCTCATCGGAGATCCCACCACCGATCCCGCGAAGTATTCGGACGAGCAGCTCGACGGTGCCCGGTCGATCCTCGTCGAGCGCTTCGCCGAGGACGCCGATCTGGTCGGTGAATTGCGTGAGCTGATGTGGAATCGCGGCCAGGTCGTCTCCTCGGTCCGCAAGGGCAAGGAAACCGATGGCTCGAAGTTTGCTGACTACTTCGAGTTCTCGGAACCGTTCTCCAAATTGCCCTCGCACCGCATCCTCGCCGTCCTGCGCGGCGAGAAGGAAGAAGTGCTGTCGCTCAACATGGCGGCAGACACCGAAGAACTCGCGCCGGGGGAGCGCACGGTCTACGAAGGCCGCATCGCGTCGCGGTTCGAGATCGCCGACCGCGGTCGGGCCGCCGACGGGTGGCTTCTCGACACCGTCAAGTGGGCGTGGAAGACGAAGTTCGCCGTCACGCTCGGTATCGACACTCGGATGCGTCTGCGGCAGTCGGCCGAAAAGGACGCCGTCGACGTCTTCGCCACCAACCTCAAGGATCTACTCCTCGCAGCTCCCGCCGGCGCCCGACCCACCATGGGACTCGACCCCGGATTCCGCACCGGAACGAAGGTTGCCGTCGTCGACGGAACCGGCAAAGTTGTTGCCTACGAGACGATTTACCCGCACCAGCCGCAGAACAAGTGGGACGCGGCTCTCGCGACGCTTGCCGGACTGGTCGCCGAACACGGCGTCGAACTGATCGCCATCGGCAACGGCACGGCCTCACGCGAGACCGACACGCTCGCTACCGAACTGATCAAGAAGACCGGCGCGCCCAACCTGACCAAGATCGTCGTCTCCGAGGCAGGCGCATCGGTGTACTCGGCTTCGGCCTACGCGTCGCAGGAACTTCCCGACCTCGACGTCTCGATTCGCGGTGCGGTGTCCATTGCGCGTCGCTTGCAGGATCCGTTGGCGGAGTTGGTCAAGATCGATCCCAAGTCCATCGGCGTCGGTCAGTACCAGCACGACATCACCGAATCGCTGCTCTCGCGTTCCCTCGACGCCGTCGTCGAGGATGCCGTCAACTCGGTCGGCGTCGACGTCAACACCGCGTCCGTGCCGCTGCTTGCTCGGGTGTCCGGAATTGCAGGATCCCTTGCAGAGAGCATCGTCGCGCATCGGGACCAGAACGGTCCGTTCAAATCCCGCAAGGGTCTCAAGGATGTCTCCCGCCTGGGACCCAAGGCATTCGAGCAGTGCGCAGGCTTCCTGCGGATCACCGACGGCGACGACCCTCTCGACGCGTCGAGCGTCCACCCGGAGGCATATCCGGTGGTTCGCAAGATCGTCGCGAGTGCAGGCGGGGACGTGCGCACCGTGATCGGAAACTCGCAGGCACTTCGATCGGTCAAGGCGTCCGACTACGTCGACGAGCGATTCGGTCTACCGACCGTCACCGACATCATCTCCGAGTTGGAGAAGCCGGGACGAGATCCACGACCCGAATTCAAGACCGCAACCTTTGCCGCAGGTATCGAGAAGGTCGCGCATCTCAAGCCCGGCATGACCCTCGAAGGCGTGGTCACCAACGTCGCAGCCTTCGGTGCCTTCGTCGACATCGGAGTTCATCAGGACGGTCTGGTTCACGTCTCGGCGATGTCACACAACTTCGTCAAGGACCCACGCGAGGTCGTCAAGTCAGGTGACGTCGTCAAGGTGAAGGTCCTCGAAGTGGACGAGGCACGCCAACGCATCGGGCTGACGCTTCGTCTCGACGACGAGGTGGGAGCGCCCCGCAAGTCCGAAGGCCAGCGAGGTGGGCAACCCCAGCGTCAGGGCCAGCCGCAGGGCCAGCGTCAGGGGCAGGGTCAGCAACGAGGAAATGGCGGACGCCAGGGCGGACGCGAGCAGCGACCGGACAACCGCGCGCCTGCTGCCGGGTCGATGGCCGACGCTCTGCGCAAGGCGGGCTTCGGCAAGTAAATCCGTCCGCCGGGTTTTCGAAGTCCGTATCGTCACAATCGAGTCGGTTGGCGGTATGAATCCGATCAGGGTCGGATCATGAATTCGGTGAAGGGAGGACAGTGATGCGGGAGTGGCTCGAGCGCGAGATCATCGCCCATGGCCGATTGCCGTTGCTGTTCTTCCTGCTCGGGTTCCTGTCCGCCTTCCTTTTCATCCGCCTCAGCGTCCGTATGATTCGCGCGCAAGTGAAATGGTGGCCGGGCAACATCGCGCCCGGAGGCCAGCATGTGCATCACGTCGTGTTCGGTGTGATCGCCATGATGATCTCCGGTGGTGCGTTGATCGCGGTCTACGTCGATGGTTCGCAGACCACCGGTGCCGTCCTGGCGGCGATCTTCGGTATGGGTGCGGCGTTGGTGCTCGACGAGTTCGCACTGATCTTCTATCTGAAGGATGTGTACTGGTCCGAACAAGGTCGGACCTCGGTGGATGCGGTCTTCGTCGCGATCGCCGTGACCGGTCTGGTGCTGCTGGGTTTCCGCCCGCTCGAACTTCTCGACGTCGCCGGATTCCGTGAAGAACGCGATCCGTGGATCAAATTGGTCTTCGTTTTCGTCGCGTTGATCAACTTCGCCTTGGCAGCCATCGTGATTCTCAAAGGGAAGATCTGGACGGGGCTCGTCGGCCTGTTCGTTTTCCCGTTGCTGGTAATCGGAGCGGTCCGCCTGAGCCGGCCGGGTGCACCGTGGGCTCGCTGGCGGTACACGCGCAAGCCGAAACGGATGAACCGCGCGCTCGAACGCGAACGGAAATGGCGTCGGCCCGTCATCCGGGCCAAGATCTACGTCCAGGATCTGATAGCCGGATCGCCGAGCGTCGAACATGCGATGACCGCGGCCGAGCAGGAACTGGACCACACCATCCACGCAGCTCCGCCGCCACCGATTTCCCCGCTGGTATCCGCGTCTGGCACAATGGACGGGTTGCCTGGACCAGGCAGCAGCACTTGATCTGGGCACGAACCAGACGAGCGCCGTTTCGGGAGACCGAAACGCGTGCCGCTCGGTTCCTCTGCTCCTGCGAAATACAAGGATGACATATGAACACCCTGGACTTCCTGGACAAAAAGTCGCTCCGCGACGACATCCCTGAGTTCCGTCCCGGCGACACGCTCAACGTGAACGTCAAGGTTATCGAAGGCTCCAAGGAGCGCGTGCAGGTCTTCAAGGGCGTCGTTATTCGTCGCCAGGGCGGCGGCGTTCGCGAGACCTTCACCGTCCGTAAGGTCTCCTTCGGCGTCGGCGTCGAGCGCACCTTCCCGGTTCACAGCCCCACGCTGGCCTCCATCGAGGTTCTGACCCGCGGTGACGTCCGTCGCGCCAAGCTGTACTACCTCCGTGAGCTTCGTGGCAAGAAGGCGAAGATCAAGGAAAAGCGCTGATCTTTCCGATGAGCCCGGCACCGCGTACGCGCGGTGTCGGGCTAATCTGGTTTCTGTGGCAGATTCTTCGAAGGAGCAGGCATTGTCGTCCGGACCCGAGAATCACGAGGGATCAAGCGGTTCCGCGGAACCGACCTCACATCGGCCGCAGAAGAAACAGCGATCGTTTCTGCGAGAACTCCCTGTTCTGATCGGCGTAGCGCTGGTACTCAGCATCGTCCTTCAGGCATTTGTCTTCAGAGTTTTTCTCATCCCATCCGAGTCGATGGAACCGACACTGCACGGCTGTGCGGGATGTACCGGTGACCGCATCGTGGTGGAGAAGATCGGATACCGCTTCGGCGATCCGGAACCCGGCGACGTCGTCGTCTTCAAGGGACCCGATTCGTGGAACACGAAATATGTGTCCAATCGGTCCGACAACGTTGTCGTCCGCGGTATTCAAGAGGTCGGTTCGTGGGTCGGCCTCGTTCCGCCGGACGAGAACGACTTGGTCAAGCGAGTGATCGCTACCGGCGGCCAGACCGTCGAATGCTGTGACGATCAGGGCCGAGTCCTGGTCGATGGCAAGCCGCTCGACGAGCCGTACATCAAGATGGATTTCCCGTTCACTCCGGGAACGCAAACGTGTGACACCGAATTGAAGTCGGGCCGCTGCTTCGGACCGATCACCGTTCCCGAGGGCCACGTGTGGGTCATGGGTGACAACCGCAGCAATTCCGCCGACTCGCGCTACCACGTCGACGACGAGTTCCAGGGAACCGTCCCGATCGACAACATCATCGGTCAAGCTCGTTTCATCGTTCTTCCCCCGTCGCGAATGGGCGGCATCGATGCGCCTGATATTCAGGGCAACTGAGTTGTCGGACCGCACACATGGATTCGCGTAGTTCCGAGTAGGCAGAGACAGTGAGTAGTTGGCCCCCTCGCGTTGTCATTCGCAGATCGGCAGGTCTGCGGACGATGGAGTCTGCGTTGGCGCGAACCGGACTCGGTCCGGTGGCCGGCGTCGACGAGGCCGGGCGCGGAGCGTGCGCTGGTCCACTTGTCATTGCAGCGTGTGTCCTGGCGCCGAAACCGCAAGCAGCCCTCGCGCGGCTCGACGATTCGAAGAAGCTGACCGAACGTGCGCGCGAGGAGCTTTTCCCGGCGATCAAGCGCTTGGCGTTGGCGTGGAGTGTCATCTCTGTTCCCGCTGCGGAAGTCGATCAGATCGGCATCCACGTCGCCAACATCGAGGGGATGCGACGAGCAGTTGCGGGCCTCGACCTCGAACCGGGCTACGTTCTCACCGACGGATTCCGGGTTCCGGGTCTGACGGCTCCGTCGCTACCGGTCATCGGCGGTGACGGCGCCGCTGCATGCATCGCCGCGGCGAGCGTTCTCGCGAAGGTGACCCGAGATCGTGTGATGACCGAGATGGACGACACTCATCCGGGATACGGCTTCGCGATTCACAAGGGATACAGCACGCCACTGCACATGGACGCACTCGACGAGCTGGGGCCGTGCCCTGAGCACCGCATGACCTATGCCAACGTGGTGGCTGCGGGAGTCCGGTTGGAACAACGCGCGGGCCGTACGGGATGATGGACGTTCAGACGAACTGGGAGGACTGGCTAAACCGATGAGTGCCGAGGATCTCGAGAAGTACGAAACCGAGATGGAGCTGTCGCTCTACCGTGAATACCGGGACATCGTCGGACAGTTCTCCTACGTCGTGGAGACCGAACGACGTTTCTACCTGGCCAACACGGTCGAGTTGCTGCCCCACAATTCAGACGGGGAGATCTACTTCGAGCTGCGGATGTCCGACGCCTGGGTGTGGGACATGTACCGCCCGGCGCGATTCGTGAAATACGTACGCGTCGTGACCTTCAAGGACGTCAACATCGAAGAGCTGGACAAGCCGGATCTGCGCCTTCCTGACTGATCTGCGCTTGCCGGACTGATCTCGACAACGAAGTGCCCCGCCGATATCGGCGGGGCACTTCGTATTTCGCGGAGTTGTGCGGGGTCAGTTGCCCTTGACGTTCACAATCTGACGCAGCGTGTGTCGAATCTCGACCAAGTCCTTCGCGTCGTCCATCACCACGTCGATGTCCTTGTACGCACCCGGGATCTCGTCGAGGAACGCCGCGGAACGCTTGTATTCGATTCCGACCATTGCCTTGTCGAGATCTTCGATGGTGAAGGTCTTGCGTGCCTGGTTACGTCCGTACACCCGACCCGCGCCGTGGGGGCTGGACTTGAACGACGGCACGTTTCCCTTCCCGACGACGACGTAACTCGCCGTCCCCATCGAACCGGGGATGAGCCCGGGCGTGCCCTCGTCTGCCTTGATCGCACCCTTACGGCTCAGCCACACACCCCTGCCCATGTGGAACTCCTTCTGGGTGAAGTTGTGGTGGCAGTTGATCCGCTCGACTTCGTCGATGATCGCGGGCTTGCCGTCTCCCATGAAATGCGCGAAGTCCTTCACGACGCGGTCCATCATCTCTTCGCGGTTGAGCAAAGCGAAGTGCTGAGCCCAGTTGAGATCGGTGATGTACGAGTCGAATTCGGGTGTCTTCTCGACCAGGTAGGCAAGATCCGGATCGGGAAGGTTGATGTACCACCGCTCGCACAAGTCCTTGGCGATCTTGATGTGATGCTGCGCGAGCTTGTTTCCGATACCGCGGCTTCCCGAGTGCAGGAACAGCCAGACGCCGTCGCTTTCATCGAGTGTCACCTCGATGAAGTGGTTACCAGAGCCCAGCGTTCCGAGCTGAAACCTCCAGTTGTTCTTGAACTTGTCGTAGAAGGCCAGGCGATCGCCCGCCATTGCCTCGAGTTCTGCGATGCGGATTTTCGCCGTGTCGCTCAGCGTCTTGTTGTAGACACCTGCCGAGAGCGGAACGGAGCGTTCGATGCTGTGGCGAAGTACGCTCAGGTCGCGGCCTTGAAGGTCGCGTGCGTTGAACTGGGTTTTGACCGCGATCATTCCGCAGCCGATATCGACTCCGACGGCGGCGGGCATGATTGCGCCTTCCGTCGGAATGACCGAACCCACCGTCGCTCCCGCACCGAGGTGCGCATCCGGCATCAATGCCAGATGTGGACGGACAAAAGGCATCTGGGACGTGCGCAGCGCTTGCTCGCGAGTGTTTTCGTCGAGTATCGATGCCCAGTTCCACAACCTCTTGGTGATCTTCTCCATCAGATTTCTCCCACATAGTTCACAGCCGAACCCATCGGTCCGGTGTGTCGTGCAGGAATGACCATGCGCTCGGTCAGTGGTTGTGTGCAACCCCTTTTCAGGTTCGCAGGCCGTCTGCGAGTTCGTAGATTCGTCCGACGTACTTCTCCTGGAAGGCTTTTCGGGCAGCATCTGCTTGTTGCCGTGCGCCCATCTGGGAGTAGAGGTACTCGAGATGAACCAAACTCTCGCCGATGTCGACCCGTCGCTGGTCGAGAACCGTCAGCTCGTCGACCAGTCGAGCCAGATCTAACGCGGTGTCCGGTACCTCGTCCATGGTGATCCTCGATGTCCGTGAGTGCTTCCTGACCCCGAGGCTAACACTCTTCGAACATATTTTCGATACCTGCCCTGTTGTTTACTTCGACAACGTGGCTGTCAGTTGGTCGATGGCATACGGAATGCTCAGGACGGTATTGCCGGACATCGCCGCGCCGACGGGTGGATCTGCGGTGTACCGCACGACTATCGCATTTCCGCTCTTCACGGCGGGTAGTCGCTGGTAGAGCGTGTTGTCGGCGAGGGCTTTCTCTCCCCCCGGATCGGCCATCACGATCAAACGATCAACGGGTTCGAGGATGTCGTATCGCTCGTTCGGCAGCCAGTCGCCGAACTGGTCGCCGACGAATGCGTCGACGGTCGCGGGGAGGGTGAACCCGAGTGACGAGAGGAAAATGCCGCGTGGGTCGTGCGACGAGAACACGTATCCCTCGGGAGTGTCGAGGTTGACGATCGTTGCGGTTTGCCCGGCGAACTCCGGGTGTGCAGCGCGGGCGGCGGCAAACGCGTTTTCGGTATCCGTGATCAGTTGCTGAGCTTGTGGTCCTTTGCCGAGGGCGCGCCCGGCGGTGAGCGTCATGTCGGTCCACGGCGTTGTGTACGCGTCGTAGTCCTTGCTCTGCGCGACAGTCGGCGCAATCGAGGTCAGCTTCTTGTAGGTTTCCGTGTCGATGTCGGCGTACAGCGCGAGGATCAGATCTGGTGCGAGGGACGCGATTTGCTCGAAGTTGAAGTCTCCGCCGCTGTTGATGTAGGTCGGAGTCATTCCCTTCCAGTAGTCCTTCGTCCACGGCCAGCTTTCATCCAGGCCGGAGCCCCACCATTCGGCCATTCCGACGGGTTCAACCCCCAGGGCAAGCAGTGGTTCGTGATCGGTGTATCCGAGTGTGACGACGCGCTGTGGTGCGGCGTCGATTGTCGTCGAACCCAGTGCGT
Organism: Rhodococcus sp. 27YEA6; assembly: GCF_044908235.1. NCBI lineage: Bacteria > Bacillati > Actinomycetota > Actinomycetes > Mycobacteriales > Nocardiaceae > Rhodococcus > Rhodococcus sp. 27YEA6. Next base: position 260,759 of record NZ_JBIYCY010000002.1, on the reverse strand, counting down.
GCTCGATCGTCACGGGGAATGCGTCGTTGCTCTGGGGCGCTGATGCGGTGTCGACGCCTTGCGAGGTTCCACAGGCGGTCGAGAACCCGATGATCGCGGCCGTCGTGAATAAGGCGGCGAGGATTCGGGTGCTACGTGAGGGCACGTGCATGCTCCTTCGAAGTGGTGGGCGAAGTGATCTGAGTTCCGCGTGAAGTGCTGAACTGGTCGCGTCAGCAATAAAGTGAGGCTAACCTTTGCAAGATCGTCGGTCCATCCTTCAGGATGGACTCGGATACGCCCAGAAAGACGCAAAATGTCCACTATCGAGTACTCGACTCGTCCAAAGTCCTTGCTAGCGCTGCCCGATAGTCGCGGACGGACATTCAAAGATTTTCAGGTCTACACCAACGTCGTCGACGGAGTGACCGCGTACGGAGCTCATCGACACCCCGAGCATCAGATCGCTTGGATGAGTGAAGGGACGATGCGGATCGCTACCGGAGGCAACGTGTGGCACCTGCACAGCGAGCACTTGGTCTGGTTGCCGGGCACCGTTCTCCACGACATGACACTTCTGACGGAGGGGTGCATGATTGCGGCCTATGCGCGTCCGGATCTACGCCCTGGCGGGCCCAGGTGGACTCAGCCACTTGTTCTCGAAGTCGATGCTCTGTCCGCTCAATTGCTGCGCCATCTCGCAGATCGGACCATCGACGATGCTCGGCGGTTGATGAGTCAGGAGTTGCTCTACGACGTTCTTGCTGCCGCGCCCGAACGGCACGACGTCCTCGCGGTTCCTCGTAATGCTGCGGCGAGTTCGGTTTCTGCACGGATCCTCGCCGATCCGGCAGACTCACGGACGCTGGGGGAGTGGGCGGGCGAACTCGGGGTCAGTTCCAAGACCTTGATGCGTGCCTTTGTCGCCGATACTGGGATTACCTTCGGACAGTGGAGGACTCGCGCCCGAATGTATGCGTCGCTCGAGATGCTCGCGCGGGGTGAGGGTGTCAACGACGTTGCCCCGCAGGTGGGTTACCGAACCAGTAGCGGGTTCATCGCCGCATTTCGGGAAACCTTCGGTACGACGCCGGCCCGGTACGGCGGGAAAGCTGATGCAGTGAGTCGCTGAGTTGGAAACCCACGTCGCACACTCGGAGACGATAGTTGATAGATCGTGCTCGCGTCGACAGGCTAAATGCTGAGGGTGGCAGTCTTCAGTACACCCAGGCTGGCTTTGCGGAGGCTGAGAGTCGGCATTGGCATCGGATTCTTCGTTCAGGGCTGCGTCTCGACGATCGGTCAATCGGTTACGGCAGCATTTTGATGGCGATTAGACAAAAATCAGAAATGTCCTCATCGTGAGCGCTTTCCGACGATCTGCGTAACCGTAGAAGACGTAACACACAATGCTGCGCCAGAAAGGAGGACAACCCAAAGCCCCCACCCGATCGATGGAGAAACGGTGGTGCGAAAAACCGTCGCTTCTGCATCTGAAACATTCATGGCGTCGATTATTCCGATCACGACCGCGATTGCGCCTACCGCTGGCGCGACCCACCGGTCTCCAAATTTGGCCTTTCCTCCTCTAGATAGAATAGTGAACAGTGCGATTGCTGCTACCGCGCCGAGAACGAGTGTTAGGACGCCGTCTCCGTCGACACCAGACTTTGAGAAGTTGAGAAATGTCACCCATGGACCGAGGCTTCCGACGATTATCCCGAAACATGCAAGTAGAGCTGCCACGATATTTGGCATGTAGTTGGAAGGGAGGGGAGAGTCGGCCTGTACGAATCCAACTGGCGGTACACCAGCGAATCGCCAATCTGTCTCGTGCTCGGGATGGGGTTCGTAAGGTTGATCCGATTCTGGCGACGATGCTTGGTGCTGAGCGAGCCAGTATTCCGGTGGTCGGGGCTCTTGGTTCGGTTGGTCAGATGGAGAGTTGGGTGGCTGCGTCACTTGAGAACCAACTTTCTGCTGTGGGAGCTGCGCAGTTTGTGGGTGAGTTGTATTGCAACTGCAATCTGTCAGACAAACTATACAAGTGAAAGTTTCGCGGAGTTCTTAAGTTGTCGGCATAGGAAAATTCGTGCAGGTCGACTGTCGCTTCAAAGTCAGACATGCTCGCCAATAGGTTGTCCGTCTACCTCGAAACGAATTGTAAATCGAGCTGGCGGGCGGAGCAGTGGCTCTACGACGTTGACCGCCTGGACGGTACGCATAGAATAAAAATGGGTGTGCCTTCCTCGGGGATAAACCAGTAGGTAGTTCGATTTTGGAGATTAGTACCAATCTGTGAAGTCATGGCCTTGTCTCCTCGAGCGATCCAGACCGCAGTTCGATGTCTAAGCTTCTACCTTTGGTGTCGGAACGCCGGAAGTGATTGATGGTTTCAACGGCGAAGATACTTCCAGAACATTGAAATGGGCCGAGCTGCCAGCATATGCTGGTGGCTCGGCCCATTTACTAATCTGAACTGAGTCAGCTCATGTTGCCGAGCACATTGCCCAGGACACCGCTGATGACATTGGTCATCGACCCCTGCGGATCGGTGAGGGAACCGAATACCTGGCCCGATCCGGAGTTGAGTGAGCCGAAGCCCATGTCCTCGAGGCTTCCGGCGCCCGCCTCGACGGGGTTCGGCTGCCGGATGGTGACGCACACGCCCATCGGATTGATGTTCCAGTCGCCCGCCGCCAGCACAATGTTGGTGCCGGCGCCGCTGTCGAGCTGAGAGCCGACAACTGCGTTATCGGGAACCTTGTAGGTGGTCTCCAATGCGATGATGCCGCCACCAGCAGTGGTCCATCCGCCGCCCTTTGCCACCACGGAGTTGTTGCCGACGACGACGGTCTTGGTGACGTCGTCCCACTTCTGGTCGCCGATAAGCCATTTGACGTTCAGGCGAGCCTTGACCAGCTGGAATCCTGCCGGGTGGAAATCGCGGATCTGATTGACGAGTGCTCCCGAACCGGAAACCTTTGTCAGGTAGGTGACCGTCTGTCCCGGGGCGACCTTGCCGTCGCCGACAACCTCCTTGCTGACGGTGTACGGCGTCCCGAGGGAACCGGCCCAACTGTCGGTGACCGACTGGTTGAGCGCGCATGCCGGTGCTGCTTGCGCCACCGAGGCTCCAAGTCCAACAGTGACGCCGGCGGCGATGAGAACGAGGGATGTAGTGGTTGCTACTGCGTGGCGAAGTGAGCGGCGGGCCATGTAGAACTCCATTCAGCGGGGTGCGTGACGGTTTGAGCAAAACTGTAACTAGTTCTACTGGACTTTCGTCCAAGATGTGGCTGATTTCAGAAAATTGTCAGGTTTCGGGTCGCCGTTGGTGTGTCGCGCTGCCGAATTCCACAGGTTCCGAGTTGTGAACAGGTTGTTTTCGGATGGCTTGGTTTTGTGGTGGTGGGTTGAGGGTGGTGGTTGGGACGCGCTTCGTATGGGGCGGGCGCGCGGTCGTGTGAGTGGTGGGGGCTGCGATGGCGAGGAATATGGCGTTGGGGGCTCGGGGCGAGGATGTGGCTGTCGAGTTCCTGATCGATGCGGGTTTGGAGATTGTCGAACGCAATTGGCGTTGTCGGTACGGCGAGTTGGATGTTGTTGCGACGTCCGGTGATCGGATTGTGTTCGTGGAGGTGAAGACTCGCTCTGGTGTCGGGTACGGGAGTCCGGCGGAGTCGGTGACGTTCGCGAAGCAGCGTCGGATTCGGGTGTTGGCGATGCAGTGGCTCACTGATTCGGGTCGGTCGTGGTCGAGGGTGCGTTTCGATGTGGTGGCGGTGTTGATCGGTCGCGACGGTGTGCCTTCGGTCGAGCATTTTGTGGATGCGTTCTGATGGCGTTGGGGCGGGCGCATTCTGTTGCGGTCAGTGGTGTCGACGGGCAGATCGTGGAGATCGAGGCGGATATCGGGCGCGGGTTGCCTGCGGTGCATTTGGTGGGGCTGCCTGATACGGCGTTGCACGAGTCGCGTGATCGGATTCGAGCGGCGGTGACCAATTCCGGTGAGGAGTGGCCCGACAGCAAGGTGATTTTGGCGTTGTCGCCGGCGACGTTGCCGAAGGTGGGCAGTGTTTACGATTTGGCTTTGTCGTTGTCAGTTCTCGATGCGGCGAAGAAGTTGCCGCGGAAGTTGTTGCGGGAGACTGTGTTTTTGGGGGAGTTGGCGCTCGACGGTCGTTTGCGGACGGTGCGTGGTGTGTTGCCTGCGGTGCTTGCGGCGAAGCGGGCGGGGTGGGGGACTGTGGTGGTTCCGGCTCGGGCGTTGGCTGAGGCGGGCTTGGTGAAGGGGATCGAGGTGCTGGGCGCTGACGATCTGTCCGCGGTGATCGGGTGGTTGCGTGGGGAGTTGGCGCTTGCTGTTCCTGATGTTTTCGAGCGTGCTGGTGTGGTGGCGGTGCGGGATTTGAGTGAGGTTGTCGGGCAGACGGATGCTCGGTGGGCGATCGAGGTTGCTGCGGCGGGTGCGCATCATTTGATGTTGACGGGTCCGCCGGGGATCGGGAAAACGATGTTGGCGCAGAGGCTTCCGGGGATTCTTCCGCCGTTGACGGAGGGGGAGTCGTTGGAGGTGACGGCGATTCATTCGGTGGCGGGGGTGTTGCCGGAGGATCGGCCGTTGATCGATATGCCGCCTTTCATTGCGCCGCATCACAGTTCGTCGGTCAGTTCGCTGGTGGGTGGTGGTAGTGGGATGGCTCGTCCTGGTGCGGTCAGCCGCGCCCATCGCGGCGTGCTGTTTCTCGACGAATGTGCCGAGATCGGGGTGAAGGTGCTCGAAGCGCTACGCACACCACTCGAAGACGGGGAAGTGCGAATCGCCCGGCGGGACGGAGTTGCTCGGTACCCGGCGCGGTTCCAGCTGATCCTGGCCGCGAATCCGTGCCCATGCGCGCCGCCGCGAGACGCGGACTGCGTCTGCGCACCCGCGGCGCGTCGCCGTTACCTGGGGAAATTGTCTGGCCCGTTGTTGGACCGAGTCGACATCAGGGTCCGGATGCAGGCGGTAGCAACCGGAGCGCTGATCGACGAAGTGGGGGAAAGCACCAGCGATGTTCGTGCGCGCGTGGCGGCGGCTCGGGACACTGCAGCCCAGCGGTGGAGTGAGTACGGGTGGCGGACCAACGCGGAGGTACCAGGGCCGGCGTTGAGACAGAAGTTCAGACTCTCGCGTGCAGCGCTGGCGCCGGTGGAACGGGCGCTGCGTAAAGGTGTCATCACTGCTCGTGGGGCGGACCGAGCGTTGCGGGTTGCCTGGAGTGTCGCCGATCTGGCAGGTGAAGCGATGCCCGGACCAGACCAAGTTGTCACCGCACTCGACTTTCGAGACAGGGGATTCCAATGACTGCACACGATCCACGACTACTCGCTTGGGCATATCTGTCCCGCGTCGTGCAGGGCCCTAGCGCATATATGTCCATGTTGATCGGCGAGCTCGGGGTCGAAGAAACTGCGAGGGCGGTTCGCAACGGCGATCTGCCACCCGCGATCGAGGAGAAGACGCGAGCCCGCGCTCACATCGACACAGCCCAACGAGACCTCGACCTGATGGAGGCGATGGGTGGCAGACTCGTAACACCGAACTGCGCCGATTGGCCGGCGTGGCGAATGCTTTCCTTTGACGGACTCGATCCCTCCGGGGGTGAGACGGCGCCATTTGTGTTGTGGGTGTTGGGGTCCGGGGATTTGGTTGATCTGACCGAGAGATCGGTTGGAATTGTGGGCACGCGGGCATCTACTGCGTACGGCGAACACGTGACGGCAGAGATTGCCGGTGACCTCGCTGTCGACGGATGGACCGTGATTTCCGGGGCGGCCTTCGGTATCGACGGGGCCGCGCACCGCGCTGCATTGGGCGTAGGTGGAAACACACTGGCTGTCTTGGCCTGTGGCGTGGATCGAGCGTATCCGTCAGGGCATGCGCGACTACTCAAACAGATAGCGAGTTCGGGTGCAGTGATAAGTGAATATCCGCCGGGCACAACACCTGCAAAGTTCCGGTTTCTGGCAAGGAATCGACTGGTAGCTGCGTTGTCGGACGGAGTAGTGGTGGTCGAGGCGGGTTGGCGCAGTGGTGCACGCAATACCGCCAATTGGGCTCGGAAGTTAGGCCGTCCCGTGATGGCGGTGCCCGGACCGGTTACCTCGGCATCGTCGACCGGATGCCACCGGATGATCCGAGAAGGTGAAGCGCAACTCGTGTCCAATGCCGTGGATGTAGTCGAAGCGTCAGGCCCATTTGGTGTCGGGGATTCCGCGGAGGATGCGGCCGCGACGCGTGACATCGACGCATTGCGAGGCAATTCTCGATTGGTATACGAAGCATTGCCGGGAACGGGGTCTCGCAGTACGCGTGAGTTGTCCGAGGAATCGGGATTGCTCATAGCTCAGGTTCGTGCCACTCTTCCTCTGCTCGAACTGGAGGGATTTGCAAGTTCTGATTCCAGTGGTTGGTTTCGGACGCGGTAGTACGTGAACTACTTCTGCGCCCGTCAGACCATGCGTGGCGATGCTCACTAATCGTTTGTGAAGACCGTGAATCGTCAATACCCGCAGCGCATCGAAAATGGCACGTCAGGGCTATTTTTCACGAATTTGCTCGACTGTGTGCAATGTAATTCTCGATGCTTTCGCCGACCCGACCTGCAAGTTCGACGGGTCTCAGGAAAGCCTCAGGTCAATGTGCGTGGAAGTCCGATTAGTCTGGATCACGATGACGGCGGGCATTGATTGACACCCGGCATCCGAGGGATGAATGTGCAGAATTTTCAGGGTCGTGTTCGGTCGAGGCAATGCCGCTAACCCGCTGCTAATTCGGACCATTGAGTCTGTTCGGAAACGGTGAAGGCTTTCGAACTTCTTTTGTTCATCAACGCTCTATCTGTGTATTGTGAAGGAGAATTGAATCGATCATTGAAAGAGGAGTGCAATGGCTGAGAAGCTGATTCGGCAACTCATCGACGACCTTGATGGTAAGCCGATTGACGATGGATTCGGTGATCGAATTGAGTTCTCTTACCAGGGAACGGATTACGTGATCGATCTGCGCGCCACCAATGCAGAGAAGTTCGACGCTGCGGTGAAGCCGTTCGTGGAGGCTGCTGCGAAGGTGAGCGGGAAGCGCGGCAAGAAGGCTCAGGCTGCATCTCCGCAGGCCACATCAGGTTCCGGACGCTCCAAGGAGACGCTCCAGGCCATCCGTGACTGGGCAGGTAAGAACGGTTACGAAGTTGCTCCGCGTGGGCGTATCAAAGCGGAAATCATCGACGCTTTCGACGCTGCACACTAGATTGAATTAAATACACCTCTGGCTCTCGGCGAACTCGCCGGGAGCCAGAGGTGTATTTTACTGTTGCTTTGCCGAGTTCTCGGACAGCTTTGTCCGAGAGGTCGTCCGTGTGAAGCTGATCAGATAATTCGTCTAAACAGCACCGAATTTACCCAGCAGATTGGTCGGTTTCTTTCGCTCTGCACAAAGGTCGACAGAGCGCTATGTGGAGTCGCCGGCGAGGTATTTCGCCCTCGTGCTGCAATTGTCGTGTACATTAGTTAGGTAACACTAACTTTCGGAAGGATCTTTCTGTGGCCAAGCCGACAACTGCATTGACGGTTCTGCGGACCGAACAATTGACCCCCCATATGGTACGAGTGTTTCTCGGGGGACCAGGCTTCGAGTCGTTCACTCCCAGCGAATACAGCGATTCCTATGTAAAGATCGAATTCGGCACTCCTGATCAGCCGACACTGCGCACCTACACGATTCGTTCGTACGATCTTGATGCCAAAGAGATTGCAATCGATTTTGTCGTCCACGGCGACATGGGTGTCGCAGGTCCGTGGGCCGCGTCAGTTCAGCCGGGCGCTGAGATTACTCTGCGGGGACCCGGTGGCGCGTTTTCGCCGTCACCAACCGCTGATTGGTATCTCTTCGTCGGAGACGAGACCGCAATACCCGCTATTTCCGCGTCGATAGCGCGATTGGCGCCGAATGCGGTCGGCTACGCCGTCGTCGAGGTCGGGGGACCGGAAGACGAAATCGCGCTCGATGCCCCAGAAGGTATTGCCGTGACCTGGCTGCATCGCGGGGCATCGTCCGACGCGGTCGGCGAAGAATTGGCGGGCGACAACGCTCCGGTTGTCGCCGCGGTCAAGGCGCTCGAGTGGTTGCCGGGCGAACCGCACGTGTTCATTCACGGTGAAGCGCAAGCCGTCATGCACAACCTCCGGCCGTACATTCGCAAGGAACGAAATGTCCCGGCGTCGGCTGCTTCTATTTCCGGCTATTGGCGTCGTGGTCGCACCGAAGAGGGCTTCCGGGTCTGGAAGTCCGAACTCGCTGCGGCCGAAAACTAACTCGCGGCGGCCGTGCCGCGAGTCAGCAACACGAGCGCAACGGCCGCGAGAACTCCGAAGGTGGGAATTGCGATTGCCATCGGAACTGCCGTGTCTTCTCCCGCAATTCCCACCAGCGGCGAAACCAGCGCCGCCAAGCCGAACTGGCCCGCTCCCATCAGCGCTGAACCGGTCCCGGCCGCGTTGGTGACCTCTCCTTGGGCGAGAGCGGTCGCATTGCCCATGATGAACCCGATGCTCGAAATTGCCACGAACAGTGGGACCAAGATCAACCAGGTATTCGTGGAACTGAAAACCACGCTGGTGCAGAACAATACGGCGCCGCCCATGAGGAGTAGGCACACCCCGAAACGCAGCAGCGTGCGTGCTCCGACGCGACCGAGCAGGCGAGTGGTGATCATCGCTGCCGTGACCATTCCGGTGGCGTTCACTGCGAACACGATCGAGAATTGTGACGGACTCAGTCCGAGAACGTTCTGAACGACGAACGGTGACGCGGAGATGTACGCGAACAGGGCGCCGAATCCGAAGACGAATGCGAGCGCATATCCGAGGTAGTGCCGATTGCGGACCACGTATCGCAGATTCGAGATCAGGGCCTTCAATCCGCCGCCGTGGCGTCGCTCGGGCGGAAGTGTCTCGGGAACGAGCAAAACGACACCAGCCACCATCACGGCGCCCGCGACAGCCAGGACCCAGAAGATTCCGCGCCATCCGACGGGGCCGAGAAGTGCGCCGCCGATCAGTGGCGCGACGACGGGAGCGATACCGCCGATGATCATCATGATGCTGAAGAGCTTCGCTGCGTCGTCGCCGCGCGCTCGGTCGGCAATACAAGCGCGGGCAAGAACGATGGCAGCGCCTCCACTCAAGCCCTGGACGAGTCGTGCACCGATGAGAAACTCGATGTTCGGCGCCACCGCGCATGCCGCGCCGCTCAGTGCCGTGATGATTGTCGCGGCCAGCAGTATTCGTCGCCTGCCAAGTCCGTCGGAGATCGGACCGACGATCAGCTGGCCGATTCCGAGGCCTGCCATGAAGGTGGTCAGCGTGAGCTGAACGCTGGCCGCAGTAGTGTCGAGTGCATCCGCCATCAACGGTAGGCCGGGCAGGTACATGTCGATGGACAGTGGAGCGATTGCGGAAATCAGTGCCAGTACGCACAACATCTTCAGAGGAATTGCTCGATTCACCGATCAACCCTATCGGCGAGGGAGCTTGCAGTTTCAATCGCGGCGAGCGAGCGTGTGTTCATGACTGACGCATTGCCGGCGAGCTTGAGCGTTCACCTCGATGCGTATGCCGAGCACCTCCGACTGAGCCGAGGCCGGTCGGAACACACGATCCGCGCCTACGTCGGTGACGCGCGGGCATTGCTGACCCATTTCTCCGCGGGTTCGGAGAATGCAGATCTCGACCGCCTCGACCTAAGTGTCATGCGTTCGTGGTTGGCCGCCCAGAATGCCGTAGGAACAGCCCGTACGACGGTAGCTCGACGGGCTTCTTCGGCGCGTGGGTTCACTGCGTGGCTCGCGCAGACCGGACGCATTTCCGTCGACCCGGGCACACGTCTGGCGGCTCCACCAGCTCGCCGGACGCTGCCGACGGTACTGCGCCAGAGCCAGGCCCTCGACGCAATGGATGCGGCGGAAAGCGGTGCGCAGCAACAAGAGCCGCTCGCCCTGCGAGACCGACTCATCGTGGAATTGTTGTACTCCACCGGAATTCGCGTCGGCGAGTTGTGTGGACTGGACGTCGAGTCGGTCGATGCCGATCGACGTTTGCTTCGTGTTCTCGGCAAGGGGAACAAGGAGCGGTCGGTGCCATACGGCCTGCCCGCAGAATCGGCACTGAACGGCTGGCTGGAGCACGGACGACCCGCGCTGTGTTCGGATCGGTCCGGGCGAGCGTTGCTCCTCGGAGTTCGAGGCGGCCGGCTCGATCAGCGTCAGGCGCGTTCGGTGGTCCACGAAACCATGGCTGCAATTCCAGGGGCTCCCGACATGGGTCCGCACGGGCTTCGGCACTCGGCTGCGACACATTTGCTGGAGGGTGGTGCGGACCTTCGTGTGGTCCAAGAACTCCTCGGTCATGCGAGTTTGGCGACCACTCAGCTGTACACGCACGTGTCGGTCGAACGGCTTCGATCCGTCCACGATCAGGCCCATCCGCGCGCCTGATTTGTGGAGCGACGCGAGTTCTCGGCTGGTATTTGGTAGCGTCGCAGCTCAGAAGAGTGAACAATCGGCAAAGTTCGATCGTCGTGTCGAGACACTCGATTACATGCGATATCCGGGGGATTCGTGAACCGCCAAGATGTGAAGCACCTGCCGAACAGCGGCCAACCAGCCTGGCTGTCCGAATCGCCGCAACCGGCTCCCGAGCCGGCGCCGACGCCGGAGCCTGTGGCGCGACTGCAAGAGGTCTGGTCCGCGCCACCGCCACCGTCGAGCCAACAGCAGGTGACAAACCAGGATCTGGTTGCCGAAGCTTTACTGAAACGCCCGAAACGGACGCCGCGTGGCGGCTGGCGTAGGGGATTGCATCGTGCGACCGGAGGTGTGGTCAATCTGGGGGATTCGACCAACGAACAGCGCAACCGTGCACTGGCCGCCCGAATCGAGCAGCCGATCCGCAACGACTACCGAGTCGCTCTGCTCTCGCTCAAAGGGGGAGTGGGCAAGACGACGGTCACGGTCGGACTCGGTGCGACGTTTGCTTCGCTGCGTGGTGACTGCGTCGTGGCGGTTGACGCCAATCCCGATTTCGGGACTTTGGCACAACGTGTTCCGCTGCAGACCAATTCGACAGTGCGCGATCTGATTGCTGCTAGACCGGACATAAAGAGCTATTCGGACGTTCGAGTGCACACATCCCAGTCGTCGAGTCGTCTCGAGGTGCTGGCGAGTGAGCAGGATCCGGCGATTTCGGAGGCATTCAGCGAGGCCGACTATCGCCAGGTCATCGACATCTTGCAGGTCTACTACAACATCATCCTCACTGATTGCGGTACCGGGATCATGCACTCGGCGATGAACGGCGTTCTGGATCTTGCCAATTCGTTGGTTCTGGTCAGTTCGCCGGCAATCGACGGAGCGCGCAGTGCAGCGGCAACGCTCGATTGGCTTCAGTTGCACGGATACGGCCATCTGGTCGAGCGGACCGTCGTCGTCATCAGCGCCGCCAGACCAGGGTCGAGCGTCATCGACATGGACGCGTTGGTGGACTATTTCATGCGTCGATGCCGCGCCGTCGAGGTCATTCCTTTCGACGAGCATCTCGCGGAGGGGTCGGTGATGGACCTCGAATTGATGCGACCGGCCACCAGACGAGCGTTCATGGAACTGGCAGCGATGGTGGCCGACGACTTCGCGGACGCTGTGGGTCGGCACGCCGTTTCCGAGTGGCACTGATTCTGCGACCGATTTCTGCGACCGATCAGCCTCCTTTCAATGGCTTGAGCCTGAGCGGTTGCGACCGAACCAGTCCGAGTGGATCGAGATACTCGCGTCCTCTGCGCAAGCCCCAGTGCAAACATGCTTCGACAGCGCACCCTTCGTGCCCGGTTTCGAGGGTTCCGATCACTGACCTGGCTGCGACGCGTTCACCTGTGCGAACGACTGCGGTGACGGGTTCGTAGGTCGTGCGTAGGCCGCCGGAATGATCGATCGACACCGTCGGCTTTCCGGCGACCACTCCCGCGAACACCACGATGCCGTCGCCGGCCGCGAGGACGGATTGGCCGGCGCTGCCGCCGAGATCGACCCCGCGATGACCCGGCAGCCAGTTCTCGGCCGGTTTGTCGAAAGCGCGTTCCACGTGCGGCCGAGGAGCGAGCGGCCAGTCGAATCGCGTGTCTGCTGACGCCGTGCCTACGGCGACACAGCAGGAGATCACGGCGAAGGCCACGCCTCGTCGAGCTCCGCGCAACATCGTCATTCCTTGATCTTGCGTGGAGTAGCGCACGCTTCAATGCAGATCAGACGGGTAATCCACAAGGTAGCCGCCGATCCACAACCGCCGGTTCGGTCTGTTGCTTCCGGGGTGGTTATGGCATCGGGGGACGAGGACGTACACTTGTCGAGCGGTCTGTGCTCGCACAGTCCGACTTCGCGCGCCCGCGCACGTTTTCCGGCCTCGGCTGGTCCTGGTTCTCACGAAACAGGTCCGACGGCCGTGCGGGTGCCAGGGCAGGGATCACCCGATCGCCTGCATCAACCGGATTGAAAGTTTGAGGTACACAGCCATGGCTGTCGTAACCATGAAGCAGATGCTCGATAGTGGAACCCACTTCGGACATCAGACCCGTCGCTGGAACCCGAAGATGAAGCGATTCATCTTGACCGACCGCAACGGCATCTACATCATCGACCTCCAGCAGACGCTGACGTACATCGACAAGGCGTACGAGTTCGTCAAGGAGACCGTTGCCCACGGCGGCACCGTTCTCTTCGTCGGTACCAAGAAGCAGGCGCAGGAGTCCATCGCTTCCGAAGCGACTCGCGTCGGAATGCCCTACGTCAACCAGCGTTGGCTCGGCGGCATGCTCACCAACTTCACCACCGTTCACAAGCGTCTGCTTCGCCTCAAGGAGCTCGAGGCAATGGAGCAGACCGGTGGATTCGAAGGTCGCACCAAGAAGGAAATCCTCATGCTCACGCGTGAGATGACCAAGCTGGATCGCACCCTCGGTGGTATCCGCGACATGGCCAAGGTTCCTTCCGCGGTGTGGATCGTCGACACCAACAAGGAGCACCTGGCAGTTGCCGAGGCTCGCAAGCTGAACATCCCGGTCATCGCGATCCTGGACACCAACTGCGACCCTGACCTCGTCGACTACCCGATCCCGGGCAACGACGACGCCATCCGTTCCGCAGCACTGCTGACCAAGGTTGTCGCTTCCGCGGTTGCCGAAGGTGTGCAGGCACGTGCAGGACTGAGCGCCGACAAGGACGCGAAGCCCGAAGCCGGCGCAGGCGAGCCCCTCGCCGAGTGGGAGCAGGAACTGCTCTCGCAGGCAGCTCCGGCCGCAGAGGCTGAGGCAGCTCCGGCTGCAGAGGCTGAGGCAGCCCCCGCCGCAGAGGCACCGGCCACCGAGGCCTGATTCGTTGAAACCGGCCCTGACCAAGAGTTCTTTTGGTCAGGGCCGTTTCACCGTTAGGCCCGAGCACCACCGTCAGGCCGTGCTTCACCGTTAGGCCGTGCTTCACCGTTAGTCCTAGGTCCGAAACAGACACATGAGGAGGCTCGCTAATCATGGCGAACTACACCGCCGCTGACGTCAAGCGGCTCCGTGAGCTCACCGGCTCCGGAATGATGGCATGTAAGAACGCACTCGCAGATGCAGACGGCGATTTCGACAAGGCCGTCGAGCAGCTGCGCATCAAGGGCGCGAAGGATGTCGGAAAGCGCGCAGAGCGCACCACCGCTGAGGGTCTCGTCGTCGCCAAGGACGGCGTCATGATCGAGATCAACTGCGAGACCGACTTCGTCGCCAAGAACGACGAGTTCATCAAGCTGGCCGACGAGATCGTGACCGTCGCTGCTGCTGGTAAGCCTGCTGACCTCGACGCTCTCAAGGCGCTCGAGCTCGACGGCAAGACCATCGACACCGTCATTGCGGAGCAGTCCGCGAAGATCGGTGAGAAGCTCGAACTGAGCCGCGTCGCTTCCTTCGACGGCCCCGTTGCCGTTTACCTGCACAAGCGCAGCTCCGACTTGCCGCCCGCTGTCGGCGTTCTCGTCGAGTACACCGGTGAAGGCGATGCTGCTGCTGAGGCCGCTCGCGGCGCTGCAATGCAGGTCGCAGCACTCAAGGCGAAGTACGTCACGCGTGACGAGGTTCCCGAGGAGATCGTCGCTTCCGAGCGTCACATCGCCGAAGAGACCGCCCGCGCAGAAGGCAAGCCCGAGCAGGCACTGCCGAAGATCATCGAAGGCCGCGTCAACGGTTACTTCAAGGACGTCGTTCTGACCGAGCAGTCTTCGGTCACGGACTCCAAGAAGACCGTCAAGGCGATCCTCGACGAGGCAGGCGTGACCATCAAGCGCTTCGTGCGTTTCGAGGTCGGCGCCTCCGCTTAATTCGGAGCCCGCACACATGGACCCCGCCTGAAGAGCATTTGCTCTACCGGCGGGGTCTACGTGTACCTGGGGCCTCCGATGAGGCAGGATGAGAGTGCCTCGGGACGAGTCCCGGGGGCTTTCCTATGCCGCGGTGTCCGATTCGGCGGCAGAAGAAGAATGAAGGACCTACAAGGTCTTGTATCGAACTGAGGAGAACAATGTCCGAACCAGCCAACGAACGTCCAGGATTCAAGCGGGTCCTGCTCAAACTCGGCGGCGAAATGTTCGGAGGCGGCAAAGTCGGTCTCGATCCCGACGTGGTCACCAAGGTGGCTGAGCAGATCGCAGAGGTCGTTCGATCGGGCGTACAGGTTGCAGTGGTCATCGGCGGCGGAAACTTCTTCCGCGGAGCGGAACTGCAGCAGCGTGGCCTCGATCGCGCGCGCTCCGACTACATGGGCATGCTAGGCACCGTCATGAACTGCCTCGCTCTGCAGGATTTCCTGGAGAAGGCGGGCGTCGATTCTCGCGTGCAGACGGCCATCACCATGGGCCAGGTCGCCGAGCCGTACCTCCCCCTTCGCGCACGTAGGCACCTCGAGAAGGGGCGCGTAGTCATCTTCGGTGCCGGGATGGGTATGCCCTACTTCTCGACTGACACCACTGCTGCGCAGCGCGCGCTGGAGATCGGTGCCGAGGTAGTGCTGATGGCCAAGGCTGTCGACGGCGTCTACTCGGCCGACCCGCGTCTCGACCCGGACGCGACGATGTACGAACAGATCACGCACCGTGAGGTCATCGAACGTGAGCTCAAGGTCGCGGACGCGACGGCATTCAGCCTGTGCATGGACAACTCGATGCCGATGATGGTGTTCAACCTCCTCACCGAAGGAAACATCGCTCGCGCGGTGTCCGGTGAGAAGATCGGCACCCTGATCAAGTCGTGAGTGACACCCAAAAAATGATGCAGAACAACATGGAGGAACAGCCGTGATCGATGAAGCGCTCTTCGAGGCAGAAGAGAAGATGGAAAAGGCTGTCACGGTAGCCAAGGACGATCTCGGCTCGGTTCGCACCGGACGCGCGAACCCCGGTATGTTCTCGCGCATCGTGATCGACTACTACGGTTCGATCACGCCGATCACGCAGCTCGCGAGTATCAACGTCCCCGAGGCCCGCATGGTCATCGTCAAGCCGTACGAGGCTTCGCAGCTCAACGCGATCGAGACGGCGATCCGCAACTCGGATCTCGGGGTGAACCCGTCCAACGACGGCAGCATCATCCGCATTTCGGTTCCGCAGCTCACGGAAGAGCGTCGACGTGAACTGGTGAAGCAGGCCAAGTCCAAGGGCGAGGATTCGAAGGTCACGCTGCGCAACATCCGCCGCAAGGCGATGGACGAACTCGGCCGGATCCAGAAGGACGGTGAAGCCGGCGAGGACGAGGTCGGTCGCGCAGAGAAAGAACTCGACAAGACCACGGCGAAGTACGTGCACACGGTCGAGGAACTCGTCAAGCACAAGGAAGCAGAGTTGATGGAGGTATAGCCTCCTCATTTGCAGTGTTTGTCGTCGGGAGTAGATCAGGGAGTTTGGGTGCACGCACAAGAGGGAACCGCCGGTGGTCCCGTCACGGACGGGCCTACGGGCGGCGCTGAGGGCGCGCAACCGCCGAAGTCGAAGGCGGGCAGGAACCTACCTGCCGCCATCGGCGTCGGAGCTGGCCTCGGCGCCTTGGTCATCGGCACTTTGATCTTCCTGCCCCCCGGATGGATCGCCGTCGTTGCGATCGCGATGTTCATCGCGACGTGGGAGGTCACCACGCGGCTTCGTGAAGCCGACATCGAGGTGCCGCGAATTCCGCTTCTCGTCGGCGGGCAAGCCACGATCTGGCTCGGCTGGCCGTGGGGACCGGTCGGGGTGCTCAGCGGATTCACCGCGACCGTCCTGGTATGCATGGTGTGGCGGTTGTTCGACCACGGCCTCAAGGCGACCCCGAAGAACTTCCTGAGAGACACCTCCATCACGGTGTTCGTTCTGGCGTGGATCCCGCTGTTGGCGTCATTCGGTGCGTTGATGGTGCTCGAAGACGACGGCCCCGGTCGCGTCTTCGTCCTGATGATCGGTGTCGTGTGCTCCGACATCGGCGGCTACGCGGCTGGAGTGCTGTTCGGGAAGCATCCGATGGTGCCCGCTGTGAGCCCGAAGAAGTCCTGGGAGGGATTCGTCGGCTCCCTCATTTTCTGCGTCATCGGCAGTTTGCTTTCGGTGACGTTGATCCTCGACGCGAATTCGATGATCGGCGTCCTGCTCGGTGTCGTCCTGGTGGTAGTCGCGACGGTCGGCGACCTGATCGAATCGCAGATCAAGCGTGAACTCGGCATCAAGGACATGGGAACCTTGCTTCCCGGCCACGGCGGAATCATGGACCGCCTGGATTCACTCCTGCCGTCGGCATTTGTCACCTGGCTGATTCTGTACGCACTCGTCTGATTTCGCGTGCGTGATTTCTTCTCCGGCCGTTCCAAGCCGATCCCCAGCCCGAACATCTGGCATTGGCCGGACGTGTACGAAATCGAGAACCGCGCGCAGGACGTCGACGGTTCCCTCTGGGCGGCGATGCGAGCCCGGGTCGACTGGACTGGACGCGATGTCGTCGATGTCGGCTGTGGGGCGGGGTTCCATCTACCGGAGTTCGCTCGTACTGCCCGTCGTGTTGTCGGAGTGGAGCCGCACGCACCGCTGGTGAAGGCCGCGCGGGAACGAACCCGCGATTCGGCGTCGATCGACGCAGTCCAGGGTTCAGCAGAGTCCACGGGTCTGGTGGATGCTTCAGTCGATCTCGTCCATGCCCGTACGGCGTACTTCTTCGGAAAAGGCTGCGGCCCGGGAATTCGTGAAGCAATGCGCATCCTGAGGCCCGGGGGAGCCCTGCTGATCGTGGATCTCGATGTGAGCGCCGGCCCGTACGGGGAGTGGATGAGGGCGGATCTGCCCAAATACGATCCCGCGGCGGTCGAAGGATTCTTCGAGGCTCAAGGGTTCTCGCTCACGCGTGTCGACGCCCGGTGGGAGTTCGAGAATCGAGACGATATGCGGCGGGTACTCGGAATCGAGTTCACCGAGAAGACTGCCGAGCGTGCGTTCTCGCAAGTAACAGGGCTTGCCTTCTCGGTGCGATACCGGATCCATGTTCGGTCCAAACCACGATCACTCGAACTTGCGTGAAGGCGGGCTCAAAAGACGAACGTCAGGCGCTCCGACTTGAGCGCCTGACGTTTTCTGCTCCGATTCAGTAGTAAAAAAATCAGTGATCGGTGGGGATGTGGAACAGGGTGGCGAGCTTGTGAATCTTCTTCGCCTTGGCGAGCTTGGGCAAGTCGCTGCCGTCGCGCACGCGTGAGCCGTCTTCGCCGAGATCGTCGATGACATTCTGAGCCCAGATCGCGTCGGCTACAGAGGGACTCAGTCCTGCGTTGACGGGGGCAGTCTGCGCGGTGGTCATGCAGAGTTTGCCGGCCATGCCGAGTGACAAGGTGATCGCACAGTCTCGGGCGAGCAGATCCAGATCGGGGCCGAGCGTGGGACCGTCGATCGGCGGAGCGATGCGTGCCGCGCGGCTGGCGATGGTGAGCCGCGAACGCGGGTACGACATCGACGTGGGGGAGTCGTCCATCCCAGTGTCGCGCCGGAAGTCGCCGCTGCCGAATGCGAGACGGAAGATGCCGTCAGTGCGTGCGATCTCGGGCGCAGCCTCGAGTCCCACCGCGGATTCGACGAGAGCAAGAATCTTGGTGCCGTCGGGAAGTCGCTCGGCCGTGGCGTCGGCCTGCTGACCGCTTTCGGTCTTTGCGAGCATGACACCCTCGAGTCCGGGGAGGCCCGCGAGTACGGCCAGATCCTCTTCCCAGAACGGTGTCGTGGCGTCGTTGATCCGAACCCAGGCGTGATTGTGTTCGCTCAGGAATGCGGCGACATCGCGGCGGGCAGCTGGTTTGTTGGGTGCGGTGACGGCATCCTCGAGGTCGAGAATGACGGCGTCGGCCGCACTCGCGAGTGCGGCGTCGAAGGTGTCCGGTTTGGACGCGGGGACGAGGAGCCAGGATCTTGCCTGCTGCGGGGCAATTCGCGAGGTCACAGGTCTCTCCATGTGAGTAGTCACATCAGGGCCTTTCCGGTGATTTCCACGACATCAATGATGCCTGCTGGCCCATCGATCGACCCAATTGCGTAACTAGATTTCAGTCACATCTGCCGCTTCGCTGCGCGCCGGATCTGAATGATGCGAACGCCACCTGCCAACGCCATGATCAACGCGCCCGCGATGGCGGAAAGCAGGATCGTGATTCCGAGCGGAAAGTCGATCTGCCAGGCGAGGATCTTGACGGAGACGCTCTCGAGGTTCTGCAGGATGAACACCAGCAGTAAGATCAGCACAATTGCGCCTATGACCAGGCCAACCCAGGTCGTCGCAGCCCTGGTTCGGTCGGTGACCGACGTTCCGGTCGGCACCGGTTCAGGCGTCGGTGTCGGTTCCGGATCGTGTTTTTCCACTGCCTTGTTCTCGTCCACCTTCGGAAGTTCCGGATCGGGGCCGAAACCGTCGGCTGGGCCGTACACGGGGGAATTCGACGGATCCTCTGGTGTGGTTGACATGACATGATCATCACTCAACCTGCGCGAAGTTGCACGGGTAATCCGGCCACAATCGGGTGGCAGTGGGGTAGCACCCCAAAACAATGGGACAATGGTGTAACTATGGCTGCCTCTCTTCCCCTCGTTTTCACTGCACCCAAGCGCGGAATGCCTCCACGGCACCTCGCCGATCTCGATTCCGCCGAGCGCAAAGAAGCGGTGAAAGAGCTCGGCCTTCCGGCTTTCCGGGCCGATCAGCTGGCGCGTCAGTACTACGCGCGGCTGGAAGCCGATCCGGAGAAGATGACCGATCTCCCCGCATCGGTGCGCGAGAAGGTTGGGGAGTCGCTGTTCCCGACCTTGTTGACCCCGATCAAGCACCTCGCGTGCGATTCGGGCGACACTCGCAAGACCCTGTGGAAGGCACATGACGGAACGCTGCTCGAAAGCGTCTTGATGCGCTATCCCGACCGGGCAACACTTTGCATCTCGAGTCAGGCAGGCTGCGGAATGGCCTGCCCGTTCTGTGCGACGGGTCAGGGCGGCCTCGACCGCAACCTCTCGACCGCCGAGATCGTCGATCAGGTTCGCGAGGCAGCGGCTGCCATGCGCGACGGTGAAGTTGCCGGCGGCCCCGGACGCCTCTCGAACGTCGTGTTCATGGGTATGGGCGAGCCTTTGGCGAACTACAAGCGCGTGGTGGCAGCGGTACGACGGATCACCTCGCCTGCACCCGACGGCCTCGGCCTGTCTCAGCGGTCCGTCACGGTCTCGACCGTCGGCCTAGCTCCCGCTATCCGCAAGCTCGCTGACGAAGGCCTGAGCGTCACGCTGGCGGTATCGCTGCACACACCGGACGACGAACTGCGCGACACTCTTGTCCCGGTCAACAATCGCTGGTCAGTGTCGGAGGTACTTCAGGCTGCCCGGTACTACGCAGACAAGACCGGTCGCCGTGTGTCAATCGAGTACGCGATGATCAAGAACGTCAACGATCAGCCGTGGCGTGCGGACATGCTGGGCAAGAAGCTGAAGAAAGCACTCGGCGGGTTGGTGCACGTCAACCTGATTCCGCTCAACCCGACTCCGGGCAGCGAGTGGGACGCGAGCCCCAAGGACGTCGAGCGCGAGTTCGTGCGTCGGGTCATCGCCCAGGGCGTCTCGTGCACGGTGCGCGATACGCGCGGTCAGGAAATCGCCGCAGCCTGTGGCCAGCTGGCAGCCGAGAACTGAAACGTTCCAGGCCTGAAACACGTAAAGAGAAGGCCTCCACGAACTTTCGTTCGTGGAGGCCTTCTCTTTGTCAGGTTTCTAGCGCGGGCGGCGACGGATGACGATGTCGCGGACCAGAATGAAGATCATCAATCCGGCGGTGCCGATGAGCCACAGATCCTCGACCTTGCCGTGATGGTTTCCGATCATCATCAGAAGCAGGAATATTGCGAAGAACCATCCGAGGAAACGGAAAAACTTGAGTCCTTCACCACTCCACCCCCATGCGGCAGAGGGAACCTCGGCCTCATCGACGTGCGAGACCACGACGGGGGCGCTGGACTTGACGTCCAACTGGGTATCGGCCACGGTCGATCCTCCTGCTCATTCGGTTGCACTACTGCCCAATATGGTGACATACGACTGCCTGTCGTACGTAGTTGGGCGTCGATAAGGTTGTTCTCAGGTGTTATCAGGAACAATGGGCGAGTGCAGGAAACCACACGTACCCGCGTCCTCCTCCTCGGCAGTACCGGTTCGATCGGTACCCAAGCGCTGGAGGTCATCGCTGCCAACCCCGACCGTTTCGAAGTAGTCGGTCTTGCAGCGGGCGGCAACAACGTCGAGTTGTTGGCCGAACAGATTCGTGCAACCGGCGTCACGGACGTCGCCGTCGCCGATCCTGCAGCGGCATCGGCGCTGGAATCGGTAACCGCCCGTTCGGGACCGAGCGCCGTGACAGAACTGGTTCGGGACAGCGGTGCCGATGTTGTCCTCAATGCGCTCGTCGGTTCGTTGGGACTCGAACCGACACTGGCGGCTTTGAACTCGGGAGCGCGCCTGGCGCTGGCGAACAAGGAATCGCTTGTCGCCGGCGGAGCGCTGGTGACGAAAGCCGCCGCCCCCGGTCAGATCGTGCCGGTCGACTCGGAGCATTCGGCGCTTGCCCAGTGCCTACGTGGTGGAACAGGCGACGAGGTGGCCCGGTTGGTTCTCACCGCTTCGGGTGGGCCGTTCCGTGGCTGGAGCGCCGAGGAGCTCGAAAGTGTGAATCCGGCTCAGGCAAAAGCGCACCCCACCTGGTCGATGGGCCCCATGAACACCCTCAACTCGGCAACTCTGGTCAACAAGGGCCTCGAGTTGATCGAGACGAACCTGCTGTTCGGGATCGACTACGACCGCATCGACGTCACCGTGCATCCGCAATCGATCGTGCACTCCATGGTGACCTTCTTCGACGGATCGACGCTGGCACAGGCGAGTCCACCGGACATGAAGCTCCCGATCGCTCTCGCTCTCGGCTGGCCGGACCGCATCGAAGGTACGGCGTCGGCATGCGACTTCACCACCGCCTCCACCTGGGAATTCGAGCCGCTCGATTCGTTGGTGTTCCCCGCCGTCGATCTGGCGCGAAGCGCAGGAAAATCCGGAGGTTGCTTCACCGCGATCTACAACGCGGCCAACGAAGTGGCGGCTCAGGCATTCCTCGACGGTGTCATTTCCTTCCCGGCGATCGTCCGCACGGTGGCTGCTGTTCTCGACGATGCAGGTCAATGGTCCGCAGAACCGGTTACCGTGGACGACGTTCTGGCCGCAGACGGCTGGGCACGCACACGAGCGCGTCAGCTCGTGAAGCAGGAGGGCTAGAGCTTTCATGGTTTTTGCACTGGGCGTAGTGCTGTTTGCCCTCGGCATCGGCGTGTCCATCGCCCTGCACGAAGCCGGTCACATGTGGACGGCCAAGGCTTTGGGAATGAAGGTTCGCCGCTACTACATCGGATTCGGACCGAAGATCTTCTCGTTCCGTCGAGGTGAGACCGAGTACGGCCTCAAGGCGCTGCCGCTGGGCGGATTCTGCGACATCGCGGGCATGACGGCCCTCGACGAGATGACGCCTGAAGAAGAGCCGCACGCGATGTACAAGAAGGCGGCGTGGAAGCGCGTCGTGGTCATGTCCGGCGGTATCGCGATGAACTTCATTCTCGGGTTCCTCCTGATCTACGCATTGCTCCTCGGTTGGGGTCGAACCAGTACGGAGCCGGCACCGCCTGTTGTCAAGGGCGTGACGTGTGTTGCTCCGACGCAGCTCGGTCAGGATCAGGGGTGGAAACTCGCGGATTGCACCGGTACCGGCCCGGCGGAGGCAGCCGGAATTGCTGCCGGCGATCGGATCGTCGCGGTGGACGGTCAACCGACGGACACTTTCGCCAAGGTTTCCGCGGCGATCCGCGACAAGTCCGGGACAGTCACGCTCACAGTCGAGCGCGGCGACGAGACTGTTCAAGTTCCGGTCGACGTATCGCCGGTTGAGCGTTACGTAGCCATAGAGGGCAGCACAACGCCGGAACTGGCAAAGGTAGGCGCTGTCGGAATCGAGGGTGTCAGCAATCTGATCGAGTACAACGCGCTCACTGCTGTTCCGGCGGCCTTCGACTTCACCGGCCAGATCATGGTCGACTCGGTGAAGGCGTTGGCTGACATTCCGTCGAAGGTGGGGGCTCTGTGGGAGTCGATCACGGGCGGCGAACGCGCTCAGGACACACCGATCAGCGTGGTCGGTGCCAGCGTTATCGGCGGTGAAGCGGCGGACCGTGCACAGTGGGCGACGTTCGTCGGACTGCTCGCATCGATCAACTTCTTCCTCGGTGTTTTCAACATCCTGCCGCTGTTGCCGCTCGACGGCGGTCACATCGCGGTGGTCTTCTACGAGAAGATCCGTGATTGGTTCCGCGCCCGCCGAGGCTTGATTCCCGGCGGCCCGGTCGACTACACGCGACTCCTTCCGATTACTTACGTATTCATCGTGATCGGTGGCGCGTTCATGTTGCTGACACTCACGGCTGACATCGTCAATCCGATCAAGATCTTCTGACCGTGTGAGAAGGGTGACGGTTGCCGCGCGGTAGTGCGGCGATCGCCCGGCTAAACTTGCAGTGAAGCTATGAAAGAAGGCACAGACGTGACCATCCCTATCGGACTGGGAATGCCCTCGGCACCCGCAGCGATTCTTGCTCCTCGACGCAAGACACGGCAGCTGCAGGTCGGCACGGTAGGTGTGGGCAGCGATTTCCCCATCTCGGTGCAGTCCATGTGCACCACGAAGACGCACGACGTCAATGCAACGCTGCAGCAGATCGCGGAACTGACCGCGTCCGGTTGCGACATCGTCCGTGTCGCCTGCCCGCGTCAGGAAGACGCGGACGCGTTGTCGATCATTGCGAAGAAGAGCCAGATCCCGGTTATCGCCGACATCCACTTCCAGCCGCGCTACATCTTCGCGGCAATCGATGCGGGATGCGCTGCGGTGCGCGTCAATCCGGGCAACATCAAGGAATTCGATGGCCGTGTCAAAGAGGTGGCCAAGGCTGCCGGTGACGCAGGCATTCCGATCCGTATCGGTGTCAACGCGGGATCGCTCGATCCTCGGTTGATGGAGAAGTACGGCAAGGCGACGCCCGAAGCGTTGGTCGAGTCCGCGCTGTGGGAGGCCGGGTTGTTCGAAGAGCACGGCTTCGGTGACATCAAGATCTCCGTCAAGCACAACGATCCGGTGATCATGGTCGAGGCTTACCGCCAACTCGCCGCCAAATGCGATTACCCGTTGCACCTCGGCGTCACGGAGGCAGGGCCGGCGTTTCAGGGCACGATCAAGTCCGCGGTCGCCTTCGGTGCGCTGCTCGCGGAGGGTATCGGCGACACGATCCGGGTTTCGCTCTCGGCCCCGCCGGCCGAGGAAATCAAGGTCGGTAACCAGATTCTGCAGTCTCTGAACCTGCGTCCCCGCAAGCTCGAGATCGTCTCTTGCCCCTCGTGTGGCCGTGCACAGGTCGATGTCTACACACTTGCCGACGAGGTCTCCGCCGGCCTCGAAGGCATGGAGATCCCGCTGCGCGTGGCAGTCATGGGTTGCGTCGTGAACGGACCGGGTGAAGCGCGTGAGGCCGACCTCGGTGTGGCGTCCGGCAACGGCAAGGGCCAGATCTTCGTCAAGGGCAAGGTCATCAAGACGGTGCCCGAGGCGCAGATCGTCGAGACGTTGATCGAAGAGGCGATGAAAATTGCCGAAAGCATGGAGGGTGACGCTTCGGAGGGTGCGCCGGTCGTCACCGTGAGTTGAGTGATTGCCGGATGAATCTTCCCCGTCGGTGTCAGGTTCGTGGCAATCTGAGTGCATCATGATCGGGTAGTGATATTCGTGGACGCGCAGTCGAGTCGAGGGGGTTGACGGATGCTCAAACTCCTCGGAGCCAAGCAGGTCGGAAGTCGAGATCTCGAAGACGTCCGACGGGTACTCGACGCCGATCCGGTGGCGGCCTGCATGATTGCCGCGCGCGTCGAAGAATGTGGCGTCGACCCACGAATGATTCACGGCGAGCTGTGGAGTCGAGGCGGGCCGTTGTCCTCACTGTGCTTTGCCGGGGCGAATCTGGTTCCGCTTCGAGGCGATCCGGATGACATTCGGGCATTCGCCGACCGTGCCTGTCGGATTCCGCGCATGTGCTCGTCGGTGGTCGGCCGCGCCGAATTGGCGTTGCCGCTGTGGGAGATGCTCGAGCTCGATTGGGGAACTGCGCGGGAGGTTCGCCCCGAACAGCCGTTGCTCGCGGTTTCCGAGCCGCTGGCGTGCCCGTCGGATCCACTGGTCCGGCAGGTTCGCTCGGACGAACTCGAGATCTATCTGCCTGCCGCGATCGCGATGTTCATCGAAGAGGTCGGAGTCGACCCGCGTGCCAACGACGGTGGGCGCGGATACCGGCACCGTGTCGCTAGCCTGATCGCCGCTGGTCGAGCGTGGGCGCACATCGAGGACGGCCAGGTCGTTTTCAAGGCGGAGGTCGGTTCGATGTCTGCTCGCTGTGGCCAGATCCAGGGTGTGTGGGTCAACCCGGAATTTCGTGGGCAGGGCTTCGGCGTGACCGGTACAGCGGCTGTAGCGGAGTCGATCATGGCGACCGGTCGCATTGCGAGCCTGTACGTCAACAGCTTCAATACGATTGCGCGGTCGACCTATTCGCGGGTGGGGTTCCGACAGGTCGCGACCTTCTCGACGGTGCTGCTCGACTGACCGTACAAGCTGCGTGCAATGGTCGCGCCTACGCTGGGTGGAGCATTTGTCGCCCTACTATGGGGCTCGATGAACACTCGGCATTTCTCTCGTAGTCGCTCGGCCCAACTGTTGGCCTCCTGCACCGTGATTTTCTTGGCGGTGGGGATCAGTTCGTGTACTCCGAAACCCGCCGGCCCCGAGCCGGTCGCGCAGCAGTTCCTGAGTGCGTTCGGTGACAGGGATATCGACGAGGCAGCAAAACTGACGGACCGGCCTGACTCCGCGGGTCCTGTATTGAGTGACACCTGGGATGCGCTCCAGGCCGAGTCGATGACTGCCGAGACCACGTCGGTGAAGATGAACGGTGACACTGCGACGGTCGGCTACACCTACGAGTGGCACCTTCCGAAAGACCGCGTGTGGACGTACGACGGCGAGCTGCAGATGGGACGCAAGGACGGCGACTGGTCCGTCCGGTGGAGTTCGACGGACGTTCACCCGCGCCTCGGTGACAAGCAGACGATGTCGTTGCGGGCAACCGCGGCGCCGCGAGCGCGGGTCAACGAGCATTCGGGCACGGATGTCCTGGTGCCGGGAATTGTCTACCGAGTGAAGTTCGATCGCTCCAAGAGCAACGACATCATTGGTTCCGCAAACAATCTCGCAAGTGTTCTCGGTCGGTTCGATTCTTCGCTGACGGGTCAATCGATCGCCGAATCCTCGACGGCCGTCAAGGGCGACTATCTGGTGACCCGCCTGCGCAGTGACGACTACGACCAGGTATCGGCGCAACTGGGAGCTATCTCGGGAGTATCTGTCTCGGACGAATCGGATCTCGTGTCGACCGACCCGGAGTTCGCGCCTGACCTTCTCGGGCAGATCAAGAAGACGATCATCGACGAGGTCGACGGCAAAGCCGGCTGGAGTGTCGTCACGGTCAACCAGAACGGCGTCGACACCGATGTGCTGACCGAGACTGCGCCGCAACCTGTTCCGTCGTTCAGTATCAGTTTGGACCGCAACATTCAGATCGCTGCTCAGCGTGCCGTGAACGTGAACAAGGATCAGGCGATGATGGTGGTCATCGAACCGTCGAGTGGGGCGATCCTGGCTGTCGCACAGAACAAGGCAGCAGACCGCGACGGACCGGTCGCGACGATGGGTCAGTATCCGCCCGGTTCGACGTTCAAGATCATCACGGCAGGCGCGGCAATTTCGACCGGTCAGGCGACCCCCGACACGATGGTGCCATGTCCTGGCCGGATCGAGATCGGTGAGCGCAGCGTCCCCAACTACAACGAGTTCTCACTCGGCACGGTGCCGATGGCAACGGCCTTCGCGCGTTCGTGCAACACGTCCTTCGCCAAGCTGGCCAGCGAGATGCAACCAGACACGTTGACCACTGCCGCAGCGCAGTTCGGCATCGGCCAGGACTACAACGTGGTGGGATTGCCGATCGATTCCGGTTCGGTGCCGCCGGCGTCGGACCTGGTGCAGCGGACCGAAGACGGGTTCGGTCAGGGAAAGGTCGTGGTCAGTCCGTTCGGAATGGCGATGGCAGCGGCGACGGTCGCGAACGGTTCGACTCCGGTGCCGCAACTGATTTCAGGGCGCGAAACCACCATCGACGGTGAGCGCCCGGCGATCACACCGGCCATGGTCGACGGTCTGCGCGGAATGATGCGACTCGTGGTCACCAGCGGTACTGCAGAACGCGTCGAAGATCAGGGTGAGGTGTACGGCAAGACCGGTGAAGCCGAGGTCGAAGGGGGATCGCACGCGTGGTTCGTCGGCTATCGCGGGAACCTGGCCTTCGCGACTCTGGTTGTGCGGGGCGGAAGTTCGGACAACGCCGTCGCAGTCACCCGTGACATGCTCACCGCCCTGCCTGAAGGCTACTGACCCGTCAGGGGAGCAGTCCCAACCGCCGGGCGGTCACCACGGCTTCGTGGCGTGAGCTCGCGTCCAGCTTTCCCATCGCGCTTCGCAGATAGCTCTTGACTGTTTCCGGGCGAAGGGAAAGCCGTTGGCCGGCTTCGATGTTGGTGCAGCCGAGTGCGACCTGAGAGAGAACGTCCACTTCACGCGGGGTGAGCGTGACGTCGGATTCGGCGTCGGCGGTGGGACGGAGCAGGTTGGCCAAACGCTGGGAGAGTCCGCGGAGTTTGGTCTGCAAGTCGGTGTCGGTGACGGTCTGGGCGACACTGCGTAGTTCGGCGTGGACTCCGCGGATCTCTTCCGAAGACATACCGTCGGCGGTAGTCGCGGCGGCGGCCTGCAGTAGTTGCAGGCGACGATCGACTTCGTCGCGGATGGCGAACTCCATCCCGAGACGCCGGGATGCGCCGACCATGACGTCTGCTGTTCGGTCACCCAACGGAGCGGAATCGCGGATCGCGGCGTAGAGCACAGCGCGCGATTTTCCCGAAACCATGACCGGAACGGCGATGATCGAATGCAGGCCCTCGCTGAGAACAGGACGGTCGAAGTGATGAGTGATGGACTGCGAATTGCCGTAATCGTTGACGGTGATCGGTGAACCCTGGGCTACGACGCGTCCGCCCATGCCCGAGCGCGGCGGGATGGCCAAGCCCTTGAGGTTGTTGGTGCGGGTGCCGACGAATTCGCTCAGGTGCAGGGTTCCGTCCTGGACCTCGCCTCCGAACAGCACGGGAACAACGCCCTGAGCTGCGATTGTTCGGAGTTCACCTCGCATTGCGTCCCCGTCGCGGGGGCGCAGAAGTGACGAAGCATGTCGGTTCACGCAGGTACCCCTTTCTGGGGGTAGTGAAGTTCTCTTGTGAGCTAGATCATAGGGGGTGAACAGTACGTATGACGAGCCACCAACGTAACCGGTCGGGCCAACCATACGACGATCGATAAGGAGCAAGTTGATGAGCACCGATCCCACCGCACGGGTGCGCGAGCTGCTGGACCAGTACGACACCCCGCATGCCAGCGCCGCAGAATTGCTCTGCGATCGGCATCCCGCGGATGGCGTTGCATTCACCGTCGTCGAGGCAGACCTTAGCTCGGTGGACCTCACTTACGGTCATCTACGTGAGCAGTCCGCGCGTTTCGCGGCAGCTCTGGCCGACCTCGGAGTCGAGCCGGGTGACAACGTCGCGACCTTGATGGGTAAGTCTGCGGACCTGGTGGTCGCGCTCCTCGGAATCTGGCGCCGCGGAGCGGTCCACGTGCCCTTGTTCACGGCGTTCGCTTCGCCGGCCATCGCTTTCCGCTTGACGGCCAGCGGCGCGAAGGTGGTCATTTCCGACGCCAATCAGCTCGAGAAGCTCGCGCCGGGAGAGGACATCCCCGCCGACGCAGCGTGGCAGGTCATCGTCGCGGGCGGCGCGGCCGGTGACGAGTTGGACTTCGACGCACTTGTCGCAGCTCAGGATGCCGAAGACCCGAAGGGCGCTGCTCAGGCAGTCGGCGGTAACGCACCGATGGTGCAGTTGTTCACCAGTGGCACCACGGGAACACCCAAGGGCGTGCCGGTTCCGGTGCGCGCGCTCGCCTCGTTCCACGCATACCAGGAGTTCGGCCTCGACGTCCGAGAGGACGACGTGTTCTGGAACGCCGCAGACCCGGGCTGGGCGTACGGGCTGTACTACGCGTTGCTCGGCCCGCTTGCCGCCGGCACGCGAAGCTTGCTGCTGCACGCCGGATTCTCCGCGCCGCTGACGTGGCAGATCATCGAGAAGTTCGGTGTCACCAATTTTGCCGCCGCTCCGACTGTCTACCGCAGTCTGCGTGCCGACAAGGCTCCCGTTCCGGAAGGCATCTCGCTGCGCCGCGCTTCCTCGGCCGGTGAGCCCTTGACTCCGGATGTTGTTGCGTGGTCGAAGAACTCGTTGGGCGTCGAGGTCCGTGATCACTACGGCCAGACCGAGCACGGCATGTTCATCGTCAACGCCTGGGCCGACGGACTTCGCGACGATGTCCGTCCCGGATCCATGGGTCGTCCGTTGCCGGGTTGGTCTGCCGCTGTGCTGGAAGACAATTCGGATGACATTGCACCGGCCCGCACTCAGGGCCGCGTGGCGATCGATACTCACAACAGCCCGTTGATGTGGTTCACCGGGTACGTCGATGCGCCGGAGAAGACGAAGCAGCGATTCAGCGAAGACGGCCGCTGGTACATCACCGGTGATGCGGGAATGACGGACGAGGACGGATTCTTCTTCTTCTCCTCGCGCGACGACGACGTCATCATCATGGCGGGCTACCGCATCGGTCCCTTCGACGTCGAGAGCGTGCTGGTCATGCACGAGCACGTCATCGAGGCCGCCGTGGTGGGCATGCCCGACGAGTTGCGTGGTGAGGTTCTCGAGGCGTTCGTCGTTCTTCGCGAAGGCGTCGACGGCGACGACGAACTCGAGAAGGAACTGCAGACGTTGGTGAAGAAGAAGTTCGCCGCGCACGCGTACCCGCGCACGGTGCACTTTGTTCCGAACCTGCCCAAGACCCCGAGTGGGAAGGTTCAGCGGTACATCTTGCGGAAGGGATAAACCCCTGCTGTGCGCCTTTATTAACCCCCGGCGGTTAACAAAGGCGCACAGCAAGGTCAGCGCCGACGAATTCTGCCGACCACCATGAGGGCGATCAGGGTGACTGCAAGCAGCAGTGTCGTATTTGCTGCGGCAAGAAATACCTGGCCACGGTCGGTGAGTCCGAAGATGCTGACCGGCAAGGTCTTCCATGTCGCCGGGTAGACCATGACCGTTGCGCCCAGCTCACCCATCGACAGTGCGATGGAAAGCCCGGCAGCCGCACCCAACGCTGGGAGCACCAGCGGTAGCGTTACCCGTGTCAGCACCCGCACCGGGCCGGCGCCGAGTGATTCGGCAGCTTGACGGTAGGCGGGATCGAGCCGTTCGAGCGCGGCCGATACGGAACTGAAGGCAAAGGCAAGCACCAAAACCGTGTGAGCGAGAATCACGATCCACTTGGTGCCGCCGAGCAGTAGCGGGCGCTCGTTGAAAGTGATGAGCAGACCCAAGCCGATCGCGACCGACGGAACCGCAATCGGTAAATGGAATACGGCATCGGTGATGCGCCGCAGCCACATCGGTGCCTCACGCGAGGCCAGCGCGGCCCACGTTCCGACGATCAATGCCAATGCCCCCGCGATGAATGCAGTCTGCAAACTGACGATCAGGCTGGCGAAGTTCTCGTCGGACAGCGCCGTGGAGAAGTTCTTGCCGCCGAGATTCGACGGGAGTGGACCGGTCCACGATCCGGCCAAGGCAGCCGCGACGACGGTGGCGATGGGCGCGACGAAAACCACCGCGACGACCAGGGTGAAGAATCCGAGTACGAGGGCCCTAGAGCTTCGTGTCCACAGCAGCACGGCTGCCTCCCATCAATCTGTTGAAGGTGAATCGGTAGAGGCAGTACAGGCCGAGTGAGAGTGCGACCTGGACCGTCGCGATCACTGCTGCGCCGGGCAAGTCGAAGGTGACAATGCCGCGGGTGTAGATGAGGACCGGAAGAGTTACGACGTCTTTTGCTCCGGTGAAGAGCACGATGCCGAATTCATTCAGTGTCATCAGAAGTACGAGCGATCCACCGGCCAGGAGGGCCGGCCACGCTTCCGGCATCACCACCTGCCGCAGAACTCGGACGGGTGACGCGCCGAGACTGGCTGCCACGTCGAGTTGTTCACGCGGAATCTGGGTGAACGCTGCCAATAGCGGACGCACGACAAAGGGTGTGAAGAAAGTGATTTCGGCCGCGATCACACCGAACGGAGTGTTGAGGAAATTCAGTGGGCCGCTCGCATCGCCGGTGATGCGGACGATCAAGGCGTTGACGGCGCCGGCTGTCCCGTACAGGAACGTGAACGCCAGCGTGATCAGGAAAGACGGCAGGGCGAGCACCGTGTCGATCAATCGCCCCACCACCTTGGATCCGGCGAACGGAACGAAGGCCAGCACCAAGGCGAGGAAGGTTCCCAGGATCAGGCAACCCAGGGTCGACGCCACGGCGATTTGGATGGTCTGCCAGAGCGCGGTTCTGAACAGTTCCGAACCGAGCACGGACGACCACGTGGACAACCCGGTGCCATCTGCGGTGCTCAGAGATTCCGTGAGGACACGCGCAGTGGGATAGACAGCAAACACGAGGACAAGAAGCAGTGGTGGCAGCGTCCAGCCGATCCGGCGCCACGGGATCGGGTCTTTGTGCTGGGGCGCAGCGGTTTCGGGGCGTTCCAGGGTTGTCGTCATGGGTGGCGATCTGCCGGAACCAGGACACTGCCGTCCGTGGGCAGGACGACGCCCACTTCGGTGTCGACCGGTCGTTCGTCGTGCCCTGGAACATCCGCGTCGACGCGGACGTCGTCGAGGCCACGTACAGCCAGCGTCAGACGCGTCGTGGAACCGCGCCAGACGCTCGAGACGATGCGCGCCGGGAATGATCCTCGTGCGCCGACACCGGTTACGGCTACCGCGTGTGGACGAACACACAGGTAGGCGTCCATGTCGGACTCCCATTCGATGTGCCCGATCTCGGGCTGCGGGGCGTGAGCAGTGAACGGCGTGCCACCGATCGAGACCAGCGCGGAGGTGCCGATGACGCGTGTGACGGTGCAAGGCAGCAGGTTGGCACCCCCGAGGAACGCCGCGGTGAAGCTGGACGGCGGACGTTTCCACAAGGCCTCAGCGGTGTCGATGTCCGCGAGTCTGGCGTTGCGCATCACTGCGATTCGGTCTGCCAGCGCCAGGGCTTCACTCTGATCGTGCGTCACATAGAGCATGGCTGTGTCAGGTAGTGCTGCGCGCAGTCTCGCCAGTTCGCCGAGCATGCTCTCGCGAAGTTGAGCATCCAGGGCGGCCAGTGGTTCGTCGAGGAGGAGTACTCCAGGGCGAATTGCCAACGCTCGGGCAATGGCGATTCGCTGCTGTTGACCGCCGGAAAGTTCACGGGGAAGCCGCTTTCCGTACGCCGACATCCCGACCATGTCGAGGGCTTCGGCCACGCGAGTGCCGATCTCCGACCGCGGCACGCGATGGGCTCGGAGTCCGAAGGCTACGTTTTCGGATACTCGCATGTGCGGGAAGAGAGCGTACGACTGAACGACGACGCCGATACCGCGTTGTGCGGGAGGCAGATTGGTGATGTCTCGGGTGCCGAGCTTGACGGAACCGGACGTGGGGCGGACAAATCCCGCGAGGGCCTTCAGAGCGGTCGACTTGCCGGATCCACTGGGCCCCAGCAGTGCCACAGTTTCACCCGGCGCCACTCGTAGATTGAAATCGACGAGTGCATGGGTTGCGGTCTTCCCGCGGCCGTAGGCGACGTTGACGCGATCGAAGGTGATGGCCGGAGCAGAATGTTCGATCGCTCCGTGAACACCGACGGTCTCGGGGAGCGTCCGCCCCAGTCTGGTTCTTGCCATGATCAGCTCCCGGTGGCTTTCTGGTAAGCGGCGATGTCGGCGTCGAGCGAGCTGAGGACGTCGTTCCAGTTCGGGGTCCACACGTTGACGCCCTGCAGAACTCCGGAAGGCGTGTTCTTGTCGGTGGATTCACCGGCAGCGCTTCGGACGTCCTCGCGGACCGATACGCCGAGTGCATCGGTGGCGACGGTCTTCTGGGATTCTTCGGAAAGCAGGAACTCCATCAACTTCTTGGCTTGTTCGCTGCTCGGTGCGCTCTTGGCGAGGCCCATCACGTAGGGCAGTGCAATGGTGGTGCGAGTGCCGTCGGCTCCAGCGGGGAAGAAGATGTCGAACTTCGATCCGTCGTCGGCGATGGAGGCGAGGTTCATCTGGACGTCACCGTTGGCGACCAGCAGCTCTCCGTTACTGACCTTGGGCTGGAGCTTTCCGGTGGAAGACGAGGGTCCGACGTTGTTGGCCTGGAGCTTTCCGAGGTAGTCGAGTGCTCCTTCCTTACCCATCAGGTGCTGGAGCAGCAAGAGCACCGCGGTGCCGTCGCCGGCCTGGCCGGGCGTGGAGTACTGCAACTTGCCCTTGAACTGGTCAGTGAGCAGATCGTCCCAAGATTGTGGGGCGGGTGATGCAGTCGGATTGGCGATGAACGAGAGGTAATTCTCGACGACGGGTACGTACTTGCCGGCGTCGTCCTTCTCGTCGGTAGGAACGGCGGAGGTGTCGATTCCGCTGGGCTCGAGCAGACCTTGGGCGTCGGCCTTCTGGATGAACGGGGGCAGCGTGATGATCACGTCTGCCTGTGGGTTGGACTGCTCCTTTTCGACGCGGGAGACGACCTCGCCGGATCCGGCTTCCACGAGGTTGACGGCGATACCGGTCTGCGCGGTGAAGGCGTCGAATCTTCCCTTGTACCAACCGGACAGGCCGTCGGCGCTGTATACGGTGACGGTCTCGGTATCTGATCCGGCAGCAGTGCCGGTGCCACCGCAGGCAGTGGTGAACGAAAGGACGGACACGGCGAGAGCGGCCGCAGCGATGCTCGGGCGTAGACGCATGACGATTCCTTTTTCGGAGGTGAGATCAGGAGTGGGTGAGGAGTTCGGCGAACTCCGTCACCGACGGGACGATGTGGGTGGCTCCGGCGTCGCGAAGCTGTTGCTCGTCGTGTGCGCCGGTCAGAGTTCCGGCGACGATGGATGCGCCGGAACGAATGCCGCTGAGCACGTCGTTGGACGTGTCGCCGAGTACGGCGATCTGGTGGACGTCGTCGATCGAAAGTTTGAGCAGGGCAGTCAGAATCAGGTCCGGGTACGGTCGACCGCGACCGGCCTCGGCGGGGGAGAGGGTGAGATCGGCGAGGGTTTTCCAGCCGAGCGCGACGAGGAGTTTGTCCTGGGTCGATCGGCTGAACCCGGTGGTCAAGGCAACTTTGATGCCGGCCTCGCGCAAAGTGGTGATGGCTTTCTCGGCGCCGGGGATCGGCTCGGCCAGGCCCTGGTCGATGAGGGAGTCGTACGTGGTTTCGAAGGCGGCGTTCGCGGCCTGGGCGCGGTCTTCGTCACCGAAGATCGCCCGGAACACGACGATCTTCGACTGGCCCATCGTGTCGAGGACGTACTGGCGAGCGGCGTCGGCTTCCGGGCCTTCGGCGGGCAGTCCGCCGGCTTCAGCGGCGGCAGCGAAGGCGCGAAGAACCAGTCCGTCGTCGGCGACGGTGGTGCCGGCCATGTCGAGAACGGCAAGGGTGATCGGAGACATGAGAAGTCTTTCTTGTCGGAGAGATTCAGAGACCGAGCTGGTCGGCGGTTTGTTCCGCCAGTGCCGGGCCGAGCGTCATACCGCGGCCACCGGGGCCGGCAACCACCCAGACGTTGTCGGCGGCTTGTGCGCGGTGAACAAGTTGTGAGGGGTCGATGCACTGGCTGTAGACGCCCGCCCAACGCTTGACGATTGGCGGAAGATCGCGTCCCAGAAGTGTTTCCACGACTCCGGACAGATGGCGATAGGGCGCCTCGTCGACATCGAAGTCGAAGGGTTCCTCGTATTCGTGGGTGTCGCCGATGGTCAGCCCGCCGTGCAAGCGCTGCACGCACAGGAGTTGCATGCGGTGTTCCTCGGCAGTCGGTTCCTGCGGCTGCACTGTGCGGAGGTGATCGAGGGCAGATCCGGCGAAACCGGGGTAGTAGCGGAAGCTGTCACCGTCAGCGATTGCGGTGGTGAGCTTTTCGCCGAGTGGGGCGCTCTGCATCATCTGCAGGCGCACACGGCGCAACGGGAGATCGCCGGCGAGATCGCGAGCCAATCCGCCGAGTGTTGCTCCGGGGCAGACGATCACGAGATCGGCGTCGAAGCTGCGACCGTGGTCGTCGCGGATGTGTGCGCCGGAGGTGGTCGTCGTGATCTCGCGGGCTTCCGTTCCGGCGTGGAAGGTGTAACGGCCGGTGGATTCGAGGTAAGAACGGATGGCGGGGAGCGCTTGCCGTGACTCGACAGCGGCGTCCAGCGTGCAGTGCAGTCCGCCGAGAAACTTGCCCCGGAGCGCGGGGTTGACGACGCGAACGGCGTCGGGATCCAGAAGCGCGAACCCTCGGTTGTCGGCGTCCGGCCGAGAGAACGCTTCCTGCGCGACCGCGACCTCCTCCTCGGTGCGCATGAGGGTGATGGAGCCGGCTGGGCGGTATCCGACGCCGGGGACACGGGCGGCAAGGTCTGCCCACAGTTCGCGCGAGCGCAGCGCAGCTTCGAGTTCGTGCGGGGCTCGCCCGGATACCCAGACGAGGCCGAAGTTTCGTACCGTGGCACCGCGGGCTTCGGGCTCACGTTCGAGATGGATGACGTCGTGTCCCCGACGGATTGCCTCGTCGGCGTGCGCCGTTCCGAGGATCCCTCCGCCCACAATCAAAATTCGCATGTAGAGATAGTGACGTTTGGTCTAGACCAATAGGGGGAATCGAGACGAACTCCAGGTTAACAATTGGTATAGACCGAATTCTTGTACGCTTGCGCCATGAATCAGCAGACGTCCACCGGGCCGGGGACCTCGAGCGTCGTGATCGAACCGGAGTTGAAGTACTACCGGGTGCGCACCGAGATCGAGACCATTCTCAGTGGGCTCGAGGAGGGCGACGCAGTCCCGTCCGAGCGGGAATTGGCGGCGCGGTTCACAGTCGCTCGCGAGACGGTCCGTCAAGCGCTTCGTGATCTTCTTGTCGAAGGGCGAATCGAGCGGCGGGGGCGGGGCACTGTCGTCGCGAGTCCGAAGTTGGTTCAGCCGCTATCGATTCGTTCCTATACCGAAGGTGCTCTGAGCGCTGGGCGAGTACCCAGTCGTAAGGTTGTGACCTTCGAACGAATGTCGGCCGACGACGGTCTCGCCACGGAATTGGGTATCGAACCAGGTGACAGCGTCGTTCATCTCGAGCGTGTTCTCTTCGCCGACGGAGAGAAGATCGGACTCGAATCAACGTTCCTGCCGGACAGCAGGTTCGGTGAGATGCTCGACGCTTTCGATGCGACGACGTCGCTGTACGCGGCTATCCGTTCCATCGGCGTGGTCTTTGCCTCCGCAACCGAACGGATCGAGACGGTGCTCGCTTCACCGCGGGAGGCAACCCTCGTCGAGTCCACCACCTCGATGCCGATGCTTCTATTGCACCGGACGTCTGTCGACCCGGACGGTGTGCCGATCGAGCGCGTTCGTTCGCTCTACCGCGGCGACCGTATTGCCTTCTTGACGACTCTTCGCGAGTAGGAGGGGCGTCGAGGGGGTCTGCTGTTACCGGGAACGATAGGCACTCCCAGGCCCGTGGAATCTGTTCTGTACTGGACTCCATCAAACGGGAGGACAGTGAACATGGGTGACAAGAAGGTCTGGTTCGTAACCGGCGCAGGCCGGGGGATGGGAGTCGATATTGCTCAGGCGGCTCTTGCTGCCGGGCACGCGGTGGTGGCAACGGGGCGTGATGCGGACCGTGTTTCTGCAGCGATCGGTGCGCATGACGACCTGTTGGTGATTGCCTTGGACATCACCGACGATCAAGCCGCATATGCTGCGGTGGACACGGCAGTTGCACGATTTGGTGGAATCGATGTACTGGTGAACAACGCCGGAAACTTCTACGCCGGGTTCTTCGAGGTTGTCAGTCCGGCGCAACTTCGCGCTCAGATGGAGACCAACTTTTTCGGGCCGATCAATGTGACACGGGCGGTGTTGCCGGTAATGCGTAGGCAACGGAGTGGACGTGTCGTGACTGTCAGCTCGCTTGCGGGCCTGGTTGGTCAGGAGTTTTGCGCAGCCTACGCGGCGTCGAAGTTTGCGCTGGAGGGTTGGATGGAATCATTGCAATTCGATGTCGAACCGTACGGAATCGGGACGATGATCGTGGAGCCGGGATTCTTCCGGACCGAACTGCTTGTCGAGGGTGCGTCGTCGGTCTGGCCGGAATTGTCGATAGACGATTACGACGCTCGGACCGGCGAGACCGTCGAAGCGTGGAAGAGTATGAACGGTGCCCAGGGCGGGGATCCGGTGAAACTTGCCGCGGCACTTGTGGCACTTGTCGATTCGCCGCTACCCCCACGTCGTTGGGTCGCCGGTGCCGATGCAGTGTCCGTGGTTGAGCAGAAAGCCCACCAACTACTCGATCAAGTTGAAGCCCATCGCGGTTTGTCCTCGTCGCTTGCCCACGTGGACGTGACGACCTGATCCGAGTTTGTCAGGTCACGGGAGTGAGGTGAACATGTCCACGAGCCCCTGGGGTGCGTTCTCGCCGAAGCACATGTCCAGTCCATCAGCGGACTGTTGTGCCGCCGCGGCGCTGCGTGGGAATAGGCGCTCTTCGTAGACAGCTAGCCCTTCCTCCGTGCTGCTGTGCGACGCGATCGCCTGGCCGAGTTCCGCGCCGTCGAGCATTGCCAGGTTCGCACCCTCTCCGGCAAACGGCGACATAACGTGTGCCGCGTCCCCGAGCAGAGTGACCCCGGGAGTACGGCTCCAACTGTGGCCGATGGGAAGGGTATGGATGGGGCGAGGGGTCAGCGAGCTGTCGGCTTCGACGATCAGTGAACGCAGTGACTCGTCCCAGTCCGAGAAGTGTTCCAGCAGAACCTTCTTCGCGATGTGATCGTCGGAGAAGTCGACACTCGCTGCCCAGCTCTCGGGAACTCGCAGGGCGGCATAGATGTGCAGACTGTTGTCGGTCTCACGGTGGGCAAGGAAGCCCTTGTCGGCACTGAGTGCGAACATCATTCCGCCGCCGACGGTTTCAGCGGCATCCACGTGCTGGTTGTCGGCGTCGTGAAGGTCGAACTCCACGAGAGATATTCCGGTGTACGCAGGAGTGTCGTTTGAAACCAATGGACGGATTTTCGACCACGCACCGTCGGCGCCGACCAGGAGATCGGTGGTGAAGTGGGTGCCATCCGCGAGGTGAACTTCGTGTCGACCATCCGGCAACGGATGAGCACTGCGGACCTTGGCTCCCCAGTGGAGTGTTTCCTTCGGAATTGAGCTGAGCAGTAGGTCACGCAGCTGGCCGCGGTCGATTTCCGGGCGGTCGCCGTCTCCGGTGTCCTGCTCGCTCAGGTGCACGACGGCATTTCGATCGAGGACGCGTGTCTCTTCCCCGCCTTGATGGACGAGGCCGCGGAACTCCTCATAGAGGCCGGCGGCACGAAGCGCGATCTGACCCGAGTCTTCGTGGATGTCGAGCATCCCGCCTTGAGTTCTGGCTGTCGGTCCGGATTCGAGATCGAATACCGCCGAATCGATTCCGCGGAGATGGAGGACTCGGGCGAGGGTGAGGCCACCGAGGCCGGCGCCGATGATTGCGATGGGGTAGTGGTTCATGGTGGGTTCCTAAGAAGTGAGTGGGGTGTTCTCGATGCCCGTGATGAGCGTGCGGAATCCCCAGGAGAGGCGCGCCGAGGGTTCACCGGCAAGTAGAGCTGTTGCATGGCCTGCGACGAGTGGGTGCGTCTGCGGGTTTGCGTTCTGGATTGCGTCGGTCAACGCGCTCCATCGGGCATCCGCGTCGGCGGAATTGTTCGGCGCAGAGTGTTCGGCGGCAGTGGACGTCGCGTACTGCAGTAGCAAGTCCACGCCCCACGCGGCCTGACCTGGAGGGACTTCGCCTTCGTCGAGCAATGCCAGCAGGCGCTCGAGCAGGCGTACGTAGTGAACTCCGCTGGGTCGGGAAACGAGTGCCGACTGGGCGAGACCGGGATGATCGAACAGCACGGCCGTGTACGAGGTCAACACCCGTTCAAGGCGAGCTTGCCAAGTGCCGGAGGAATTTTCGGCGAGGTCGACCACTCCGAGAAGTGTGTCCAGAACGGCGGCGTGCAATTCGGCGGTATTGCGCACGTACACGTACATCGATGCCGGCCCGGTGTCGAGTTCGAGGGCGAGTCGACGCATCGTCAATTTCTGCAAGCCCTCCGACCGCAAGATTTCCACCGCGGTACTGACGATGCCCTCGCGTGTCAGAGCGGGTTTGGCCGGACGATTGCGACGGCTCGACGTACCTGTTGGCTGGTTGGGCATGTTTTTACCGTACACGAACATGTTCGTAACGAACATGTTCGTTAGATCACGCACTGAACGTCCACCCTGTGCGGAGCCATATCGGGAGCGGTGGGTTACATGCCTGAACCGCCGGAGAGCATTGCGATCGTCAGTAGGATGCCACCCACAATCCCCACGAGCGGGCTGTCGCTGTCGAGAAGCCAGTCGTTCAACGATCCCATGAGTGCCTCTTTCGGGTTTCGATCTGTCGACGGTCGAGCCTATCGACAGATCGAAACCCGAGATGTCACTTTCGTCCGAATTGTCGATCGGACCCGAGGTGATCAGCCGTAGACGTTGCCCGGGCTGATCAACTTGGTGATCGGCACCATCAAAGCGCTGGTCAGGTCGGTCTCTCCGTCGATGTCGGTGTTGATGAAGACGACCAGGGTGGTGTCCTTCTCGGGCAGGTAGACCGAGACTGTTTTGTAGCCGGGCAGGCTTCCGTTGTGACCGATCCAGCCGCCGCTGTTGAACAATCCGAGTCCGTACCCGGAGTTGTCGTCCCCTTCGCCCAGGGGCTCGGTGTGCAGGCGCTGCTTCTGAGTGTCGTCGGCGAGGAGATCGCCCTTGGCCAAGGCCGGAACCCAGATGCGCATGTCGTCCAACGACGAGATCATTGCGCCCGCGGCGCCTCCCCACGACGGGTTCCAGTCCGTTGCTGCGGTCACGGATTCGTCGTGTGTTTGGTTGGTGTATCCCTGTGCGTGGGGGTTCGGGAACGCGTTGGTGGTGGGAAAGCTGGTGTGCTCCATTCCGAGTGGTGTGGTGATCTTGGTGTCGATGACTTCCGACAGTGTTGAGCCGGTGACCTTCTCGATGACCATGCCGAGCAGAAGGGTGTTGGTATTCGAGTAGTCGACAGTGGTTCCTGGTCGAATTTGGAGTGGGAGGTCCTTGACGTACCCGAAGAGCTCTTCGGATGTGAATGATCGGCGAGGGTCGGAAAGAACATCCATGACAAACTGTTCGGACGTCGTGTAGGCCACGAGGCCGCTGCGCATCCCCGCCAGCTGGCGCAGGCTGATCGCATCGCCTTCCATGACGCCGTCGACGTACTTGGAGATCGGATCATCGAGACCGATCTTTCCCTCGTCGACCAATTGCAGCAGGGCGGTCACGGTAAATGTTTTGGTGACGCTACCGATCCGGTGGTAGAAGTCGGTTTCCATCGGCGCTTTGGTTGCCGTATCCGAGACTCCTGCAACCTTGACGTAGTTGCCGTCGGGCCCCCAAATGCCCACCATCGCACCGGGAATCCCGGTCGAATTCACCGCTGCGTCGACGATCGAATCGAGCTGGTCGGTGATGGTCGAGTCCATGATCTTGTCGGATGTGTCTGTGGATTTGTCCGTGCTGCAGCTGATTACAGCTCCAACCATGGCGCTGCACAGGCCGACAAGCAGGATGCGTCTTGCTCCGGTTTTCATGAGTCGAACTCTGCCTGCCCGAGGGCACTCACACATCGACCCCGGGTACGGCAGACGCAGTCCCCAGGTACCTCCTCAACCGGTACCGGGGGACTACGGAACCCTGGCCTGAACCCTTGACTTGGGTCAGAGTCCGCCGTTGAAGAACGCCGCCAGCGCGGGTGCCGGGTCTGCCGCGGTGCCCATATTTGCTACGCCGACAACGATCAATCCCAGCGTGAACAGTGCAGCGAGAAGACCGATCGACCCCGACACGAATCTCGTCCGTCGCTCGGATCGCGCCGTTCTCGCGAAGCGTGCCCACACGACCACAGTCACGATCAGTGATATTGCTGCCGCGATCAGCGTGATCACCGCCATGGCCAAGTGATACCGCGCGAAGTCGCTGATCATCAGTTCGAGGACAGGGCTTTGCTGGTTTCCGGTGCCCGTCGACTGAGCGAGCTGTTGGCGGACCTGCCCGACAGTGTCGCCAAGTGCCCCATCCGCCTGGGCCACGGGCAACATCGAGATCAGCGAAGAGAAGGGTGCAACGACACCTTGGATATTTGCCATCACGAGTACCGAGGAAAACATCGCGAGGAGCGTGACCAGCCCTCCCGCCGAGACGAATGCGAGTTTCTTTCCAGCCGTCAGGGGGCCGGCGTTCACGAACGACGCATTGAGCATCCGGCCGAGTGCGAGCAGAACCGTCAGCAGGATTACCGCGATCACGGCCTTGGCCACGTGGTACCGCAGCCAGTAGTCGACAGCGGACTCCAAGCTCGGCGAGAAGGCTTGGACACCGGAACTCCAGTATTCGACGAACGCGGCGCGGACCGTCTCGACGAGTTCTCCCTGGTCTGCGTACCCATCACCCGGCCTACTCGTCAGCATGCCCGGGGCGAGAACGAAGGCAGCGGAGAAACCGGCGACCAACGCGATCAACGCGGCGATCTTGCGACCTGAGGACTGCGTCGAGCGCGACGGCCCCGCAGTGTTGTGCCGTGAAGAATTGTGCAGTGGGATTCCTCCAGCGTGATGAGCGATCATCTGGTCACCGTCCACAAAGTCATGTCACCGAGTGTAGAAATCGGTACACCGGACTTCATCGTTCGAGAGGATGATATTTCCGGCGACGGCGTCCGCCCGCCCTCGCCGCTGCCGTCGACATCCTCCTCAGCACTCGACGACATTGACGGCGAGCCCGCCTTCACTGGTTTCCTTGTAACGCACGGACATGTCGTTTCCGGTTTGGCGCATGGTTTCGATGACGGTATCGAGGCTCACCACATGCGTCCCGTCACCGAGGTATGCGAGCTGAGCTGCGGTGACTGCAGTCGAGGCGGCTACGGCATTTCGTTCGATGCAGGGGATTTGGACCAGGCCACCAACCGGATCGCAGGTCAGCCCCAGATGGTGTTCCATGGCAATCTCAGCTGCATTCTCGATTTGTCGTGGTGATCCGCCCATGACAGCGCACAAGCCGGCTGCCGCCATCGCGCAGGCAGCTCCGACCTCGCCTTGGCACCCCGCCTCCGCGCCCGAGATCGAGGCATTCGCCTTGATGATCGATCCGATTGCGGCAGCGGTGAGGAGAAAGGTTCGAACGTCGTGAACGCCGGCGCCCGTAGCGCGTATGTGGTGATAGAGCACCGCCGGCACGATGCCCGCAGCGCCGTTCGTCGGAGCCGTTACCACGCGGCCACCTGCTGCATTTTCTTCGTTGACCGCCATGGCGTAGACGGTCAGCCACTCGCGTGAGGAGGGGGCGCAGTTACGTTGTTCCAGTTGAATGTTCGCAGACCGTGCTCTTCGACGAACTCCGAGACGCCCGGGCAATACACCTTCGGTCTGGGTGCCGCGTTCGATGCATGTGCGCATCGCGGACCAGATCGCGTCGATGCCGGTGAATGCCCGATCCTGGCCGTGCATCGCGATTTCGTCCGACAGTGCCAACTCGGCGATAGTTCCGGAGCCGCATTCCGCCAGTAGCTCTTTCGCGGTTCGATAGCGTGAGTTGATCGAATGCGCGCTTGCTTGCGTCTCCGTTCCGGCGCGCAGTACGAATCCGCCACCGATCGACAGATATGTACTCGTACAGACGATTTCGCGACCGCTGAAGGCGGTCAGTGTCATCGAGTTGGGGTGCCCGTGACGGCGAACGAGCGGCTCGAACACCATGTCCTCGTGAGTGAACACAACGTGCCTGAGTGAGCCGCCGACGAGCTTCACCGATCCGCCGTCCGAGAGCTCGGCCCAACGCCCGTGAACGTCGTTCGGCTCGCACGTTTCAGGATCCAACCCACGAAGTCCCGCGATCACCGCGTCGGGAGTGCAGTGCCCTATTCCGGTGGCGGCGAGAGAGCCGTGCAGATTGCAGCGAATTCGGTCGACCGACGCGGTCAAGCCGGCGTCGGAGAGCTCGCCGACAAAAGTGCGGGCGGCTCGCATCGGACCGACCGTGTGTGAACTGGAGGGCCCGATGCCGATGGAGAAGAATTCGAGCGCGGAAACATAGACGCCGGTGGTGCTCATTCGGCGCTCGTGACGGTAGTCGCTCCTGACTCGCGCTGGGCCGCAATCGTCAGGAGGTTGGAGCGCGAGTCTCCGGTGGCGGCTCGGATCACAGTGCGCGCCATTGCAATTGCTCCGTGCAGAACAGCTTCGTCGCCCGCTGCGGAGCGGGCATCAGCGGCAAACTCGATCGTGTGAGGAACTCCGGTAACGCCGCGTAACGCGATCATCGGGTGGATCGAGGGAACCACCTTCGACACGTTGCCCATGTCTGTCGAGCCGCCGGTCAGGGGAGTTCGGGCGGCCGCGGTGCGGCCCAGGCTCGCGATCTCCTCGTCCCAGATCGTCGCCAGCACGCGATGTTGAACAAGCTCCTCGTAGCGCGGTTCGGCGCGTTCGGTCGACCAGGAGCAGTCGCTGGCCACAGCTGCGCCCTCGAAGCAGGCGAGCATACGACGCTTGGCGTCCAACAGCACCTCGAGTTCTGCGGCCCGAACTTCCGCTCGCACCAATGTCGAGGCCGGAATGATGTTTGTTGCTTCGCCGCCGTGCTCGACGTAGGCGTTCAGCCTGACGTCGGAGGGAAGTTGTTGACGGAGGAGTCCGATAGCGACCAAGGCGATCGTGGCGGCGTCGCCTGCGTTGATGCCCTTGTGTGGCGCAGCGGCCGCGTGTGCGGCTCGTCCGGTGTAGGTCACGTCGAACCGGTCGACTGCCTGCGTTCCGGTGACGGTGCAACTGACGTCTTCACCTGCAGCGCCGTGGACCATGATCGACATCGCCGCGCCCTCCCATGCGCCACGTTCGAGCAGCAAGACTTTCCCGCCGCCATGTTCTTCGGCCGGCGTACCGAGAAGGACGACGGTCAGGCCGTGTTCCTCCGCGACCTCTCCGAGCGCGACAGCTGCTCCCAGTCCGGCAGCGGCGATGACATTGTGTCCACACGCATGACCGATGTCGGGAAGGGCGTCGTACTCGGC
Source organism: Rhodococcus sp. 27YEA6 (assembly GCF_044908235.1). Lineage (NCBI taxonomy): Bacteria > Bacillati > Actinomycetota > Actinomycetes > Mycobacteriales > Nocardiaceae > Rhodococcus > Rhodococcus sp. 27YEA6. The sequence continues at coordinate 216,586 of NZ_JBIYCY010000002.1, read as the reverse complement.
GCAGACGACGACGCGGAAGGGGCCGGAGCCCCGCACCGCTTCGAATGCCGTCTCGAGGCCGTAGGCGGCGCGAGTAACCGTGAAGCCGGCTTCCTGTGCGGCGTCCGCCAAGAGGGCGGATGCCCGATGCTCTTCGAATGCCAGCTCTGGGTGAGCATGGATCGTGTGGCTGACATCGATGAGGCGTGATGCCCACTTCTCGATCGTGCTCGAAACCGAGTCTGTGCGGGTGCGGGTGTCAGCGATGGACATGGGTATTGGTTCCTTTCAACATCTTTGGTTCTCAGCGTTTTCGGGTGCAGTTCTAGTGCCAGAGGCCCAGCGCGAACTCCGCGACGACCACGGAAAGTAGGTAAGAGGCGAGGATCGCGACGATTCCGACGGGCACGATCTTCCAGCCGATCGTCTTGAGCAAGGGAAGGTCCTTGCCGAGGCTGAGACCTGCGACAGTCAAGGTGAGGGTGCAGATCGAGAGAAAGTCGACAGTCCCGACGGTGCTCGAGACGAAATCACCGATGGGGGACCACGGTGTTGTCGCCAAGGCACCGATGGTGATGATTGCGATCATCGCCGCGATCTTGCCGCGGGTCAGGCGGGCCACGCCGACGCCCAGGAGCAACAATCCGGTGAGGATCAAGTAACCGACGATGATCGATCGAGATACGCCACCCGCTGCGATCGAAGAGACGATGACCCCACCGACGAACAGAATCGGAACGATGGTGGTCAGCGGCACGGTGACGCTCGGCGCAACCGCTCGTGGGGCAGTGTCGGCTTTCCGTTCGCTGGTCGTCTTCGAGCGCTTGGTGAGTGCGCCGTAGATTCGATCAGCAAGGGGGAGTGCGACATACATGCCGACATACACGCCGAGGAGGCCGGTGATGATGTTGGATGTGGCCGCCACGGCGAGTACCTGGTCGGCCATCTCGGGGTGCGCCGAAACGACGCTGGCGGCAGCGGCAGCCATCATCGAGCCGGATCCGACGCCGGCACCCATCGCCAACGCGAGGGGGTCGAAGATGTTGAAGGATGTAGCCAGTGACGCAATCAGGCTGATCAGCACGGCACCGAACAGAGTGCCGAAGACGTACATCGACAGGACTCCACGGTACTGGTCGGAATCGGGGCCGTAGCGTTCGCTGACCATCGCGAAGGAACCCTCGCGGTCGATGGAGAAGGTTGCTCCGACGGTGGCCGGCCCCATCCGAAGGAGTACCGCCAGCGGGAGTGCGAGAGCGATAGTGCCGAACAAGTGCCCCAATTCCTGCAGTAGCAGTGCGGGGCCCGCCTCGAACAACAATTGGATGTTCGGGCCGATGGTGAAAGACAACCTTGCACAAAGCAAGAGAACAGCCAGGCCCATGATTGCCGAGGCTGCAGCCTGAAGGTCGAGGCCGAGTGGTTTCCACTTCTGGCTCGAGACGACACCGCCGACAATCAGTCCCCACACCATGGGCAGGATCGTGATGGCGGCAGCGCCGACGGGAATCACTGCGGGGCCGATCAGTTGCGCGCCTGCCGCAAGCCCGAGGAGCAGAATCACCACGATCCACAGGCGTGGCGACCGCATGGCAAAAACGACTTTTTGCGTCGCGGTTTGATCGCTGACTGGGGAATCGTCATGCGAGACAGGGAATGCTTCGGTCATGTCGGTGTCTTTCTCGAGGGGGCGAACGAACGCAAGAAGTAAGGGTTCTCGAGGCTCAGGATTTGGTGGACTATTGATGTGATGAAGTTAGGATCGACGCGTTTCGATCCTGTTTCGGTGCAGCATTCTTTTGAAAGTGAGGTCCTCGGTGCAGGATCAGATGCTCAAGGACGACGATCTTCGGCTGTTGAACGCACTGCAGATCAGGCCGCGAGCGTCGTGGTCCGAGCTTTCACGCGCGATCGGTTCCGACCCGGTCACCCTGACCAGGCGTTGGGAGCGTCTGCACTCGCAAGGCATAGCGTGGATCGCTGCGTACCGTGGTGGACCCATCGTGTCGGCGACCGCACTTCTCGAGATCGAATGCGCACCGGCACAGACCATGAGCGTTGCCGAACAGATCGCGCACGATCCCGAAGTTCTCACAGTCGATCTCACAACCGGCAATCGGGATCTGCTCGTCACGCTCACCTGCACTGACCTCGATCAATTGTCCAGGTACGTGTTGGAGCGAACACAATCCCTGCCGATGATCACCGCGATGCGAACTCAGATCGTGTCCTCGGCGAACTCCGACGCGAGGAACTGGCGTCTACGTGCTCTCGATGCGGAAGAAATTGCCGCGCTCGAGTCGGCCCCGGCGGGAAAGATTCGTGGTGTACGCGCCGGCGAAGAGGAACAGTCGCAGCTGTTCGACATTCTTTCTCGCGAACCACGTGTCACCGTCTCGGCACTCGCTGCGGCCCTCGGAGTCACGCCGGCTCGCGCTGGGGCGCTCCTTTCTCACGAGCTGTCGACGGGGCGACTGGTCGTCCGCACGGAGATTGCTCGGCCCTACTCCGGTTGGCCGGTCTACGCCTGGTACTTCTTACGTCTCGACGGGCGAAAGGAGGCAATTGCTCAGCGTCTTTCGCACCTGCGTGAGGCGAGGCTTGTTGCTTCTACGATCGGCAGCTACGACATCGCATTGGCGGTGTGGCTGCGCTCGATCGACGACGTGCAGCGTCTGGAAGGTTATCTCGCCGAGCAGTTTCCGGGCGTATCCGTGGTGGACCGGTCGATCGTCCTGCGTACGCCGCATCACCTGCATCGGACGATCGATGTGTCGGGTCGAAGCATGCCGAAGCACGGGTGATCCGCAACTCGTTCGCTCGGGTCGGGTGCTCTCCGACTAGTTGGGGATCGCCACGTCGACGATCAAGCCGAAGTGATCGGAACCTTCGATCTCGATCCGCTCGAGTGACTTCGCCTGTCCGCCCCGCAGAAGTACATGGTCGATGCCGACGATCGCGGGAAATTTCTTGTCCGCCGGATAGGTGCGCACGATGCCTACTCCCAATTGGTCTGCGGCATCGGAGTAGCCGACATCGAGGAGGTCACGGAATTGCTTGTGCGTGAATGTGGTGTTGAAGTCGCCACTGACGATGACGGTTTCCTCGGCGGCAGCAGCGTCGAGCGCGTTTCGCAAAGTGCTCAGCTCGGCAGTCCACACGTCGGGCGGGGTCACGTACGCCGGTCCGGGGTGAACCGCCAGGAGGGTGAACGGAGTCGAGAAGCCGACTTCGGCAACAAGATTGGTCGGTCCGAATCCGTTCAATTCCCGAGTTTCCGTCAGCGGATAACGGCTGTAAATACCGGCGCCACCCCCGCCGGCCTCGTCCGGTACCAAGTAGTGATGCGGCAGCAGTTGCTCGAGTCCTTGATCTCTGAGAGAGCCTTCGAGTGATGTGGTCAGTTCCTGAACCGTCAGGACGTCGACTGCCTTCTCGCGCACCGTCGCAGTCAAACTGGCGGGATCTGCCTGCCCGAAGAGAAGGTTTGCTTGCATTACGCGCAGAGTCGGCCCGTCGATTTCGGAACTGTTTGCCACATACAGTGGACTGATCACCGACGCGCCCACCGCAATCAGTACCACCGAGATCGCCAGCAGGATCCAGCGGCGAAAGACCAGGCATATCAGGGACGCTGCGAGTGTGACCGCAAGCAGTATCGGGACGAAGGAGGCCACGGCGATCAACGGGTTGATCGGCTTGGTGGAGTACAACGCGATCAGCGAGACAACGCCGACGGCGATACCGCCCACGCCGGCGACCTGAGCGATACGGCGTGCCGGAACATTGTCCGTCGTGAGTCCCATACCAAACGGTACCCAATGCAGCCACGGCTCCCGACTGCCTGGAGTTTGTCAGTCGCCGGTTCGGGTGCGGAATGCGTTCACGGCGGCTTCGACGGTCGGGTAGAAGTGCGTCGAATCGAATCGATCCCCGACTCCGAATCGGATGAGTCGATCCTTGATCGGACCTTTCATCTCTGCGAATGCCAACCGAATTCCTTTGCCTTCGAGGAATGTATCCAGATCGACGAGTTCGTCGACTGCCGTTGTGTCGAGTCCGGTGATCGGTTCGGCGGCTATAACCACCCAGTCGACCGGATCTGGCGCCTTGGCGACGACGGAGCGAACGTACTCGTCGAAGATCTCGCCGTTCGCGAAAAACAGTGGCGCGTCAAACCTCACCAACACCAGGCCGGGGATGCGATGCCCATCTGGATGGCGTTCGATGTCGTGGAATCCGGCGGGTTCGCCCGTCTCGACGAGTTCGGTTCGATGTGGCTGCCATACCTGCGCGATGACCGCTGCGAAGGACAGTCCGATCGCTACAAGGATGCCTTGTAGCACACCGACCAGGGCGACGCCCAGAAACGCCGCGACGGCGAGGCCGAATTCCACGGTGCTCATGCGCCACATGCGGACCATGCCGCCCACGTCGATCAGTGCACACGCGGCGACGATGACGACGGCGGCCAGTGTTGCATCGGGCAGATATGCCGTGAGTCCGGGAGCGACGAGGACGAACACCAGGACCGCGAGCGCCCCGACGACGCCGGCCAATTGTGTGTGCGCCCCACTCTGTTCGGCTACCGGAGTTCGTGACCCGCTCGCCGAGATCGGGAACCCGCCGAACAGCCCGCCGGCCACGTTCGCGACACCGATCGCCTTCATTTCGGTACTGCCGTTCACGTCCTCGCCGTGGCGGGCGGCGAAGGTGCGCGAGAGAACGCCGGTGTCGGCGAAGGCAATCAATGCGATACCGGCGGCGGGCCCGATCAGATGGCCGACGTCCTGCCAGGTGACTCCACCGACGGAAGGGAGGGGGAGTCCTTCCGGCAGTGCGCCGACCATGCCGATGTCATCGGTGAGACCGGCGGCAGCGGACAAGACTATGGCCGCGACAACGGCCACCAGAACGCCGGGAACAACAGGTACCCAGAGCCGGAAGGCGACTATGACGACTAGCGAACCGACACCGATGGCGGCAGCGAGGGGGTCGACGTCGCCACCCACCAGGGCCTTTGAGATCCCGCCGATTTCACCGAGTAGACCGGACGCGTCGACGGAGAATCCGAGCAGCTTGGGAATCTGACCAACTACGACGACGAGTGCAATGGCGTTGAGGTAGCCGAGGCGGATCGGTTTCGAGAGGAGTTCGGTCACGAAGCCGAGACGAAGGAATCCGCCGATCACGAGGATGAGTCCGACAAGAATGGCGAGAACACCGGCTAGTGCAAGCGCATTCTCCGAATCGCCGACCACTGCCAGCGGTATTACCGCGGCGGCAATCAGCGGCGCCAGTGACGAATCAGGTCCGAGTACAAGGATTTTCGAGGGCCCGACTACCGCGTACGCGAGCAAAGGCACGATGGTGGCGTACAGCCCGGCGTACGCAGGCAACCCGGCGGCCTCGGCGTAGCCCATGCCTGCCGGGATGAGCAGGGCAGTCAAGACGAGTCCGGCAGTGACGTCTGTTCGCAACCACTCGCGGCGATACCCACGGGCAGTCGCGACGCCCGGTAGCCGACCTAGACTCTCCGCCCACATCATCGTTTGATTGTCCTCCCTCAGTGGAGCGAACGGGCGCGCTCGGGGGCAACCGCGGTGGTCGCAGGGAGGGGCGCAGGTGCCTGTGCGAGGCGGCGGCGTCGAATTGCCTTGTCCAACTCGACGACAACCGGGATGATCAGCGACCAACCCAGGCAGGCGAGCCACTGGGCGCCGGTCAGTGAGGTTGTCATGAGGAGGTCCTGGAGGACGCCCGCCTCGACGGCGAATACGGTCACGACCGTGGGGATCGTCAAGATCTTGATGGCACCGAGAACCGGTGGAACCACGCCGGACTCGGGATCACGCCGCATGGTAAGCCCCGCGAGAATCGAACCGAGAGAGAGCACTACGAATGCTGTGGTCATGGGAACATTCGCATCGGAAGTACTCATTTCACCGGGTGCGAGAAGCATCGCCGCGAGTGTCACGGCAAATTGCAGGACACCGTACGCGAGCCACTGAGCGACTGCGCTTCGATGTGCGATCGGCATCTTGGGATCGCGCGGAGGCTTGTTCATCAGATCCGGTGGCGGCGGGTCGAGCATGATCACGGCGACGGGGAACAGTGTGATGAAGAAGTGCTGGAACAGCACCATCAGTGGCGTCAGTGCCACACCCTCGTTGATGTTGAAGATGCTCGCAGCGAGGAAGAGGAGAACCAAGGAGAAGAGTTTCGACATCTGGTAGCGGATGTACGAGACGATTTTTCCGTAGATGTTGCGGCCCAAAGTGATCGCGGTGATGAGGGTGCCGAAGTTGTCGTCGGTGAGCACCATCTTGCCCGCCTGTTTGGTCACCTCACTGCCCGAGCCCATGGCGACGCCGATGTCTGCCTTCTTCAACGCGGCGGCGTCGTTGACCGCGTCTCCGGTCATCGCGACGACGGCGCCACCGCTCTGCATGACATCGACCAAGCGAAGTTTGTCCTGCGGAGTGACGCGGCCGAACACGTGCAGGTTCGGCAACGCGGTCGACAGTTCTTCATCGGTCATCGCTTGCAACTCGCCTCCGCCCACCGAGCCCGGGCCGAGTCCGAGTTCGGCACCGATCGCTGCGGCGGTGATGGCATGGTCGCCGGTGATCATGCGGACCTCGATGCCGGCCCGGTGTGCGGTTCGCACCGAATCGACCGCCTCCGGACGCAGCGGGTCGATGATGCCTGCCATACCGACAAACGTCAGGTCCTCGACAAAGGACATGGGGTCGGCCACGACAGCGTCTTCCCGTCCGTCGAGGCGTCTGACCGCGAATGCCAGCACCCGAAGACCCTTTTCGGACATGGACTGATTTGCTGCCGTGAGTTCGTCTCGGACTTCCTCGATCGGGACCTGCCGACGGCCGGGGAGAAAGGCCGAAGAACACCGAGCGAGGACGACATCGGGTCCGCCCTTGACCAATCCGACGAACTGACTTACGCCGTCGACTTCGAGATGGTGGTACGTGGCCATGAACTTGTACGCGGAATCGAACGGAACCGTCGCCACCCGCGGGTAGGTCCGTCTGGTGAGTGGGGCGTCGGCACCGATCTTTGCCGCGAGCACCACGAGCGCGGCCTCGGTCGGGTCGCCGACAACTTCCCCGGAATCGGAAACCGTTGCATCGCTGTCGAGACACAGTCCGTATGCGAGAAGGGTGAAGTCGGGCGGCGCCTCGCCGGCAACCTGCGTTATCCTTCCCGCTTTGGCATAGCCTTCGCCCTCGACCGTGTACCAACGGCCGTGGACGTACAGCGATCGGACGGTCATCTGGTTCATGGTCAGCGTGCCGGTCTTGTCCGAGTTGATTGCACTGGTCGCGCCGAGTGTTTCGACGTCGGTCAGGTTCTTCACGACGGCCTTGGCGTCGGCCAGTTGACGGGCACCGTAGGCCAGCATCGCCTGGACGAATGTTGGCAGGCCGGTCGGAATCGCGGACACTCCCATTGCGATACCAAGGAGCAGAAGCGTAGTCAGGTCCTGCCCACGAAGGAGCCCGATGACGACGATGACGATCACTGCCGTCCACGCGATGATTCCGAGAAGTTTGGTGAGAGAGTCCAATTCACGTTGAAGTGGCGACTTGCCAGGGGCGACCGCCGACAACATCGACGCGATCCGGCCTATCTGCGTCTGCATCCCGGTCTCGGTGACCACCATGGTCGCCGTGCCGCGGGTGACCGAGGTGTTCTGGAAGACCAGATTGCTGCGGTCTCCGAGCGGAATATCCTCGTTGTTCAGCGTATTCGGGTCCTTCGGTATCGGCGCGCTTTCCCCGGTCAATGCGGCTTCCTGCGTCTCCAGGGTGGTGGTGGCGAGCAACCGTCCGTCGGCAGCGATGATGTCTCCTGCCTCGACTTGGACGATGTCACCCGGCACCAGTTCGGTAGCGTCGAGTTGAATCAGGTTCCCGTCACGAATGACCCGTGCTTGGGGCGTCTGCATCTTGGCGAGGGCGTCGACGCTGGCCCGTGCCTTCAACTCCTGTCGAGTTCCGAGGACGATGTTGAGCACGACGAGCACCGCCACCACGATTGCTGTCGGCACTTCACCGATGGCGATGCTGACCGCGGCCACGGCGACGAGCATCAAGTTCATCGGATCTTTCAGCTGCAACAGCGCGATCGACCACGTCGACGGCGGTGGCGTCGAGGTGATTTCGTTCGACCCGTAGCGTCGTCGCCGTTGGTCGGCCTCATCCGACTGCAGTCCGCGCTCCGGGTCCGACTGCAGTACGGACACGACTGATTCGCCACTCTGCGCATGCCACGGCGTGGGGCTCATGACCGCACATCCTTTCCTTGGCGATCGTCAATACCGGGTCGGAATCCAGTGCAGCGGTTGTTTGGGCGTCTGGTAGCCGTGAGCCTTCTGCCGTTTCGGCAGGGTGATGTCCGTGGATTGCACGGGCTCGTAGGGGATCTGACTCAGAATGTGGCTGATGATGTTGAGTCGTCCGCGTTTCTTGTCATTGTTGTTTGCGACATACCATGGCGCCCAGCCGGTGTCGGTGAAGCGAAACATCTCGTCGCGGGCACGCGAGTAGTCGTACCAATGACTGAACGACTTCAGATCGAGATTCGACAGCTTCCAGATCTTTCGAGGGTCGTCGATCCGGCTCTGCAGACGTAAGAGCTGCTGTTCTTCGCTGACCTCGAGCCAGTACTTGAGCAGAATGACTCCCGATTCGACGATCGCGCGTTCGACGGTCGGAATGAGCTGGAGAAATTGATGTGCTTGTTCTTCGGTGCAAAAGCCCATTACTCGTTCTACACCGGCACGGTTGTACCAACTTCGGTCGAAGATGACGATCTCACCGCCAGCCGGAAGATGCGGGACGTAGCGCTGGACATACATCTGCGAATGCTCTCGCTCGGTCGGGGCGGGTAACGCAACGACCCGGAACACTCGCGGACTCACTCGCTCGGTGATGGCTTTGATGACACCGCCCTTCCCCGCGGTATCTCGACCTTCGAATACGATGCAGACCTTGGCTCCAGACGATTTGACCCACTCCTGCAAAGCCACGAGTTCGCCGTGCAACGGCTTGAGTTTGCGGCGGTACACCTTGTTCTTCATCGGCTTTTCTGCCACGGGCGGCGCGTCGTCGGTAAGGGTCGACGGGGTGTCGTCGTGAAGAATCCGAGCGTTCTTTCCCACTTCCACTCCCTGGCATCATGAGCGCAACGCGAGCGCGCGGGGAACCGTCCGCCCTTATGTGTATGCCCCATATTCGGTGAACCTATTCTCTTCGCAATCGAGACCCGAATCGTGTTGTTTTCGAACCCTTTCCGAGTCTTGACGTGCTCGGCTGGACGGACGACCATTAATGGATGACTGGCGACGAAGAGTTGCTCCACGTCGAGCGGGTGATCACTCGCCTCATTTCCCGCTATCCCGCCGTTCCTCCACCGGAGATCGAAAACAGAGTGCGAACAATTCACCAGCGTTTTGCGGGATGTCGGATCCGCGACTTCGTGCCTCTTCTGGTCGAAAAAGCGGCCAGACAAGAGATCTCGGATCGGAGAATCGTGATTCCGATAATGGATGAGCGGTCGGCGAGTCTGAACTCTCTCGAGCTGTAGCCGGAACGGGGATCGTCGGCGCATACTGAAATGACCTTGGACCAGGGAGTTCTGGCCGAATGCAGGAGCTCAGGCGCGGAACGTCAGCCTCCCGAACTCCTGATGTGTAAAACCGAGTATAGGGAGCGTTGACATGGAAGGCTTCTGGGAATTCTTCTGGTTCATCTTCGTCTGCTTTGCCTTTGTGGCGTACTTGAGCGTGTTGTTCTCGATCATCACCGACTTGTTCCGTGATCACGAGACTTCGGGCTGGGCCAAGGCGTTGTGGATGATATTCCTCTTCGTCATTCCATTCCTGTCCGCGATGATCTACGTGGTCGTCAAGAATGACGGAATGACGAGGCGGTCGATGGAAGCCGCTCAAGAGCACATACACGCGCAGAGTGATTACATTCGAAAGGTCGCCGGGAAATCGCCGACTCAGCAGATCGCCGACGCCAGAGAGCTTCTCGACTCAGGCGCGATCAACGAAGAGGAATTCCAGGCCATCAAGGCAAAGGCGCTGGCGTAGTTTTCGTATCTTCTGCCCCGGGCCTGGCGTCGTCGGTTCCGCCGTCGTCAGGCCCGGCGTCCTGCGCGGCGGCGCGTGCGGGACGAACCAATACTTCCAGTGCGACGAGAGCAACGAGCGCAATGACGACGATCCAACCAACGACCAATCCGGTGGGGTAGCGCCAGAAGAGCAGCAACAGGGCGGCGATGCCGATGATGGCACAGCGCAGTGGGACACGAAGCTGATTGGCCCACCGCTCCACCTGATTCGGCGTTCGGCCGCTTGCAGAATGCCGGACGAAGTCCAACGCCTGCCCGTAGCCTCGACGAACGGCGATCGCCGACGACGACCCACCGATCAGGTAGGCGCCGAGCCCCACCACCACACCGAGGACCGCAACCGCGCGAAGGCTCGTCCGAAGCGGAACCAGAACTGTGTCGATGACAGCGGTGGCGGCGTCTGGCGAGAGGATATCGGTAGGGACACTGTCGAGGTAGATTGCACGTCCGATCAGAATTCCGATCGCAAGAACAAGCATTCCCAACGCAATCGACAGACCGACCAGGGACAGCGTACGAAGCCTGCGACCGGTTGGCGCAACGGCGACAGCGGCTGCTGCGCAAGCGATTCCCAACCACGGCAGCACCGCCGAGACCTTGTCGAGTGCCGAGACGGCGCGCTGCGCCTTCACCAGCTCGGGGGACTGGAAGAGAACAAACTCCTTGTCCACGGACGGGATTTTGTCTGCGAAAGCGAAGCCGCGGTCGGTCAGCGCCGTTTTCACCCGGTCGATGATCGTGCTCAGTGAAATGCTGACCGTTCCGCTCTGGTCGACCTCGACCGAGTCGGGTCCGTAGTTTCCGGTCATGACGGCGACGAGGGAGTTGTGCGCCGCTCGGTTCGCCTGAATCCAAAGGTCTTCGAACTGCTGCGTCCGAACGAGCGAGGCCACTGTGTCGTGGACGAAACTCTTCGCCTGGCCGGCGATCACCGGTGCCAAACCCACCAACGCCTGGTCCACGCGAGGCGCGTTGGCTTCGAGATTCGACACGTCCGTCAATGCCGTGAGTGCCTCGGTGGTGAGCCCTTCGACGTCGACGCGATCGAAGATCTCGTCCGTGACTTGATTCGTGATCTCCGCTTGCACGGCTGGATTCTCACCCAGTGGCGCTACCGTGCTGACGTAGCGGTCCGTGTCGAGGATCTGACTACGTACGAAGCGGGTGGTTACCGACAAGACTGCGAGCAGTGCGACCAGCACCAGCAGGATTGTCACCGCGGTCCACCGCAGCCCATGTCGAGGTGGTCGGGAGACTTTCTCGACGGTCGTTTCGCGGGCGCTGGGAGTCTGCTCGCGAAGTGTTGCTACCTCTTCGCGCAACCGGGCTAGTTCGGCACGTTCGTCCTCCTGGAGTGGTCCGTCACTCGTGCCGTTTGCCATGATGGTCCTCCCGGGACGGAAACTACTGGCGCACAGTTGAAATGCTGAACTGCGAAGATGATTCGGCGGGTGACCTCAGATGACCTCGGGATTCCAGGTCGCGACGGCCCAGATGACGAATACGTCGAGCGCGATGATGATGATCGACCACCACGGCGAGTGGGGTAGCCACAGGAAATTCGCGAGGATCGACAGAGAACAGATGACTATCGCGCCTACCCGTGCCCACGTCGCGCCGGTGAAGAGCATGATTCCGACAGCGGTGACGAGCACACCGAGTACGAGGTGGATCCATCCCCACGAAGTCAGGTCGAATTGGTACGCGTATTCCGGGCCGACGACTGTCACGTCGTCCTCCGATATCGCCGAGATGCCTTGGAGGATTTCGAGCACGCCGACTGTGATGAGGAGAACGGCTCCGCCCAGCGCGCTTCCTTTTGCCACACCCTGCTTTACCAGTGAATCCTCGGACATGACCGCCCCTAGATTTCAAGCGCGAAATAGCCTGGCATATTTCCCTGTCCCGACCTTTTACGGTGGTGAAGTAGCCCGTCGGAGGGCAAATCAAACATTGAGCGCTGCACAGCATTGCGATATTCATTCGCCTACGAATTCGAAAGAACCTACCGTGACGGCATGGATATGGCGGACGTAGGTGTGGCGATGAGGCCTGCACCGGGTGTGATCCGGACGGACCGGCTGGTGCTCCGTACCTACCGCCCAGGCGATCACCGGGATCTTCTCACCTTCTACGGGCGCAGCGACGTATGCCGGTATTTGCTCAACGAACCCTGGAGTCTCGCGGAGGCTCGGGAGGCCGTGCAGACCAGAATGTCTCGCCGCGACCTGGCATCGGGCGCGGTGGCACTTGTTGTCGAGTGCGGGGGCCGGGTTGTCGGAAGCGTGAGTGCTTGGCGAGTCGAAGAATCTGATTGCACAGCCGAAGTCGAGCACACCGCCGAACTCGGGTGGGCATTTTCGCCCGAGTTCGGCGGCCGAGGATTCGCGACACCCCGATTGCGCCGCGTGGTCGCGCGAATGGATTCGAGAAACGAATCCTCGGCGCGACTCGCGCAGCGGATCGGTATGAGGCGAGAGGGACATTTTCGGCAGAACGCGTGGATCAAGAACGAGTGGACCGACACCGTGGTTTTCGCGACACTTCGCGGTGAGTGGCCTTCAGTTGCTTGATCAGACCGAGCGGGCTGCTATTTTGCGACCAGTTCGGTCAACTGTGGCACGAGTTCGTCGGTCGCCCACGGAACACTCAGAAGGCTGACGTACATTGTTGCTGCAGTCAGGCGATTGTCGGTGATCCACAGGTCCTTGCCGTTGGCGATGACCGGCCACCGCGAGAACAGAGTGTTGGCCAATGTGCTGTCGACTTCCGACTGATCGCTTGCCCAACCGAGATACACGTCGGTGTTGATCGTGTCGAGCTTTTCCATACTGATGCCGAAAAGGAACGAGTCGCCGGCAAAGTTCTTGGCGCCGTTCACCACGTCGGGAGCGACTGTGAGCCCGAGGTTTTCGACAAACTTGACGCGCGGATCGTCCGGACCGTAGATGGCGGTTTCGGTTTCTCCTTCACGGATGTAGGAACCGAAGGCGAAAGTGACTCCGTTGAATTCGGGATGACTCGCCTTCGATTCCTGGACCGATTCCTCAACCGATTTGATCAGCGCCGCGGTCTGAGCGGGACGCCCGAGTGCCTTGCCGACATCGGTGGCGAGGTTTTGCCACGAGCTGGGCTGATACGGCTTGGTGTCGTACGGGAGGGTCGGGGCGATCGAGCTCAGGCGCTGGTAATCCTGCTCGGAGAAGCCCGAGTACGGGGCAAGAATCAGATCAGGCGCGGCATTGAGAATCTGCTCGAACAGTAGCTCGCCGCTGTCGGAGTAGTACGGCGCAGGCGTGGGCAGTGTCTGGCCCGACTTTTCGAGTTCGGCGCGGGTCCACGGCAGGAACCCGTCGGCGTCGCCGGCCCAAGAGTCCTTCTGCATCGCGATCGGAGTGACACCCAGGGCGATGACCGTGTCTGCCGCTGCGGAATCGAGGGTGAGGATCCGTGTCGGCTCCTTGTCGATGGTGGTCCCGCCGAAAGCGTGCTTGATCGTCACGGGATAGGCGCCGTCCTCGACGGCGGATGCCGATGAATTGTTTTCCTGGGCTTCCGATGACGACTGTGTGCAGGCGGTCAGAGGCAGTGCCGCCGCCAGCATGAGCGCAACAACGATTCGTCGCCTCCGCTGGGGACGAATTCTCTGACGGGCAGATCTGAACACGCGAAACTCCTCGGGATTGATCAGGGAAGTGCTTGCACGACTCAGCGCAGTACGCACGTGAGAGCAGGCTTACCTAAGTGAATGTAGGGCGCGTGCGTGTAGCGAAGGGGCCAGCCGATGTCGACAACAGGTCAGTCTCGAGTCAGTTGACAGCGGCGAGCGCATTGCCGGGGGTGTAGCCGACCGTCTTGCGAAAAGCGGCAATGAAGGAACTCGACGTCCCGTAGCCGACTCGGCGGCTGACGGCGTTCACACTCATTCCGGTCCCGAGCATGCCGAGGGCCGTGCTCATACGAACCAGAGTGCGCCACTGCGCAAAGCTCAAGGCGAGTTCCGCGGCAAAAATCCGGGTGACCGTACGTCGGCTGAGATTGAGAACGTGCGCCCACTGATCGAGTGATCGATCGTCGGCGGGATCCGACAGCACTTTGTCGACGAGCATCCGTAGCCGCGGATCTCGGGGGATCGGTACGTCGAAGTGAGGTGCCGATGCAGGGGTGAGGAGATCGACACAGACCTGCTGTGCCCGAAGGCGTTGTTCTGCAGGCATTCCGGTGTGGGCGAGGTGTATCAGCAGTGCCCTGGCTGCCTCACTCAGTGTCACGATGCACGGTTCGTTGGAGGGAGTCCACAGCTCGGGGGTGAAGAGCGTGGCGCGGAAGGCGACGTGGGGATTTGCCTGACCTTCGTGGAGGACCCCGCGGGGGATCCACAGGCCGACGCCGGGCGTGACGGTCCAGAGTTGATTGTCGATGATCATGTTGACGACACCGCGGTCGGACCAGATCAGTTCGTGCTCGATGTGAGCGTGCTCTGGCCACCGGGTGATGTGGTCGGCCTCGACGATGTACGTCGTGAGTTGGAACGGCGCCGGGACGGCGCGCGCCATCGGAGTGTGGCGGTCGGATTCCCGTAAGTGGGAATCGTCGTCCAGCTGTGGACCGTCGGCGATTTCACGAAGGGCAGGGATCAGCACCGTGGACTACCTCCAGAGCAAAGTTAGGTAAACCTTACACTGATGTGTGCAGCGATCAGTGACTCGCACCGAGTTCGATGAGAAGCACGCCTGCCGCGATGAGGCCGATCCCGACCATCATGAGCCTGGTCAGCGGTTCGCGAAAGAGAATGCGGGATGCGATTGCCGTCAACGCCACTCCGCATGCGGTCCAGATTCCGTAGGCGACGCCGATGGTGAGACCCGCGTCGAGCGCGAGGGTCAGGAAGGCGAATGCGGCGAGATACCCCACGGTGACAACCGCGAGCCATCGTTTGTCGCTGCCGTCCTGCGACGCCATCCGTAGTGACAACGTCGCGGTGACCTCGGAAATAATTGCAGCGATCAGAAATACGAAGGTCATGCCGGGTCTGCCGATCCGCTGTCGGCGGCAGCCTGAGAGCCGAGTTCGACGCACAGCACTCCGCCGATGACCAGGGCAATGCCGACGCCCATCGTGGCTGTCAGGGGGTCGCCGAAAAGGAAAGTCGCGAACACCGCGGTCAGGACAACTCCGGTTGCGCCCCAGATTCCGTATGCAACACCGAGTCCCATGCCCTCCCGCAGGACGAACGACAACGCGGTGAATGCTGCGAGATATCCGCCGACGACCACGACGTACCAGGCGGGGTGATCGAGGGCCGCGCGCAGAGACAGAGTCGCAGACACCTCGGTCAGGATCGCGGTGATCAACAGGAGCCATTTCTTCACGGTTCGGATTCTGTCAGGCTCCACCGATTCCGGTCGCGCACTACGGTTGAGACATGACGTGCGTGCTGCTCGGCGGAATCCGCCAAGGTGACATCCGCCATGACGCGTCGGGTGGCGATGTGGCCGCAACTCCGATCCTCGACTGGGGCCACGACGACGTGGCCCGCCTCTACGAGGACATTGCAGAAGGTGCGATCCAGTCGGCGCAGGAGTTCCTGGTGTCGGCGCATCGCAGCGTCGTTGCAAATATTCGGCCGGTGTACGGCCTCGACGACCGGCAACCCGTCTCGGTGACATTGAGTCGAGAGCGCGGATCCTGCAGTCAGAGACTGGCTATCGTCGAAGCGTTGGCTCGCCGCCGAGGTATCGCCACCCGAGTACGCGGTCTCGTACTACGCGGGGAATTCTGGTACCCGAGATTTCGGCGTCTACATGCGGTGATTCCGAAGTCAGTGCTGCTGGCGTGGCCGGAATTTCTGGTCGACGGACGCTGGCAGGACATCTCCGAGATCGTTTCACCTGCGGTGGTCTCAGCGCTCGAACCGTTCACGAATACCGGCGAGGAGACACTGTTCGACGCGATCGGACGCGCTCCGATCAGTTGGGGCAAGTCTGTTTCGTGTGATTGCTTGGACTTCTCCGAATTCGTCGACCGCGATCTGGGCACCTTCGAATCTCGCGACGTGCTCTTCGAGGAATTCGGACAGACGATGTCGACTCCCGTCAGAATTCTCGTCGACCCGGTTTTCCGGAACTGGAGTGCATCCGGCTGACGCGCGACGCGAGGTCTAGGCTGTTCTGCATGTCTGTGCGTACCCCATTGGTCCCTGGAACCGTCTCTCCCGTCCTCGCTGTGCCCTCGAAGATCGAGCGGCCCGAGTACGCGTGGAAGCCGACCGCCAAAGAGGGCAACGAGCCCTGGGTTCAGACGCCGGAAACGATCGAGGCGATGCGCATCGCCAGCAAGATCGCTGCAGGCGCGCTGCAGGAAGCCGGCAAGGCTGTCGCTCCCGGTGTCACGACCGACGAACTCGACCGCATCGCACACGAGTTCATGCTCGACCACGGTGCATACCCGTCGACGTTGGGCTACAAGAGCTTTCCCAAGTCGTGCTGCACGTCTCTCAACGAGGTGATCTGCCACGGAATCCCCGACTCGACTGTGATCCAGGACGGCGACATCGTCAATATCGACGTCACCGCGTACATCAACGGGGTACACGGCGACACCAATGCGACATTCCTCGCCGGTGACGTGTCCGAAGAGAACCGCTTGCTCGTCGAGCGCACACACGAGGCAACGATGCGGGCCATCAAAGCCGTCAAGCCCGGCCGCGCGCTCAACGTGATCGGACGTGTCATCGAGTCCTACGCCCATCGGTTCGGGTACGGCGTCGTCCGGGACTTCACCGGACACGGAATCGGCGAGACCTTCCACAACGGCCTCGTGATCCTGCACTATGACGAGCCCGCGGTCGAGACGATCATCGAACCGGGCATGGTCTTCACGATCGAACCGATGATCAACCTCGGTGGTATCGACTACGAGATCTGGGAGGACGGCTGGACCGTCGTCACCAAGGACCGTAAGTGGACGGCGCAGTTCGAGCACACCTTGGTGGTCACCGAGACCGGTGCAGAGATTCTCACCCTGCCTTGAGTTCGGAGATGCGCGGCGCTCTGCTGGTAGCCGGCACAACGTCCGACGCAGGCAAGAGCGTTCTGGTGGCCGGATTGTGTCGCATGTTGGCGCGTCGAGGCGTCCGAGTGGCGCCGTTCAAGGCGCAGAACATGTCGAACAACTCCGTGGTCACGCTGGACGGCGGAGAGATCGGCCGTGCGCAGGCACTTCAGGCGCGGGCATGCGGTCTGGAGCCGAGTGTTCGATTCAATCCGGTGCTGCTCAAGCCTGGAAGTGACCGCACTTCGCAACTGGTCGTTCGGGGCAAGGCGATGACCACAGTGGGTGCTCGCGACTACATGCAGCATCGGCAGTGGCTTCGCGCCGTCGTGGCCGAAGATCTCGAATCGCTTCGATCCGAGTTCGACGTCGTGATCTGTGAAGGCGCCGGTTCACCGGCCGAAATCAACTTGCGCGCAACGGATCTTGCCAACATGGGATTGGCTGAGGCTGCGCGGATTCCGGTCGTCGTCGTCGGTGACATCGATCGCGGCGGCGTCCTGGCCCATCTGTTCGGGACCGTTGCTGTGCTCCCGCCCAGCGACCAGGCATTGATCGCGGGATTTGTGATCAACAAATTCCGCGGTGACGTTGCACTGTTGGAACCCGGACTGGAACAACTGCGCAGCCTCACCGGTCGACCCACTCTCGGAGTGATCCCGTTTGCCGACGATCTTTGGCTCGACGCCGAGGATTCGCTTGGCGTCACCGGCAATGCCCCGGTAGGGCGCCCGGGCCCACCCGTCGGTTCGGCCTGGCTCACCGTTGCTGCGGTTCGGCTCCCGCGCATCTCCAACTCCACGGACGTCGAGGCACTGGCATGTGAACCGGGCGTGGCAGTTTCGTGGGTGACCGATCCGTCGCGGATTCGCGACGCGGACCTCGTGGTGATCCCCGGTAGTAAGTCCACCGTGAGTGACCTCGAGTGGTTGCGAAGTACCGGCCTGGCCGACGAGATCGTCGCGCGAGCAGGTCGCGGGCAAGCAGTCCTGGGAATCTGCGGCGGTTACCAGATGCTGGGTAATTCCATCGTCGACGAAGTCGAATCAGGATCAGGGACCACCGCGGGACTGGGTCTGCTGGACCTCGATGTCGAGTTCGCTCCGGACAAGGTGCTGGCGCAGATGACCGGTACGGCAGATGGTATCTCGGTGTCCGGGTACGAGATTCATCACGGACGCGTCGTGCGCAACGGGGACCGCCCATTGCTGGCGGACTCGAGCGGTATGCCGGAAGGCAGTGTGCGAGGGCCTGTTCGAGGGACACACTGGCACGGTCTCCTGGAAAGTGACGACTTTCGGCGCAGCCTGCTGCGTGAGCTCGCGGTTCCCGGTTTTGTTGCTGCACCCGACACCGCGGTTGCCGCGGTGCGAGAACAACAACTCGACCTTCTCGCTGATCTCGTCGAGCAGCACCTCGATCAGGATCTACTCGAGAAACTGATCAACGGTGGGGCGCCTATCGGGCTCCCCGTCATTGCTTCCGCACTCGAAGCCTGAGAGCGCTCCCGCGGGTGTCGACGTGGACGCGGTAGAATAGCCAGGCCTCACTCCCGCGACGGCTCCCTAGTAGGAGTGTGCGCGGTGACAGATCAATTCGACGGCTTGCTGACCGACTTCAGTGACGAGGTGCTGGTCGACTCGGCAATGCTCGGCGATCACGCGGCCTTCGACGTCATCGTCCGCCGATACGGCCCGCACTTGTATCGATTTGCCCGTCGACTGCTCGCGAGCGAGAGTGACGTCGACGACATCGTCCAGGAAACCTGCGTCGCTGCGTGGCGCCAACTTCCGGGGTTTCAGCGGCGCTCGAGCACCAAGACCTGGTTGTTCGCGATCTGTTCTCGCAAGATCTCGGATTTCTATCGAAAAGTCGGCTCCTGCGCCGCCGATATGGACGAACTCCGGGAAGAAGCTGATCCCCGTTTGCGTGATCCGAGCGAAGAAGTTTGCGGCACAGCATTTCTCGATGCCCTGGAATCCGAACTCGATCGCCTGCCACTGCGTCAGCGTGCTGCCTGGGTCTTGCGAGAAGTGGAGGGCATGACGTATCCGCAGATCGCTGTTGTCCTGGAGCTGAGTCCGGACGCGGTTCGTGGCCAGCACACTCGGGCGAGGCGGAATCTCGGTGTCGCACTCGATCGATGGCGATGACGACTCGGCGGTTTGCCGGGTTCTGTCACCGAACTCACTCTCCTTGGTGCCCGTGAAACTGGAAGAATGCTTCGTCGTGGATACCGCTTTCGACCCCAGAGGCTTCGACCCGAGAACCGAGGATTCGGTGCCGTCGGTACTGCCGGACGATGCGACGGCAACGGGTGCTGACGTCGCCGTCGAGGCTGCGGAAACTCGGCTGACGGCACGTGCGGTCAGAGAGTTGCTGGCAGCGCTCGGGGGAAGTATCGGCGACGAGGACGAACTCGTGGTTCTACTCCAACGCGCCGTCGAAATCGCGAACGACGCCATCGACGGCGCCGACAGCATCGGCGTCACCATCGATCTTGCCGGGCAGACCTACACCGCCGTTCACACCGATTCGCGGACCCTACGCGTCGACATCGAGCAATACGACGCCGGCGACGGACCATGTCTGCATGCGGCTCGAACCGGTGAAACCGTAGTCGTTGATGCCGAGACCAGCGCAGAACGCTGGCCGCGGTTCGCGGCTGCCGCGAAGGACGAAAGGGATCAAGTCCTTTCTCGCGGCGCCGCTCTTCACGCCGGATCAGCGACTCGGTTCGTTCAACCTGTACGGACGTGCCCCAGCGGCCTTCGACAGCGTCGACGCGGAAGTCATGGAGATTCTCACGACAACAGTCTCACGCGCGATCGGAGACTTCTCCCGCTTCAAATCTGCCAAGGCGGTAGCTGACGCCTTGCAACGCGCGCTCGAGACTCGGGCGCCGATAGAACAGGCCAAAGGCATGCTGATGGCCATCCATCGGATCGACGCCGACACCGCATTTCACATGCTGCGCAGGCAGTCTCAGACCACGAACACCAAGTTGCGTGACGTGGCAGCCGAGATCGTCGAGACGTATTCCGCGCCGCCTACCGCGGTCTAGTTCGACGGAGACCGACGTACGGCCTCGAGCGCGACGACCACGCTCGCGGCGACAACCACGTGCATCAGCGCGAGCGTGACCGTGCTGGCGGCGTCGAAGTCCGCGGCAATCGTCAGGGCGATGGTGCCGAGCGCAAACACTGCACCCACGACCTGAGCGATGCGGATGATCGGCTCCCACTTCATTGAGATCAACATTGCGAGCGACAAACCGACCAGCAACGGCACTACCGTAAGTGTGATGACCCCGCCGGGAGCTACGCTCGCCACCTTTCCCTGATCTGTCATCTCGAACGATCCGCCCGATGCCAGGCCGATCAGCCACAGGATCAGGTTGGCGACGAGGGCCATGACCGTGGCCCCGAGTACGGCACGCGGCTTGGTGAGGTGGAGGTTGTGTGCGGTTGAAGCGATTGCAGACATGATGTTCTCCCGGCTCGATGCGATGCTCTTGTGACGTCGCTCTGGTGAATAGACCCGCCGGCCGGGAGAAACTCATCGCTGGTGGTTACCGGGGGTCGTCTGTCGGCACGGCGGTGCCGGTGACCGCGATACCGCCGTCGATCGGGATCTCGACCGCGAGAACGCTGGGTCGCCCGACGTGTCGGCCCTGGTGGATGGTGATCCGCCGCGGAGTGGCCGCGGGTTCGAGTTTGCGCAGGTAACCGCCGGTCGACGCCGCTGCGGACCCGGTCGCGGGATCCTCGACGATGTTTCCCACCGGAAACAGATTTCGAGCTTCGAAGGTGTTGTCGTCGAGGGGATGCAGGATCGTCACCGTGCCCGCCCACCCCTGCGCGTCCATCAGAGTTCGCATTGCGGATGGATCGAAGGTGAACTCGTCGAAGGCCGCCTGATCACGAAGTACGACAATCGGGTGCGTGTTGCCGGCGTACGAGAGCATTGCGGGATACCGCGCGTCGAGCGCAGACGAATCGACGCCGATGAGCCCGAGCAGTGCTGTCAGTACAGCATGATCGATCGGCGAGACCGATGGTTCGACGCTGGTGAAGGTCGCGGTGGACGTTCCGTCCTCGTCGGTCGCCGTGTCGATGGATACCGGTCCGATCGGTGTTTCGAATGTGAAGGTTCCGTCACCGTCTCGCTCGGTGAGAGCGATGGCCGTCGCAATAGTGGCATGACCGCAGAACGGTACTTCGGCGATAGGGGAGAAGTACCGGATCCGGCTGTGGCGCGGGTTGCCTCCGAGTACCGGTTCGATGAGGAACGCCGTCTCGGCATACCCGACTTCGGCTGCAACAGATTGTAATTCGGAGTCGTCGAGTCCACGCGCGTCGAGCACTACGCCGGCCGGATTACCGCCGGCCGGATCTGAACTGAACGCAGTCAGCCGGAGGATGTCGCGAGAAGTTGCCATGTCGACCATCTTTGTCCGCTGTCGTCCATCGGGGGAAGAGACATCGCGCGATTGCGGTCCGCGATCTTCGAACTGGACTGCCTCCGGAACAAACCGGCCGCACGGCGTCGTTGGTGCAGACATGAGCAATGACACAGACACCGACGACGCGTTGTTCGCACTCGTGGCCGAGGGAAAACAAGGTGTGCTGGCAACCGTCAAGCGTGACGGCCGCCCACAGTTGTCCAACATCATTTACCGCTGGGATGACGAGTCGAAGACGGCTTCCGTGTCCGTCACGGCCGATCGCGCCAAGAGTAAAAATGCGATCCGCGATCCGCGGGTTTCCCTTCACGTCAGCGCGCCCGACTTCTGGAGCTACGCCGTGATCGAAGGACTTGCCGTGGTGACACCCGTCGCGGCCGATCCTCACGATGAAGTGTCGGACGCCCTGGTCGAGCTGTACCGGGACATCAGCGGCCAGGAGCATCCCGATTGGGAGGAGTACCGCGAAGCGATGGTTGCGGAGCGTCGACAGATCCTCACGGTGCGCGCTGATCACGTCTACGGAATGACGAGGCTCCCCAAACCGTCCGGTACCTAGACCCGCGCCCCACTGGAGTTCGGCCCACCCCCACTTTCGAGCGAACGGTACGCCCGTCGCCTCAGATGCGCCGAAAGCCACTTTCGCTCCGAGTGGAGGCGG
This sequence comes from Rhodococcus sp. 27YEA6, assembly GCF_044908235.1. Classification (NCBI taxonomy): domain Bacteria; kingdom Bacillati; phylum Actinomycetota; class Actinomycetes; order Mycobacteriales; family Nocardiaceae; genus Rhodococcus; species Rhodococcus sp. 27YEA6. The sequence continues at coordinate 194,267 of NZ_JBIYCY010000002.1, read as the reverse complement.
TACAGAGCGAACAATTCGGGCTCGTAGCGGCGCGTGAATGTATGAGTGGTCATACTTCTGTCGACTCCAGGGTCCTCCACTGTGTGGATCGCGTACCGTTTCCAGACATGGAATTGACTCGAGTAGCGGTGGGCAGTGGTTCGTGCACCGTTCGGATCGACGGGCCGGTCAGCAAGCATGCGGTACTCCTGCTTCCCGGCAAGGGCGACCCCGTCGACTTGTACGACGATGTGTGTGAGCGACTGCATCATTCGGATCTGCGGACCGTCGCGGTGGAATCGATCGAGAATCTCGACGAGACCTCGGCAGTGGTACTTCTGGACGAGTTGAACATCGCCTGGGTGAATCTCGTCGGTCACCGGGAGGGCGCCGATCTCGCATGGCTGTTGGCTGCACGTCAGTTCGGCCGCTTCGCGAGTTTGATCGCCGTGGACCGTGGACATCCGTCGGCCAGCGATATTGCCGGCGTACCGCCGGTCGAGGTTCCGACCACCGTAGTCGTGGGCAGTGGAGGTCGGGCCATCGCCGACGCCAGCGGTCGTTTCGTGTACTCCGACTTTCGCGTGACGGAACTTCCGGGTGTCGACGATGTCGTCAAGTCGGCACCGGCCGAACTCGCAACCGAGATCGTGCTGCGTACCAGCCCCTGGTGAAACTCTGACCTACGAACAGGCGGGCATTCCCTTTGCGAGGAGTGCCCGCCTTTTCGGCGTCATTGGGGCTGCGGGGCTCAGATGTCGAGGCCGAGCAGCGCGTTCTCGACCACTTCGGCCAGGGCCGGGTGGATCCAGTACTGGCCACGCGCCATGTCCTGCGCTGACAAACCGAAGCTCATCGCCTGAATGAGGGGCTGGATCACCGTCGGAGCCTGCGTACCCATGACGTGGGCTCCGAGAATGCGTCCGGTGCCGCGCTCGGCGATCACCTTGCAGATGCCCTCCTGATCCTCCATCGCCCAGCCGTACGCGACGTCTCCGTATGCCTGCACCTTGACGGTGATGTCGAGTCCGGCGTCGCGAGCCTGCTTCTCCGTCATTCCGACGTCGGCGATCTGCGGATCGGTGAACACGGCTGCCGGTACGAAGCGGTGATCGGTGCTGCGAAGCCCGGACGTGTCCTTCCACGCGTCCTGGAGCAGGTTGTGTTGAACAACGCGCGCTTCATGGTTGGCGACGTGCTTGAGCTGGTACGGCGAGGAGACGTCACCGAGTGCGAAGACGCCCTCTGCGGTGGTGCGTTGGTATTCGTCGACCACGATCGAGCCCTTGTCGTCGAGTTCGACGCCGGCCTTGTCGAGACCGAGTAGGTCACCGTTCGGCTGACGACCGACCGCGACGAGGAGAACGTCACCGGAAACGACTGTGCCGTTTGCCAGTTCGACGGCGATGTTGTCGCCGTCGCCGCGTACCGACGTGAGGGGGGCGCCCAGATGGACGTCCCACTTCTGTTCGGCCAACTCGGTGAAGCGCTCGGAGATCTCGTCGTCGAGGTGCCGCAGCAGTCGCTGGCTGCGACCGATGATCGACACGCGAGAACCCAACGCGGAGAACACGTGTGCGAACTCGGTGGCGATGAATCCGGAGCCGACGATCACGAGGTGCTCGGGAAGTTCGGGCAGTCGCATGATGTCTTCGTTGGTGTAGTACTTCACACCACTCGACGCGATCTCGTCCGGGATGATCGGACGCGAACCGGCTGCGATGACCACCTGGTCAGCGGTGATCGTCTCGCCGGTTCCGGTGTCGATCGTCTTGTCGCCGGTGAACGTGGCGTGGCCGCGGTAGACGGTGGTGTTGGGACTGTCTTCGCTGCGGTACCGCTCACCACCTGCAGAAATGGGGTCGATGCGGCCGAAGACGCGCTTGACGATGTCGGACCAACGAACGCCGTCGAGCGTGGCGTCGACGCCGTACTTCTCGGCAGTGGTGACGGTGCGTGCCACCTCGGCGGCGTAGACGAACATCTTGGTCGGGATGCACCCGACATTGAGGCACGTTCCGCCGAAGGTGCCCTCTTCGAGGATTGCGATCTTCTTGCCGTCGAACCGCTCGTCGGGCAGCGAGTTTCCGGATCCGCTGCCGATGATTGCAAGGTCGTAGTGCGTCACTGCGCGATCTCCTGTGTGTTGCTTGCTGTGCTTGCCGAATTTTCTGCGGCCGGGGTGAGGTGGCCGTCGAGCCACTCCAACCACAGGTCGAGTTCGGAAAAGGCTGTGGCCAAGGGCTTCTCGGTCGAAAGGAACACGTCGTGACGGGCGCCGTCGATCGGGACGATGGTGGTGCGATCGCCGAGGCAACCGGCCCAACGTGCGATCTGCTTGACGTCGAGCACGGAATCGGCGAGGTCGACGCTCGGGTTGTACGCCTTCGCGAACTGCGACTTCTTCGAGCGCAGAATCAGCGCGGGCACTCCGATGTCGAGGCCGCGGTGAAGTTTTGCGTGACCCGCTCGGACGGCCCGCATCCAGCCGAAGGTAACGGGGCAGCCGGCCAGTGGCTTCCAGTCGAGGTTGTAATCCCAGACGCCGTTGGCCGAAACATGAAGACTGGAACCGTAAGTCGGTAGCCCAGTTCCCGGGATCACCGTCTTCGCCGATACCCGTCCGAGCGCATCGATCGCCGTAGTACCGACGTTGCGCACCACTGAGGGACCCTGAAGGTCGAACCAGGGGCTGTTGAGGACCAGCCCGCAGATTCCGGCGCCGTCGCTGCCACCGGGCTTGCGCTGCAAACGGTTCAGCCAGAGCGGAACGATCAGACCGCCGGTGGAGTGCGCCATGAGCAGCACCTCGCTGCCCTCGGTCTCGCTGCGGACGATGCGCAGCGCTTCGTTCAGTTCGGCGTCGTAGAGCGCAAGGTCGGAGACGTAATGAGCTGTGTGCCCCGGTTTGAGGGAGCGGCCGCACTTACGCAGGTCGAGTGCGAAGAAGGCGTAACCCTGCTCGGCAAAGTGCTCGGCGAGGTGCTTCTGGAAGAAGTAATCGGTGAAGCCGTGCACGTACAAAACGGCACGGCGTGTCTTCACCGCCTCCTTCTGCGGTTGGTAGCGGACCAGTGTTGCGTCCACCTCGCCTTCGCCGTCCGGATCCGTTCCGAGCGGGATCGTCAGCTGCTGATATCCGTCACCGAGGACGTCTGGAACCCAAGTAGTCACAAATCACAATCTAATCGTCGTTTCGAGTGCGCGTTGTAGAGCACAATTGGGGGTGGTGAACCGCGCGTGTACGCACGGGTAACCTATTCGGCGTAACACAGCAGGCGGATGCGCGCACGGCTAATGACAAGGAAGTCGATTCTCCAGTGTCGAATCAGAACGCGGTAGAGACGAAGACGGATGTAGTGCTCGTGGGCGCAGGCATCATGAGCGCCACGCTGGGTGCATTGCTGCGCCAGCTGCAGCCCGATTGGTCGATCTCGACCTTCGAGCGGCTCGATGCCGTCGCAGCCGAGAGCAGCGACCCCTGGAACAACGCGGGAACCGGTCACTCAGCCCTGTGTGAGCTCAATTACACACCTGAGAACTCGGACGGCACGGTCGACATCAAGAAGGCCGTCAACGTCAACGAACAGTTCCAGGTGTCACGCCAGTTCTGGGCACACGCGGTAGAGCAGGGCGTCCTGACGCAGCCCAAGGAATTCATCAACCCCATCGCGCACGTGAGCTTCGTTCACGGTGAGGCCAACGCCAAGTACCTCCGTGCTCGTTACGACGCACTTGCCGGCCACACGCTCTTCCGCGGTATGGAGTACATCGACGATCCGGCCGAGTTCAGCAAGCGTTTGCCGCTCATGGCCAAGGGACGCGACTTCTCCGATCCCATCGCCCTGAACTGGAGCCAAGACGGCACCGACGTCGATTTCGGAGCGCTCACCAAGCAGCTCATCGGCTACATCGGCAAGACCGGCGGCAAGATGTACTTCGGCCACGAGGTCACCAACCTGACCCAGAACTCGGACAAGTCCTGGACCGTCAAGGTCACCAACCGTCGTACCGGTGAAAAGCGCACCGTTCGCTCGCGCTTCGTGTTCGTCGGCGCGGGTGGCGGCGCCCTGCACCTGCTGCAGAAGTCGGGCATCAAGGAAGCCAAGGGCTTCGGTGGCTTCCCGGTCAGCGGTGCCTTCCTGCGATGCACCAACCCCGAACTCATCGACCAGCACAGCGCCAAGGTCTACGGCAAGGCTGCCGTCGGCGCCCCGCCCATGTCGGTGCCTCACCTGGACACCCGTGTCATCGGCAACAAGCCGGGTCTGCTGTTCGGTCCCTACGCTGGTTGGTCGCCGAAGTTCCTCAAGCAGGGTCGCGTCACCGACCTGCCCGGCTCGGTCAAGCCGAACAACATCCTCTCGATGCTCGGTGTCGGTGTCAGCGAGCTCGGCCTGGTCAAGTACCTGGTCAGCGAGCTTGCCAAGAACGAAGCCGGTCGCATCTGGGATCTGCGTGAGTTCGCGCCCAAGGCGCAGGCCCAGGACTGGGAACTCATCACCGCGGGCCAGCGCGTCCAGGTGATCCGCCGTGCCAAGGGCAAGGGTGGTGTCCTCGAATTCGGTACCGCTGTGGTCGCCGCTGAGGACGGTTCCATCGCCGGTCTGCTCGGTGCTTCGCCCGGTGCGTCCACGGCCGTCCCGGCGATGCTGGACGTACTCGAGCGCTGCTTCCCGACCGAGTTCCAGGGTTGGAAGGGCAAGCTCCGCGAGATGGTTCCGTCCATCGGCGTCAAGCTCACCGACAACGAAGGCCTGTTCAACCAGGTCTGGGATTGGTCCTCGAAGGTTCTCGAGCTCGATTCCGCCGGTGCTTCCGAATCGGCTCCGGTCGCGGATACCGCCGCGACTGTGTGATAGTCCAACCCATGACGGCAACAGCAGCTTTGAAGCGTTCATGGGCACTCGATCTCGACAACAAGACGTTCTACGAGTTGTTGAAGCTTCGAGTGGAGGTCTTTGTCGTCGAGCAGGCTTGCCCGTATCCCGAGTTGGACGGGCGGGACCTGCTGACGGAAACACGCCACTTCTGGCTCGAGCAGGACGGCCAGGTGGTGTGCACGCTCCGGCTGCTCGAAGAGCACGACGACGGAAACAAGAGCTTCCGAATCGGACGCCTCTGCACGTCGCGTCAGGCTCGCGGCCAGGGCCACACGACACGCCTCCTGCAGGCCGCACTGGCCGAGGTCGGCGAAGCGCCGTGTCGGATCAACGCCCAGACCTACTTGGTCGAGATGTACGCCAAGCACGGATTCAAGGCTGACGGCGAAGAGTTCATCGAAGACGGCATCCCGCACACCCCGATGCGTCGTGGTGGGGGAGAGCCTTTCGTGGCCGTCAGCTAGTTTGTCGGAGAATTGACCCTGGTCGGCTCGTGGGAAAGCGAGCCGACTAGGGTTTTTTCGATACCGAATGTTCGCGGGGAAGTCCTGTTCGATCCAGGCGCGGTCCCGCCACTGTGAAAGATCTCTCCTCTACCGGTAGACCGGGAGATCTCAGCCAGGTTGCCGCGACATTCGAGTGCAGCCAAATTCTCGGCGAGGAAACCGAGAGGTGGAGGGATATCGACGTGCGAAGTGAAGAAGATCGACCAGTGGCGGGCTTCCCGTTCAGTGCTGTGGTCGGCCAGGATCAATTGCGATTGGCGCTGATCCTGTGTGCGGTGCATCCAGGGATCGGTGGGGTCCTGGTCCGCGGTGAGAAGGGAACTGCCAAGTCGACGGTCGTGCGCGCGCTGACTGCGCTGCTGCCCGCGGTCGACGACGCCGGAACGACACGACCGGCCCGCTTGGTCGAACTGCCCGTGGGCGCCACCGAAGACCGGGTGATCGGTTCGATCGACTTGGAGAAGGTTCTGCGTGACGGTGAGCGCGCATTCCAACCTGGACTGCTCGCCGCCGCTCACCAGGGTGTTCTGTACGTCGACGAGGTGAATCTGCTTCACGACCACCTGGTCGACGTGCTTCTCGACGCCGCGGCGATGGGTCGGGTTCACATCGAGCGTGACGGCATCTCCCATTCGCATCCGGCCAAGTTCGTACTCGTCGGCACGATGAATCCCGAAGAGGGAGAACTGCGTCCGCAACTTCTGGACCGTTTCGGTCTGGCTGTCGACGTCGCCGCGTCCCGCGACGTCGACATTCGCATGGAAGTGGTGCGTCGCCGACTCGACTACGAGCGTGACCCCGAGGCATTTGTCGCTCGGTACGTATCCGCCGATGAGGAGTTGGCGTCCGAAATCCTCACGGCGCGTGAGAAATTGGACTCGGTCGAGCTGAGTAACCGCGAACTGCGTCGTATCGCCTCGCTGTGTGCGTCGTTCGGCGTCGACGGTATGCGCGCGGACTTGGTGCTGGCGCGCACCGCGACGGCCCACGCTGCCTGGCGTGGCGACAGTGAAGTCACTGCGGAGGACGTACGAGTAGCGGCGGAACTGACGCTGCCGCATCGCCGCCGCCGCGATCCGTTCGACGAGCCCGGCTTGGATCAGCAGCAGTTGGACGATGCGCTCGAGCAGGCCGACCAGGATGCTCAGTCGCAGGTAGAGGACGACGCGCGCGACGGAGAGCCCGAACCTCCCGAGAATCACGAAGACCGTGGCCCGGAAGATGGCGGCTCCGATGACGGCGGTCCCGGACACGAAGGGCCGGACGACGACGGGCCTGACGACGACGGCCCGGACGACCCTGACGGACCTGGTGGGGGAGTACGCGCCACCGATCGCCCCTCGGCTCCACCGGCCGGCGAATTCAAGGCCAAGCTCCTCGAAGTTCCGGGAGTCGGTGAAGGTGCACCGGGACGACGCTCGCGGTCCATGTCGTCCCGTGGACGAGTTGTGCGGTCCACGCGGGAGCGTGGGCACGGATTGCATCTGACGAGCACGGTCTTTGCCGCAGCCGAGTCTCAAGTTGCCCGTGGTCGCACCGCTGGACGGTTGCGGCTGGCACCCGCTGATCTCCGCGGCGCGATACGTGAAGGGCGAGAAGGCAATCTGATCGTCTTCGTTGTCGACGCGTCGGGGTCGATGGCAGCACGCGACCGCCTCTCCGCGGTCACCGGTGCGGTTGTCTCGTTGCTCCGCGACGCCTATCAGCGCCGCGACAACGTCGCCGTCATCACCGTCCGTGGTCGTGAAGCGGAGCTCGTACTGCCGCCGACATCTTCGGTGGACATCGCTGTCCGTCGCTTGCAGTCGATGCGTACCGGCGGCAAATCCCCACTCGCAGAGGGATTCCTGCGTGCTCGCGAAGTGGTTCTGCGTGAACGACTTCGTGACCCGCAGCGTCGCGCCCTCGTCGTCACACTCACCGACGGCCGGGCAACCGGCGGCAAGGACGCGCTGCACCGCGCCCGCGTCGCCGCGCATCTTCTCGCCGACGCGTCCGTCGCGTCCATCGTCGTCGACTGCGAGACCGGCCTCGTGCGTCTGGGGCTGGCGGCCGAGTTGGCGCGAGAACTACGTGGCGGATACGTCCGCCTCGCCGAATTGTCAGCGCAGCAGGTCGCGGGTGTCGTCCGCGCCGCAGCCTAGATCCCAGCTCAGGAGTTCACGATGCCCAAGGGTGTTCCCGAGACAGTTCCCGACGACGGTCTGACCACGCGTCAGCGTCGTAACGCGCCGGTACTTGCCGTGCACACCGGCCCGGGAAAGGGTAAGTCCACCGCCGCTTTCGGCATGGCGCTGCGTGCCTGGAATCAGGGGTTCGACATCGGCGTGTTCCAGTTCGTGAAGAGTGCCAAGTGGAAGGTCGGAGAGGAAGCCGCGTTCCGCGCGCTCGGAAACCTGCACGACGAAACCGGCGTCGGTGGGCCGGTGCAGTGGCACAAGATGGGCGAAGGTTGGTCATGGACACGCAAGGCCGGTAGCGAGGAAGATCATGCTGCTGCCGCTGCGGAGGGTTGGCAGGAGATCGCGAGAAGGCTTGCGAGCGAGGAACATCGATTCTATGTCCTCGACGAGTTCACCTATCCGCTCAAGTGGGGCTGGGTCGACGTCGACGAGGTCGTGCAGACACTGCGCGATCGTCCGGGCAACCAGCACGTTGTCATCACGGGACGCGACGCCCCGCAGGCGTTGATCGACGCCGCCGACCTCGTGACCGAGATGACCAAGATCAAGCACCCGATGGATGCCGGCCGAAAGGGCCAACGGGGCATCGAATGGTAAGTCCTTCCACTCCGGCCGTGGTGATCGCTGCTCCTGCCTCGGGTAGCGGAAAGACCACGGTGGCAACGGGATTGATCGGCGCGCTGCGACGGTCCGGTAGCAGCGTTGCACCCTTCAAGGTGGGGCCGGACTACATCGACCCGGGTTATCACGGACTCGCGGCAGGGCGGCCCGGACGCAACCTCGACACTGTTCTGGTGGGCCCGGATCGCATCGGACCGCTCTACCGGCATGGAACCGCTGGTTGCGACATCGCCGTGGTCGAAGGCGTCATGGGTCTGTTCGACGGGAAGATCGACGAGGCAAACTCGCAGCCGTCGGCGGAGGGATCGACGGCGCAGGTCGCGTCGATCCTCGGTTCGCCGGTAGTCCTCGTGATCGACGCCCGTGGGCACAGTCAGAGTCTGGCCGCCGTACTCCACGGCTTCGCGACCTACGACGCAGGTGTGCGCATCGGCGGCGTCATTCTCAATCGCGTCGGGAGCGCTCGTCACGAGCAGGTGTTGCGTCATGCCTGCGACAAGGTCGGCGTCGCAGTGCTCGGAGTTGTGCCACGGTTGACGGAACTCGAAGTTCCCTCCCGGCACCTCGGCCTGATTCCGGCGGCCGAGCACGGCGCCGCCGCTGTGGCCGCAGTGGACGCGATGTCCGACTTGATTGCCTCGCACGTCGATCTGGGTGCTGTTCGCGCACTCGCCGCCTCGAACGTGAGTGCAGCTGCATGGGATCCGGTTGCCGAGGTCGGCGCACACGCAGAGTCTCGGCCTGTGGTTGCCATTGCGGGCGGCCCTGCCTTCACCTTCGGCTATGCCGAGCACCGGGAGCTGTTGACCGCCGCCGGCGCGGACGTGCAGGTGTTCGACCCGTTGCGGGACGAGCTTCCTGCGGGAACTGCCGCTCTTGTCCTTCCTGGCGGGTTCCCGGAAGAGCATGCGGTGGACCTCGCGGCCAATACCGTTCTGCTGCAGCAGGTTCGTGACCTGGCGGACGGCGGCGCACCGATCCACGCCGAGTGTGCCGGTCTGCTCTACCTCGCTCGCAGCTTGGACGGTCACAGCATGGCCGGTGTTGTCGGAGTGGATGCGACGTTCGGGAAACGCCTGACCCTCGGGTACCGCGAAGCAGTCGCGATCAGCGACTCCAGCCTCTTCGAAGCAGGCTCCCGCGTCACCGGTCACGAGTTCCACCGAACGTCTCTCGTCTCGGCAGACGCGGACGGTTGCGGAAGTGCGTGGGGGTGGCGGCCCTGGGACGGCGGCAGTGTCCGCGAAGGATTTGTTCGCGGCGGCGTCCACGCGTCGTATCTCCACACTCATCCGGTGGGGCAGCCCGAATCGATCGCGAAGTTCGTCGATGCCGCACGGGGATGACCTCTGTATCGGCGTGGGATTCACGACGAGTGTCACCGCGAAGGACATCGTCGCTGCGGTGAAGGCTGTGCCCGCCGCGCAAGGGAAGATCGTGGTACTCGCCACTGTGGCGGCAAAAGCTGAGTCTTCGGCTCTTCTGACAGCGGCCCATGAACTGAACGTCCCGATTGTGAGTTTCGCCCCGGACGTACTTGCGCGAGTTCAAGTTCCGTCACCATCGCCTCGCGTCGAGAACGCCGTCGGAACGGCAAGCGTCGCGGAAGCGGCTGCGATCCTTGCGTCCGGGGGCGGCCGACTTGTGCTGGCCAAGACTGCCAGGGATGGAGTGACCGTGGCCGCGGCCCGTAAAGTTCCCTCCAGCTTGACCAATTCTGACAACGAAACGGAGTGCGAGTGAGCGAGTCCACCGCAGACGAGACCAACTACCTGGTCGGCCTCAACCTGACCGATCGACGCGTGGTCGTGTTCGGTGGCGGCACTGTGGCTCAGCGCCGACTCGGACTGCTGGTCGCCTCTGGTGCCCGCGTTCACGTCATCAGTCGCGCGTTCACTCCAGCCGTCGAAGGTATGGCCACTGCCGGTCAGATCACGGTCGAAGAGCGTCCGTACGCCGACGGCGACCTCGAAGGTGCGTGGTACGCCATCGCCTCGACCGACGAGCCGGAAACCAATGCGGCGATCGTCGCCGAAGCGGAGCGTCGCCACATCTTCTGCGTGCGCGCCGACAACGCGAAGCACGGCACCGCCGTCACTCCCGCCAGCGCCGAGTACGACGGTATGAGCATCGGAATTCTGGCGGGCGGCGATCACCGTCGTTCGGCAGCGGTCCGCACCGCCGTCGTCGAAGGTCTTCAGTCGGGCGTGCTCGCCGATACGGCCGAGCCTGCCGCTGCGGGTGTTGCTCTCGTCGGTGGTGGCCCCGGTGATCCCGATCTGATCACCGTGCGCGGACGCCGTTTGCTCGCCCGCGCCGACGTCGTCGTGGCCGACCGATTGGCTCCGCCGGAGTTGCTCGCCGAACTGGGTCCGGACGTAGAGGTGATCGACGCCGCGAAGATCCCGTACGGCCGTGCCATGGCTCAGGAGGCCATCAACGCCGCGCTGATTGACAACGCGAAGGCAGGCAAGTTCGTGGTCCGCCTCAAGGGCGGGGACCCGTACGTCTTCGGACGGGGATACGAAGAACTCGAAGCGTGTGCCGCTGCCGGCGTTCCGGTGACCGTAGTGCCCGGAATCACGAGCGCGATCTCGGTCCCGTCGGCCGCAGGCATCCCGGTCACCCACCGCGGGGTCACCCACGAGTTCGTCGTCGTCAGTGGGCACGTGGCTCCGGATCATCCGGATTCGCTGGTCGACTGGTCGGCGCTGGCCAAGTTGCGCGGCACGATCGTGCTGCTCATGGCGGTCGAGCGCATCGATCAGTTCGCGAAGGCACTCGTCGACGGTGGACGCCCGGCAACCACGCCGGTCACCGTCATCCAAGAGGGCACGCTGCGCACTCAGCGTGAACTTCGGGCCGATCTGGCGACCGTTGCTCAGCGCGTCAAGGACGAGGAGATCAAGCCTCCGGCGATCATCGTGATCGGGCCGGTCGCGGGCTTTTCCGTCGACGCTGGGTAACGTGAAGTCTTGTGTCTGACTCCCCAACATCTGAAACCGCTTCGGCGAATGCCCCGGTAGCGACTCGAGTCATCGGGCTTGCCATCATCGTCCTGAGTGGTTTGCAGATGATGGTGGTGCTCGACGGTACTGTCGCGAACCTCGCTCTGGCGCCATTGCAGGCCGACCTCGGGCTGAGCGACAGCGGCCGCAACTGGGTGTTGACCTCCTACGCGCTTGCGTTTGGTGGGCTCATGCTCCTCGGTGGTCGGCTCGGCGACGCGTTCGGACGCAAGAAGATGTTCATCGCGGGAGTCTCGCTGTTCACGGTGGCGTCGTTGCTCTGTGGACTCGCCCTGAACGAGGGCATGTTGATCGCAGCGCGGGCGCTTCAAGGTGTCGGCGCAGCCGTGGCGTCGCCCACTGCCTTCGCCCTTGTTGCCACGACTTTCGCCGCGGGTCCGGCTCGTAATCAGGCCATCGCGATTTTTGCCGCCATGACGGGCGTCGGATCGATCGCCGGTCTGATCATCGGCGGCGCATTGACCGAGGTGTCGTGGCGTCTGATCTTCCTCATCAACGTCCCGATCGGCATCGCGCTCGTCGGCATGGCGTTCCGCGCCCTTCGCGAGACGAATCAGACGCGTCTGGCTTTGGATGTCCCCGGCGCGATCCTCGCGACCCTCGGTTGTACCGGTGTTGTTTTTGCTCTCACCGAAGGCCCGGAAATGGGATGGGGGAGCATCGCCGTCATCGGTGCATTGGCGGCCGGATTGGTCGCCCTCGCCGCCTTCCTCTTTGTCGAGCGAACTGCAGACAACCCGCTCTTGCCCTTCTCGTTGTTCGCCGATCGCAACCGTGTCGCGACGTTCCTCGCCATCTTCTTCGTCGGTGGCGCGATGTTCAGCATGACGGCCTTCGTCGCACTGTTCGTGCAGGACATCATGCAGTATTCGCCGTTGCGTGCCGGTATCGCGTTCATTCCGTTCGCGTTCGGATTGGGCGCCGCCGCGTCGGTTGCTTCCAAGCTCGCCGTGAAGGTTCAACCCCGCTGGCTGGTCCTCACCGGCGTCGTGATCATGATCGTCGGACTCCTCTACGGCTCTACTCTCGATTCCGACTCCACCTACCTGGCCAACTTGTTCGTGCCCGTGATCGGGATCGGATTCGGTATCGGCCTCGCGATGGTGCCCTTGCCACTGTGCGCGATCGCCGGTGTCCCGGAGACCGAGATCGGCCCGCTGACCGCAATCTCCCAAGTTGCCCAGACGCTCGGTGGACCATTGGCGCTGTCGGTGATCGGTGCAATGGCGACGTCCAAGACGCTCTCGCTCGGCGGCACTTCGGGCAAGGCAGCGGACATGAATCCGGCGCAATTGATTGCACTCGGAGAGGGGTACACCTTCGCACTTGTGGGCTGCGCGGTCTGCGCCGTGTTCGCCGGTATCGCGGCGCTGTGCATCAGGTTCACACCTTCTCAGGTAGCCCAGGCTCAGGCTGCGGAGAAGGCAGCTCAGGGAATCGCCTGATCAGTCCTGTTTTTCCGCTTCGCTAGCCGATACGATCGTTGCAGGACGTGCCGAGAGTCTCGACGGATCGGAGTGCCGTGATGCGGATCGCGGACATATTGCGAAACAAGGGCAACAGCATCGTCACGATCGACGCCCACACGACGGTCAACGGGCTGCTGTGCGATCTTGCCCGCCACAACATCGGAGCCATGGTGGTGGTCGACGACGATGCGGTGGTCGGCATCATTTCCGAACGCGATGTCGTTCGACGCCTGCACGAGCGTGGCCCGGACCTTCTCGGGATCCAGGTTTCCGAGGTCATGACCGCTCTGATGTACACGTGCGTTCCGGCAGACGCAGTGGACAGCATTGCCGCGATCATGACCGAGCGTCGAATCCGGCATCTGCCGGTGATCGAGGACGGCAACCTCCTCGGCATCGTCAGTATCGGTGACGTGGTGAAGAGCCGCATCGACGAGCTCAAGAGCGAACGCGATCAGCTCGAGTCGTACATCGATCAGGGCTGATCGATAGGTTGTCGCACGGTGACTACTCTCGTGTGATGGCCGCATTCCAGGAATCCACAGCAGACACGGTCACCATCGTGGCCGGCCTCGAGAGCACGTTCGCCGACGAACTCGGCGCTCTGACGGTGCCGTGGCAAGGTGCTGCCGCCCCTGACCCGCAGTTGCTCGTGGTGAACGAGCAGCTGGCTGCGTCGTTGAGATTGGACGTAGCAGCGCTGCGAAGTGTGGACGGGATCGGCGTCCTGTCCGGGTCGACGGTGCCGGACGGGGCCACACCGGTGGCGATGGCGTATGCGGGTCATCAGTTCGGTGGGTATGCACCAATTCTCGGAGACGGTCGGGCGTTGTTACTCGGCGAACTCGTCAGCAGTGCCGGGCAGCGAGTGGACTTGCATCTGAAAGGCTCCGGGCGCACACCGTTCTCTCGGGGCGGCGACGGGTATGCGGTCGTAGGGCCGATGCTGCGCGAATATCTCGTCAGCGAGGCGATGAATGCCCTCGGTGTCCCCACTACGCGCGCGCTGTCGGTGGTGGCGACGGGCCGAGACGTTCGCCGCAACGGCGCAGAACCCGGTGCCGTGCTTGCACGGATCGCGTCGAGTCACCTACGCGTTGGGACCTTCGAGTTCGCGGCCCGGCAGGGCGAGGTCTTGCAGCCGCTCACCGACTACGCGATCGCCCGGCACTACCCGGAGCTGACCGAACTTCCGTCAACGGGTACACACAATCGCTATCTGAGGTTCCTCGAGGCGGTCGTCGAGGCGCAGGCGTCACTGGTGGCGAGGTGGATGCTCATCGGTTTCGTGCACGGGGTCATGAACACCGACAACACGACAATTTCGGGAGAGACCATCGATTACGGTCCGTGCGCCTTCCTCGACGCATTCGATCCGGCGGCAGTGTTCAGCTCGATCGACCACGGGGGCCGCTATGCGTTCGGCAATCAGCCCGCTGTACTGAAGTGGAATCTGGCGCGCTTGGCAGAAACACTGTTGCCGCTGATCGATTCCGCACCCGACAATGCGATTTCCGCGGCGTCGGCAGTTCTCGAGACCTTCGACGAGCGCTACGAGGGACACTATGCGGCCGGTCTCGCGGCAAAGATCGGTCTGGCCCAGCCGTTTGTCGATCGGGCGCTCGTCGACGATCTGCTGACGTTGTTGGCGGAACACGGAGCTGATTGGACAGGCAGTTTCCGCGCACTCGCAGACGAATTGCGCGGAAATTCGGCGCCTCTCGACCAACTCGTGCCACGGGAGCACATCGCGCCCTGGTTGCAGCGGTGGCAGGGAGCCCTGACCGAAAACGGACAAGGGGCCGCGGAGACCGCGAGCGCGATGGATCGCGTCAACCCGCTGTACATTCCGCGTAATCATCGGCTCGACGCTGCCCTGCGCGCCGCGACCGACGGCGACCTCGCTCCATTCGAGAAGCTGCTGGAGGTTGTCACGCATCCATTCGACCGACGCGACGAGTGGGCTGACTACACCGAGGCGGCTCCGCGGTCTTTCAGCGAGACGTTCCAAACCTTCTGCGGCACTTGACAGACGAAGCCATCAATCCGTCAGGATGATCAGTTCACGCTCCGACGCGATTTCCACCCGCAGGCCGGCCTTCGACGCCACCCGCGCGACACCCTTGATGTCGGTCGGTTCGGCACGCGAGACCACCAGCGCACGGGCGAGCAGACCCTTGTGGTGCTTGTTGAAGTGACTGACGACAGTGCGGGTGCCGTCCGGCTTCTCGGTGAGGACCGTTGCGATCAGTGCGTCTGGAACCGGTCCGAGGTCTTGGTAGGTGCCGGACCGTAGATCGATGACAAGGCCGTCGGCTTCGGCCGCCAAGGCCTTCGGCAACTCCGGCTTCCACAGTGAGCGGAGCGTGCCCATCCCGGGCAGCTTGGACCCGCCGGAAAGGCGGTAGGCGGGGATCAGATCTCCCGCACGGACTGCACCGAACAGAGCGGAGCCGATCGCGATCCGATCGAGAGCCTTGGCCTTCTGGGCGCGGGTGAACGACTTTGCGTCGAGGGCGTCGAAGAGCACGCCGGTGTAGCGCTGCAGTGCGGGCCGCGTCGCGGACACCCACAGCTTGGCATTGCGCTCCACTTCGTCTGCTTGCGTCGGGCCGAGCCCGAGCGCTTCGCATGACGCCTCGACGTCAGCGGCTAGATCGACCAGCGTCTGAACCAGCAATTCGCGCGTTTCGGTCAACTGGGGCATCGACAGTTCGGCCAGATCGAGGGGCGCATCCTTGCCGCCGTCGGACTTGGTTTCTGAGGGAGGCAGCAGTACAAGCACGCTGTAACCGTACCGAGGCCCGCTCGGCCGACTGCGGCGACTATCCTTACACCTCGTGATTACCCGTCTGTCCCACCTGTTCCTGCGTACCCTGCGTGACGATCCCTCGGACGCCGAAGTTGCCAGCCACAAACTGCTGGTTCGTGCCGGCTACGTGCGTCGTATCGCTCCAGGCGTCTACTCGTGGTTGCCGCTGGGATTGCGGGTGCTGCGCGAGGTTGAGCGTGTTGTCCGCGAAGAAATGAATGCAATTGGCGGACAGGAAATCCTGCTGCCTGCGCTGCTCCCGCGCGATCCCTACGAAGCGTCGAACCGCTGGACCGAGTACGGCCCCAACCTGTTCCGCCTCAAGGACCGCAAGGGCAACGACTACATGCTCGGCCCGACCCACGAGGAGCTCTTTGCTCTGACGGTCAAGGGTGAGTACAACTCCTACAAGGACTTCCCGGTCACCCTGTACCAGGTGCAGACCAAGTACCGCGACGAAGAGCGTCCGCGTGCCGGCATTCTGCGTGGCCGCGAGTTCCTCATGAAGGATTCCTACTCCTTCGACCTGACCGACGAAGGCCTGACGGAGTCGTACCAGGCGCATCGCGGTGCCTACGAGAAGATCTTCACGCGTCTGGGCGTCAAGTACGTCATCGTCTCGGCGACCTCCGGTGCGATGGGCGGCAGCGCGTCCGAGGAGTTCCTTGCCGAGAGCGAGATCGGCGAAGACACCTACGTGCGCTGCCTCGAATCCGGCTACGCCGCCAACGTCGAGGCCGTCAAGACTGTCGTTCCCGACTCGATTCCGTTTGACGGGCTGCCCGAAGCCAAGGTGTACGACACCGCGAACACACCCACCATCGACACCCTGGTGGACTGGGCGAACGGCGCTGATCTCGGCCGTACCGTGACCGCCGCCGACACTCTCAAGAACATCATGGTCAAGACCCGCCTGCCCGGCGGCGAATGGGAACTTCTCGGCATCGGCATCCCCGGCGACCGTGAGGTCGACGAAAAGCGCCTCGAGGCTTCGCTGGAGCCGGCCGAGTTCGTGATGATCACCGAGACCGACTTCAAGAACAACCCGTTCCTGGCCAAGGGTTATATCGGCCCGAAGGCGCTGCAGGCCAACGGAGTTCGCTACCTTGTCGACCCGCGCGTCGTCGACGGCACCAGCTGGATCACCGGCGCCGACGAAGACGGCAAGCACGTGGTCGGCCTCGTTGCCGGTCGCGACTTCACCCCTGACGGAACCATCGAAGCCGCCGAGGTTCGTGACGGCGACGCCTCTCCCGATGGAGCCGGCACGCTGGTCTCGGCTCGCGGTATCGAGATCGGGCACGTCTTCCAACTCGGCCGCAAGTACACCGACGTCTTCACCGTCGACGTCCTCGCCGAGAACGGCAAGCCCGTCCGCCCGACCATGGGTTCGTACGGCGTCGGCGTCTCGCGTCTGGTGGCCGTCATTGCCGAGCAGCACCATGACGAGAAGGGTCTGCGTTGGCCCGCTGAGGTCTCACCGGCCGACGTTTACCTCGTCATTGCGAACAAGGACGAGACCGCTCGCGAAGGCGCCGAAGGCCTCGCCGCGCAGCTCGACCGCGCGGGACTCGAAGTGATCCTCGACGACCGCAAGGCATCGCCGGGCGTGAAGTTCAAGGACTCCGAGCTGATCGGTGTTCCGCTGATCGTTGTCGTCGGCCGTGGTTGGGCCGACGGCAAGGTCGAGATTCGCGACCGCTTCACCGGCGAGAGCCGTGAGATCGACGCCAATTCAGCGATCGAGGAGATCATCGCCGCAGTTCGCGGCTGATTCGAATAGCTGTCCGGGCCGCCGCAGTCACCTTCCGAGGTGTCTGCGGCGGCCCTTCTTTTCTGCCACAATCGTGGCTATGGAACGCGAACCGGATTGGGCAGAAGTCGACGGCTATCTCGTTTCCACGTTGGTAGGTGAAGATCCGGTTCTCGACGCGGCACTCGCCGCCAATTCCGAGGCAGGTCTCCCGCCCATCGACGTGGCGCCGAACCAGGGCAAGCTCCTCAACCTTCTGGCGCGAATGTGCTTGGCGCGCAATGTTCTCGAGATCGGAACGCTCGGCGGATACAGCACGATCTGGCTCGCTCGCGCGGTCGGTCCCTCGGGCCAGGTCATCACGCTGGAATTCGATCCCACCCATGCGGATGTCGCTCGGGCGAATATCGAGCGTGCCGAACTGGCTGACCGTGTCGACATCCGCGTCGGCGCTGCGCTCGACAGTCTCCCGTTGATCGCGAAAGAAGAGTTGGGACCTTTCGACTTGGTCTTCATCGACGCCGACAAGGAGAACAACACCGAGTACGTGCGGTGGGCGTTGGCCCTTTCGCATCCCGGAACCGTCATCATCGTGGACAACGTGGTGCGTGGGGGACATGTGTCCAACCCGGATATCGACGACGAGCGCGTCAAAGCGAGTCGAGCGGTGTTGGAGATGATCGCGGCCGAGCCGAAACTCGACGGCACCGCCATTCAAACCGTGGGTTCGAAGGGATGGGACGGGTTTGCCGTTGCAGTAGTGAACGAGTGAGCGCAGACTCGAAGCGGTGAGGATGCTGGGGGCAGCAAAGGCGGCATGGCGATGGGTGCGCAGTGCTCCCGGTACCTACGTCTGGTTGCTGGCCCTGCTGTTCACCACACTGTTCCTGCGGCATCTGCCTGACAATGTCGAGGAGCGTTTTCTCGGCAAGCGCTCGACCAATCTGCATCACCTGGCCGAAGACCCGCTACGAGTCCTGTTCTCGAGTGCCTTCTGGCTCGAAGGTGGCGGTTGGTTGGGATACCTGGTTCTCTTCACCATCTTTCATGCAACGGCTGAGCGTTGGCTCGGGACGTGGCGGTGGTTGTGTGTTGTCGTCATTGCCCACGTCGGAGCCACGTACATCAGCGAAGGTGTTCTGTACGAAGGTATTCGGCACGGATACGTGGCGGAGTCGGCGGTCAACACTCTCGACGTGGGAGTGAGCTACGGTCTGGCCGGCATCATGGGGATTCTGGTGTACCGCATCGTCGATCCGTGGCGATACATCTATCTCGCGGGGTTGCTGCTCTTCTATGGTGTACCTCTGATTTTCGCCACCAATTTCACCGCCATCGGCCACATGTCTGCGTTGTTGCTCGGGTTGGCGTGCTACCCGATCACGCGCGCTCGGGCCGGCACGTGGAATCCGATGGACCTGTGGCATTCGCGAAGAATCGCAGGTCTTCCATGAATCGCACCGCGGAAAGTTACCCGCTGGTAGTTTAGCGTCATCGACGAAAGGTAATGACGTGTCTGGCACCGATGGATTGCTCTTCAACCCCCATACTTACGACCCCGCTCAGTTCGATCCGGAGACCCGCCGTTTGCTGCGAGCCACCATCGAATGGTTCGAGAGCCGCGGCAAGAAGCAACTTCTTCAGGACGACCTCGACGCCGTGTGGGTCTCCGACTTTCTCGAATTCGTCGGCAAGGAGAAGTTGTTCGCGACGTTCCAGACTCCGGCGGCATTCGCCGACGGTGACGAGAACCGTCGTTGGGACGGTGCCCGCAACGCAGCTCTGAGCGAGATCTTCGGTTTCTACGGGCTGGCGTACTGGTACGCCTGGCAGGTCACGATCCTCGGACTCGGACCGATCTGGATGAGTGACAACGACGCTGCGAAGAAGCGTGCAGCGCAGGAACTTGCCGACGGTGGTGTCATGGCGTTCGGGCTGTCCGAGCGCGACCACGGCGCCGACGTGTACTCCACCGACATGCTCCTCACTCCCACCGACGGCGACGTCGCCTTCCTCGCGAGCGGCGAGAAGTACTACATCGGAAACGGCAACGTAGCCGGAATGGTGTCTGTGTTCGGGCGTCGTACCGACGTCGAGGGCCCCGAAGGCTACGTGTTCTTCGTCGCCGACAGTGCACATCCGAACTATCAGCTCGTGGACAACGTCCTGCGCGGGCAGATGTATGTCAGCAATTTCCGCCTCGACGATTACCCGGTGCGCGAGGAAGACATTCTGCACACCGGCGTCGCCGCATTCGAGGCCGCGCTCAACACGGTCAACGTCGGAAAGTTCAACCTCTGCACCGGCTCCATCGGCATCACCGAGCATGCGTTCTTCGAGGCAATCACTCACGCGCAGAATCGAATTCTGTACGGCAATCCCGTCACGGACTTCGCCCACGTTCGCGCCGCCTTCGTCGACGCGTACTCACGTCTGATCGCGATGAAGCAGTTCAGTGCGCGGGCGGTCGACTACTTCCGCAGCGCCAGCCTCGAGGACCGTCGCTACCTGCTGTTCAATCCCATGACCAAGGCCAAGGTCACCTCCGAAGGTGAGAAGGTGGTCGGGTTGCTGCACGATGTGATCGCAGCCAAGGGATACGAGAAGTCCACGTACTTCCGCGAAGCAGCGCAGATGATCGGCACGCTGCCCAAGCTCGAGGGCACCGTCCACGTCAACGTCGGCCTGATTCTCAAGTTCTTGCCGAACTATCTGTTCAACTCGGCGCAGTTCCCGGAGATCGTCACGCGCGACGACGCCGCCGACGACGAGTTCTTCTGGAACCAGGGGCCTACCCGCGGCGCTGCGAAGATCCAGTTCCACGAGTGGAAGCCCGTCTACGAGAAGCACTCTTCGATTCCGAACGTCGCCCGTTTTTACGAGCAGGCGATCGCGCTCACCGAATTGCTCACTGCTGCAGCGCCGGACGCGCAGCAGCAGAAGGATCTCGATTTCATGCTCAACGTCGGGCACCTGTTCTCTCTCGTCGTCTACGGTCATCTGATTCTCGAACAGGCCGAGATCAGCGGGCTCGACGCCGACGTTGTCGATCAGATCTTCGACTTCCAGATTCGTGACTTCTCGGGATACGCGATCGCACTGCACGGAAAGCCGTCGTCGACACCCGAGCAGCAGAAGTGGGCCCTGGCCGCGGTGCGAAAGCCTGTTGTCGACAGTGAACGCTTCGACCGGGTGTGGCAGCAGGTCAAGGCGTACGACGGTGCATACGAGATGCGCGCATGACCGCGCCGGTGACGCGCGAGCAGTTGATGGCCGTCGTGGAGGGATCCCCGAAAGCCGTCGGCGCGCATGACCGCTCGACCTGGGTGGCCCTGTTTGCCGGCGACGGACAGGTCAACGACCCTGTAGGTTCACGTCCGCACAACGGTCAGGCGGCGATCGAGAGTTTCTACGACACGTTCATCGCCCCCAATTCGATCACCTTCCATGTTGAGCGCGACATCGTGTGCGGCCGGACGGTGTGGCGCGATCTGAGCCTCGCTACCGAGATGTCGACCGGAGTCGTTCTCGACGTTCCGATGCACTTGCGCTACGACTTGGTGGGGGAGCCCGATTCCTTGCGGATCGGAACCCTCTACGCGCATTGGGAATTGGCGACGATGTTGAGCCAGCTCGCGACTGCTGGTGTGGCGGGGGTGAAGGCGGCCGCGAAGTTGACGCCGCAGTTGCTCTCGAACCAGGGGATCGGCGGGGCGCTCGGGTTCTCGCGCGGCATCTTCGGCGTCGGAGACAAAGGCAAGAAGGCAGCGTCGCGGTTCCTCGATGCGGCCGCTGTCGGCCGAACGCCGCCGGTACCCGTCGAGCTTCCGGCGGGGACGCAGTTGTCCAACGCTGATGTCAACGCTCTGCTCACCGGCGTGACGAAGAGCAAGATGCTGGTTGCCGGTCGCACCGTGACGGCGAGCGTCATCGTGTGCGGGGAACCGGCCATCGCATTGTTCGGCTTCGAGGCGAGCGGTCATCGACTCAATCGGGTGCGTTTCTTCACCGAGAGCTGACATAGAGCCCTCCACATGCAGGTCAGGCTCGGCGCGCCACTCCGGCGCGCCGAGCCTTCGCTTTTCTGAGAATTGTCAGATCGCCCCGAGATCGGCAGACAGCCAGTGCTGCGGATTCATGTAGATCGCTACCTGTTCGCCCAACTGCGATCGCGCGAATTCGAGATACCCGTCGACCTTGTCCGGGGCCAGGTAACGCCGCGAGACTTCGACCAGCATCTCGTCGGTGCCCGGAACGATCTTGTCGACGGATCCGCTGACGCTGACGTAACGGATTGTCGGATCGAGCCTTTCGGCCATCAACGAGAAATGCCCGGCCGACTCGATGAGTCGTGCCTTTCGCGAATCCTTGCCCGTGAGGATCCATGGTTTGCCACCGGGTGAGTACAGGTACCAGATCGGGACGGTCAACGGACCGCGCTCGGTGCCGTCCGCCACGGACAGCGCCCCGATGTGGGGTTCGGCCAGGAACTGTTCACGCTCATTTTCGGAGAGTGCCATTCCTCGAGATTACCGCGACGTTTGACATGGCGTTGTGACTCCGTACACAATCGATGTGCTCATTATGAACAGTCGTTCGCAATGCGAACACGTTTCGATCCGAACTACTGGATCCCAACCGGTCGCGAACGCCCACAAGCAGTGAATGTCGAGGATCCGATGACCGCACATACGCAGTCGAGTTCAATCACCGGTTCGCCTGGGGCGCGTGCCGCAATGTGGGTAGCACCGTTGTGTTGGATCGCTGTGCTTCTGGACGGATTCGACCTGGTCGTACTCGGCGCGGTCATTCCTTCGCTTCTCGACTACGACGCGTGGGGTTTGAGTACCGGCACGATTACGATGATCTCGACCTTCGGGCTCATCGGCATGACCATCGGCGCCCTCGTCATCGGCACTCTCACTGACGTCATCGGTCGACGCCGCGCGCTGCTGTACGCCGTTGCCGCATTCTCGATTCTGACTCTGTTGTGCGCAATTGCGCCCAATCCGTTCATCTTCGGGCTGCTGCGCTTCCTTGCCGGTGTGGGGCTGGGTGGCGCCCTACCGACGGCATTGGCTCTGGTCAACGAATTCTCGAAGAAACAAGGCGGTGGATCTGCGTCGACCATGCTGATGACCGGCTACCACGTCGGCGCCGTTGCCACCGCCGCGCTGGCGCTCGTCGTGATCGAACCTTTCGGTTGGCGAGCGATGTTCGTTGTGGGCGCACTTCCTGCCGTCGCCCTGATTCCACTCATGTTGCGGTATCTGCCGGAATCCCCGTCGTACCTTCTCGCTCACGGAAAGCGTGCCGAAGCCGAGGAAATCGCTGCCCGTTACGGAGTCGAACTCGAGATTGCGCCCACGTCCGAAGTTGAGCGCGCCGAAGCCGCCAATCCCGTTCGCGCACTGTTCTCTTCGAAGTTCTTGCGCAACAGCATCGCCATCTGGATCACCAGTTTCATGGGCTTGCTGCTCGTCTACGGATTGAACATGTGGCTTCCGACGATCATGCGTGAGGCCGGTTACAACCTCGGGGCGTCGTTGACGTTCCTTCTGATCCTCAATGCCGGCGCCGTCGTCGGGCTGTTGATCGCCGGGGGCGTCGCGAACAAGATCGGCCCGCGGACTGCAGCCATCGTGTGGTTCGCCGGAGCTGCACTGTTCCTGGCGCTTCTGAGTGTGAAGGTGTCGTTCGGAATCTACGTGATGGTCTTCCTCGCCGGATGCTTCGTGTTCGGTGCGCAGGTACTGGTCTACGCCTTCACGAGCGCCAATCACCCACCTCAGATTCGCGCGACCGCGCTCGGATGGTCGGCAGGTGTCGGCCGGGTCGGTGCGATCTGTGGCCCGATCCTGGGCGGAGTCCTCCTGGGTGCGGGTTACGCCGTGCCGTGGGGCTTCTACGCTTTCGCGCTCGTCGGACTGCTCGGAGCAATTTCTATCTCCTGCACACGGGTGCGCACCTGAAATACCAGTTTCGCTGGTTGGCGTGCTACTGCTATCGTAAAACATGAGAATGAAGAGTAGCGCTATCGTCGCGCCGCAGGAACCGCTACCGATGCCATCGTCTCGATCCGGTTTGTGGTGGGGCTTGCTCGGTGTGCTGGCGTTCTCGTTCACCGTTCCGCTCACGAGGGTCGCCGTCGCGGATCTCGACCCCCTGTTCGTCGGTGCGGGCCGCGCCGTCGTTGCCGGGGCCCTTGCGATTGTGATGCTGTCGGTTACTCGCGCGACGCTTCCGACGCTTCGGCAGTGGTTGCGCATCGCACTCGTGACTGTTGGTGCGGTACTGGGGTTTTCACTGTTCACCACGTTTGCGTTGCAGACATCGCCGGCGAGTCACGCGGCAGTCGTGATCGGGCTACTTCCCGCTGCGACCGCGGTATTTGCGGTCGTCCGAGGAAAAGAGCGTCCCAGTAAGGGATTCTGGTGGGCAAGCGCCGCCGGCGCGGTATCGGTCGTAGGGTTCGTGGCGATTGCAAACGGCGGACTCGGCTCGTTTCATCTCGCTGATCTTCTTCTGTTCGCCGCGGTGGTGTGTGCAGCGCTGGCATATTCGGAAGGTGCGTTGCTGGCCCGCGAGATCGGGTCGTGGCAGACGATTGCCTGGGCATTGATTCTCGGACTGCCGGTCACGATTGCGTTGACGGTGGCGTCCATGGCCCAGGCTCCGGTCTCTGCCGATGTGAATTCGTGGCTTTCGTTTGCCTACCTGGGATGCGTGAGTATGTTTCTCGGGTTCTTTCCTTGGTACCGGGGTCTGGCGATCGGTCCCATTTCCACTGTGAGCCAAACACAGTTGGTTCAACCGGTGCTCAGCATTGCCTGGTCGGCGCTGATACTCGGTGAGACGTTGTCACCCTCGATCGTGGCCGGCGGTGTCGTCGTCATCGGGTGTGCCTGGCTTGCCCTGAAGGCGCGAGTGGCAGCGCCGCGTGCTGTGCCGGCACGCGACGCGACCACTGCTACTGATGAATCAGAAAAGCGGGCCGCCACCGAAGGCACTGCGGTGTGACGCCGGTTGTTTCCCGTTGGCGTCGGTGATTCCGTACTCGACGGCCGTCTCGGCGGTGATCAGTGTGTGACCGCTGCGCGCGTTCACTTCTGGATCGTTGGCCAATGCAGTGATGACTTGGCCGACGAATTCCGGGGTTTCGGCCTCGGCCAGTGAGAAGCCTTCGAAGCTCTCGATCCCACTCGCCTCCATCCGCTCGTTGCGGATCAACCCGAGCCAGAAGGAAAGTGCGGTGACGCCGGTCCCCTTCAATTCGACAGCCATGTCCGCGGCCATCTTGTCCAAACCTGCCTTCGACATCCCGTACAGCACAGAGTGCAGGTACCCGCGGGTGCCGAACGACGAGATGTTGCCGATCACTCCACTGCCCCGGGGAACCATCAACTTCGCCGCTTCCACCGAAGCAACGTAGTGGGCGCGCAGTCCGATTCCGATCAGCGAATCCCAATCGTCGATCGGCCTCTTCCAGAACGGATCGGCGAAGCCTGCATAACCCGCCGGGTTTGCCCAGACGTTGTTGACCAGAAGATCGAGGCGGCCTGACTGTTCCTCGGCGATGCGTGCAAACAGGTCGACGATCTGTTGATCGTCGGCGTGATCGCACTGCACGGCAATGCCGTGACCACCGCGCTCGGTGATCTCGGCTGCGGTGCGATCGAGTGGGCCGTCGTCGCCGACGGTTCCTCGGGCCGTCACGTACACCGTCCATCCGTCGCTTCCCAGCGCGAGGGCAATGCCCTTGCCGACGCTCCGGCTGGCACCGGTTACGAGCGCAACTTTTCCGTTCGTCGTCATCGCGGCCCACCCAACGAACCCTCGGCGATGTCAGCGTCCGGGGAAAGGGGAGTGGTGATCGACCACGTCTCCGTGAAATGGCATTGACTCATTTTCCACATACCGTCCTCGATCACGTACTTGTCGTCGTATTCGCCGGTCATCAACTTCTCGGTGCGCCCGACGGTGTCGATCTGGCGGAACTGCAGAGCCCATCGCCCCACCGCCGACGTCTCCGAGGTCAGTGTGATGTCGGGATGCGATCCGTGATGCATGTCGAGGACCGCGTACCGGCCGTCGACCTTGCGAAGAGCGATCTTCTCGAAGATGTCCGCCATCGGCCCCGCGTCGTCGAAGGCGCCGAGGCGGCCGTAGTCGATCGACGCTCCGGAACGGATGAAGCTGTTGCGGAACCCAACTGGATCCTTGGCATCACATGCTCGCCAGTAGCCGTGCTTGAGCTTCTTGATTTCCTCGATCTGTTCGAGCGCGTCGAGGCGTTGTGCGAGATCCAACGTCGGTCCTTTTCGTCTGGGTTTCCCGGAGACATGTCGGATCGACTGTAGGGTGTCCTCAGTCACATGTGTGTAGTTTTTCCCAGTGACCGGTCAGGAATCGGTGTCGGTTTCGCTCGAGGATTCGTCGCCGGTGAGCGTGATCGCAGTCGAGTCGCTGAAGACGCTGCCCCAGAGCTCGCCGAGGGCTGGATCTTCTTCGGCGTGTTCGGGCGCCATCATTGCGAGCAGATTGTTGATCAGCATCCCGTTCGCGATGAACAAACGCGCTTGCTCGGGTGTGCAACCGGTGCGCTCGCGCAGCAAGGTGTAGATGCCGGACATGGCGTTCCGGGAGACGGCGGCGACATCATCGGTGCTGGTGGCGAAGCCGTGCAACATGACAAGCAGTAGATCTCGGTCGAGAACCAGCTCGCCGTAGGCGGATCCGAGTTCGGCCCAGAACTGCGGATTGCTCGGATCGATCGTGACCGTATCCAATTTGTCGTTGAAGGTGCGGACGATTTCGTCGAGCGCGCGCGTGAACACTGCGTGGAACAAATCTGCCTTGGTTCCGAACATGCGCACGACGTAGGGCTGCGAGACACCGGCTTCCTTGGCGACGGCGTCCGTACTGGTCCCCGAGTATCCACCCTTTGCGAATGCTCGCGTTGCCGCGGCAAGGACCAACGCGCGACGTTCCGGTGCGCTCATCCTGCGGGTACGTGGTTCAGCTGCACCGATCGACATGTTGACACGTTATCACCGGATAGCTTAGTTTCGACCTAAGTAATCATTCGATGCCTTAAGGCACCTTCACTCGAGGAATCACGATGACCGTTTTGACGAAGTCCGGATCGGACGCCGCATCCGGGTCGGAAAGCAGTGGAGGACGTAAGGTTCCGATCGCGATAGCGATGGTTGCTGCCTCTCTGCCCATGTTCATGGCCACCCTCGACAACCTCGTGATGACGAGCGCGCTGCCGGTGATCGAGAAGGAGCTGAATGCGTCCGTCGGGCAACTTCAGTGGTTCATGAATGCGTACACGCTCTGCTTTGCGACGCTGATGCTTTCGGCGACGACGCTCGGCGATCGGTGGGGGCGCCGCAAGATGTTCGTATTCGGGATCGGGCTGTTCACGGCGGCGTCGATTGCTTCGGCGTTGTCGACGACACCAAGCCTGCTCATCGCGGCCCGAGCCTTTCAGGGCGCCGGCGCTGCCGCGATCATGCCGCTCTCACTCACTCTCCTCGTGGCAGCGGTACCGGAAGCCAAGCGTGCCATGGCAATCGGCGTGTGGGGTGGCGTCTCCGGCCTGGGGATCGCGATGGGTCCCGTGGTCGGTGGAGCGGTAGTCGACGGGTTCTCGTGGCAGGGGATCTTCTGGATCAACGTGCCGGTTGCGATCGTCGCTGTTCCTCTCGCGTTGTATGCGTTGCGTGAATCGACCGGTCGCACACAACCTCTCGACCTTCCCGGTGTCGCACTCGCCGGACTCGGTGTGTTCCTGGCGGTGTGGGGGATCGTTCACGGCAACGACGACGGCTGGGGATCGCTTGGAGTAGTTGCGTCGTTGGTCGGTTCCGCAGTCGCGTTGGCACTGTTCGTTTTTCGCGAGATGAAGACCTCGCATCCGGTCATGCCCCTACGTCTGTTCCGCTCACGCAGCTTCTCGATGGCGAACGTCATCGGCTTGACCTTCTCGATCGGAATCTTCGGGGCGGTGTTCCTGCTCTCGCAGTACCTCCAGATCGTGATGGGCTACAGCCCGTTCCAAGCAGGCCTGCGGACGCTTCCGTGGACGGCAGCGCCGATGATCTTCGCGCCTCTCGCCGGTTTTCTGGCGCCGAAGGTCGGGCTCCGTTCGCTTCTGCTGACCGGTCTGTTGCTCCAGGCCGGAGCATTGTTCTGGTTGGCAGCGTTGATCGGTCCCGACGTGACGTACGGGTCGCTGGTTCCGGCTCTACTGATGGCGGGCATCGGCATGGGCCTGACCTTCGCGCCGAGCTCGACGGCGGTACTCGTCGACATGGACGAGCCTGATCACGGAACGGCCAGTTCGACCAACTCGACGCTTCGTGAGATCGGTGTTGCACTGGGAATCGCGGTTCTCACTGCAGTCTTCCTTGCCGCCGGCGGTGCCCTCACGCCACTCGGGTACGGAGATGCGCTGACACCTGCACTGCGCGTCGGCGGTTGCTTCGTGTTGGTGGCCGTGGTCGCGGCGTGGTTCGTGCCCTCGCATCGCAAAAGCTGAGCACTGCTGTGCGCCTTTATTAACCGCCGGCGGTTAATAAAGGCGCACAGCAGTTACGAAGTCGGGTCCCCCGGGAACGCTGAGGTGGCCGGAGCGGTTCCCAGCGCGGACCGCCATCCGGCGCCGCGGATTGCCGCATCGGTCAGGCCGTCGATTCCGAACGTGCGGAGTTGGTCGGTATCGACCTGTTCGACGAATGCCCGGTAGGTCACGGCGGTGTCGGATTCGATCTGTGCTGCCAGCTGTGCCGCGGAAACGGCGTCCGTCACCGGAAACGGGACTTCGTAGGCTGCCGCGGCTGTCGGCGGGGTCACGCCCGCGTCGGTCGACAGGGCAACCAGCGCATCACGTCGTGCGCGGTGCGCTGCTGTGTGCGTGGCAACCTCGTTGACACGGGCAGGATTCGAAAACGCGGCAACCACTCCGTAAGCGAAGATCGCGGCATTCTCTGATTCGATTGCGGTCAGCAAGGCAGAACTCTCGGATCGACGGGTGTGCGAAGTGATCACGGAAGCAACACCGCAACCTGAGTCGAGCACGACGCGCTGATCGAACCGAGCAGGCCCGCGCGATAGCCGGACATCGTCCGAGCGAGATCCGCGGCACTGCGCGCCGAATCGGCCAGCGAGGTACTCAAGGTTTCGACGCCCGTAGGAGCGTTTGCGACCGAGGTCGACGGGGGCGCTGTGGTCGCAGAGGCGCCGCTGCCCGCTGCTCGCGCAATCTCGGCGTCGAGTTCGAGTGCATGCGCTGTGCGTTCGGCGCTGATCGTGGTCAGTGATGCCGACTTGTCCGGCGCGAGAGCGATGGCGGCGGTTGCGGCTGCCGCGTCGGAGCGGGCTCGATCGGCTTGGGCCGTCAGCTGGTCGACTTCTGCAGCCGCCTCCGCTGTGCCGTTGTCGGTGCAGGCGGACAACGAGAAGGCCGCAGCGCCCAACGCTGCTGCGGTTCCCGTCATCTTGAGCGCACTCCGCCGGGAGAGTGGGGTAGTAGTCATGGGCGTCAGCACCAGTCCATCGTGCCAGGTGGTCGGCCGATCGTTCGAATCCGCGTGACGTGTTCAAGTGTGACGTGCGTCGGGCACTCTGGTCACGGAGACGCGCAATGAGCGGTACTCTTGGATGCTTGCAGCATGTGGCACCTGGTGTCTTTTCATGCTCGCAGCCGCCCACGTCGACAGTCGACACAAGTCGGACAATCGACGACAACTGAAATGAGGAGTTCGCGAGATGCCGGTGCCATCCAGGGAGAGGGTGATCGAGCTGATCTCCGAACT
Source organism: Rhodococcus sp. 27YEA6 (assembly GCF_044908235.1). NCBI lineage: Bacteria > Bacillati > Actinomycetota > Actinomycetes > Mycobacteriales > Nocardiaceae > Rhodococcus > Rhodococcus sp. 27YEA6. The sequence continues at coordinate 165,210 of NZ_JBIYCY010000002.1, read as the reverse complement.
CGTGCACGCCCAGGGTTACGACGTCGAAGACGTTGTCGTGACCAGTGCGGGCAAGCACAGCGCGGTGCGCATCATGGTCGACAGCGATGCCGGGATCGAGCTCGATGCCGCCGCGGAGATCAGCAGACTCGTTTCGGAACTTTTCGACACCCTCGAGGAAATCGGTGAAACGCCGTACACCCTCGAGGTGACCTCTCCGGGAATCGATCGCCCACTGACGCTCGATCGTCACTGGCGTCGGGCTCGCGGACGTAAAGCGCGAATCGATCTGGCCGGCGAGACCGTGGTGGGCCGTATCGGAACGTTGAACGGCGATTCCGTGGCAGTTGTCATCGGTGGCCGTGGCGGACTGACCGTGCGCGAGATTGCACTGGGCGACGTTCAGAAGGCTGTAGTTCAGGTGGAGTTCTCGAAGCCCAGTGAGGCGGAGTTGGAACTCGCGGGCGGCATCCCGGAGGGGCGCGCAGTTCCCTCCGATGCGGTTGACCTCACCGAGGACTCGGGCGTGGACAGTGTCGAAGACGACGAAGCAGAATTAGAAGACGTAGGAAACGAAGAAGGGTTCGACAAGTGAATATCGACATTGCAGCGTTGCGAGCGATCGAAGCCGAAAAAGGTGTCTCGATCGAAACTGTGATCGCCACGATCCAGACCGCGCTGCTGACGGCGTACCGCCACACCGAGGGGCACAAGCAGAACGCTCGGATCGATGTCAACATCAAGACCGGTTCGGTGCGAGTGATGGCGCACGACACCGATGCCGACGGCAACATGATCGGTGAGGAGTGGGACGACACTCCCGAGGGATTCGGACGCATCGCGGCCACCACCGCACGCCAGGTCATCCTGCAGCGTCTGCGCGACGCCGAGCACGAGCGCAGTTTCGGTGAGTTCTCGACCCACGAGGGTGAAATCGTCGGCGGTGTCATTCAGCGTGACACGCGTGCGAATTCCCGCGGAATGGTCGTCGTCCGAATCGGCAGCGAATCCAATGGCGCCGAAGGATTGTTGCCGCCTGCAGAACAGGTTCCCGGCGAGAACTACGAGCACGGTGAGCGCATCAAGTGCTACGTCGTCGGGGTTGCTCGCGGAGCCCGCGGCCCACAGATCACCCTCTCGCGGACCCACCCGAACCTGGTTCGCAAGTTGTTCGCACTCGAGGTTCCAGAGATTGCGGACGGCAGCGTCGAGATCATCAACGTCGCGCGCGAAGCGGGGCATCGTTCCAAGATCGCCGTTGCCTCACGTGTGCAGGGGCTCAACGCAAAGGGTGCATGCATCGGCCCGATGGGTCAGCGCGTCCGCAACGTCATGAGCGAACTCGCGGGGGAGAAGATCGACATCATCGACTTCGACGAAGATCCCGCGACGTTTGTGGGCAACGCACTTTCCCCGTCGAAAGTGGTCTCCGTCACTGTCGTCGATCGCGAGGCTCGTGCGGCCCGTGTCATCGTGCCCGATTTCCAGCTTTCGTTGGCCATCGGAAAAGAGGGTCAAAATGCCCGCCTGGCTGCGCGGTTGACGGGTTGGCGTATCGACATTCGTAGCGATGCGGCACCCGTTGGCGACGCGTCCGACCGGCCCGCCACGTCCAACGGATAACGGTGGAATGCAGTGATCGAGACGGTTCGGCGGTAGAGTGGACAATGGTTCGACGTGAGTCCTCGGATTCTGCGCGCGTGAAACCCGGTTCGCCGGTCAGAACGTGTGTGGGATGCAGGGAACAAGGGTCGGCTGTCGATCTGTTGAGGGTCGTGGTTGGTGAGCAGGGGCCGGAGGGTTCCCCGCTCGTCCCCGACGTATCGCGAAGACTCCCCGGTCGAGGTGCATGGCTGCACCTGGATCCGAGTTGTCTGAGCCTGGCAGAGCGGCGCCGAGCATTCAGCAGAGCACTGCGAGTGTCCGGAAATCTGGACACGTCCGCTGTCGACCAGCTGGTCGACGCAGTTCACACAAAAGCAGTACCTCTCGAGAAGAACAGGCACAAGCACTCATGAGCACACCGTGAAGCACCAACGATGAACGTCCATCGGCGATAACCCGAGGTCGTGCGGGACCCACATCTGTGGGATGCCTCCTGCTCGACCTCATCAGTGAGGAGAGCAGTGGCAGGCAAGGCCCGCGTGCACGAGTTGGCTAAAGAACTCGGTGTCACCAGCAAGGAACTACTCGCAACGCTCAAGGAGCAAGGCGAGTTCGTGAAGTCTGCGTCATCCACAGTGGAGGCGCCCGTCGCCCGTCGTCTGCGGGAGTCATTCCCGTCGGCAGGCGGAGCAGAAACCAAGTCCGAGACCGGCGCAGCCGCTCCGGCGGCTCGCCCCGCGGCAAAGCCCGGCGCACCGTCGCCGTCGGCTGCAAAGCCTGGCGCACCGCGTCCCGGCCCCAAGCCGGCCGCACCCGCACCGGCTGCTCCCGCAGCTCCGGCCCCGGCAGCCCCCGCGGCTCCCGCAGCCGCTGCTCCGGCAGCACCGTCAGCGCCGGTCCCCACCCCGACGTTCAACGCTCCGAAACCAGCACAGCCGGCACGTCCGGCTCCGGCTGCTCCCGCAGCGTCGGCACCGGCAGCCCCCGCGGCTCCGGCCGCACCGTCCACCGGCGCAAAGCCCGGCGGACCGCGTCCGGGACCGAAGGCACCTCGCGTCGGTAACAACCCGTACTCCTCGGCACCCGCCGAGCGTCCGGCACCTCGTCCGGCTCCCGGCGCACCGCGTCCGGGCGCAGGTCAGGGCGGTTCTCGTCCGGCTCCGGGTCAGGGCGGTCCCCGTCCGGCTCCCGGTCAGGGTGGACCTCGTCCGGCTCCCGGTCAGGGCGGTCCCCGTCCGGCTCCCGGCCAGGGTGGACCCCGTCCGCCTGCAGGTCAGGGCGGACCCCGTCCCAGCCCCGGCTCCATGCCTCCTCGCCCGAACCCGGGTGCAATGCCTGCTCGTTCCGCTCGTCCCGCGCCCGGTGGCGGCGGACGTCCGGGTCGTCCCGGTGGCGCTCCCGGTGGTCGCCCGGGTGGCGGCGGCGGTGGATACCGCGGTGGCGGCGCTCCCGGCGCCGGTGCCGGTGCAGGTGCTCCCGGTGGAGCAGCTCCGGCCGGTGGATTCCGCGGTCGTCCCGGCGGCGGTGGCCGTCCCGGTCAGCGCGGCGCAGCGGCAGGTGCATTCGGTCGTCCCGGCGGAGCAGTTCGCCGTGGACGTAAGTCGAAGCGGGCGAAGCGCGCCGAGTACGAAAGCATGCAGGCTCCCGCAGTCGGCGGCGTCAGGCTGCCACGCGGCAACGGCGAGACCATCCGTCTTGCTCGCGGCGCATCTCTGTCGGACTTCGCGGACAAGATCGACGCGAACCCCGCAGCACTCGTGCAGGCGTTGTTCAACCTCGGTGAGATGGTCACGGCAACTCAGTCGGTCAACGACGAGACGCTGGAGCTGCTCGGCGGCGAAATGAACTACGTCGTGCAGGTCGTCAGCCCGGAGGACGAGGATCGCGAGCTGCTCGACAGCTTCGACCTCACCTACGGCGAGGACGCCGGCGGAGAAGAGGACCTCGAGTCCCGTCCGCCTGTGGTCACCGTCATGGGCCACGTCGACCACGGTAAGACCCGTCTGCTCGACGTGATCCGTAAGGCGAATGTCCGTGAGGGCGAAGCCGGCGGCATCACGCAGCACATCGGTGCCTACCAGGTGCTGACCGAGCTCGAGGGCAACGAGCGTCTCGTGACGTTCATCGACACCCCGGGTCACGAGGCCTTCACGGCCATGCGTGCTCGTGGTGCCAAGGCCACCGACCTCGCGATCCTTGTTGTCGCAGCCGACGACGGCGTCATGCCGCAGACGGTGGAAGCGATCAACCACGCCCAGGCGGCCGACGTGCCGATCGTGGTCGCGGTGAACAAGATCGACAAGGAAGGCGCGAACCCGGACAAGATCCGGCAGCAGCTCACCGAGTACGGACTGGTGGCCGAGGAATACGGCGGAGACACCATGTTCGTCGACATCTCGGCGAAGCAGGGTCTCAACATCGACGCACTGCTCGAAGCAGTGCTGTTGACGGCCGACGCTTCCCTGGATCTGCGCGCCAACCCGGACATGGACGCTCAGGGTGTTGCCATCGAGGCGCACCTCGACCGTGGCCGCGGCCCCGTCGCTACCGTGCTCATTCAGCGCGGAACGCTGCGGGTCGGCGACTCGATCGTTGCCGGTGATGCTTACGGCCGCGTCCGCCGCATGGTGGACGAGCACGGTCAGGACGTCCACGAGGCACTGCCTTCACGTCCGGTCCAGGTCATCGGCTTCACGTCGGTCCCCGGTGCAGGCGACAACCTGCTCGTGGTCGACGAGGACCGTATCGCTCGTCAGATCGCGGACCGTCGCAACGCACGTAAGCGCAACGCGCTTGCAGCGAAGAGTCGTAAGCGCATCAGCCTCGACGATCTCGATGCAGCTCTGAAGGAACATTCACAGCTGAACTTGATCCTCAAGGGTGACAACTCGGGAACCGTGGAGGCCCTCGAAGAGGCTCTCCTCGGAATTCCGATCGACGACGAGGTGCAGTTGCGCGTCATCGACCGCGGTGTCGGTGGCATCACGGAGACCAACGTCAACCTGGCTGCTGCGTCCAATGCGATCATCATCGGCTTCAACGTCCGCGCCGAAGGCAAGGCAACGGAGCTGGCGAACCGCGAGGGCGTCGACATTCGCTACTACTCGGTGATCTACCAGGCCATCGACGAGGTCGAGAAGGCACTCAAGGGTCTGCTCAAGCCGGTGTACGAAGAGGTCGAGCTGGGCAAGGCAGAGATCCGCGCCATGTTCCGTTCGTCCAAGATCGGCAACATTGCCGGTTGCTTGGTCACGTCGGGCAGCATCCGTCGCAACGCCAAGGCACGTCTCATCCGCGACAGCAAGGTCATCGCCGAGACGGTTACCATCTCCTCGCTCAAGCGGGAGAAGGAAGACGCTACCGAGGTTCGCGAAGGCTATGAATGTGGTTTGACCGTCACCTATTCCGATATCAAGATCGGTGACGTTCTCGAGTGCTACGAGCTTCGCGAGAAGCCGCGCGACTGATTATGTCGACACGGGCGTTGGGGCGGACGCACGTGAGTACTAGCTGACATGGACTCTCTCGGACTTGAACATACAAGTCCGAGAGAGTCCATTCGGCTCTGTCTAGGGGGAAAATGTTTGTAGGGGCACTGGAGTTCGACATCCTTTTCGGCGATGTCCACTCACTCAAGGAAAAGCGTTCGATGCTGTCGCCGATCCTGACGGAACTCCGTCGATTCGGTGTGAGTGCAGCGGAGGCGGGGGAGCAGGGACGCCTGCGTCGTGCGCTCGTGGGCGTCGGTGTGGTCAGTTCGTCCGTCGATCACCTGCACGATGTTCTCGATCATTGTGAGCGAGCGGTCGCTGAGCGTCCGGAGATTCAGTTGCTGGCTGTGCGAAGGCGAATTTTCGGCCCGGAAGACTGAGCGTCATCGGGCGGTGTCGCTTTAGCCACTCTTCCAGACGCCGTAACGAATCGAGTTCGTCGGCAAGGGATTCGGCTCCGGTGAGGAAGCGCGTGATTCGCGTGGCGCCCTTGGCGAGGACTTCCCCGTAGGCGGCGCACTACTTCATGCAACTACGAACCGCACGGTAGACGCGCCCGGATCGATCAAGGTTGATGTGAGCGATTCGCTGGTCAGATTGAGGCCCGCGTTGCCCGCCCCGACCTCAATGGATATCTGGCGGCTCGATTCACCCCGCAGCGAACCGGATCCGTCAGAGATGTGCGTCAAGTCGATTGCTCTCGTTCCACCGGTGCGAGTGTCGCGGTTCGAATAATTGACGTAGGCGGTGATCGAACACGGGCTGTCGAAAAAGGAAGTCCAGGAGACTGAAACGACTGCAATGCCTGGACGGTCGTGCGGCGTTTGGACGTAGCCCGTGAGTTGTCCGCTACAAGGAAGGGTGTTGTTCCTTCCCAACGAATATGTCAATGGAAGCGGTGTGAACTCGCTGTGGTCGGCCGACGCGATTGCCGGCGAGCAAAGTAGTGCAGTCGCAACGAGTCCTCCGGAAATTATCGATGCGGTGATTCTTGATCGCGTCATCGACCGGACGTTACCAACAAAAGGGCGATCGGTCTGTGCTGTGGGTTCGGCAGGCGCGGGTGGATGGTGATTTGGTTGCCGGGTAGCCGATGGACGAGACTGTTGTCGGTAATAATTCTTGTTAACCAGAACTTTGATCGATCGAGTCACCTCGATTCGAGTGGCCAGGTAGAGGAGACTGACAGTCATGGTAGATCCAGCCCGGGCACGCAAGTTGGCAAAGCGTATTGGAACCATCGTCGCGACGGCGATCGATCACGAGATCAAGGATCCGCGACTCGCATTCGTGACCATCACGGACACCAAGGTCACCAACGATCTGCACGACGCGACGGTGTACTACACAGTCATGGGCGAGAAGGTCGATTCCGCACCCGATGTGGAAGCCGCCGCCGCAGGTCTCGAGAAGGCCAAGGGTGTTCTGCGCTCGAAGGTCGGTGCCGGAACCGGAGTTCGCTTCACACCGACTCTGACGTTTGTCGCCGATACCGTTCCCGACACCGCGCGTCATATGGAAGAACTGCTGGCCCGTGCCAAGGCCGCCGACGACGAGGTCGCCAAGGCGCGTGAGAATGCACAGCCGGCCGGAGATGCAGATCCGTACAAGGAGCCGCGAGTGGCTTCGGACGAAGACGAGGCGTCGCCAGATGTTCGTGAAGCCGACTGACGCGCACCGAGAATGACGATCACCGCACTTTCGGACGTCGACCCCTGCGAGGCGAAGTTCGCTCAGGTGGCCGAGGTTCTCGAATCGGCACACACGGTGACAATTCTCTGCCATGTGCAGCCGGATGCGGACACGATCGGCAGCGGACTTGCGCTCGGTCTCGTTCTCGAGCGTCGGGGCATTTCGGTGCAGGTCGCGTTCAGTCGGCCGTCGGCGCTGCCCGAGTCGATGCGCGATTTCCCCGGTCTCCACTTGCTCGTGGCGCCCACTGATGTTCGGGAAAGTGTCGATGTACTGGTGACGGTGGATGTCGGCAGCGAGGGCCGTCTCGGTGAGTTGTCGAGTCGACTCGCCGGCGCGAATCGCACGATCGTCCTTGATCACCATCGCTCCAATTCCGAATTCGGAAGCATCAACGTCGTCGACGAAACCGCGGCCTCGACGACGGCACTCATCGCACGATTCTTCGATGCGTGGGGAGTCGCGATCGATCGCGATATCGCGCACTGTCTCTATGCCGGACTGGTCACCGACACCGGCTCCTTCCGGTGGGGAGGTCCGCTTCCGCACGTGCTCGCCGCGCGTTTGCTGGCGACCGGCATCGACGGCGACGCGATTGCGCGAAAGCTGCTCGACACCCATCCGTTCGGGTGGTTGCCGATGCTGGGCGCCGTACTCGGGTCCGCGGTGCTGGTCCCGGAAGCCGCGGACGGCCGTGGGCTGGTGTACGCGGTCATCCGACGCAGTGACATCGGCGATCTTCGCTCCGAGGAGATCGAGAGCGTCGTCGATATCGTGCGAACCACTTCGGAAGCCGAAGTTGCCGCAGTACTTAAAGAGTCGGTTTCCGGAAGCTGGTCGATCTCGTTGCGTGCAAAGTCGGCGATCGACGTGTCGGCGGTCGCTGAAAGTCTTGGTGGCGGCGGACATCGGCTGTCGGCCGGATACACGTCGACCAGTTCCAGCGACGAGATTGTTGCCGCGCTCGTCGCGGCACTCGGCTGAATCCGCGGCATTGAGCGAATCTGACGCCACCTCGGCGGGATCTTCGGCAGCTGATTTCGACGTCACTGGGCGACGAATCTTTTCCCTGGCGTTTCCGGCACTCGGGGTGCTGGCAGCCGAACCCCTCTATCTGTTGTTCGACATCGCCGTGGTCGGCCGACTCGGGGCACTCCCGCTGGCCGGGTTGGCAGTCGGTGGTCTGATCCTGTCGTTGGTGAGTACGCAGCTGACCTTCTTGTCGTACGGCACCACGGCGCGGGCCGCACGGCTTCACGGGGCGGGCCGCGAGCGTGATGCGGTGGGCGAGGGTGTTCAGGCGACCTGGCTGGCGGCCGCGATCGGCTTGGCCTTGGTCGTGATCGTGCAGGTGATCGCCGGCCCGCTGACTTCGGCGGTGGCCGGGACTCCCGACATCGCCGCGGCTGCGGAAAGTTGGCTCCGGATAGCGGTGTTGGGTGTTCCGCTCATCCTGGTGGCCCTGGCCGGCAACGGCTGGATGCGCGGGGTTCAGAACACGGTGCGACCGCTGCGGTTCGTCCTTGTCGGCCTGGGTATTTCGGCGGTGTTGTGTCCGATTCTGGTGCACGGCTTGCTCGGTGCTCCGCGTCTGGAACTCGAAGGATCAGCTGTTGCGAATCTGGTGGGCCAGAGTGTTTCGGGTGTGCTGTTCGCCTGGGCGCTCTTTCGTGAACCGGTTTCGGCTCGACCACATTTTGCGATCATGCGGGCGCAGATGCTGATGGGCCGTGACCTGATTCTGCGCAGCCTCGCATTCCAAGCGTGTTTCGTTTCCGCGGCTGCAGTGGCGTCGAGGTTCGGTGCGGCTGTAGTCGGTGCCCACCAAGTTGTCCTCCAACTGTGGAACCTGGTTTCGCTCCTTCTCGATTCCTTGGCGATCGCAGCTCAGACGCTGATCGGAGCGGCGCTAGGCGGTGGATTCGCAGCCGCGGCGAAAAAGATGACCTGGCGGATCACCGCTTGGTCGACGGTATTTGCCGTGGTGCTCGCGATCTTCTTCGCCGCCGGCCACTCCGTGATCCCCGGAATCTTCACGTCCGACGTCGAGGTGCTCGGTCAGATGTCGATCGCATGGTGGTTCTTCGTCGCGATCATGCCGGTGGCGGGAATCGTCTTCGCACTCGACGGTGTTCTACTCGGCGCCGGGGACGTGGTGTTTCTGCGCAACGCGACCATGCTGTGCGCAGTTCTCGGGTTTCTGCCCGCGATCTGGCTCTCTCTCGCCTACGACTGGGGGCTCGCCGGAATTTGGGCAGGGCTTACCGTGTTCGTAGTACTTCGGATGGTCGCGGTGTCGTGGCGAGCGTTTTCCGGCAAGTGGGCCGTGACAGGTCCGGCGACGGCGAAGCGCGGAAGTTCAACTGAGGAAGCAGAGGGATCGTGGCAGCAAAGCTGATGGCGGTGAGCGACATTCATGTCGGTCACAACGGCAACAAGCCGATGACGGAGGAACTGTTTCCGGATTCGCCTGACGACTGGCTCATTCTCGCCGGAGATGTTTCCGAGAAAACTGACGACATTCGGTGGGCGTTGAAGCTCCTTCGCAGCCGATTCGCAAAGGTCATCTGGATTCCGGGCAACCACGAACTGTGGACGACCGCCAAGGATCCGGTTCAGATTCACGGAGCGCCGCGCTACGAGTACCTGGTCAACATGTGCCGCGAACTCGACGTCATCACACCCGAGGACCCGTTCCCGGTGTGGGAGGGAGACGAGGGACCGGTCACGGTCGTCCCGATGTTTCTTCTCTACGACTACTCCTTCCTGCCGGAAGGTGCGCGAGACAAGGAACACGGGCTCGAGATCGCGCGTGACAAGAACGTCGTCGCCACCGACGAGTTCCTACTCTCACCGCAGCCGTATGCGACGCGCGACGCATGGTGCCGGGCGAGGATCGAGTACACCCAGGCGCGGTTGGATGCGCTTCCCGAAGACACAAGAACCGTTCTCGTGAACCATTTCCCGATGGTCCGGCAGCCGACGGACGTGCTCATGTATCCGGAGTTCGCACTGTGGTGCGGAACCACCGCTACCGCCGACTGGCACGTGAAGTACAACGCGGTGTGCTCGGTGTACGGGCACCTGCACATCCCTCGAACCACGTACTACGACGGCGTCCGCTTCGAGGAAGTCTCACTCGGATACCCGCGCGAGTGGCGTCGGCGTGGACTGCCGGAGAAGTTGTTGCGTCAGATTCTTCCCGTTCCGGAGTACCCGCCGGGAACGCTCAACAAGTGGGGTGGCCACTTCAAGGTCACGCCGGAGCAGGAAGCCGAAGTCGAGCGCATGCGCGCCGGACGCTGAGAGGTATCGCTACGTGATCGAACAGATTCTTCCCGGTGGAGTTGCGACGGCCGAGGCCTTCGTGGATCCGCCCGGTCTGGTTCCGCACCCCAGTGAGGAGGCGTTGATCGGCCGCGCGGTCGAGAAGCGTCGTCGTGAGTTCGTGACCACCCGGCACCTTGCGCGTCAGGCGATGGGCAAGCTCGGTGTTCCGTCTGCCGCTGTCATGCGCGGTGAGCGTGGTGCGCCGCTCTGGCCGCAGGGAGTGGTCGGGAGCCTCGCCCATTGCGACGGCTACCGCGGCGCTGTCCTGGCGTACTCCATGCAGGTCCGCTCACTCGGTATCGACGCCGAACCGCACGGCCCGCTGCCGGACGGGGTATTGCCCGCGGTCAGCATCGAGGCGGAACGAACGTGGTTGGACACTCAGGAAACCGGCGGTCCGGTGCACTGGGATCGAGTGCTCTTCTGCGCGAAGGAAGCCACGTACAAGGCGTGGTTTCCGCTCACCGGGCGCTGGTTGGGTTTCGAGGACGCCCACATCACGTTCGAGGCGGAGTCGGAAACGTCCGGCACTTTCAACTCGCGTCTGCTGGTCCCCGGCGAGGCGACGTCCGGTCCGCCGCTCACCTCTTTCGACGGCAGGTGGTTGGTGTCGGACGGGCTCATCCTGACGGCAATTTCGGTGCAGTGAGCGCGACTGGCAGAATCGGCACACGTGTCAGCTCGTGAAAAGCCTTCCTCCGGTCTTGTCGGCGCCGGAATTCTGATTGTCGACAAAGAGGCGGGTATCACCAGCCACGACGTGGTCGCTCGGTGCCGCAAGTTGTTGAACACCCGGAAGGTGGGACACGCCGGGACGCTGGATCCCATGGCGACCGGTGTTCTCGTTCTCGGCGTCGAGCGTGCGACCAAGTTGCTCGGACTCCTGGCGCTGACAACCAAGGCGTACTCGGCGACCATTCGCCTCGGGGCAGCGACGGACACGGACGATGCCGAGGGGGAGGTCCTGACTTCCGCAGACGCTTCGCAGGTGACGGACGCGGAGATCGCGGCGATCGTGGCGACGCTGACCGGGGACATCAAGCAGATCCCGGCAAGCGTGAGCGCTATCAAGGTCGACGGTCAGCGCGCACATGCTCTGGTGCGTGCGGGAGAAACCGTCGAGCTGGCGCCGCGCCCGGTAACGGTGTCGACTTTCGAAGTTCTGGCTCGGCGAGATGTCCCGGGTGGCTTCGTCGATCTGGACGTCGACGTGGAGTGCTCGTCCGGTACGTACATCCGCTCGCTTGCCCGCGACCTCGGTCGTGAGTTGGGCGTCGGCGGTCATTTGACGGCATTGCGCCGCACCCGCGTCGGGCCGTTCACTCTCGAACATGCGCGCACGCTCGAAGATCTGGCGCAGCAGCCGGGTGTGAGCCTCGACATCGATCAGGCCGCGCAGACAGCCTTTCCGCATCGGCAGATCACGGCGGAGGAAGCCGAGGCGATCAGCCAAGGGCGCTGGCTCGAGCCGATCGGGATGAAAGGGATCTGTGCGGCGATCGATCCCACCGGTCACACGATTGCGCTTCTGCAGGAGAAGGGTCGACGCGCCAGTTCGGTGATGGTCGTGCGACCGGCGACGCTTCGCGGGTGATCGTCCGCGAGCGTGTCGACGGCGACCTCGACGGTTGCGTCGATGCGCTGGCACAGGTCCACGAGTGCGACGGATATCCGAACACGTGGCCGCAGAACCCGCACCGCTGGCTCAGTTCGCCCACGGTGGTGAAGGCGTGGGTCGGTGAGAGCGACGGTCGTGTTGTCGGTCATGTGGCCGTCGACAGCGAGGTCGCAGGTGCGCCCACAACCGCGGGATCGATAGCCGTGTCGCGATTGTTCGTTCATCCTGGCTCACGTGGAAACGGCCTCAGCGATGCGCTACTCGACGCCGTGACGGATTTCGCAGCCGAGAGTCGGTTGGAACTGGTGCTCGACGTCGTCGACGACGCTCTGCCGGCGATCGCACTGTACGAGCGTCGAGGGTGGGTGTACGTCGACGAGAGGCTCGCCGACTGGACCCGGACCGACGGCGTCCGGCCCGTGGAACGCCGATACCGACTGCCGCTTTGACTACCTCGGCTAGACGAGCCAAATTGCTTGAGCGACTGGACTTCCCAAGTCGATGGTGTTGGGGCTGTCGCCGAGTCGAACGGACACTGTCCCGGCGAAATCGCGGCGCTCCTCGACGGTGATCTCGACATCGAGACTGACGCCGACGGAATCGAAGTACCGGAGCATTTCGGGATCGGAATCGGAGATCCGGGCAACGCGGCCCCGCTCACCGTTGGCGAAGTCGCTGAGCTGGCGGGCCGGGGGAGTCGGCACCGAACCGTCGGTGGCGGGAATGGGATCACCGTGCGGGTCACGTTCGGGGAAGCCCAGTTTGGCGTCCATCCGCGAGATCATCAGATCGGAAACGGCGTGTTCGAGGACTTCGGCCTCGTCGTGGACTTCGTCCCAGCCGTATCCGAGTTCCTGAACCAGATAGGTCTCGATCAACCGGTGGCGCCGGACCATGGAGACGGCGGCGGCGCGGCCGCTGTCGGTCAGGGCGATGGATCCGTAGCGGGCGTGATCGACCAGGCCCTGGTCCGAGAGTTTGCGGATCGCCTCGGAGACCGTCGAGGCCGAGACGCTCATTTTCTCGGACAGGAGCTTGGTGGAAACCCGCTCGTGGGACCATTCCTGGATAGTCCAGATGACCTTGAGGTAGTCCTGGGCCACCGACGAGAGTGCGAGCGTGTCGATTGCCGCGTCGTGCGCCGAAGTGCTGTCGCCGTCCGACGTCGATGATGCTTCCGAGGTTCCGGTCTTGTGAGCTGCCACAACGCTTAGCTTAGGCTACGAAATCCGGAACTTCCGTACGTGAGCGGCAGCACAGCGGTGATTCGCTGGGCGGGTCCGAACGTGACCCGCCGCCGGTGGACCCGTAGGCTGCCAATCGTGCTGAGATGGCGTGGTCTCGACGAAGTTCCGGCCGATTGGGGTCGTTGTGTGCTCACTATCGGTGTGTTCGACGGTGTGCATCGTGGGCATGCCCAATTGATAGCGAGAGCGGTTACCGCTGCCCGCAAACGTGGTGTTCCGAGCGTGTTGATGACGTTCGACCCGCATCCCATGGAGGTTGTGCGGCCGGGTAGTCATCCAGCCCAGTTGACGACGCTGCAACGGCGTGCGGAATTGGCTCAGGATCTGGGCATCGACGTGTTCTGCGTGATGCCGTTCACCGCTGATTTCATGAAGCTGACGCCGGAGCGCTACGTCCACGAGATTCTCGTCGAACGTCTACATGTCGCCGAGGTCGTGGTGGGGGACAACTTCACCTTCGGCAAGAAGGCGCTCGGCAATGTCGATCTTCTTCGTGAAATGGGCGCTCGCTTCGGCTTTGCCGTCGACGGCGTCCAGCTGCTCGCCGAGCATGCGGTGACGTTCTCGTCGACCTACATCCGCTCGTGCGTCGACGCAGGCGACATGGAAGCGGCTACCGAAGCTCTGGGCCGTCCACATCGTGTCGAAGGTGTGGTCGTCCACGGTGACAAGCGTGGACGCGAGTTGGGGTTCCCGACGGCCAACGTTGCACCGCCGATGTTTTCGGCGATTCCGGCCGACGGCGTGTACGCGGCGTGGTTCACGGTGCTCGGTGCCGGCGAGGAACTCGGAACCGTCGTTCCCGGTCGCCGATACCAAGCCGCGGTATCTGTGGGTACCAATCCGACCTTCTCCGGCCGGACCCGAACCGTCGAGGCATACGTTCTCGACACCGAAGCAGACCTGTACGGACAACACGTCGCGGTCGACCTGGTTTCGCGGATTCGCGGTATGGAGAAGTTCGACTCGATCGAGTCGCTCATCACGGCGATGAACCGAGATGTCGAACGCGCACGCCGGATTCTGAGTGAGGATGCAGAACGTAGCGTCGGTTGAGTTCCTCCTGTGTCAGTGGCGGCCGCCACATTCGCTCCAGGTGGGCGAGAGCGCCTCATTGCTGCTGGTAGGATCTTCTCTCGGTGCGTGCTGCGGTTTGCGGTGGCCGCGCCCGATCTAGTTCCTTTCACGCAAACGTCATCACAGGAGTGAATGCAAGTGGCATTGACCACGGAAGAAAAGAAGGCCGTTCTCGGCGAGTACGGCTTGCACGAGACCGACACGGGATCGCCTGAAGCTCAGGTGGCAATGCTCACCAAGCGCATCACCGATCTCACCGAGCACCTCAAGACCCACAAGCATGACCACCACTCGCGTCGTGGACTGCTCTTGATGGTCGGTCGCCGTCGTCGTCTGCTGAAGTACGTGGCAAAGACCGACGTCGCTCGCTACCGCACGCTCATCGAGCGTCTCGGCCTGCGTCGCTAGATTTTTCTCACGACGCTGATCGAAAGCAACACGGCATGCTTCGGTTTGCCGAACACTCCGTCAGCCGGCGAAGCCACGCATATACTGGGCTTCGCTGGCTTTCGGCGTTAGCTGCCGCAAGGCAGTTTCCGCTGTCGGCGCTATGCACAGTTGTCTATGCGCAGTTGTTTATGCGCAGTTGTTTATGCGCAGTTGTGCAGTGCGCAGCCAGCACACCGTATGCACCAGAGAACGTGGTGTCGGTTGTCGGTAGTGGTTCTCCGGAACGGGCAAGTGCCCGAAAGCTCCGGCGGACTTCGATCGACGGCCGCCCGAACGTCGTGACGTCCCGAAGCAGAAATCGCTCGCATCGCAAGGAGCGTCTGCAATTCAAGAGGGGGACGTCCCTCGGTGCGCAGTTTCCACCAGGAGGGTGGAAGCGCCCGCGCGGGTACGGCGAAGACGAGAGGGAAGTGAAGAGAAAAGAATGACAGAGAATTCCGTAGTAGAGGTCGACGAAGGCGTGTTCGAATCCACCGCCGTGATCGACAACGGGTCCTTCGGTACCCGCACCATCCGTTTCGAGACCGGACGCCTTGCTCAGCAGGCCGCCGGCGCCGTCGTTGCTTACCTGGACGACGAGACCATGCTGCTGTCCGCCACGAGCGCCAGCAAGCACCCCAAGGAGCACTTCGACTTCTTCCCCCTGACGGTGGACGTCGAAGAGCGTATGTACGCAGCGGGCCGCATCCCCGGTTCGTTCTTCCGTCGTGAGGGACGCCCCTCCACCGACGCGATCCTGACTTGCCGCCTCATCGACCGGCCGCTGCGCCCGTCCTTCGTCGACGGTCTCCGTAACGAGATCCAGGTCGTCGTCACGGTCATGAGCCTCAACCCGCAGGATCTGTACGACGTCGTGGCCATCAACGCCGCTTCCGCGTCGACGCAGATCGCGGGCCTGCCGTTCTCCGGACCCGTCGGTGGCGTGCGCGTTGCACTCATCGTCTCGGACGAGAACAAGACCGGCCAGTGGGTTGCATTCCCGACGGTCGATCAGCTCGAGAACGCCGTCTTCGACATGGTCGTCGCCGGCCGCGTCGTTTCCGGTAGCGGTGACAACGCCGACGTCGCGATCATGATGGTCGAGGCCGAGGCCACCGACAACGTCATCGCGAAGATCGCCGACGGCGCTCAGGCACCGACCGAGGCCATTGTCGCCGAGGGCCTCGAGGCCGCCAAGCCGTTCATCGCACGCCTGTGCGCTGCACAGGCAGCACTTGCATCCAAGGCTGCAAAGCCCACGGGTGACTACCCGGTCTTCCCGGCGTACCAGGACGACGTTTTTGCTGCCGTCGAGGCTGCTGCGTCCGAAAAGCTCAATGCCGCACTGACAATCGCCGGCAAGCAGGAACGCGACGACAAGACCGACGAGGTCAAGGTCGAGGTTCTCGAGCAGGTTGCACCCAACTTCGAAGGCCGCGAGAAGGAACTGGGAGCAGCGTTCCGCTCGCTCACCAAGAAGCTGGTTCGCCAGCGCATCCTGCGCGATCAGTTCCGCATCGACGGCCGCGGCGTCACGGACATCCGTTCGCTGTCCGCCGAGGTCGCGATCATCCCGCGCGCACACGGCTCCGCACTGTTCGAGCGTGGCGAGACCCAGATCCTGGGTGTCACCACTCTCGACATGGTGAAGATGGCTCAGCAGGTCGACTCGCTCGGTCCCGAGACCACCAAGCGCTACATGCATCATTACAACTTCCCGCCGTACTCCACCGGTGAGACGGGCCGCGTCGGTTCGCCGAAGCGTCGCGAAATCGGTCACGGTGCACTCGCCGAGCGCGCTCTCATGCCGGTTCTGCCCAGCGTCGAAGAGTTCCCTTACGCGATTCGCCAGGTCTCCGAGGCGCTGAGCTCCAACGGTTCCACCTCGATGGGCTCGGTGTGCGCGTCCACGCTCGCACTGCTCAACGCCGGTGTGCCGCTTCGCGCTCCGGTTGCCGGTATCGCCATGGGTCTGGTTTCCGACCAGGTCGACGGCGAAACCCGCTACGTCGCGCTGACCGACATCCTCGGCGCCGAGGACGCCTTCGGCGACATGGACTTCAAGGTCGCAGGTACCAAGGACTTCGTCACGGCCCTGCAGCTGGACACGAAGCTCGACGGCATCCCGTCGCAGGTCCTCGCCGGTGCACTCTCGCAGGCGAAGGACGCACGGACCACGATCCTCGAGGTCATGGCGGAAGCCATCGACACCCCGGACGAGATGAGCCCGTTCGCTCCCCGCGTGACGGCCATCAAGGTCCCCGTCGACAAGATCGGTGAGGTCATCGGCCCCAAGGGCAAGATGATCAACTCCATCACCGAGCAGACCGGTGCCAACATCTCCATCGAAGACGACGGCACCGTGTTCGTCGGCGCCACCGATGGACCGTCTGCACAGGCCGCGATCGACATGATCAACGCCATTGCCAACCCGCAGCTCCCCAAGGTCGGCGAGCGGTTCCTGGGCACGGTCGTCAAGACCACCGCCTTCGGTGCCTTCGTTTCGCTCCTGCCGGGACGCGACGGACTGGTGCACATCTCGAAGCTGGGCAGCGGTAAGCGCGTTGCCAAGGTCGAAGACGTGGTCAACGTCGGATCCAAGATCCGCGTCGAGATCGCCGACATCGATGCACGTGGCAAGATCTCGCTGATCCCGGTCGAAGAGGGCAACGACGAGGCTGCCGCTCCGGCCGCCGACGAGGCTGCTTCCGAGTAGATCTCACTTCGTACTCTGATGCGGCCCCGCGCGGATTTCCGTGCGGGGCCGCATCTGTACTGTCTGTAGACACAGAGCCTGTAGATACCTGATTGACCACTTGCACCGAGGACTGCTGAACCTTTTCATGGCAAAGACCACTCCCAACACCACGCGCAGCCGCAGCGCTGTGCTGAAATCGCCGATCGATGCGACTCCCGAATCCGGAGTACAGCGCACGGTCCTTCCCGGCGGCCTGCGCGTCGTCACCGAGTTCATTCCCGGTGTGCGTTCCGCCTCCGTCGGTGTGTGGGTCGGAGTCGGCTCGCGCGACGAGCAGCCGAGTGTGGCCGGTGCCGCGCATTTTCTCGAGCACCTGCTGTTCAAGTCGACGCCGTCACGGACGGCGTTGGACATCGCGCAGGTCATGGATGGTGTGGGCGGCGAACTCAATGCATTCACGTCGAAGGAACACACCTGTTTCTACGCGCACGTGATCGACGACGACCTTCCGATGGCGGTTGACCTTGTCGCCGACGTCGTGCTGCGAGGGCGTTGCAGAACCGCGGACGTCGACGTCGAGCGGCAAGTAGTGCTCGAAGAGATCGCGATGCGTGACGACGATCCGGAAGACTTGCTCGGCGACGCGTTCCTGACCGCGTTGTTCGGCGATCATCCTGTCGGCCGTCCGATCATCGGTAGCGTCGAATCGATCGAGTCGATGTCGCGCAATCAGTTGCATTCCTTCCATGTTCGGCGTTACACACCGCAGCGGATGGTGCTGGCCGTAGCGGGAAACGTCGACCACAAGCAGGTTGTGACGCTCGCTCGCCGTGCATTTGCCGGACATCTCGAGCGCGGGGTCAAGCCGGCGCCGCGGCGCGAAGGCACTCTGCGGTTGCGAACGATGCCTGAACTGAGCTTGACCCACCGCGACAGCGAGCAGGTCCACCTTGCGCTCGGGGTACGCGCGTTCGGCCGGCACGAGGGCCATCGCTGGGCGCTGTCGGTGCTCAACGCCGCAGTGGGCGGTGGGCTGAGTTCTCGTCTGTTCCAAGAGATTCGGGAGAAGCGCGGGCTTGCGTACTCCGTCTATTCGGGCGTCGACACCTTCGCGGACACCGGAGCGTTCTCCGTGTATGCAGGTTGCCAGCCGGAGAACCTCGGGGAGGTTGCCACGGTGATCCGCGAGGTACTCGCGAACGTGGCGACGGACGGAATCACCGATGCCGAGATCGCCCGCGCCAAGGGATCGCTGCGCGGCGGATTGGTTCTGGCACTGGAAGATTCAGGCTCACGCATGAACCGTATCGGTCGCAGTGAACTGAACTACGGCAACCATCGCAGTGTTGCGCAGACGCTCGCGACCATCGACGCAGTCACCTCCGAAGAGGTGCTCGAGGTGGCGCAGGTGCTCTTGACGAGGCCGTTTGCAGCCGCCGTCGTGGGTCCGTACAAGCGGGTTCGTGACCTCCCCGCGTCGGTACGCGGGATCGTGGGCAAGTAGTTCGAACTATCGAAATCGGGGTGTGCAGTTGAAGATCCGTGGTGCAGTGCTCGAAGAGATCGGCCGGAAGCGTCCCTTCGCAGAGTCGACTCCGATTTCGATTTCGGAACTCGACCTCGAATCCCCGGGCCCGGGTGAGATCCTGGTCAAGATCGAAGCTGCCGGGCTTTGTCACTCCGACCTCTCCGTGGTCGACGGGAATCGGGTACGACCCGTGCCGATGTTGTTGGGCCATGAGGCGGCAGGTCGAATCATCGAACTCGGCGACGGAGTTGATTCGTTGTCGGTGGGCACCCGCGTCGTGATGACTTTTCTTCCACGGTGCGGTGAATGTGCGGGATGCGCCACTGACGGCCGGATGCCTTGCACGGTGGGTAGCGCTGCCAACAACGACGGCAGTTTGCTCGGTGGCGCGCAACGACTGCGGCGCTCCGGCGAGAACGTCAAACATCATCTCGGTGTTTCGGGTTTCGCGACGCATGCTGTGGTCAACGCCAAGTCGGTTGTTCCCGTCGACGACGACATCCCGGCCGAAATTGCAGCCGTACTCGGTTGCGCGGTGTTGACCGGTGGGGGAGCGCTCCTCAACGCGGCGAAGCCTCGCCCGGCAGACACCGTGATGGTGGTCGGCTTGGGTGGCGTCGGGATGGCCGCAATCCTGACGGCGAGGGCACTCGGGGTCGAGAACGTCATCGGCGTCGACGCACTGGAGTCCAAGCTGGCTCAGGCACTGGAACTGGGCGCGACCGAGGTCTTCACACCGTCCGGCCTGTCCGAGAGTGGCGTTCGCGCAGACATCGTCGTCGAAGCTGCGGGAAATGCTCGGGCGTTCGAGACAGCCGTGGCTGCGACGGCAGCTGGCGGCACGACCGTCACGGTCGGGTTGCCTGCGCCTGACGCGCGCTCGTCGATCTCGCCGCTCGGGCTGGTGGCCGAAGCGCGGACCATCATCGGCAGCTACCTCGGATCCGCCGTCCCCGCCCGCGACATCCCGATCTACGCGCAATTGTGGCGGGACGGGAAGCTACCGGTCGAGAAGCTCATTTCCTCGCGAATCGAGTTGGACGACATCAATTCCGGCATGGACGAACTGGCCGATGGAAAAGCAATCCGACAGGTCATTATCTTCGACGCGGAGTAGGTGCACGTCGGTGTTATGCAGCGGAAATGAGGCGTTTGCGCCCCCGATTCCCTCCCGAGTCGCCGCGGAAAATCGTTACCCGTTGTAACGCTCCTCTCGTACTGGACGACTACTCGAATGACGTTGCGTGACGCCCCGGGGGTCGGTCGTACGTTTTCCAAAAGTTGATTGGGGAGAAGATATGCCGGTTCGTGGGTTCTTTTCGCGACATCGAATACTGGCGGGTGCAGTAGCGCCCGCAGCGCTCGGCGTGGCCGCACTGGTCGCGGTTGCGGTCGCAGTGGACTCTCCGGAGTCACGCACGATCGAGACGCAACTGACGTCGTCGGTCACCGAGTGCCATGACATGGTGAGCATCGCGGTTGCCGGTCGACACGACACGCCGGATGCTTCGACTGTGAAGATGTTGCTGGGAGCCGACGGGAAGCCGCTGCCGGCCGCCCTGTCCGGTGACTACAAGAGTGAACGCGTCGACCAGGTGATCAACCCGGCAGGCTCGGTCAACGCGAACAAGCCCGGCTCGTACGCAGCGGTGTACATCGCATATCCGGCCAACATGGCGTCCTACGAGGACGCCGTCGCTGCCGGTGCTGCAAATACGCAGTCCGTGATGAGTGCCATCGCCAAGGAATGCCCGAAGACTCAGTTCTCGATCGTCGGTTACAGCGAGGGCGCCGATGTGGTGCGTCGTGTGGCGATGGACATCGGTACGCAGGAGAACAACGAGTTCGGTGTCGACCCGGACAAGGTTGTCGGCGTGGTCATGCTGGCGGATGCAGGCCGCGAAGCCGGCGACGGTACGTTCCTCGGTGCCAAGAATCCGTTCACGAACCCGGACAACTTCGATACGAAGTACCAGAGCGGCACCTCCGCGACACCCGGCGAAGGTGTCCTCCCCGGCACTGCCGGAGGTTTCGGCAAGCTGAACGGCAAGGTCGCGTCCTTCTGCTCGGACGGTGACTTCACCTGCTCGGCTCCCAGCAACATCTCTCTGTTGATCTTGGCGGCAAATGTCGGTCGGCAGTTGAATATCGACCAACTCGAATCACAGGGTCTGAACCCGGCCACCGGCCAGGACGTCGCGGTGGTGTTCGGCCAGATCGTCTTCGAGGCGTTCGCAGACATTTCGTCCAATCCCAACTGGATGCAGAGTGACGAGACATTCCTTCAGGTGATGCTCAAGGTCTCTGATCCGGAGTACAAGCCCGGAAAAACACCCGCGCCCGCGCCGGTAGCCGAGGGCGAGACGGTGTCCACCGACAAGGTGTCTCCGCTGGCATATCTGCCGCAGAAGCTTTTCAAGGAGATTGTCGGTCTGATTGCTACCAACCAGAACACGATTCCCGTGATCTTGAGCGACCCCTACCAGCAGACACTCGCTCCAGACGTCGGACACCACTTCGATTACTGGCGAGATGCGGATGCGGCCAACGGCAAGCCGTTGACTTCAGCTGAGTACGCAGCGGCCTGGCTCACCTACCTCGCCCAGCAGGCGAAGGAAGGAAAGCCCGTCGACACAACTGCGAAGCCGACCCCGGAACAGATCAGTGCTGCTGTCGATGCCTACATGGCTGACGGCAATGCTGAGGGCGACGCCGCGGTGGCTGAAGGCACCGGAACCGGTCAGGCACCGGCCGGGACCACTGGCTCCACGGGATCTGCTGGAGCGCCCGCAACCACGTCACAGGTGCCTGCGGCAGGATCGGCGTCGGTCACATCGGGAGCGGTTGCCACTCCGACGGGTTCGGCGGCAGTGACGCCGACGTCGACAGTTCCGACCACACCGGTAGCGGGAACGGATGCAACGACGGCGCCCCCGACTACGACAGTGACGTCGACGACCACGACGACGAAGGTGCCGGTTCCGAACCCGTAATCCTTCTCGCCGGCGTTCGTCACACGAATAACGCTGTCACAGGCTGCGATCCGCAATTAGTTGCGGATCGCAGCCTGTTTTCGTGTACGGGTTACGCACAACGACCGTTGGTGCTTATCGTGGAAGGGAGGTTTCCGGATCACGAATCGTGGGTTTCACCGTGCACGAGCTGTCCATTGCGCAGAGTGTGGTCGAAGCCGTGTGTGAGCGTGCCGGCGAGCGACGAGTATCGAGCGTGCGGCTTGAAGTAGGGCAACTCTGCGCGGTGGTTCCACACTCTCTGCTGTTCTGCTTCGACGTCGTCACCGCGGGTACTCACGCCGAAGGTGCCAGCTTGCACATCGATGAGATTGCAACCAGCGCGCGATGCAAAAGCTGCGGCGTGATGTTCTCGCCGCCCGACATGTTCTTGCTGTGTGAATGCGGCAGTGCTGATGTCGAGGTGCTTGCCGGCCGAGAGTTACGGATCCTGTCGATGGAAGTGAGCTGAGCATGTGCGCGACGTGTGGGTGCGGGGACACCACAGGACCTCGGGTGTCGGTAGTCGCAGACGGAGAACACGAGCAGGAACACGACGGTCACGGGCACGGTCACGAGCATGACCATGAGCACGGCCACCCCGACCACACCGTGATTCTCGAGCAACAGGTGCTCGCCAAGAACGACGGCATTGCTGTTCACAATCGTCAGTGGATGCGGAGCCGCCGAATCACGGCGCTCAACATCATGAGTTCCCCCGGCGCGGGGAAGACAACGTTGCTGGCGCGAACTATCCGGGAGCTCGGATGTCAGCGACCGATAGCCGTGATCGAAGGTGACCAGGAAACCCGGCTCGACGCCGAGCGGATCCGAGAGACCGGCGCGTCGGTGGTGCAGGTGAATACCGGGGCCGGATGTCACCTCGATGCCGCGATGATCGACCGCGCACTGCGCGCCTTGGATCCCGCTGAAGAATCGCTGCTTCTGATCGAAAACGTCGGAAACCTGGTGTGCCCCGCGCTCTTCGACCTCGGCGAGGAAGGCAAGGTTGTCCTAATTTCGACGCCGGAGGGGGCAGACAAGCCGAAAAAGTACCCACACATCTTCGCTGTCGCGGACCTCGTGGTGATCAACAAGATCGACTTGCTCCCATACGTCGAGTTCGACGTCGATGCCTGCGTCGAGCAGGCAAGAATGCTCAATCCTGCTGTGCGCGTTGTTGTTTTGTCTGCCACGACAGGTGAGGGCATGGACGAGTGGTACGAGTGGATCGGTAGTCGTTCGGCGATTTCTCCGGTGGCCGTTGACAACTGATCTGCTCGGGTAGTTAATGAAATGAGTGGGTGCCACGCAAGTGGGCCGAGGTTCGACTCCGGTGGCGTCAGCGTTTCGGTGCCGCAGCAATTGAGGCCATAGCGTGTCAGGCAGTAGCGGTGCCGAGAATCAGGCGCAAGTGCACCCGTGAAAGCGGCTGACATGGACACACAAAAATCGACTGCTGGCACCACGGCGGAACCTGCCTCCGAAAGCGCAGCTACCCCCGAAAGCGCAGCGGCCAAAGCGGAAGAAACTCTGATCCACGTGCTGTGGATCAATGCCGGTCTCAGTTGCGACGGTGATTCGGTGGCGCTCACCGCGGCCACGCAACCCAGTATCGAGGAGATCGCGCTCGGTGCGTTGCCGGGCCTGCCGCAGGTAGCGGTTCATTGGCCGCTCATCGACTTCGAATGTGGACCGCAGGGTGGCGCTGACGATTTCCTGGAATGGTTCTGGAAAGCCGACCGGGGAGAATTGGAACCCTTTGTTCTCGTTGTCGAAGGATCTATACCGAACGAGAAACTTCACGACGAAGGGTACTGGTGTGGTTTCGGGAACAATCGTGAAACCGGCCAACCGGTCACCACGAGCGAATGGCTCGACAAACTTGCGCCGAAAGCGACTGCGGTAGTTGCGGTCGGCACGTGCGCAACCTACGGCGGCATACATGCGATGGCCGGCAATCCGACCGGTGCGATGGGCGTGCCGGACTATCTCGGGTGGACCTGGAAATCGAAGGCGGGCATCCCGATCGTCTGCGTTCCTGGGTGTCCCATTCAGCCGGACAACCTCTCCGAGACCCTGACTTATCTTCTGTACATGGCCACTGATCAGGCGCCGATGATTCCCTTGGACGAATCCCTCCGCCCGCAGTGGCTTTTCGGTGCCACCGTTCACGAGGGCTGTGACCGTGGCGGGTACTACGAGCAGGGCGAGTTCGCGACGGAGTACGGGTCGCCGAAGTGCATCGTCAAGCTGGGATGTTGGGGACCGGTCGTGAAATGCAATGTCCCCAAACGCGGTTGGATAAACGGAGTCGGCGGGTGCCCTAATGTCGGCGGGATCTGCATCGGCTGCACGATGCCGGGATTCCCGGACAAATTCATGCCGTTCATGGATGAACCACCTGGCGGCAAACTCTCCACCAATGCGGTGGGAATGTACGGGTCCGTGATCCACAGTCTGCGCCGGATCACCGGTCACACGTTGGACAAGGAACCGCACTGGCGTGAGCGCGGGTCGAAGTTGCTCACCGGTGCGACGCGTACGTGGTGACCGACCGGATACCTTCAAATCAGTTCGTGAGCAACGTCTCTGGGAGGCACTGCAATGACGGCCATCGTTCCCGAACCCACCTCGACTGCGGACCGCGACGGTCTTGTCGAGATGGCGTGGGACCCCATCACCCGAATCGTCGGCAGTCTGGGTATCTACACCAAGATCGACTTCGCCAATCGCGAAGTGGTGGAGTGCCACAGCACGTCGTCGATCTTTCGTGGGTATTCCCTGTTCATGAAGGGGAAGGACCCGCGCGACGCGCATTTCATCACCAGTCGTATCTGCGGCATCTGCGGTGACAATCACGCCACGTGCTCGTGCTACGCACAAAACATGGCGTACGGCGTCAAGCCGCCGCATCTGGGCGAGTGGATCGTCAATCTCGGCGAGGCCGCCGAGTACATGTTCGACCACAACATCTTTCAAGAGAATCTTGTCGCCGTCGACTACTGCGAGAAGATGGTCTCCGAGACGAATCCCGGTGTGCTGGCGCAGGCAGAGAACACGCGCTGCCCGCACGAGGAGCAGCACGGGTATCGCACGATCGCGGACATCATGCGGACTCTCAATCCGTTCACGGGTGAGTTCTATCGCGAAGCGTTGCAAGTCTCGCGTTCGACTCGCGAAATGTTCTGCTTGATGGAGGGCAGGCACGTTCACCCGTCGACGCTCTATCCCGGCGGCGTCGGCACCGTCGCGACGATCGAACTGATGACGGACTACATGTCGCGGCTGATGCGGTACGTCGAATTCATGAAGAAGGTCGTGCCGATGCACGACGACCTGTTCGACTTCTTCTA
This sequence comes from Rhodococcus sp. 27YEA6, assembly GCF_044908235.1. Taxonomy (NCBI): domain Bacteria; kingdom Bacillati; phylum Actinomycetota; class Actinomycetes; order Mycobacteriales; family Nocardiaceae; genus Rhodococcus; species Rhodococcus sp. 27YEA6. The sequence goes on along the minus strand of NZ_JBIYCY010000002.1, from coordinate 140,149 downwards.
CCAGGCGCTGCCTGGTTACGAAAAGGTTGGCCTGCGGCGGACCCTGCTGGGTTGTTGGGGATCGTTCCAAGACCCCGAGTACTGCAATTTCTCCTACAAGGACATGACCGACTGGGGCCGGAAGATGTTTGTCACTCCCGGTGTGGTCGTCGACGGAAAGTTGGTCACCACGGATCTGGTGGACATCAACCTCGGTATCCGAATCATGCTGGGCTCCTCGTATTACGAGGACTGGAGTGATCAGGAGATGTTCGTCAAAACCGATCCGCTGGGTAACCCGGTCGATCGCAGGCACCCGTGGAATCAGCACACCAACCCCCACCCGCAGAAGCGGAACCTCGAGGACAAGTACAGCTGGGTCATGTCACCGCGATGGTTCGACGGAAAAGACAACCTTGCTCTGGATACGGGCGGGGGAGCATTGGCTCGTCTGTGGAGCACCGCTCTGGCCGGCCTGGTCGACATCGGATACCTGGAGTCGACCGGAGACAGTGTGAAGATCAATCTTCCGAAAACAGCACTGAAGGGTCCTGTCTCGCTCGAGTGGAAGATTCCCGAACATGGCAGCAATACCCTCGAAAGAAACCGCGCGCGAACGTATTTCCAGGCATACGCAGCCGCGGCTGCCCTTCATTTCGCCGAGAAGGCGCTTGTCGAGATCCGGGCCGGCCGGACCAAGACGTGGGAGTCGTTCGAGGTCCCGGACGAGGGTATCGGTTGCGGATTCACCGAAGCCGTCCGCGGAGTTCTCTCACATCACATGGTGATTCGTGACGGAAAAATCGCGAACTATCACCCGTACCCACCGACACCGTGGAATGCGAGCCCGCGCGACAGCTATGGAACCCCCGGTCCGTACGAGGATGCCGTGCAGGGTCAGCCGATCTTCGAGGAGAACGATCGAGACCACTTCAAGGGCATCGACATCATGCGGACCGTGCGTAGTTTCGATCCCTGCCTGCCGTGTGGTGTTCACATGTATCTCGGCGGTGGCAAGACCCTGGAGAAGTTGCACTCTCCGACGCAGTCCGTGACCGGGGAGTGATCGATGGAGCAATCGGCCGACTACTGGCGCGGAGCAGGTGAGCGCATCGAGACGTTGTTGCAGGCCAACGCCGGCGCAGGCCCGGTGGCGAGAGATCGCGCCGAGCAACTGGTGCGTGAGGTCGTGCAGTTGTACGGCGCAGCACTCGAACGCACCGTCGCTCTGGCAGATCCGGCCACGATGGATGCGATGGTTCGCGACGATCTGGTGTCCAGCCTGCTACTGGTGCACGGACTTCACCCGCACGACGTGGAGACCCGCGTCCGCACTGCGCTCGACAGCGTGCGTCCGTACCTCGGTTCGCACGGAGGCGACGTCGAACTGATCGAGGTGGCGGGCGGCGTAGTGCGACTACGGCTTCTCGGGAGCTGCAACAGTTGTCCTTCGTCCTCGGTCACCCTCGAAACCGCGGTCCAGGACGCGGTGCAGGCGGCGGCACCCGAGACCACCGGAATCGACGTCGAAACACCGGATCCGCACGAGGTGAAGTCGGGTGTGATCTCGGTCGAGTCCCTCTTCTCGCACGTTCACGCCGACGGGGGAGGTACGCACTGGGTGGAGGTCCCCGAATTCGCCGAAGTCGAGGTGGGAGAGGTCGCGGGCTTCCGCGTGTCGGGCACCGATCTGTTGGTCTGCCGCTCCGGTTACGATCTGTACGCGTATCGCGACCGTTGCCCGGTGTGTGAGCACTCGATGGCGGGGGCTGTGCTCGAACGCATGATGGGCCGTCCTGCCCGAGACGCCGCTGTCCTCACCTGTCCGACGTGCTCTGCCCACTTCAGTGTGTACGGGGCGGGAGCGCGGGTGGGCACCGGCTCCGAGCACCTGGCGCCTGTGCCGGTGCTGATTCGCGACGGAGTGCTCTCGGTCGCGCTTGCTGACGAGTCTGTGATACCGGTGACCTAGCCGTGAACGCAGCCCCGTCATGAAAGTCACTGTGGGAGAGGTGCTAACACGAATCGCCTCGTCGCGTGTCGTTCCGACCGGACCGAGGTGTGAGATGTGTGCGGCGGGCATAGGCGACGAACACCAGCACGTCGTGGACGTACAGGTCCGGAGCCTGATGTGCGTGTGCCGACCGTGCTATCTACTCTTTGCACCGGTCGACGCGGACCTTCGATACAAAGCGGTTCCCGATCGGTACCTCGAGTTTCCGGACTTCGACCTCGGCCCTGGCCGGTGGGAGTCTCTGGAAATCCCCGTCGGCCTGGCATTCTTCTTCCGCAACTCACTCCTCGACAAGTACATAGTCTTCTATCCGGGACCGGCCGGAGCTACCGAATCCGAGTTGCCTATCGACTCGTTCGAGACTGTGCTCGCGGAGAATCCGGGGCTCTCGCAGATGCGGGCCGACGTCGAGGCGTTGATCGTGTCGGTGCCCACGTCAGGACAATCGCCGAGATGCTTCGTTGTTCCCATCGACGCCTGTTACGAACTGGTGGGACGATTGCGCACCGTGTGGCGCGGATTCGACGGTGGCCAGGATGCCGCACGCGCAGTGGACGAGTTCTTCGGGCGCGTCGAGGCGCGAAGCAGGTCGGCATGACTGTTCTCGACTTCTCGGTCGACAACATGGAGGTGGAACCGTACGCGGTTACGCCGAATCTGACGGTGAGATTGAGAATGTCGGAATCCACCGGCACGACCGTCCGCGCGGTGGCTCTGCGCGCGCAGGTACGAATCGAACCACACCGCCGACCGTACTCCGACGCCGAAGGCGAAGGTCTGCGCGATCTCTTCGGTCCGCGGGAGCGTTGGTCGAGTACGCTGCGCACCTTCCTGTGGATGGAATGTTCCACGGTCGTTCAAGGATTCACCGGAACAACGGTCGCGGCCTTACCCATGGCGTGTACGTACGACTTCTCGGTGACGGCGTCGAAGTACATGCACGCACTCGGAGACGGAACGATTCCGATCGTGGTTCTACTGAGCGGCACGGTATTCACCGACGGACCGCGTGGTTTCTCCGTGCAGCAGATCCCGTGGGACAGATCTGCTGCCTACGAATTGCCGGTCGACGTGTGGAAACAGCTGATGGCTGCGCATTATCCGGCGTCTGGTTGGGTACGCCTCGACCATGAGACGATTGCCGATCTCGTGCGGTTCAAGGCAGCGCACGGCCTCACGGACCTCGATTCAGCCGTGCGGCAGTTGCTGACGGCGAGCCAGGTGCCGCGATGACTCGAACGGGGATGGATCACGACGTTCGGGCCGTGGCCGACGCCGTCCTGTACGAGGGATATCTTCTCTATCCCTACCGGGCCGGCTCGGCGAAGAATCAATCCCGTTGGCAGTTCGGGGTTCTCGGACCGCCCGGCGCCGCCGAGGTCGGAGTCGGCGAGGAACCGTCGATGTCCGCGCAATGTCTGCTCGGCGAATTCGAGCGGAACGGCGTCGAAGTTTCTGCGACTGTGAGATTTCTGCACCACCAGTCGCGGACGGTTGAACGACTCGGCGCCGGCGGGGCGTGGATCCCGGTCGATCGGTTGGTAGTCGGCGAGCGGGAGTCGATCTCGTGGGACGAAGCCACCGAGTCCGAGATCGTGTTGGGTCCGTGGGGTCTGGACGAACTCGAGGCCGGCGTCGAAGAAACCTTCTGTGCGGCCGGAGTTGTCGAAGGAGAGACTTTGTCGGACTCTCGGGGCAGGGTGGTCGGACGGATCGTTCGGACACGGCTTCCGGTGAATGGCCTCTTGGCGGTGAGCGCCTCCGCCGGGGACGGACGCACGGTGATTTCGGTGGAGATCATGAACGCCACGAGCGTCGACGCACGGGACAAGGGCACGGCCACCGCGCAATCGATGCTGGGGACTCACGTCATTGTGAACTGCACAGGCTCGAGGTTCCTGTCGTTGTTCGAAGAAGCAGATCACTCGGAGCAGTTGCGGCAAAATCGCTGTTATCCGGTGCTTGCGGGGACCGAGAACCCCACTTACCCTGGCACATCGCCCACCGTTCTGGTGTCACCGATCATCCTGTACGACTTTCCCGAGATTGCGCCGCAGAGCGAGGGATCTCTCTTCGACTCGACCGAGATCGACGAAATTCTCACCCTGAGAATCCTTGCCATGACCGACGAGGAAAAGGCGCGGGCGCGAGCTACCGACTCCAGAGCTGCCGACATCATCGACCGATGTGAGCGATTGACGGACGACGATCTAGCCGGCCTGCACGGCGTGCTGCGAGATTCGAATGCCGGTTCTGATCTGATACCCGAGGTGCCTGACGGTGTGGACTGGTGGACCCCGGAAGCCGACACCAGTGTTCAACCACGCACCGACGCAGTTCTGATCAACGGCGTCCGTGTCTCTGGTGGAAGTACGGTTCGGCTCCACCCCTCACGCCGCGCTGATGCTCAGGACCTGTTCTTCGACGGCCGGATCGCCCACGTCGCCACCATTCATGAAGACGTGGACGGCGACATTCATGTTGGGGTGACACTGTTGGACGATCCGGCCGCCGATCTGCACAACTGGTACGGCCGCTACCTGTACTTCGCGCCGGACGAGATAGAGCCGATGCCGCGCGACAGCGCGTGACGTACTCACAGGTATCGAACTTCACAGCTATCGAGAGGAGAACTCGCCATGAGGAGCATGGGATTGCTGTCGACGGCACTTCTCGGCGCCACCGCGATCGCAGCCGCGATCGTCCTGGTGGTGTCGATGCCGGACATCCAGCGCTATCTGCGAATGCGAAAGATGTAAAGCGCTGTGCGCGTGCTGATTGCAGGTGTCGGAAACATTTTTCTCGAAGACGACGGATTCGGCCCCGAAGTTGTTCGGGCGCTGCAGCATGAGAATCTCCCATCGGGAGCTCGCCTGGTCGACTACGGGATTCGGGGCGTGCATCTGGCGTACGACTTGTTGGAGTCGTGGGACGCCCTGGTCCTGATCGATGCCTTACCGGCGACCGGAGTCCCGGGCAAGCTCGCGATCATCGAAGTGGACCCCGAAAGTGAAGGCCCGCAAGGAGGTTTCGACGCGCACTCGATGCATCCGAGTTCGGTGTTTGCCAGCCTGCAGGCCCTCGGCGGAACACTCCCGCGGACGTTCGTGGTGGGGGCACATGCGAAATCGATCGGCGACGGAATCGGATTGAGTGCGGAGATGCGTGATTCGGTAGGGCAAGCCGCTTCGGCGGTGCTGGCACTCGTCCGGTCCATCGACGTGGATTGTGATGCCACCACTTTGGGGCCGGAGGTGTGAGTCATGTGTCTGGGGATTCCGGGACGGGTACGCGAACTACTGGACGGGTACGGCGGTCAACTCGCCCTCGTCGACGTGGAAGGTGCACCGCGCAAGGTCAACATCGGAATGCTCGACGAAGGCACCGTCACGGCAGGTGACTGGGTGGTGATCCACATGGGCTTTGCAGTCGAGAAGGTCGACGAAAAGGGAGCGCAGCGCGCCCGGGCCGGCCTCGAACTGATGGGCCGTGGTCAAGACGGTGAGATCGACGAGTCCGATACTCGTACCGGCGAGGTCGGGACATGAAGATCGCCAGCCGTGTCATCGTTCGTGGCGTAGTCCAGGGGGTTGGATTCCGGCCGTTCGTCCATGCGACCGCCACCGAACTGGGACTGTCGGGTTCGGTGGGAAATTCTGCTCTCGGTGTCGTGATCGACGTCGAAGGCGACGGAGAGACAATCGATGCATTTGTCGCTCGGGTGCGAAACCACCCCCCACCGCTGGCACGGGTGGAGTCGGTAGAGCGCGAGGACTCGCGGCCGGTTGGTCGTGAGGGGTTTTGCATAGTCGAGACGGATGCGGGGTCGGTCGGGCGAACCTTGGCGCCGGCGGATGTCGGGATCTGCGACGACTGCCTCCGGGAACTGACTGATCCGAGCGATCGGCGATATCATCATCCATTCATCACCTGCACCAACTGCGGTCCGCGATTCACGATCATCGAATCGCTGCCCTACGACCGGGCCGCTACGACGATGAAGCGATTCCCGTTGTGCGCGAACTGTGCGGCGGAGTACGTGGATCCCTCCGACCGCCGGTTTCATGCGCAACCGATTGCCTGCCCGCAGTGCGGTCCAACGCTATCGTTCGTGGAAGGGGACGCGCCCGCCGTGACCGGTGAGGGTGCACTGCTACGAGCCCGATCCCTACTGCGAGACGGGAAGATTCTTGCTGTCAAGGGAATCGGAGGATTTCACCTGGCTTGTGATGCCCGCGACGACCGCGCGGTTCACGAGTTGCGTGAACGCAAGCATCGAGCAAGCAAGCCGTTGGCGGTGATGGTGCGCGATGTGCCAGAAGCCAGAGAGTTGGGTGTGGTCGGGGATGCCGAGGCTGATGCCATGTCCTCGCACGAGCGCCCGATTGTGCTGGTTGCCAAAGCGTCTGGATACGCGCTTTCCCCCTTGATTGCCCCCGGCATTCCGGATATCGGAATCATGCTGGCCTACAACCCGATTCAGCATCTTCTTCTGGGTTTGGCCGGAGAAGCTGCGGGCCCGGCGGTGTTGGTCATGACATCGGCGAACATCGGCGGTGAGCCGATTCTGTACTCCGACAACGATCTCGAACGATTGGCTGACCTGGCCGACGGGGTATTGACCCACAACCGTCCGATCTTGATGCCGTGTGACGACTCGGTGATGCGAATAGTCGGCAGTGGAAGACAGTTGCTTCGTCGCTCGCGCGGATATGCTCCGCTGCCCGTCACCGCGCCGTTCGACGTACCGCCTACCTTGGCGGTCGGGGCCGACCTGAAGAACACCTTCTGTCTTGCCGAGGACGGATATGTGTGGCCGAGTCAGCACATCGGAGACATGGGCGACCTCGCTGTCATCGACAGTTTTGCTGCGTCGGAGAGTCACTTCGAATCGATCACGGGGGTGGTGCCGCACCAGATCGCTTGTGACGAGCATCCGCGGTATCGCTCGTCCTCGTGGGCTCGCAGTCGTAGTGGTGACCGACCGGTGCGCATCGTCGGGCATCACCACGCACATGTGGCTTCCGTGATGGGGGAGAACGGCCGGGACGGGAGCGAACCAGTTCTCGGAATAGCGTTCGACGGCACCGGCTACGGGGCGGACGGCGCAGTGTGGGGAGGGGAACTACTGCTGGCGACGTACAAGGGTTATCGCCGTCTCGCGCATCTGGGATACGTACTGCTGCCCGGGGGCGATGCCGGAGTGGAACGGCCGTACCGAATGGCGCTCGCCCACCTGTGGCATGCCGGGTTGGACTGGGAATCCGACCTCGCGCCCGTGGCAGCCTGTCCGCCCCGAGAGCAGTCGGTCCTGCTTCACCAGATGGAAACCGGTTTCGGGTGCGTGGACACCTCCAGCATGGGGCGGTTGTTCGACGCAGTCTCCTCGCTGACCGGGGTCCGACAGAGGGTCGACTACGAAGCGCAGGCTGCCATCGAGTTGGAGGGGGTGTCGAGGGGAGTCGACAGCGCCGGTTCGCGGTACACCTTCGATTGGAAGCAGTCGGACGACGATTCGTGGACAGCAGATCCGCGGTCGGTCATCCGGGCTGTTGTCCGCGATCTCCGGGAGAAGTTGCCCGCCGAAGTGATCGGCGCCCGTTTCCACGAATCCGTAGCGCACCTGGTGCTCGAGTGGGCAATTCGTGGCCGGGAACTGGCGGGAGTGGACGAGGTAGTACTCACCGGAGGTGTCTTTCAGAACCCTCTACTGCTCGTTCGGGCGTGTGCTCTGCTCTCAGACGCTGGATTCACGCCGTTGACAGGACTGGAGTTGCCGCCGAACGACGGCGGTCTCGCCTACGGCCAAGTGCTGGTGGGGAGTTCGTCATGAGGTCAGGAGTTGTGCCATGTGCCTAGCCGTACCGGGACGTATCGAGTCCCTGGAGGAACGCGACGGAACGACGATGTCGGTGGTGAACTTCGGTGGCGTCCGAAAAGAAGTGTGCCTCGAGTACATTCCGGGCGCCCAAGTCGGCGAGTACGTCGTGGTGCACGTCGGATTTGCCATCCAGCGACTCGACGAGGAATCCGCTCGCAGCACGCTGGCGGAATTCGAGCACCTCGGCGTACTCGAAGAGGAATTCGGTGACGGGTTCGAAAGGGCTGCCCGGGCCGCGGGGATCGAACCGAAGGAGACGGAATCATGAAATATCTGGACGAGTTCTCCGATCCGGAACTGGCCGGCAAACTGCTGGATCAGATCCGTGCGCTGGCCACACGGCGATGGGCGATCATGGAAGTGTGTGGTGGTCAGACACATTCGATCATCAGACACGGCATCGATCAATTACTTCCCCAACAGATCGAGATGATCCACGGACCCGGATGCCCGGTCTGTGTCACCCCGCTCGAGATCATCGACAAAGCTCTCGACATCGCGGCAAGACCCGATGTCATTTTCTGCTCCTTCGGGGACATGTTGCGAGTTCCGGGGAGTTCGTCGGATCTGTTCCGCATCAAGAGCGCCGGCGGTGACGTGCGGGTGGTGTACTCACCGTTGGATGCACTGACTATCGCCAAGGAGAATCCGGGCCGGCAAGTGGTGTTCTTCGGGATCGGATTCGAGACCACCGCGCCGGCCAACGCCATGACCGTCTATCAGGCCAATCGCCTGGGTATCGAGAACTTCTCCCTACTCGTCTCGCACGTTCTGGTCCCGCCGGCGATGGCCGCGATCATGGATTCGCCAGAGTGCCGCGTGCAGGCATTTCTGGCGGCGGGGCATGTGTGCAGTGTGATGGGAACGTCGGAGTACCCGGCGCTGGCCGAGAAGTACAAGGTCCCGATCGTCGTCACCGGATTCGAGCCGCTGGATCTGCTGGAGGGCATCAGAAAGACGGTGCTGCAGTTGGAATCGGGTCGATACGAGGTCGAAAATGCTTACGCCCGTGCCGTCACCGCGCAGGGCAACACCGCAGCGAAAGCGATGCTCGAGGATGTGTTCGCCGTGTCGGACCGGACGTGGCGCGGCATCGGATCGATCCCGGACAGCGGTTGGCAGCTGGCACCGAAGTATGCGTATTTTGATGCCGAAGAGCGTTTTTCGGTGACCGATATCCATACCGACGAGTCGAGCGTCTGCCGTTCCGGAGAAGTGTTGCAAGGTTTGATCAAGCCACACGAGTGCAGTGCCTTCGGGAAGGAATGCACTCCGCGGAATCCGCTCGGTGCCACGATGGTGTCGTCCGAGGGGGCGTGCGCCGCGTACTACCTGTACCGGCGCCTGGAACTTCAGGAGGCGGGTCATGCCGGCTGAGGAGACCGCTGTAGTGGACTTGTCGGCGTGGGTCTGCCCACTGCCGCTGCGTGATTCGCCGAACATCGTCATGGGGCACGGCGGTGGAGGAGCGATGTCCGCCGAGCTCATCGAGCACCTGTTCCTGCCCTCGTTCGGAAGCGCTGCCGATGCAGAACTCGGTGACTCGGCCGTATTCGACGTCGGCGGGGTGCGGCTCGCGTTCTCGACCGACTCGTATGTCGTCAAACCCATGGTGTTTCCCGGCGGAACGATCGGCGATCTCGCTGTCAACGGAACGGTGAACGACCTGGCGATGGCGGGAGCGCAGCCATTGGTGATGTCGACGGCATTCATCCTGGAAGAAGGAACGGCGCTGACCGACATCGCGGGAATCGCGAAGGCGCTCGGTGAGGCCGCGCACGTTGCCGGCGTTCGGCTGGTGACGGGTGATACCAAGGTCGTCGATGCCGGTCACGGCGACGGAGTCTTCATCAACACCGCAGGAATCGGGATTGTCGCAGACGGGGTGGACATCAGCCCCACTCGCGCACAAGTGGGTGACGTCGTGATCGTCAGCGGCGACATCGGCGTTCACGGCGTGGCCGTGATGAGTTGTCGCGAAGGGCTCGAATTCGGGACCGAAGTGCGCAGTGATTGTGCGGCCCTGAACGGCGTGGTGGCCGACATGATTGCCACCGGTGTCGACATCCACGTCCTGCGCGACCCTACGCGGGGCGGAGTCGCCGCGACCCTCAACGAGATCGCTCAGGCGTCGAACATCGGGGTTGCGCTGGTGGAGCGAGATCTGCCGATTCCCGCTGACGTGCGCGACGCCTGTGGGCTACTCGGCTTGGATCCGTTGTACGTCGCAAACGAGGGCAAGTTGATCGCTTTCGTTCCACGCGAAGATGCCGCCCTGGTTCTGGAAGCGATGCAAGGCAATCCACTGAGTGTGGGAGCCGCCGTGATCGGGGAGTGCGTGGCCGAACATCGCACAATGGTGGTGGCGCGTACGGCATTGGGAGGCAATCGGGTAGTGGATCTGCCGGCAGGTGAACAACTTCCGCGGATCTGCTGATGACTGCCGTCGGTATGAACGGGCCGGCATTGTTTGCCCGTTACGCGTATCCGCCGAACGAGTTGGGTTACTGCGGACCCGACGATCCTTCAGTGCTGCTTCGTCTGGCCAGCGGCAACTCGGGCAGCGGCGACCGTGATCACGCTCGTCAATTCGACGGTGCGTGGCCGTACCTCGAGGCATTGGCTGTAGGAGCGGGCATCGACGACCCCCTGGATTCGCGAGTGATCGAAGCCTATTGGGTGGGAGGTGATCTCCTCGACTCTCTCGATTCGGGGAAGTTGTTGCAGCACCTGAGAAAAGCCTTCGGTGAACGGGAGAACACCGGGTTCCTCCCCGTCCTCGGGGGTCGCGACCGCGCGCTTGCGCACCACAGTTTTCACGTATTTCTGGTGTATCCGTGGGTCAAGCTTCTTCGGAAGCGCGGTGCGGTCCCACTGTCCGTCCTCCAGAACTGCCGGATCAGATGGGGAGTGGTCGAGGACGTCGGCGAGGAGCATGCATTGGTGGTTTCGTCCCCGCTCGAGTTCGACGGTGAGCAACTCGCACGCGGCCGACCGGCAACGCAGAGAGTGCGGTGGAGGGTCGAGGGCAACGCGCTAGCGGCGATGCCCGTCGCCGGCGCTGTGGTGACGATGCACTGGGATTGGGTGTGCGACAGGATAACGGCAGAGCAATCACGTGCATTGGATGCCGCGGAAGACTCGGGATTGCGGATCGCGAACCGAATGCTGTCGACCGATATGTGATCGTCAGTTCCCCTCCAGGACGGAGGCTACGGTGAATTGGGGTAGCGCGGTACCGGACAGCGCACTGTGGTTGGCAGAGGCATATGCGATCACGGTAGTGGTTCTCGTCGTCACCGCGCTGCTGCTTGCTCGGTATACCCCCTGGGGCAACCAGTTTCGGCGAATGGCTTGGCCCTACTTCGATCCCCGGCGCACCGTCATTCCGCTGTCGATTCTCGCGTTACTGCTGCTGCTCACGATATTCGGTGTCCGCGTGACGGTGTTGTTCTCGTACTGGTACAAGGATTTCTACGACGCCATTCAGAACCTCGACGAAACCGCTTTCTGGCACTACCTGCGAGTGTTCGCGATATTGGCCGCAGTCCACGTCGCGAACTCACTCGTCGTCTACCTGGTAGGCCAAACACTCGATATCAATTGGCGCAGTTGGCTCAATGACACATTGACCGACGATTGGCTCGACGGCCGCGCGTACTATCGCGGAAACTTCCTGGAGAACCCGGTCGACAATCCGGACCAACGTATTCAGGCAGACATCACCGCATTCGCGACGTCGTCCCGCACGTTGTCCATGGGCGCCGTCGCCGCAATGGTGTCGATCGTCAGCTTCACCAAGATCCTGTGGGATCTGTCCGGGCCGTTGACTGTTTTCGGTGCAGAGATACCGCGAGCGATGATCTTTCTCGTCTACATCTACGTGTTGGTGACCACGGCACTCGCATTCTGGATCGGCCGGCCTTTGATCATGCTGAACTTCTTGAACGAGAAACTCGGCGCCACCTTCCGGTACGCGTTGGTTCGACTGCGGGAGTACGGCGAAAGCATCGCCTTCTATCGCGGAGAGAACGTCGAACGACGCACGCTCGGACTACGTTTTGCTGCAGTGATCCGCAATATGTGGGCGATCGTCTTCCGGACGCTCAAGTTCAGTGGCTTCAATCTGGCAGTGGATCAGACAGCGGTGGTGTTTCCGTTTCTGGTCCAGGGATCTCGATTGTTCAGCGGGCAGATCACTTTCGGCGACGTGATGCAAACTGCTCAAGCATTCGGCCAGGTGCACAATTCGTTGTCGTTCTTTCGAGAGTCCTATGCCGATTTTGCAAGTTTCCGGGCCACACTGATCCGTTTGACCGGGCTCGCCGATGCCAATCGTCGTGCCCGCGCACTTCCCGTGCTCGACGCGTTCTCCGCTGGCAGTCATTTGGTTGTTCGGGGACTCGACGTGCGCACGCCGGTTGGTGAGGCGTTGATCTCCGAACTCGACATGTCACTGGGGCCCGGCGATGCACTGCTGGTGAAGGGTCCGTCGGGTAGCGGCAAAACCACGCTGCTCCGCAGCATCGCGCAGTTGTGGCCGTACACAAACGGTTCCGTGACCACCCCGGTCGGAGACGTCCTGTTCCTCTCACAACGGCCATACCTACCATTGGGTTCTCTGCGCGCGGGTTTGGTATATCCGGACCAGTTGCCCTCAGGTCAGCCGAACACCGGGTGCTCGGACTTCGACGACCGCAGGCTCCACGACGCGCTCGCCGAGGTGCATCTCGCACATTTGATCGGTCGGCTCGACGAGCCGGCTGATTGGACTCGAATTCTGTCGCCGGGCGAACAACAACGGTTGGCGTTCGCCCGAGTCCTCCTGATCCGACCGCGAACCGCATTTCTCGACGAGGCGACATCCGGAATCGACGAAGGCCTCGAGTACACGCTCTACGACATCCTTCGCCGTGAACTGCCCGACAGCATCATTGTCAGCGTCGGGCATCGCAGCACTCTCGACGTTTTTCACAATCGACAACTCGAACTGCGTGGTGCGGGACACTGGACTCTCGCTGATCACGAAGGCTGAGAAAACTTTCGACGGTCGGATTCTTGCGACAGGATTCGGCCGGGTTACCCGCCGCGCCGCGATCGATCGAAGACACCGACCGTCACGAGGTCGAAGGGTTGCGGAAGTCGTTTGTGTGCTGGAGCACCCAGGCCGCAATCCTGGTGCGCGAGTCGTACCCCAGTTTGTTCAGTATGTGATCGACGTGGCCGTCGACAGTGCGCTGAGAAATGACCAGCTTGTCCGCGATTGCTCGGTTGGTCAGGCCCTGTGCGACGAGTTCGGCCACCTGCTGCTCCCGCGGAGTCAGCACTTCGTCAGCCGCCGATTTCGGTGATCCCCCGGGCGGTTGCTCTCTCAGCGCGCGGGCCGCTGCGTCGTCGAGAGTCAGAGCTCGTCCATGATCGAATGCTGTTTGAAACACCCTGTCTCCGATCCGGTTACGAGCCTCGGTCACGCTGTTTTCGTGGTACGGGACCATGCTCCTGAAGGTGTCCATCGGGCTGCCCGTGGCGGTGAACAGCGTGTCGGCAGCTCCCATCAGTGTGGCTGCCAGCTTTACGTCCCGGTCGACAAGCGTCCACGCGATTTCCTCGAGGCACCATGCACATCCGAACCGGTTACCCAGCCCTCGAAGCAATCGGAGAGAATCTTCGAGTAGCTCGATACCGCGAGCGTGGTTGCCATGACGCCACAGGGCGGATCCGTAGTCCGACATCGTCATCGACCGCCACAAGATTTCGCCGCGCGATTCGGTGAGGGCCAACTCCTCCTCGTAAATGCTTGCAGCCCGGTCGGTTTCGCCGAGTGCGTCGACGACGAAGGCGAACCAGTAGAGCGCGGGTACCAGACGGGCGATGTCGTCGTTTGCCCGGAATGCTGCGACAGCCTGCTCCAGGTACTCGGCACCGCGCACGAGATCGCCGTCGGCGACCGCGACGAATCCGAGCGTGTACCGCGCCAGTATGCGTCCGTCGTCGTTCCGCTGCATCTCGGCCTGTCGCCGAGCCTCTTCGGCAATGCTTGTCGCCGAAGCGATATCTCGTTGGAGGGCTGCCAGCAGTGCGCCTGTCGCGGCGGCCTCGACTACCGCCTCACCGAGAGTGCCCTCGGTCAGTTCGGGCACCTCGGCCAGGGCGCGACCCAACCAGTAGCGACCTTCGTTGAATCGACCACGTGCAAGCCAGTAATCATGCAGAGCACTTGCGGTACGCAATGTGTCTTCGACCGAGTCGGGTTCGGTCAGACCGAATTCCAACGCGGTGCGCACGTTGGGTAAGTCGCGGTCGATCCGCGTCATCCAGTCGATTTGGTGCGGCCCCGTCCAGTCGACTCCGGCGCGGAAGACGAGTTGCCTGAACCACTCACTGTGCCTGCGCTGCAGCGAGACCCACTCGTCGACTGACACCAGTTCACGCCCGTAGTCGCGAAGAGTCTCGAGTAGGCGGTAGCGGACGTACGAGCCGTTTTGTTCACGGATGAGGATCGACTTGTCGACAAGGGACATCACGAGATCGCCCAAGTCGTCGTTCTGTGCTTCGTCGGCGAGAATTCCTTCGACGGACCCGAGATCGAAGCTACCCGCAAATACGCTCGAGTTCGCCCACAACGACTTCTCCGGCGGCGTACACAGATCGAAGCTCCAGTCGATACTCTGTGCAAGCGTTTGTTGACGCGCTGGAGCGTTCCGGCTGCCCCGCGTCAGCAGTTGGAAGCGGTCGTCGAGTTTTTGCAGGATCTGATCGACCGACATCGCCCTCAGTCGGGCAGCCGCCAGCTCGATCGGCAGCGGTAGTCCTTCCAACCGGCGGACGATCTTCTCCACAGCCGCGCTGTTCTCGCTGGTGATGCGGAAGTCCGTCACGGAGGAACGTGCCCGCTGCTCGAACAGCATCATCGCATCACCATCACGGGTGTCGGTTGGCGACGGCGCCTCGGTGGGAAATCGCAGAGGCGGCACCCGTAATACCATCTCGCCGGGAATGTCGAGCGGTTCTCGGCTGGTCGCCAGAAGTGCCAATCGGGCACAGCACCGGAGAAGTTCGGCGGCGGTGTCGGCAACCCAGCCGATGAGGTGTTCGCAATTGTCCAGAACAAGCAGGACACGTTCGTCGACGAGACGGCCGATCAGTACCGATCGCGGTGACCGCGTAGATCGGTCTTGTACTCCGAGTGCGGCAAGAATCGTCTGATCGAGAAGTGCCGGCTCCCGCAGTTCGCTGAAGTCGACGAACCAGACGCCCCCGGGGAACGCACGGGAGGAATCATCGGCGGCACGGAGCGCCAAGCGGGTTTTGCCGACCCCACCCAGGCCCGTAAGGGTCACGAGCCGGTAGTCCGACAGCAGGCGTCGGACTTCTTTGGCCTCGGACCGGCGACCGACGAAACTGCTCAGTTCGATCGGTAGGTTTCCTCGTTTTGCCGCCATGAGAATCGCGCCGAATTTGTACGTGCTGAGTGGATTGACCCCACACAGTGTACGCGGAATCGCGTGTGTGAAATCTGTCAACGCACCACCGGTGTTCGCCCGTGATTGCCGTTGGGTCGAAGCTTTTCGGTGCATGACGCGGAATAGCGAACACTTTCCACCGACGTAGTTCGCGCCTCATTCGAAAGGGATGAGAGGCGCATTTCATCTTTCTGGCGCACTTACGATTCGGGCATGAAACGTGTGTGGGAAGGTGTGCGGCGCTACGGCAAGACACTGCACTCGGTCGGGTTGTCGTTCGGTCTGGTGTTTTTCGTCCTCTCGATGAGCCCGTCCCTCTTACCGCGCGCGTGGTACCTGCAGGGCGTGGCAACCGGTATTTCCGTCGCCACCGGGTACGGCATCGGTGTGAGCGTGGCGTGGATGATCCGCAAATGCGGAGTTGAACCGAGATGGTCGGACCGGACCAAGCGGATCGGTTGGGCCGTACTCGCCGTACTGGCAGTGATATTGGTGCCTCTTTTTCTGATCTTGGGTTCGTGGTGGCAGCAGATCGTCCGTGATCTGGTCGAGGCGCCTCGCGTGAACCGGGCGAACTATCTTCTGGTGCTGCTGATTTCGCTGGTGGTGTGGTTGATCTTGTTGGAGGTGGGTCGCGGTCTGCGGCATCTCACCAGAGGACTCGCTGCCGTTGCTCTGCGGTTTGTTCCCAAGGAAGCAGCGAAAGTCGCGAGCTTGGTCGTCGTCTTCGCGTTGGCGATCTTCGTCGTCAACGGTGCCCTCTACAACGGGCTCATCGCTTTTGCGAACTGGAGTTTCTCCGGCGCGGACAACGACACGCCCGATGGTATCGACCAGCCTCTGATCGCCGAACGCAGTGGTTCACCCATGTCTGCGGAGGCATGGGATTCGCTGGGCAAGGAGGGTCGCACTTTCGTGGGTAGCGGGCCGTCTGCGGTGCAGATTTCCGCGCTGACCGGCCGGGACGCGAAGCAACCCATCCGCGTGTACGCCGGCCGTGAGTCGTCGGATTCCGTCGACGGTGTCGCGCAGCGGGTCGTCAACGAACTCGAGCGCACCGGCGGCTTCGACCGTGCCGTCCTGGCAGTAGTGACCACCACCGGCCGCGGCTGGGTGAACGACGACGTGGCGTCCGCTTTCGAATACGTCCAGGGCGGCGATACCGCCATCGCGGCGATGCAGTACTCGTTCCTTCCCAGCCCTTTGGCATTCATCGCCGATCGCGAAACCCCGATGGCCGCAGGCCGGGCGCTGTTCAACTCTGTCTATGCGAAGTGGATCGATCTGCCGCTCGACAAGCGCCCCAAGCTTGTCGTTTTCGGCGAGAGCCTCGGATCGTACGGGGGACAGGCCGCGTTCGCGGGAGCACAGGACATGGCGACGCGGGTGGATGGGGCGTTGTGGTCGGGGACTCCGAACTTCACCGCTCAATGGCAGGAGATCACCAGCAGTCGTGACTCCGGCTCACGGGAAGCCGTGCCGGTGATCGACGACGGGCAGTCGATTCGTTTCGCTGCCTATCCGGAGGATCTCGAACTGGATGCGCCGTGGAACGACTCACGCGTCGTGTACTGGCAGCACGCCAGCGACCCAATTGTCTGGTGGTCTTTCGACCTGCTTCTGAACAAGCCGGACTGGCTTGCCGAGCCTCTCGGCCGTGATGTCGATCCGGGAATGACGTGGATACCGTTCGTGACATTCTGGCAGGTGACACTCGACATGGTCTTCTCGGCGGACGTTCCGCCAGGTCACGGGCACAACTACGGTGCCGACGCGGCGGACATGTGGGCGCGGATCCTGCACCCCGACAACTGGTCTCAGTCGGACACCGACGCGATTCGCGGCGCTCTGACGAACGACTTTCAACCCACCAAGTAGTAGTGCGGAGTGCGGACCTCGTGACGGTCTCTCGTCGTTGGACCGGGAGTACTCGCTCTAGATCGTTCTATCACTGTTTGTCAGCTATCTAACAAGGAGCGCGATGCATTCATCAAGAACACTCGTAGCTGCGGTGGCGCTGAGTGCGATCACTGTATTTGCCGGGGCTGGGTCCGCGGTTGCCGCGCCGGCGGTCGGATCTGTCGATTTCGGCTCGTCGAGCGGATCCGGATCAGGAACCGGTTCGGCTAGCGGATCCGAATCTGGTTCTGTCGATTTCGGATCCGGCGGACCGGACGTCGAGCATCCGGTGTCGACCTGCTTCTGGTCCGTGCCGATCAATCCCGAGCGCGCGGACCCACAGCTCAACTACGCCTTTCCTGACACCGCGGCGATTTACTGGGCTGCGCAGTTCACAATCCCCGAGAACGCCGAGTTGGTTATCCGAGGGCAGTATGCGCATGCGCGCTATCAGTCGTTGAACTCGTACAACGCAGCAACCGCGATGCCGACCGCCGTCCTCAATGACATTTCGACAGATCCCGACGCAGGTTCGCGCAACACCTATCTTCCCGGTGCCGATCGATCGAACGAAAGTGCCAGGTCGTACACGGCTTCCGTCCTCAACGAGGCCTCGCCTGCTGAGCCGAAACCCAACACCTTGTATGCCGGTGTGCCAGGTCAGGACCGGATAAGCCTGCTTTATCGCATCTACCTGCCGGACAACGGGCGTGATCTCACCGGCGGCGTTGGACTGCCGGAGCCAGAGCTGCACCTTTCCGGTGGTCAGGTGTTGCGCGGGCAGGATCTGTGTTCAGCGGTCGGTGCGGACAACGGAATCTTGAAGCCGGCTTCGCTGCCGCTGGACACGTACAAGGCATTGCGTGACCAACCGGGCAAGCCTGCGACATTCCCTTCCGAGCAGACACCAGTCTGGCGGGCGTACTACAGCGCCGAGTTCACGCTCGGCTGTACCTATCTCGGCAAATGCGATGGCACACCCCAGCGGGTGGGCGGGCAGTACTCCAACATCGACAACAGCTACGTCACCGCTGAAGTCAACCGTGGGTTCGGCGAAGTTCTAGTACTTCGGGGAGAGTTGCCGAGGACTCCGAAGACGACAGGCGGCGCAAAGAATCTCGACAGCGCAGTCGACATGCGGTTCTGGTCGATGTGCAGCAATGAATCGCTGGCAACGACGAAGGTAGCGACGTGTCTGTTCGACGAGCAGATGGCCACTGATGCGGATGGTCGCTACACGATTGTCGCGTCGCTCCCTGAAGACCGACCCGCAAACGCTACGAAGGAATGTGGGGTGTCATGGCTTTCGCTCTCGCCGGCCGGTGACGGCGCAGGGCACCCCGACGATTCCCTCTTGATCATGCGGAACATGCTGCCGGCCAAGGACTTCAGCCACGCTGCACACGACACCAAGACGCCCGGTGACGAGAAGGCAGTGATGGGAGAGTATCTGCCGGACGGGCAATATACGTCCAAGCTCGCGTTCGAGGGCAGTGGCTGCGCGAAGTAACCCGTCTTTACGCGTGAGGTCACTACTCGAGATTGTGTCTGGTGATCCTCCTCGATGATGTCGGCTGCGCTCTGCTGCGAGCGCAGCCGACACACCGTTGACCAAGTCTTTTCGCGATCTTCGGTGGGGAATCGGGGCCTGCGGTTCAGGCACTCATCCCTTTCGAATGAGGCATCAACTACGCAGGCGCTCGCAGTGTCAGCATTGTCGCGCAGCGGTATCGGCTGTGCTCTGTTGTCCGTCGTGGCGGACAGGGGCGGCTTTTCTCGCCTACCGCCTATCCTGCTTGCCGCAATCAGAAATGAGTATTGACATGGGTTCCGTTGTCGGAGAACTTCTCCCGTTGGCCGTCGGTGTCGCCGTGTCGCCGGTGGCCGTCATCGCCACCATCTTGATGTTGCTCTCCAAGCGAGCGGGTAGCACCAGCGCCGGGTTCGCGGTGGGCTGGTTACTCGGAATCTTCATCGCTACAGTTTTTTTCGTCATCTTGTCCAGTGCCGTCAGCACGTCAGACGACGGACCGTCCGCCACGGTTTCGTGGATCAAACTAGCTCTCGGTGTCCTCCTGTTGGCCGTCGGGGTCAAGCAGTGGCGGGGGCGCAGCGGCGAGCACGAAACACCGAAGTGGATGCAAGCCGTCGACGAGATGACCGCGGTCAAGGGATTGGGCCTTGGATTCGCGCTCGCCGCGATCAACCCGAAGAACCTGCTCATGTGCATCGCGGCCGGAGTGTCGATCGGCTCGGCGTCGTTGGCGACCAGCGGAGCGATCACCTCGATTCTCGTATTCACGGTCATCGCCAGTTCAACTGTCGCGATCCCGGTCATCGGATACCTGGTGGCTGCTGATCGCCTGCGAAAGCCGTTGGCCAATCTCAAAGTCTGGCTCGAGGACAACAACACCACGGTGATGAGTGTGTTGATCTTGGTCGTCGGAGTTGTTCTGATCGGCAAGGGAATTGGCGGAATCTTCTGATACCCGCTCTTTCGCGTGGTGTGAACGCGCGATTCCCGGATGATCGTTCGATCAGGCGCGCTTGACCGCGTAGTCGCCGTCGGCGTGACCGATCAGTTGCCATCCGCCCTCGATCGGGGACAGTCGGACGTCGGAGAGATTCGTGGTCTCGAGCTGTGGCCGGTCGGTGCCGGGGTACCAGGCCTCGACCCGTCCGGTGCCGCTCCCGTCAAACCCGTCACGCGATACCTCCGTCAGCGAGCCGGGCGCTGCCCGCGGATACGCTCGCGAGAGTGGCGCGGCGAATCCCTCTACGAGCCCGAGTGATTCACCGGACGGGCAGTCGATGCGATTCAGATTTCCCTGCGGCTGGTGGGTATTGCCGTCGCGAACCGGGTGGGGGTCACCGCACGCTTGTGTCCACGACCACCACGCGCCGCCCATCCGGTACCTGTCGGTGGCATCGACGAAGCGGTCGACGTCTGCTCTCTGCTCGTCGGCGTCGCCGAACCAACCCCATTCACCTGTCCACAACGGTGCGTCGTACCAGGCGGCAGCGAGGTCGGCGATCTTGAATCCGTCTTCGATTCCGGGAAATTCGCTACTGACCGTTATCGATTCGCTGTAGAGATGGGGCGAGAAGACCACCAGGGGATCGGTCAGGTAATGGCGTGGAGGCAGCGCGTCGAGGCCGAAAGCCGACCAGATCGCGCTGGGCTCGAAGAACACGAGGTGTGGAAATCCTCCTGCTTCGGCCTGTCTGATGGCGTCGGTGGCCCGCTTGTAGAACTGCCCGATCTGATCAGCTGCCGTGAATGGATCGCGCAGGCCGGGGTTCGGTTCGTTCAACAGGTCGTATCCGGCTACAGCTGGTTCGTCTTTGAACTCGGCAGCCAACCGCGCCCACGTCGCGACGAGGCGACTCTGGATTCCTTGCTCGTCGTCGTAGAACGCCTGGAAGGCATGGGCGATCGCGGGTGCGGCTTCCCTGAGTCCACCGATGTTGCAGGTTGTCCATCCGCCGGTCAGGGTTGCCCACTCGGGTGCGCCGTCCCAGCCGACTCCCGGCTCCATGAAAGACGGGCACGACTGGTCGCTCGGGGTGCCGACGTACGGGCCCCATGCATCCTGATGCATGTCGAGAACGGTGTAGATGCCGTGGTCTTTTGCATCCTGGACCGCTACTCGGATGCGGTCGACGTACGCAGTGTCGAATGCACCGCGGGTCGGTTCCAGGAGGGACCACGCGACGTTGAGCCGGACGACGTTGAAGCCCAGCGCTGCCATCTGCGCGAAGTCCGTTCTTCCCAGCGGCGTAACGGTGGGTAGACCGGTGCCGTTGGTTGCGTAGTTATTGAGACCGTTGGCGTTCACGCCGCGGAGCAACACCGTTCGTCCGTCGACGTCCTTGATCGTTCGATCTGCGACGGTCAGTTGGGGGAGAGTCCAGCCCGGATCCGGTGGTGCAGCGTTCGCCGCCGGAGTTGCAATCTGGAGGACCAGGATTGCGAGGGTGGCAAGCAACAGCGCACGCATCCATCGACCTTTCTAGACAAACGTCCAATTCCGAGTCGAGGCTAGCGTGAGAAAGCCTCCTCCGGGCCGCTTTGCAGCGTGCTGAATCGGCAAGTTTGCCGCGTACGCCAGTCGCTCCACCTGGAATTTGGCCCACGAGGCGTCGCCTGGGCGGGACTGGCGGTGATTTACACTGAGCGCGTGGCACTCTCCCGGACGCAGATCTATACTTTTCGCCTTCCGGCCGAGTCGGCTTTCGCGTTGGGGTACAACACTTTGAGGGCCATCTTCGGCAACGTGAGGCAGATCGGTCCAACAGCACTGCAGTCAAGCTCGAAGATTAGCTTGTCGAGTTGGGGTGAGCACGTCGTGCTCGAGGTGCGTCCGGCGCCAGGTGGGTCCGCGGTTGCGGTCACGAGTAGTTCGGCGCTCAGTACGCAGTTCCTCGATTGGGGGAAGCACCTAAAGAACATTAATCGAGTCTTTGCTGCCTTTGCGCAATCCGTCGACGAGGCCCAACGGTCAGTGTGAGACAGCAGGCGTCGGCATCCATGAGTCGGTTGTCCGACGGGCTTCGTGCTGACTCTCGAGATAGGCGAGAAGAATGCCGAGCACCGGATGCGCATTGTCCTCGCGCCAGATCAGCGAGTGTGGGTAGACGGGCGTTGGGCTGCGGAGCGGAATGCGTCGCAAGTCGTAACCGGCGGGCCAGAGGTATCGATCTCCTTGGCCGACAAGTGTTGCCAACTCGGCAGATTCGGCGATTGCGTCGAGGAGTGCCTCGGTTCCGAAGTTTGGGCCGATCGCATCAATCGTGAGACCGAATGTGGACGAGAGTTGGTCGTAGTACTCGGACCACTCGGTGCCTGGGACGATGCCGGGAATCCAGATCCGGTGATCGGCGAGTTGAGTCGGGGTCACGGACGGTGAGCCGGCGAAGGGGTGTGAAGGTCCGACTAAGACTTGGAGCGGATCCTCGAGTAGGCCGGTAATTCTGATGCTGTCAGGTATTTCACGGCTCGTCTTCGTCACCGCGCGGATGGTCGCGTCGATCTCGCCGGATCTGACGGCAGCGATCGCGGCGGCAGCGTTCGAGGTAGACAAAGTGACGACGTCGAGGTCGATTCCAGGGTTGGCGCGGTAGAAGTCCTGGATCAGAACGGCGGGCGCGATCCGACGGTTGAGGACATCGACCCGGAGTGCGCGCCGGCCCGGATGCACGGAGGCAACGGCTCGCTCGTGAACTCGAAGGAGTTCGCGTGCATGGGGCAAAAGCGCCTGCCCATCGATCGTGATCTGTGCGCCCCTCGGCGTGCGATTGAACAGTCGGACATCCAATTCTCGCTCCAGCGCGATGATCCGCTTGGATGCTGCCTGCTGGCTGATCGACAGCTCGTCTGCTGCTGCTTGAAACTGCCCGAGATCGGCTGCCACGACAAAAGTTCGCACGGTGTCGAAGTCCATCTCCCGATCATATGTACACCACCGATGGTTGTGGCACGGACGCCTCGCAGTTGATTGCTACAGGTCACACAGCTGTGATTCGATCCTCGTTGTCGAATATCGGTGGTCACAGGGGGTGGACGTGGAAGCTCAAAACGCGCGACTTGGTCGAGAATTCGGGTGGTTGTGGTTCGGGTACGTCTCCAGCACTGTCGGCACCTGGGTGGGATTCGGTGCTCTACCCCTCATCGCGATCCAGGTTCTCGATGTCAGCACCTTCCAGGTGTCCATGCTCGCGGCCGCCGGGCTGGCAGTCGGTGCCGTGATTGCAGTGCCTCTCGGCGGGAAAGTCGAATTCCTCCGCAAGCGGCCAGTGATGATCACGACGGACCTTGTGCGGTTTTGTGCACTGATTTGCGTCCCGGTGGCATTTGCCATGGGTTGGTTGACATTCACGCTGCTGCTGTTGGTCTCGATCGTTGTTGTGGCGGCCGATATCGCATTCGTGGCAGCGAGCGGCGCCTATCTCAAGCACCTGCTGAAACCATCGCAACTTCTGGTCGCCAACGGGCGGTTCGAATCCACGACTTGGGCCGCCACCGCAGTTGGTCCGCCGTTGGGTGGTGGAGCAATCGGAATGTTGGGTCCGGTTGTCACGGTGATCGCCAACGCCGGTTCATTCCTGGTCTCGGCAGTCGGGTTGTATGCCATCCGAGGACAGGAGTTTCGCCCCGATCGGCGCGACGAGCCGACACCGAATCTGAAGGCGATGTTCGACGGTTGGAAATTCATCCTCGCTGACTCCGAACTGCGGCCACTCTTTTTCAACACGGTGTTGGTCAACGCCCTCATAATGGCGACCGAACCACTACTGGTTGTTCTGCTCGTGGGCGAACTCGGGTTTTCGCCTTGGCAGTACGGCCTTGCATTCGGCCTTCCCTGCCTCGGTGGCTTGATCGGCGCTCGGTTGGCTCCGCGGCTAGTCGCGCGTTACGGGCGACGCAGAGTTATGACCGTGTCCGGTGTCCTGCGAGCCTGCTGGCCAGTTGGACTTGTGTTCGTCGCCCCAGGTGTCGGCGGACTCGTGGTTGTCATCGCAGTTGAATTCCTCTTGATCGCTTGCATGGGAGTTTTCAATCCGATCTTCGCGACCTACCGACTCGAAAGGGTTGCGACTGATCGTGTTGCCCGCGTTCTGACGGCTTGGTCAGTGACCAACAAAGCCGTCATTGCGTTGCTGACCGCAGGGTGGGGTGTAATGGCGGTGTTCACCGGCACACACGCTGCAATCGTCATTTCCGGTGTACTGCTACTTATTACGCCGATCTTGCTCGTCCGCAGTGCTTCCGAACCTCGCCGATTGCCTGGGGAGAAGGAAACGCAGGACGCTACGTCTAGCTGACGGAGGTGTTTGCTTCGACCGAAACTCGATTCTGCGGAACGGGCCAATTGGTCAGCATCGAATCGAGAGCCTCGAGGATCCTGGACCAGCTTTCGGCGCTGTCCGGTGCACTGTGGCTGAACGATCCACCTAACTCCAGACTGGCATATCCATGGAAAACGCTGCCCAGCAATCGAGGGCCGATCCGTTTCGGTGCGCGTAGTCACTCCGAAAGACGGCGATGTCAACGGGGTCTATCTGTATCTTCCGGGTGGGGGTTTCTACATGAGTTCAGCGGCCAGCGCTGACGCCCGAAGCATGAGACTTGCCGACGAGGTCGGGGTGGTAGTGGTTACCGTCGATTACCGGCTTGCACCGGAATTCCCTTGGCCGGCAGCGCCGGACGATTGTGAGGCAGTCGCCTTGTGGCTGCTTGATGTCGCTGCCGAACGGTTCGGGACGACCAGGCTCGCCATCGGTGGTATGTCGGCGGGAGCAACCTTGGTGACGACGACGTTGCTGCGCCTTCGTGATCGAGGTCTGGCCAAGGCATTTTCGGGTGCGGTGCTGGAAGCGGGCACGTACGACGTCAGTGCCCAGACTCCCGCGGGCCGCACCATCAGCGACGAATACTTCATCGAAGCCTACGTCGGCCATGTCGATGATCGCACTCTCCCGGATATTTCTCCGACATTCGGCGACCTCAGCGGCCTGCCGCCGACCCTCGTTGTCGTTGGATCAGAAGACGTGGTCCTGGCAGAGAACCTTGCCATGGTGGCGCGACTGTCGGCGGCCGGAAACGACGTCGACTTGCGTCTCTATCCTGATGTCCCGCATGGATTTACAAACCATCCAACGCCTGTTGCCCGCCGCGCTGCGTCGGATATGGGTGCCTGGCTTGGGCAATGTCTCGACGGCGAGTCGGAGTGACAAGCACGGGCGCGGTTCAGCGTGCCGAGGTGCAGGAGTGGCAGGAGCTCGTCCTGCGGGACCCAATAACGTAAGTTTTCGTGGCACGCCACGCAATGTTGCGCTCAAACCTCATCACGGCCGTACCGGACGTGTGGAGCGGCTGCGGCCGCGGTCTGTCGTTCGAACGGGCCCGGCGTGGTCGATGGCGACGCAGTGACGGGCAAGAGTTTCTTCCTGCAGGATGGCGGCTGGCCGGGCACCTGAACACATGTCCGGTTTCTGGAGCAAAGTCGGGACGAGGAGCGTGCCACCCTTGTAATCTCGCACGGGAGTTTGCGGGGCGCGGGGTATCCCGCACAGCGAATGAGAGGATGAAGGTGACAACTGTCTACACGCGCCGCCGAGGGGCGCGCCCTTTCGGAATCGCCCTCGCTGCGCTGGTCGCTATGGGTGCGGCCCTGACAGGCCCCACACTCGCCTCCGCTTCGAGCGGCGACCTGCAATTGGGTTCGAGTCAGTTCGGATCGTCCGGGGAGCAACCGCCGCTGCCGGAGATCCCACCGCCGTCCGCGGCCGAGATCAGGCTCGACGAGGCGCGGAACTTCCGCGATATCGGCGGGTATCGGACTACCGACGGCAGGACCGTCCGGACAGGCCTGGTGTTCCGTTCCAACAAGCTCAGCTCGCTCAATGAGACTGATCTGGCAAAACTCACCGCCGCGAACCTGACCCTCGACGTCGACCTGCGCAACGCCTCCGAACGTGCGGAGGATCCCGATCGGATCCCCGCCGGGGTCACCTACCAGGTCGCCGACGTCGTCAGTATCGAACACGGCATCGCGTTCCACGAGTTCGTTCCCCTGACCCTCGGTCGCGCGTTGATCGACGGCGCAGTCAAGGGAACCTCGAACATCGGCCAGAGCATCGGCTACCCGTTCATGGTCAACTACCGTGGTTCCGATGTCGCCTTCCGTGACCTGCTGACTGCGATCGCGAACAACTCCGACGGCGCAACCGTCTACCACTGCAGTGCAGGGAAGGACCGCACCGGTTGGGGTACCGCGATCCTGCTGACCATTCTGGGTGTCCCGCGTGAGTTCATCAGTGCCGATTTCATGGCGTCGAACACGTACCTGGGCCGGGACGACGCGGTGGACCTGTCGTGGCTCGATGCGGCGTATGCACAGGTGGACCGGCTCTACGGCGGTATGGATACTTACGTACGGGAGGGCCTCGGCGTCGACCAGGGCACTGTCGACTCTCTGCGCGCCAAGCTTCTCCTCTAAGCGGAGCTCCACGCCCGGCTTCTTGCCTACTCGGACCTTCTTCTGTCCCAGTGCGACCTGTGGTTGCGGGAGCGCGCGATTGTGTGGCGCCGCTCCTGGGGTGGGCCCGAGGTTTCTTGGCCGTGTGCGATCACCAAGTGGCGCAAGAACTTGGCGCGCAAGAATCACGACTGGTCATGGACTCGACGCTGGCCAATTGGTCAGCATCGAATCGAGAGCCTCGAGGATTCTTGCCCAGCTTTCGGCGCTGTCCGGTGCACTGTGGCTGAACGATCCACCCAGCTCGAGGCTGGCGTACCCATGAAAAACGCTGCCGAGCAACCGAACTGCGTGGGTCTGATCGAGATCGGTGAGGTTGTACCCGCGCAGAATCGATCGCATCATCTGCGAGTGTCTGAAACCCGCGCTCGCGGCCGCGGCCTCCGGGGTGAGGCGCATCTGTGACGCGGCGTACCGACCAGGGTGTGACCTCGCGTAGTTGCGGTACACGTTCGCGAAGGCGGTCAAGGCGTCGCGGCCGGACCGACCGGCCACGGCGTCGGCAGCCTGGTCGGCCATCTCTTCCAAGGCAAGCAGCGCGATTCTGGTTTTGAGGTCGTTCGAACTTTTCACGTGCGAGTACAGGCTTGCGACCTTGACGTCGAACGCTCTGGCGACCGCCGATACGGTCACCTGCTCGAAGCCCACCTCGTCGGCCAATTCGGCGCCCGCCACGGCGAGGCGTTCGGGTGTCAGTCCTGCGCGAGGCATGTCCGTTGGTCCTGTTCGTCGAGAAGTGAAACCGCTTGCCTAAATAGTATAGGCAAATTACTGTGTGCTGTAGTTAAAACCTTCGCAACTTATCTACAGGTGAATGAGATGAACAGCCAGAGCAGCTGGATTACTACCGTAATTTCCGAGGACATCGTGCGCGGAGCCCTCGAGCTCGAGCGGACCGAACGCGGTGTGCTGACACACCGTCTGCCTGCCAGAGCTCGCACGCAATTCGCTGACGGGCAGATGGCAATGGCGCAATCACAACCGTCCGGAGTGCGGCTGGTGTTCCGAACCAGCGCTACGGCCATCGAACTCGACACTCTGCCCACGAAAATGATCTACATCGGTGCTCCGCCGAGGCCGCAAGGGGTGTACGACCTGATCGTCGACGGCGAACCAACCGGGCACGCAATCGCTGAGGGTGGCAACACGGTGACGATCGACATGGCGACCGGTACCGCTCAGAGACAATCCGGACCCGTCAGCACCATCCGCTTCGCGGACTTGCCCGCGCGATCCAAGACCGTCGAGATCTGGTTGCCGCACAACGAAACCACCGAACTTGTCGCATTGCGAACCGACGCCCCGCTCGAACTCGCAGTCGGCACGAAGCGTGATGTGTGGCTCCATCACGGAAGCTCGATCAGTCAAGGCTCCGGCGCTGAAAGTCCCTCCCGCACTTGGCCTGCTCTCGCAGCCTCCCTCGGCGGCGTGGATCTGATCAACCTCGGGTTCAGCGGCAGCGCTCTGCTGGACCAGTACGTCGCCCGCGCTATGCGAGACACTCCTGCCGACCTCATCAGCATCAAGATGGGCATCAATCTGGTCAACTCCGACGTGATGCGCCTGCGGGCCTTCACGTCGGCAATGCACGGCTTCCTCGACACGGTCCGCGACGGTCATCCAGTGGCTCCACTGCTGGTCGTCTCGCCTGTCTATTGCCCGATTCACGAAGACACGCCTGGACCTGGTGCATTCGATTTCGACGCGCTTGCCAGAGGCGAAATGCGATTCGTTGCTACCGGCGATCCCGCCGAGCGCGCAGCCGGAAAGCTGACGCTGCGCTCTATTCGGGAAGAGTTGGCGCGCATCGTAACCCAGCGATCGGCGGATGATCCCAATCTGCATTACGTCGACGGGTGCGATCTCTATGGTGCGGCCGAGAACGAAGAGTTGCCGCTTCCCGATCAGCTCCATCCGGACGCTGCGACGCACCGTCTCATCGGCGAACGCTTTGCCCAACGGGTATTCGCAGACGACGGCGCATTCGCACGCACGGTGTGATCGCGCAATCTGGTTCGATCGGATTTCACACGATTTGACCCTGACGTAGCGTGAGGGCTCACGATGGCTTCATGACCGATACTTACCCGGCATTCGACATCAGCCCCGTCCCTGTCCCCGCTACAGACGCCGTGCCTCCGGAACAGTTCCGAGGTCTCTACGGAATGCCCATGTTCGTGTCGGTTCCGACATCGGATCTGGCCGAATCTGCCGACTTCTGGATCCGTGGGCTCGGTTTCTTCGACCTCTTTTCGGTACCGGATCGACTGACGCACCTGCGACGCTGGGCATTTCAAGACGTTCTGCTCGTGCCCGGCGAATGTGCAGATTCACCACCGTCCGTCAGTGTGAGCTTTGCGTGTGTGCTGAGTCAGATGGACCAGATAGCACAGGCGTGTGAGGAATTGCGGCCCGGATGCACCAGCGGTCCACATCTGAAGCCGTGGAATTCACTGGAGTTGGAGATTGTGACACCGGAGAACGCGCGCGTGATCATGACGGCCGCTCGTCCGTACGACCCGAACAGTGCCGAGGCCGAGCATCTGCGAGGCATGGGAATTGACGGACCCGACGACTGAACCGAGGTCTGACGCTGTGGCCTCCCGAACCGCGTCTGTCAGACTGGATCACGTGACGGACCAACTCTTCGGAGACGAGGCAGACAGTGCTCTCACTGTCGGTGCTGCCGCATCACGACTAGGCATAACCGTACGTACCCTCCATCATTGGGACGCAATCGGTTTGGTGCGTCCGTCCGGGCGCAGTGACGGGGGCTACCGGCTGTACACCGACGCGGACCTCGGTCGCATCGGCCGGGTGCTTGTCTACCGTGACGTGGGTTTGTCGCTCGACGAGATCGGGATATTGCTCGATGCGCCCGCAGCCCACGTGGACGAGACGCTGCGTGGGCAGCGCGCCGAGTTGCGGCAACGGATAGCCGACTTGGAGGAACTGGGCGAGTCCTTGGATCGCATCATCGATGCCAGGAAGTCGGGTGTGCTGTTGCCGGCACACGAGCAGGTCTCGATCTTCGGCCGACACTGGCAGCCGTCATGGGGACCTGAGGCGCACGAGCGTTGGGGTGACAGTGCGCAGTGGGCGCAGCACGCGGAACGGTCGGCGGGTAGGACCGCTGAGGATTGGCAGAAGATCGCCGACTGCGTCGAGACGCTCAACGAAGATCTGGCGCTGGCCTGCCGATCCGGTGTCGAACCGGGAAGCGGCGAGGCGAATTTGCTGGCAGAACGGCACCGAGCGTCGATCGGGGTTTACTTCGACTGCACACATTCGATGCAGGTGTGTCTGGGACGGATGTACGTGGCCGATCCGGGATTCACCGCGTTCTACGAGCAGGTCGAGACCGGTCTGACAGTGTGGCTCCGCGCTGTCATCGATGCGAATGCTCGGGCCAACGGGGTTGCCCCCGAATCGGCGACGTGGGTGTGAGTGAGCTGGTGGTCGCTCGTCAGTCCAAAGACGCACACGCAGTGCACCACGGTCGGCCGTCGACTCCGTGGGCACGATGGGACACTGCGATGCGCGCGGCCAAAATGCAGCTTTCGTTGTCGTGATAGACGTCGAGATCCGAAGGAACCGTCGAGTGGAACGCCGGGACCTTCATGTCTACCTCCGTTGTGGCTCGCCAGGGAGTTGGCTCGTTGCGGCAATCCTCCCACCACAGAGATCATCTCGCCTGTCGGCAGAAGCAGGGCCGTTGCTCGGCCAAATTGCCAGGGGTCGACACGTGCGGTCCCGTCCGCGCGATTGTGCAGCCCCGCAGCGACTTACAGGTGTGGTTACTTGATCGCCCTGCCTTCCGAACAGATGCGCACTGCGCGCGGGGTGTGATCTTCGACGGCGCTCACCGCAGAGAATCCCGCAGGGATAGGCTGGACGGATGCGTGGAGAGTACAAGGTTCCTGGTGGAAAACTGGTCGCGGTCGACGTCGAGGTGGCGGACGGTCGGCTGTCCGAAGTCGCAGTCTCGGGGGACTTCTTCCTCGAGCCCGACAGCGCGCTCGACGACATCAACGCGGCGTTGCGCGGAATGCCCGCCGACTCGGATGCAGAACAGTTGGCGCATGCCATCTCCACTGCGCTCGACGAGTCCGTCTCGATGATCGGCTTCACGCCGCAGTCGGTCGGCATCGCGATCCGGCGCGCACTCGGCCACGCCACGAGCTGGGCGGATCACACCTTCGACCTCATCCCGCCGGTGGTTCTCGATCCCGCGATGCACGTCGCGCTGGACGAGGTCATCGCGCGTGAGGTCGCATCGGGTGAGCGTCCGCCGACATTGCGTTTCTGGGACTGGGACTCGCCCTTGGTCGTGATCGGATCGTTCCAGTCCGTGCGTAACGAGGTCGACTCCGAGGCGGCTGCGCGGTACGGCATCGGGGTGGTGCGCCGAATCTCCGGTGGCGGCGCGATGTTCATGGAACCGGGCAACTGCATCACGTACTCGTTGGCAGTACCGGCGTCATTGGTCGAGGGTTTGAGTTTCGAGCAGTCCTACGCGTTTCTCGATCAGTGGGTCATGGGAGCGCTTGCCGAGGTCGGTATCAACGCTCGGTATGTGCCGCTCAACGATATCGCCTCGGACAAGGGCAAGATCGCCGGCGCCGCTCAGAAGCGATTCGCGTCCGGCACTGTGCTCCATCACGTGACCATGGCCTACGACATCGACGCTGAGAAGATGACGCAGGTGTTGCGAATCGGACGAGAGAAGATGTCGGACAAGGGAACCAAGAGTGCGGCCAAGCGCGTCGATCCGCTGCGTTCGCAGACCGGAATGACGCGTGCAGCAATCCTGGAGTCGTTTGCGCAGCACTTTCGAGGTCAATACGACACCCACGACAGCGATTACACGGACTCGGAGTTGGAGCAGGCGCGCAAGCTGGTGGACACGAAGTTCAGAACCGAAGAGTGGACTCAGCGCGTCCCGTGAAACCGAGAAACCGGGACGAGACCCGAGCGGTCTCGTCCCGGTCGCCTAGGTAGCCGGAGTCGCTGAGTTTGCCCCGAGGAGCTCGGCGTCGGCCGTCCCGGAGTTCCGCTTCGGAATGGTGAAAGTTGCGCTCACGCACAGGATTGCGATGACGAAGCACGCCACTGTGTACCAGAGGTTCCCGATGGGATCTCCAGCGCTGGTGGAACCGTCGACCGCGTCGAAGAAGTCGGGAAGCGCACTCGCCCACAGGACGGCCATGACAACCAGGTACACCACGCTGTAGATCTGCACGAACCTGTTGGTGTGTGCAGGAGTGTTCGATTCTGCCGAGCGCAGGTGCGTCCATTGGCGGACGAGAACCACGATCGCGACCACTGTGAGGACTGCAAGTTCAGCGGCGTAGAGGAACCCGCGGACAGTGTCGCTTCCCATACCGAAGACCGTCGCCGGGAGCGGGAGAATGAACGTACCCAGCGAGGCCAGCAGGCCGATCACGATGGTGCGCCATACCAATTGAAGTCCGGAGAAGTGCTTGCCGGCATCGACGTGCCGTCCGACGAAGTACTGGACGCAGAATGCCAACGACATCGGCCACAGCGCGGCGAAGACGACCACGCTGGGAAGTGGAACCGCGTCGAACATGGGTTGGTTGATCGGGTTCGACGTCGACCACTCCCACCACCGCAACTGGGGCCCCAGGTGGTCGAAGATTTCGTAGAACGCATGGTGGACGAAGCCGACGCAGACAGCGCCCAGTAGTGGACCGTATTTGCGGAAAACGCCGAGCATTCTGACTATTTCGAAGGCCAACGTCGCCATCAGTGGATAGATGGCAACGATGTACAGCGGCAGTCGACCCCACATGAAGTCGACGGTGAACACGTTGTGCGCGAACATCGTGTCCACTTGTTCTTCGATGCCGAACGCCGCCGGGAAGTACAGCGGAGGCTCGATGATGAACAGGTAGGCGGTGGCGCCGAACCAGAGAACCAGATTGGTGGGGTCGCCGTTGCGGCGCAACCGCACGATCGCCAGGACCAGTGCGAGCACCGAGCCGACGATGATGGTCCATTCGAGGACGGGCAGGGTCCAGTTCTCCAGCGCCGCCGGGTTACGGAACTCGACGAGTCCACCTGCTTCCTGACAGGAGAAACCGAGTTCTGTTGCGAGCTGGGAAAACGTGGGGGAGCAGTGTTCTGCCATCAGTTGGCCCCTGACGTGATCGACTCGGCTTGTGCCTGAGATTCGGCGGTGTACCAGCGTGTGCAGTCGTAGCCGTCGTCGTAACGCTTGAACCACTGGTCGGCGAGTGCGGGGAGTTTCTCGTGGTCCGGGTTGTGATTGGGCATCTGGCTGCGGAAGACACCGCCGAGTGCAACGAGTTGTTCTCCGAGTTGAAGGTGATCGAAGGCGCGAGGCATCGTGCCCTTGGTCAGATACGGAGCGAACGACGTCAGAATCTTCTGCTTGGTGCGGTGGGTGGCGAACATCGACAGTGAGTCGACTTGCCGCTCGGAGAGCGGAACGTGCTGGTTGAAGCCTGCGCAGGCGATACGAATCACCTTCATCACGTGCGCGAAGATCGACGGTGCCATCCGCATCCGGTAAAGCTCGCTTCCGACAACGGAATTGAAGATGATCAGAGCCGAGCTGCGATGCTCGACCTCCTCGACGAAGTGCCAGATGAACAGCGACGCGACGCGGTCGTCTCCCGGGCGGAACAAGGTCGCCTCGTTGTCGAGCATCAGCTTGAACACCGGAGTGAAGGTCGCCTCCAGGTCCGCGGTGTATGCAAGCCGGTAGTTCAGCGAGGTCGCCTCGGTCAGTAGATCGAATTCACCGATCACAGCGTCGAGCGTGTTCTGTAGTCCGGGGTAGCGCCTGATCAGAGCCTTCACATGCTGGCGGTGCGCGGTCGAGTGATGGCCTTCCTGACGCATGAACGCCACGGCTTCCTCGGCCACTTCAGGATCGCTGATCCGCGACTTGGTCTGCATGATCATCTTCACGATCATCTTCTCGAAACCGATGGCCAGGAACGAGACCGCGTTGGACATGCTCGACCAGGCCGGATTCTCCGGGTTCCACAGGAAGGGAACGTCCTGATCCTCGAATCCGAAGTCCATTTTTCGGGGTTGAAGGTTGGTCACTTGTCGAACCTCGTCTTTCGGAGGGGCTGGTCAGGTGGCCGCTCTGGCACTCGAAGCCACGTGTGGCGGTAATCATACATATTGGTGTGCAGTTGTATGTTCACTTTCGGCGAGGGTAGTGAATTCGAGGGGCGCAGATGCAAAACCTGCCTGTGTTAGCCTGTGGCTCTTGGACTTCGAGCGCAAAGACATGGTTCGAGCCTCGTTCGAGCGAGGAAGTGGGCAGTGGCACGAAGGCGTGGGTGGGGCGGCAATCCACCGGACAGTGACGAAGATGCGTCTCGTCGCATTGTCGAGGCCGCGGTCGAGTTGATCGGACGGACGAGTTCGGAAATCAGCATCGGCGACGTCGCCGAGTCACTGGGCGTGATCCGGCAGACCGTGTATCGATACTTCCCCAGCGCTGACGCTCTGATGCGGGCAGCTGCAATCGCGTCGGTCGACGGCTACCTCGATCGGCTCACCACACACGTGAGCGGCATCGAAGATCCCGTCGAGGCGATGACCGAGGGTGTCGTCTACACCCTGACCCAGGTCCACCGAACGCCGCATCTCGGCATTCTGCTCACCAGCACGAATTCGAGTCTTCATCCCGAAGGTCTGACCTCTCAGGAGGCGCAGGCCTTCGGAATGGCGATGATCACCCGCTTCGACGTGGACTGGGTGCGTTTCGGATACGACGACGCATCACTTCAGGAACTGGTCGAATACGTCCTGCGGACGATGCAGTCGTTTTTCCTCGCGCCCGGCGACCCGAAGCGGAGCGACGAGGAACTGCGGCGATACCTACGGCGCTGGATGGGTTCTGCGATCATCGCCCAGGGAAATTCTGTCAGCGGTGATCCGATCAGCGCAGAACCAGAGTCAAAACAACCGCGCTGACGCACGCGGCGATGACGACGATCAGCGCGAACAGGTCGGCGAGCTGAGGGCGCTTGGGGTACGCCGCGATCAAACCGGTGCCCCCGCGAGCGGAGATCGCTTCACCCATCTCGGCAGAGCGCCGAATTGCCACCGACATGGTCGTGGTGATCAGATCGACTATCGAATTGTCGGCAGCGCTGTTCACCACAGCTTTCGGGCGTAGTCGTCGCGCCGCCACCAGGGTGAGCATCTCGTCGATCAAGAGCGGAAGTGAACGAATGCAGAGGGCCGTCGCGATCGCCCACTCGTCGACCGGGATCTTGAGGAATCGCAGCGGTCTACCGAGCGTTGCCAGTGCCGGCGCCACATCGCTCATCGACGTGGTCCATGCCAACATCAGTGAGACGCAGAGCAATACAAGACCGAACGTCACAGCTTGCAGGTAGATGAAGACTGCGTCGAGGCCGATCGGAAGATTGATCAACGCGCCGAGCAGGATCAGCGCCCACAACCACCACGGAGGTCGCGGAACTGCAGTCGGGGGGATGCGTCCGATCACCGCGGTCAGCAACAACAATCCGAGTACGACGCCGATCGCCGGCCAGGACGGAGCGGTCACGACCACGATGCTGACGAGAACGACGGCAACGATCTTCGTTCCGGCCCACAATCGGTGGATCGGCGATGAAGTCGGGACTTCGCGCAGAAGTGTTGTCACGTCGTCGATCCTTCCAAGGCGCTGCTGGCGGCAGGGTCGAGGATGCGACCCTCCGACAGTCGAATTGTTCTGCTGCACACGGCGTCCATGCCGTCGACATCGTGGGAGATGACGACTACTGCGGTTCCGTTCCGACGAATCCACCTGAGTACGTTCAGGATTTCGTGTCGACCGGGTGGATCGAGACCGGCCAACGGTTCGTCGAGGATGAGTACCCGCGGTTGGCGCACGAGGAGACCGGCCAGGACGACGCGTCGCATCTGTCCGCCGCTCAACTCGTCGATGCTGCGGCCGGCGATGTGACGGTCGAGTCCGACGGCGTCGAGCGCCCACGAGACTTGCACCGATCCGATCTCCGGACCTCCGGCGGCCTCGATGTCTTCGGCGACGGTTCGGCGTTGCAGCTGCAGTCGCGAATGCTGGAACGTGAGACCGACGGTGCCGAGTTGGCGTGAGACGGGTTTGCCGTCGAAGACTGCGGTTCCCTTGCTCGGTGCGATCAAGCCCGCCATGATCCAGGCCAGAGTCGATTTACCGGAACCGTTGCCGCCCAGAACCAGCAGCCCGTCGCCGTCGCCGATTGTGAGATTGACGTCCGACAGTGCGCGCCGCGACCACGGAGTCCGGTCGTTGTACGTGTGGGTGACATCGGTGAGTTGGAGGACAGCTCGAGTGCTGACCGGCCACGGCGCAGACGGCGGACCCCCGAACGTCGACGTCATCCAACCGGGTTGGTGATCGATCTGCCGTCCGCGTTGTAGTTGAATCACCCGATCTGCGTTGCGGGTGTCGGCGTGGTGATGGGTGACCAGTACCACGGCCATCGGGTGGCGTCGCGGAAGTTCGGCAAGGAGCGAGACCAATTCCTCCCGGCCGGCCTGATCGACCATCGCGGTGGCTTCGTCCGCGATCAGCAGAGCGGGGCGCCGCGCCAGCGCGGCTGCAACAGCCAGACGTTGCATCTCGCCACCGGACAGCCCGGAGGTCTCACGCATACCCATGCCCGCGAGTCCCACCTCGGCCAGCAGTGCATCGACGTCGGGATGCGACTCGGGGGGGAGCCCCCAGACGACGTCGTCCGCGACGCGGGTTCCGAGGATCTGGCTTTCGGGTCGTTGGAGGACGACGGCGGTTCCGCCGTGTCGGCCGAGACCGGCGGACCCGGGTCTCGTCAGCGTCCCGACAGTCGGCGCGCGACCGGCGAGCAACCGGGTGAGTGTGGACTTGCCCGAGCCGTTGTGGCCGACGACGGTGACGAACTCTCCTCGTCGCACGGTGAAGTTGACGTCGACGAGGGCCGGTGTCGTTGCACCCGGATAGGTGAAGCCCACGTGATCGAAAGTGACCGGCAGAGGATCGATCGGACGGTCGTCGGGTGCTGTCTGGAGCGGGTCGGCCGAAGGGAGTGCAGCCAATCGGTCGAGGACGGCGCCGAGGACGAAATAGGAGACGACGGTACTGAGGACGATTCCGGAGATGATGGACACGCCGATCCACAACCACCAGTAGTCGATGATCGAGCCGATGCTGTTCTCGATCCATTCGGCTGCGCCGACCAGTGTGGGGGCACGCTTCAAGATCTCGGCCACGCCCAACGCGGTGTTCTCGAGCGAGGTCAACAACAAGGTGCGCAGCGGAGCGAGAACAAGCAACAGGACTATGGAGAACAACGCCAGCGCGGGCCCGATGACCAATGACGACAGCAATGCGGAGACGAAGCCGAGACCGCGCCGCTTGACCGTACCGATGATTCCGCCGAGGAGAGCGCTCAAT
Organism: Rhodococcus sp. 27YEA6; assembly: GCF_044908235.1. NCBI lineage: Bacteria > Bacillati > Actinomycetota > Actinomycetes > Mycobacteriales > Nocardiaceae > Rhodococcus > Rhodococcus sp. 27YEA6. Next base: position 103,416 of record NZ_JBIYCY010000002.1, on the reverse strand, counting down.
GCGACCGCCGCCGCAGATCCCGAACCCGCCGCGACAAAGGCGACTGCCGTGGCCGAGATACCGGCCGTCGTCACGGCGCGGACTCGGAAGCGCTGGGCAACAATTCCCATCGGAACGGCGGCCACGAGGTTGAGGGCGCTGGCCATGGGGATGACCGTGGCAATGACGGACAACGCGACCGTGAATCCGGCCATGACGGCACCCGTTGCCAACTCGAGTGGTCGAAGGTTGCCGGTTTCGCGGACTTGCGGACGGTTGCTCACTACGTCCAGTGTGCCAGTGGTGACATAACTCCCGCCCGACTGATGGTGAGCGCATCGGGGTGATTGCGTAGGCTTCACCTCAAACAATGCATCGGACGGAGCGTGGAAGACGTGAGTGCAGCACCCATCAGGGTCGGGGTTCTGGGAGCCAAGGGCAAGGTCGGTCGAGCGATCTGCGAGGCAGTGGAAGCTGCTCCCGATCTGGAACTCGTCGCTCAGGTCGACACCGGTGATCGCATCGAGACGTTTGTCGACACCCGCACTCAGGTAGTGGTCGATTTCACGCACCCCGACGTCGTCATGGGAAATCTGGAATTCCTCGTGGCCAACGGAATTCATGCAGTGATCGGCACCACCGGTTTCGACGAGTCCAGGCTTGCGACTGTTCAGTCCTGGCTCGACGCCCAGCCGGCAACGGGTGTTCTGATCGCCCCGAACTTCGCCATCGGTGCTGTGCTGTTGATGCGCTTCTCGGCTGCCGCGGCGCGCTTCTTCGATTCCGTCGAGGTCATCGAACTCCATCACCCCAACAAGGCAGATGCTCCCTCGGGCACCGCATACCGAACGGCCGCCATGATCGCCGAGGCTCGCGCGGAAGCAGGCGTCGGACGCAGCCCTGACGCCACCACGACCGAGCTCGAGGGTGCGCGCGGAGCCGACGTCGACGGCGTCCGGGTTCACTCCGTGCGGATGGCCGGACTGGTCGCGCATCAGGAAGTGATTCTCGGAACTCAGGGCGAGACACTGACCATTCGCCACGACTCGATCGACCGGAATTCGTTCGCGCCGGGCGTTCTGCTCGGTGTCCGCCAGATCGGCTCGCGTCCGGGTCTGACGGTCGGTATCGATTCCTTTCTCGATCTATGAACAAGACCACCCGCACCGTCGCACTGATCGTCGCGATTTGCATCGCGCTCGCGGTGTACTTCGTGCTGCTCGGCCAGCGCGGAATCCAGCTCATCCAGGACGGTGGCGGCGCCGCGATCGGTCTCGGGATCGGCGTGCTGATCCTGCCGTTCCTGGGGCTGTGGCTCGTCATCGCCACGCTCCGTGCCGGCTTCACGCACCAGCGCCTCGCGCAGCAGATTCACGACGAGGGCCTCGCTGTCGATGCGTCTGCGCTTCCGAAATTGCCTTCGGGCCGGATCGAGCGAGCGGCCGCCGACGAGTTGTTCGCCCAGATCAAGGTCGACTGGGAAGCAGACCCGGACAACTGGAAGCAGAACTTCCGACTCGCTCGCGCCTACGACTATGCCGGTGACCGAAGCCGGGCTCGGGAAACCATGCGACGGGCAGTCGAACTGGAACGCCGTTCACGAGGCAAGTAGGTGTCTACGCCGCGAAGCGGGGCCTGCTGAGACGCTACCGCTCCGGAACGGTTGTGGGAGATGACGGATCCGGAGTGGTGGGGTCGAATGGCGGCGGGTTGTTCGGGTCGAAGCTCGTCACCGGCACCGAACAGGTCGCGCCCACTTCGGGATACGTGTTCGGGTTGACGCGCAGAGCCGAGACGAACTGATCGATGCGCGCGTCCGCGGCGTTGTCGAGCTTGAGCTGACGGCCCCACGACTGCAGCGAGATCGGCGAATCCAGGGTCGGATACGGCGACATCAACGTGTAGCTCATGCCCTCGACTCGCTGTGCCAAGCGAGCCTGATCCTCGCTCGAGACGAGGTCGGGGTTGTACGTGATCCACACGGCCCCGTGCTCGAGAGAATGGACCGCATTCTCGGTCCGAATCGCTTGTGGATAAACAACTCCGGTGCAGTTTGCCCAGACCGAGTCATGACGGCCTCCGAAGGGCGGTGAATATGTGTACGCCACGCGTTCGTTCGGGCGTACGTGTTGGGCTGCTGGGTAGTCGACCGTGACAACTCCGTCGATGGCTTCGGACGGATCCGGGTTGTCGATGCTCGGAACAAACGCATCCGGGCGCGGTGATCCTTCGAGGGAATTCGCACACGAAGCCAGTGCGAGAACTGCCGAGACCACCACTGTCGCTCGAAGTTGTTTGTTCACTCGGCCATGATAGCGGCGCCTGTCCGCTTTCCCGGGGACGCGAATCGACTACGACCCGAGAGAGCCGCTCGCTCCGCCCGACAGTGCGATGTCGCTGGCGCCGCGAAGAATTCGGATTGGTGGTAATGGCCCTCGGTATGCCTCGGAGCCACTGATCAGATCACCGGCAGCGTCGAACGCGATCGCCTCACCTTGTGGCTCGTCGGGAAGGGGGACGCGAATCGGGTTGGTGTTCAACGCTTTCACGATATCGCCGTCGGGAGCTGCGTACAGGTAAGCGTCGGTATACGTGCGGAGCGCTACCACCGTGCCGTCCTTGCTCACGGCGCCGCCGGTGACAGCCATCGTTCCGGCGTGGGGAACGGGCCCACCGGGTGTGAGGGTGGGAGTAAATCTGAGCTGACCTACTTTGGCCAACATGGTCGGCGAGCCCGTACTCAGATCCTGAACCTGCTGTCGCTCAGCGGTTGTGTAGACCACGCTTGCACCTAGGTAGTCCTTGGTGACGATGACGGGAACCCCGTCGCTCTGGATCAGTAGTGTCTCGGCGTCGTGCGCGCCGTCGGGATAGACCAGGGGGTAGGAGGTCGCCGCACCTGAAGCCGGATCGAGTTCGATCAGCCCGACCGACGTTCGTACCGCGTTGTTGTCGCCGATGTCTGCCAGCCACAGATGGCCGTCGGGAGTCGACGACAGATCCTCGACGTCGACACGAGGGGTGCCCACGCTGATCCAGCGCTGCACGTGGCAGTTCGAATCGAGTTCGGCGACCCGATCGTCGGAGCCGCTGTCGCCGATTGCGTACATCCCGGCCGCGGTGACGGTGAGTCCGGACAGCTCGGAAAGGCCTGCATCGGTGGGTGTGCACAGTACGTCGAAGACGCGGGCCTGTTGCGCCGCCGCAGGAACGGTGTGAACGCCGACAATCGCGGCGGCGAGAACAACCGATCCGGCAGCCCAAGCGACTGAGTGGGTGAGCGGTCGATTCCAGATCACGATGCAGTCCTCCAGGCCGAAGAATCGGGACTTAGTACCCAGAGAATACTGGACGTCCGTCTCACTTTGACCGAAACTGCAAGAAATCGCATCTGCCGAGACGCCGTGATGCGTCAGTGATTCACCGAGTGAATCCGCGTGCAGGAGGGGATACTCGACTCACCGGAGATCGGCGGCGACGAGCAGGAAGTGACGAAGCGATGGCGAAGAGTGAGTCCGACAAGCAAGGCGCAGATTCCCCGTCTCGGTTGATCGACAAGCGAATCGAGGAACTCGGAGACTGGCGGGGCGAGATGCTCGCCCGGATACGAACTCTGATCAAAGAAGTGGATCCGGATGTGGTGGAGGAATGGAAGTGGCGAGGTGTTCCCGTGTGGTACCACGCCGGAATGATCTGTACCGGTGAGACTTACAAGAGCGCAGTGAAGGTGACCTTTGCCAAAGGCGCATCACTCGACGACGCTTCAGGACTCTTCAACTCCAGCCTCGAGGGCAATACGCGACGGGCGATCGATTTCCACGAGGGCCAAGCCGTCGACGAAAAGGCGTTCAAGGCACTCGTTCACGCCGCGATTGCCCTGAACACCTCGAAGAAGTGACGCCCTGTCAGAGATGATGTTCAGCGAGGTCGAACGCACTGAGTAGCGTGCGGAATTTTGTACTGGTCTCTCTCAATTCGATTTCCGGGTCGGAAGTAGCGACGATGCCGCCGCCGGCGTAGGCCCGCGCCGAGAGGCCGTCTGCTGCGATCTCGGCGCAACGAATAGCTACCATCCACTCGCCGTCTCCAGTCCGGTCGCACCAGCCCACGGCACCGGCATAGAACCCACGATCGGCTTCGGTTGCGGTGATGTGCTCGCGTGCGGCGACCGTCGGTGTGCCGCAGACAGCGGGAGTCGGATGCAGCGCCATTGCGAGTTCGAGCGAGGTCAGGCTCGGGTCGATCAGGACACCTTCGATCTTGGTCCCGAGATGCCACAGTTGCGGTGTCCGAAGGATTTCCGGTGCGCTGGGTGCATTGAAGGACGTGCACAGTGGTCCGAGTATCGCGCTGATGGAGTCGACGACAAACGCGTGTTCGGCCAGATCTTTGGTCGACGCGCGGAGTTGCTCGGCATTCGCCTCGTCCTGATCCGAATTCGGATGGCGTGCAATCGAGCCCGCCAGCGGGTGGCAGGTGACGACGCCGCCTCGCCTTTCGATCAGAACCTCGGGCGTCGAACCGACCAGCGAACGCCCGCGGTACTTTCCTCCGGCGGGGGACAGGTCGACGCAGAAACCGTTGTGCGCGTGATCGAGTGCAATCAGTTTCTCGGCCAGAGCGGCGGGGAAGATCGTGGACTCGGCCTCGATGGTCAGGGAGCGTGCGAGGACAACTTTGTCGAGTTCGCCTGCTCGAAGTCGTTCGATGGCTCCGCGGACCCTGTCGGTGTGGATCTGCGGGCTGGGTTCGAATCCGACTACCCGCGAAGTGGGTAATGACGGGATGTTCGAGTGATATAGATCACCGCGGACTCGTGTGAAACTCAGTGGCGCGGTGAGGGCGGACGGCGTCTCCGGGGAGAACGGCAGGGCGCCGACGACCGAGTCGATGCGCCCGGTCTTGAGGGCTTCGGCAGCGTCGAAGGCCGAGTCGAATTCTTCGACTACTCCCGAAGTGCGGATCGACGTTTGCCTACGTGAGAGCAGGAAAACGGAGTCCGTTTCATCGTCAGTCCGGTTGTTGCGCAACGGGAATTCGGAGACTTCGGCGAGTGCTGACATGGACACCCTTCCAGTTCGACAGATTGCTTGTTATGTTGAGGCTAGCCTTAGTTTGGGTGAATTTGTGTTGCGAGCGTCCGGGTTGTGTACTTCCGTACCGTTATGGTTAGGCTGGCCTAAAGTCAAGGCGTGCGGACGGGGTCGACACGAGGTTGGGTTGGCTCGATCTGAGCGCGTCGACCACTACTCGAGGAGACCGATGAGCAACACCGTGGACCGTGACCAGATCGTGCGCGACGTCGCCGAGGTTCTGTCGATGAGGGCAGAACAACTCGGCGACGACGCGGACCTGGGTGACGAAGGCCTTGACTCGGTTCGCTTGATGACGCTCGTCGAACGGTGGCGGGGAGCGGGCGCGGATGCCGACTTCGCGGAGTTGGCAGAAGAGCCCACGATCAATGCCTGGGTTCAGGTCCTGTGCCCGCAGTGAGCGAGCGCCGAATCGCCGTGGTCACCGGTGCTGCGGCGGGGATCGGCGCCGCAGTGGCCCGTACGCTTGCGCGCGACGGGTATTCGCTGGCGTTGCTCGATCGCGACGACGTCGAATTGAAGCGGGTAACTGCGGAATTGGCAGAAACAATCGTCGAAGGCGCCGATATCGAGAGTCACGTCGTGGACGTGACCGACCGGCAGGCAGTCGACGCTGCAGTGGCCTCGACGATGGACACGTTCGGCCGGATCGACGCGCTCGCGCACGTCGCCGGAATTCTCGACACCGGATCGGTGCTGGACTCCGATCCGGACCAGTGGCGGAAGATATTCGGCGTCAACGTCTTCGGATTGCTGAACGTGCTGCAGAGCGTGGGACTGGAAATGCGTCGCCGTCGGGCCGGGGCGATGGTGGTCGTCTCGTCGAACGCGGCCGGTGTCCCACGTATCGGGATGGGTGCTTACGGTTCGTCCAAAGCTGCTGCCACCATGTTGGTTCGAACCGCTGGACTGGAGCTGGCTACTGACGGCATTCGTGTCAACGTGGTCGCTCCGGGATCCACCGACACAGCGATGCAGCGGTCATTGTGGTCGGACCCTTCCGACGATTCGGGTGCCGACGCGGTCATCGAAGGCAATCTGGCGAGCTATCGCCTGGGTATTCCGCTCGGAAAACTGGCCACCGCAGACGATATCGCCGACTCGGTGCACTTCCTGCTGTCCGACCGGGCGGCCCACATCACCATGCAGGCGCTGTACGTCGACGGTGGAGCGACGCTCAAAGCGTGAGACGTATTTGCTGACAGTACTTTCGAACAGGAGTCACTTGCATGACCTCGAGGATCGCTCGCGAGCCCTTGGCACCCGTCGCACAGTATCCACCCGATTTGGTGACGCATTATCGGGAACGAGGCTATTGGACTGACGAGACGCTGGCCGGATTCGTCACGGCCGCGGCCGCACGGCATCCCGACAACGAAGCGGTGGTCGGCAGCGATGCCTCTGGCACACAGACACGGCTGACGTATTCCGACCTCGATCGTCGCAGCTCGGCCGTGGCCGGAGGCCTGTCCGGCTTGGGTGTTCGCGCCGGTGACCGGGTGCTCCTGCAGCTACCGAACATCGTGGAATACGTCGAAGCATTGTTCGGTGTGCTGAAGCTCGGCGCACTGCCGGTTTTCGGGTTGCCGGCGCATCGCCGAACCGAAATCGGATACTTCTGCCAGTTCGCTGATGTCGCTGCCTATATCGTCGCCGACCGTCATGGCGGGTTCGACTACCGCGCGCTGGCGCGTGAGGTGAACGAAGGCCTCGAGACTCCGCCTGTTGTGATCGTGGCCGGTGACCCCGAAGAGTTTGTCGGTTTCGATTCGCTGCGCGGATACGAGGTTCCCGTTCTTGCCGACGTCGATCCGTTGTCGGTCGCCTTTCTTCAGCTTTCCGGTGGCACGACTGGTGTTCCGAAGCTGATTCCGCGAACGCACGCCGACTACCTCTACTCGGTGCGAGCGTCCAACCCGATCTGCGGCGTCGACGAGTCGACGCGCATGTTGGTGGTTCTTCCTGCAGCGCATAATTTTCCGATGAGTTCGCCGGGCATCCTGGGTGTTCTCCACGCGGGCGGCTCCGTGGTTCTGGCGCCGGACACCATGCCCTCCACAGCTTTCGGCCTGATCGAATCAGAGCGAGTCACGCACGCTTCCTTGGTTCCACCGATCGCGTTGGCCTGGATGGCCGCCCCCAGTAAGGCAGATCACGATCTGTCGAGCTTGCGGGTTCTCGGCGTCGGCGGAGCGAAGTTCAGCGCCGAAGCCGCTGCACGCGTACCCACGGAGCTGGGCTGCACCCTCCAGCAGGTGTTCGGGATGGCCGAGGGGCTGGTCAACTACACCCGCCTCGACGACACGCAAGAATTGATCGTCAGCACTCAGGGCCGGCCCATTTCACCCGACGACGAGGTTCGTGTGGTCGACGACGAAGGCGCGCTCGTCGCGCCCGGAACCACGGGGCACTTACTGACTCGGGGTCCGTATACGATCCGTGGCTATTACCGGGCGGATGCGCACAATGCCGAGGTCTTCGACGCCGAAGGTTTCTATCGCACCGGCGATCTGGTCAGCGTCACCGATACGGGACACCTGATTGTCGAGGGCCGCGCAAAGGACCAGATCAACCGCGGCGGCGAGAAGGTGGCCGCCGAGGAGATCGAGAACCACCTGCTCTCGCATCCTGCTGTCCACGATGCGGCCGTCGTCGCTGTTCCCGACGAGTACCTGGGCGAGCGAACCTGCGCCGTTCTGGTGATTTCCGGAGATGCCCCGACCGTCGGCGAGATCAAGCGATATATACGAGGCCGAGGCGTTGCGGCGTACAAGGTTCCGGATCGAGTGGAGTTCGTGACCGAGTTCCCCGTCACCGGCGTCGGAAAGACCAGCAAGGCGGCCTTGCGCCGTGTTCTCAGCGAATCGATTGCTGCACAGACTCTGTCGAGTTGATCGGTTCCCACCCCCACATTTTCGAGGAGATTCATCATGGCGCTACCCACAGCAGTGCGATACGAGATGCCCACCGAGTTTCCGCAGAATCGGGTCGACTGGACTCTCGATCCTTCCCGAGCGGTGCTGCTTCTGCACGACATGCAGGAATATTTCGTGAACGCGTACGACCGAAGCGTCGACCCGCTCCAAACCGTGGTTCCGAACATCGACCGGCTTCGTTCGTCGGCGCGAGCTGCCGGAATCCCGATCGTCTACACCGCGCAACCCGGTGATCAGGATCCCGAGGAGCGCGCGTTGCTGTCGGATTTCTGGGGACCGGGTCTGAAGGCAGATCCCGCTCACACCGACGTGATCGCCGAGTTGGCTCCGCATCCGGACGACGTGATGCTCACAAAATGGCGCTACAGCGCTTTCATCAAGACAGATCTGCGTGAGCGGCTGCGCGAGAGTGGGCGTGACCAGCTGATCATCACCGGAATCTATGCCCACATCGGTTGCCTGACTACCGCTTTGGACGGGTTCATGCAAGACGTGCAGATCTTCTTCGTGGGCGACGCGGTAGCCGACTTCTCCCTGGACGAGCATGTCGGCGCGCTCGAGTACGCGGCCGGGCGCTGCGCCTCGGTCACCCGAACCGACGACCTGGTCAAGGCGATGAGCGCGGAAACGGTTTCGGCGTAGGCGTGAACGGCGACGGGTGCGCCACCCGTCGCCGTATTGTCAGGTGTGTGAAGACATTGTTGGTGGTTCACCACTCGCCCTCGCCGACAACCCACGAATTGTTGGATGCAGTCCTGGCCGGGGCTCGCGATCCCGAGATCGAGGGCGTCGAGGTGAAGGTGATGCCGGCGTTGGCGGCGACGGTGCCCGACGTCCTCGCTGCTGACGGCTATCTTTTCGGAACCACCGCCAATTTCGGTTACATGTCGGGCGCGCTGAAATACTTCTTCGACACCACGTACTACCAATGCCTCGGCGCGGTTTCGGATCGACCGTACGGCCTGTGGGTTCACGGCAACAACGACACTGTCGGTGCAGTGTCCTCGGTGCGCAAACTCGCCACCGGGCTCGGATTGGTCGCGGTGGCGGATCCGCTCGAAGTGACTGTGAGCGTGGACAAGTCTGTCCGCGATGGTTGTTATGAACTGGGCGGAACCGTCGCGGCAACGCTGATGGACTAGCCTTCACTTTCTCGTTTCGATTCACGAAAGAGACTGTCCCGCAAGTGGTTGTAGAAGCGCGTGTCCTCTGATTGACGCGTCGGGAGCCGTCGGTTCTCGGGTCACCGGCGAGGCGGATTCCCCGATTCATTGACATTTAGTTTAGGCTACCCAAAATGACGTTAGGTCACCCTTGGGTGACGTGTGTCCACAGACGAGGGGATCAGTGTGAGCGTTCTTCCAGGTTCGAACTCCGGAGCGGCGAGCGAAGCTACGTTTGCTCTCACAGGAGCTCAACTCGGGATTTGGAACGCACAGAGGCTTGATCCCGAATCTCGGAGCTACCTCGTCGGTGAGGTGCTCGAAATCTCGGGCGACGAACCGATCGACACCGAACTGCTGACAGCCGCCATCACGGCGACGATCGGTGAAGCCGAAACCATGCGGCTGCGGATGATCGAGACGGCGGACGGCCCGCGTCAGTACATCTCCGACGAGCCGGTTGGCATCATCCCGATCACCGACGTCCGTGACGAGCGCGATCCCGTAGCCGTGGCGCACGCACTGGTCGACGCCGAGCGCAGCCGGGCGTCCGAGTACTGCCGCCTGATGGTGGAGCGTCCGCTGTACACCTACTCGCTGATCAGGCTCTCCGATCGCGAGATCTGGTGCATTCAGCTCTATCACCACCTGATCGTCGACGGATACAGCGCAGCAATTATTTCGCGCCGAGTCGCCGCGCACTACACGGCCGCGAAGAAGGGAACCGAGGTCGCGCCAACGCGATTCGGTTCTATGACAGATCTGGTCAGCGAGGACGAGGCGTACCGGGCTGGCGAGCAGTTCGCGGAAGATCGTGACTACTGGCGTGATGTCCTGACGCCGTTGCCCGCGTTGGACGGACGCGGCCAGCAGGTCACCGGTCCGGCGGAACGAACGATCCAGGTTCGCGAGGTCATTACCGCCGACGCCCTCAGCTGCCTCAAAGAGGTGGCAGACGCGACGGGAACAACGTGGGCCGAGGCACTGATCGCCTGCTACGGCGCGTTTCTCCACCGACTGCTCGGCGAGACGGATGTTGTCATCGCGATGCCACTCATGGCGCGCGTAGGCCGCACGGCACTCAAGACGCCGGCCATGGCAGTCAACGTTCTGCCTCTCCGGTTGACGATTCGCAGCCACGATCGACTCGGTGACCTGAGCAAGCAGGTGGCCGCCACGATGAAAAGCCTGCGCGCACACCAGCGCTACCGCGGTGAGAATCTTGCTCGGGACCTGGGCGTCGCCGGAACCGGCGCACTGCTTCACGGGATCGGAATCAATCTCAAGGCTTTCGACTTCGCCCTCGATTTCGCCGGCGCTGTGGGTGTACTGCGAAACGTCGCCGGGGGACCGCCGGAGGACCTGGGTTTGACGGTGACGCCCATTGCGGACGGCGAAGTTCTACTCGGATTCGAAGTGGACGCGCGTACCAATACTCGGGAATCGGTTCAGCGTCGCCTCGCCGGTTTCGTCAGCATCGTCAACGCGATGGTCGGGGAGGGAGATCCTGCCGTCGGTCAGGTGGAGATGATGCCTGCGGCCGAAGCCTCGCGGATTCTCGCCGGCCGCGAAACTGCACCGCTGCCCGGCTCGGTCGAACTCGTTCCCGACGTGTTCGACCGCATCGTCGTCGAGCACGCGGATGACACAGTCTTCGTATGCGGTGACGAACGTTTGACAGGCGCAGAACTCGGTGGCCGCGTCCACAAGCTCGCCCGGTTGCTTCGGGCCCGCGATGTCGGCCCGGACGACATTGTCGGACTTGCGCTTCCGCGTACTTCCGAGATGGTGGTGGCTCTGCTCGCGACATTGAACGCGGGCGCAGCGTACGTGGCCCTGGATCCGCAGCACCCGGCCGAGCGGTTGCGAGATCTGATCGACGACGCGCAGCCGAAGGTCGTGATCACCACTTCCACTCTGGCCGAGCAACTCGTCGGAGGTTCTCGGCCCGACCCCCTCGTCATCGATTCCGACGCAGTCCGCGAAGAACTCCGTGCTAATTCCGAGCTTCCACTCGAACTCGGTGAACTGGCGACAGCACGGCATGGTGATCACCTGGCGTATGTCATCTACACCTCGGGATCGACAGGCAAGCCCAAGGGTGTGCTGGTCAGAGGCGGTGGATTGGCGCACCTGCTTCACCACCATCGCGCCACCATCTACCGGGACACCGCCGAGCGCGTCGGGAACCGTCAACTGCACACCGCGCACACAGCGTCGTTCGCCTTCGATGCGTCTCTCGATCAACTGTTGTGGCTGCTGTGTGGTCATCGTGTGCACGTATACGACGAGGAACTGCAGAAGGACGCGGTTGCTCTGGTCGCGGCGTTCGAGCGAGATTGCGTCGACGTGGTCGACACGACGCCGTCGATGGCGGCAGCGATGGTGGACAACGGGTTGCTGCGTACGCAGCGGTTGCAGCTCCTCGTCGTGGGTGGCGAGGCGGCACCGCCCGCACTGTGGGACGCGATCATCGAATCCGGTGTTCCGGCTCGAAACCTGTACGGCCCCACCGAAACGACGGTCGACGCGATCGCGACCACGGTCGAAGGTGCCGGACCGCGTATCGGGTACCCCCTCGCGGGTACCCGTGCGTACCTGCTCGACAGCGCGCTCGAGCCGGTCGCCGACGGTGAACGAGGTGAGCTCTACCTGGCCGGACCGCAATTGGCCAGGGGCTACCTCGGCCGCGCCGGCGCGACCTCCGAGCGTTTTGTCGCAGATCCTTTCGGGGCTCCGGGAGATCTGATGTACCGCGCCGGGGACGTGGCGCGGTGGGTGCCGGGGCGGGGCTACGACTTCATCGGTCGCAGCGACAAGCAGGTGAAGATTCGCGGACATCGAGTCGAGTTGAGCGAGGTCGAGGCTGTTCTCGGATCGGTACCCGGAATCGGCGCGGCTGCTGCGTTGATCCGCACGGATGGGGGACGGCCCAGCCTCGTCGGCTACGTTGTAGCCGCCGCCGGCGCGACGCTTCCGCCGCAGGAAGAATTGCGCCGTGACCTCGCCGGTCGCGTACCGGATCATCTCGTTCCCGCCGCAATCGTCGTTCTGGACGAATTGCCCGTCACGGTGAACGGAAAGCTCGATCGTGCGGCACTACCAGCCCCGGCTGCCGAATCGGCAGGTCGCGCCGCATCCACACCGAGCGAGGAAATCCTCTGTGACGTGGTGGCCGAGGTGCTCGGCCGCGAACGCGTCGGCGTGGACGAGGACTTCTTCGGCCTCGGTGGTGACAGCATCACGGCAATCAGTGTCAGCAGTCGCCTGCGGGTGCGCGGACTGATCGTTGCTCCCAAAGAGCTACTGGCACAGCGAGATCTGGGAACCATCGCCGCTGCGGCACGTGAGATTGCCGATGACGCCGACGCCGTAGCCTCGGTTGCGGACGTGGCGACCGGCACCGCGATCGCCCCGCCGATCGTTCGAGCACTGATCGACAAGAATCCGACAGACGAGGCAATCGCGGGCTACGCGCAGTGGACCGCAGTGCGCATCGACGACAGCCTTTCACTGGGTGACCTGCAGTCCGGCGTGCAGACGATCCTCGATCACCATGACGCTCTACGCCTGCTCCTGCGCCGTGACAACGACAGCGGCACTACCGAATTGATCGTCCGGGACCCCGGCGCGGTGCGCAGCGAGGGACTCGTTCGAGAGGTGTCCGACACCTCCGAGCCGTCCCGGATCAGAGACCTCGCGGAGGCGTCGGCGGCGAGTCTCGACCCACGTGCCGGTGAACTCCTGCGAGTCGTACTGGTCAATACCGAGGCCGGACGACCCGACCAATTGATCGTCGTGGCTCACCATTTGATCGTCGACGGTGTGTCCTGGCGAATTCTGCTTCCAGACCTCCACGAAGCCACCGATGCTGCACGCGAGCGTAGGTCGGCCCGGTTGGCTGCAGGCGGAAGTTCGTGGCGTCGATACGCAGGGTTGCTCGCGGAATTCGGGGCCTCTGGCAGCAGGGCGTCAGAGCTCGAGTACTGGAAGTCCGCGTCGGTACAGGCGGACGACGAGCCGATCGGCAGTCGTCGTCTCGACCCGAAGATTGACGTGACCGCAACCGCCACTCGCACGACAACTGTTGCGCCCCCGGCCGTCACGGACGCGCTGTTGACCACGCTTCCGGCGGCGTATCGAGCCAAGACCGACGAAGTGCTTCTCGCGGGATTGATGCTTGCCTTGCGCTCATGGCAGCACAGTCGCGGCCTGACTGGGCTGCCCGCGCAGACAGTTACCGTCGAAGGTCATGGCCGCGACGCGCTCGCCAGCGACACCGACTTCGCCGGAACCATCGGGTGGTTCACCAGTGAGTTCCCCGTTCGGGTTCCCACCGATGCACTGCTCACCGCAGACGATCTTGCCGACGCACTGAGCGGGGGAGCAGCTGCCGGGCATCTGCTTCGTGCGGTGAAGGAAGCAAAACGCGCCGTACCCGGAGGTGGAGTCGGCTACGGAGTTCTGCGGCATCTGGATCGCGACACCGCACCTGACCTTTCCGCGTGCGCTACACCTGAACTGTTGCTCAACTATCTCGGCCGCTTCCCGTCCCTACCCGGGACCGGATGGCGATTGCCGGAGCAGGATCCATTCGCGGTCATCGAACCGGCGAGCAAGGCAATGTCGGAAGTGCTGGCGCTCAACGCATTTGTCCGTGAGGACGGATCACCGACGCTGGCAGTCGAATGGACTGCGGCGGGTTCAGTGCTCGACGCCGCGACGATCGTCGAGCTGCAAGAGCATTGGGAACGTGCGCTCGCTGCCCTGACCGCGCATGCCGCGCTCTTCGAGGGTGGTTTGACGCCTTCCGATTGCTCGGCGACGATCTTCGGCCAGGGCGCGGTGGTCGATCAGGCCGGGATCAACGAACTCGAAGCCGTCCACGGACCGCTTGCCGACGTCCTTCCGCTCTCGCCGCTACAAGAAGGTCTCCTGTTCCATGCGGTCCGTGACGGAGCCGCAGACGTCTACACACTTACTGCACGCTTCGACCTCTCCGGGCCACTGGACGAGGCGAAGTTGGCCGACGCGTTCGAGACCGTGATCGACAGGCACCCGAATCTTCGCGCAGCTTTTCACTACGAGCAGTTCGAACGGCCCGTTCAGATCATTCCGCGCGGCGCAAAAGTCGAGTGGCGTTCGGTCGATCTGACCTCCGTTCCAGCTGACACTGCATTCCGCTCTGCAGATCAGCTCGAGGACGAGGCCGCCAAGCATGTCTTCGACGTCAGTACACCGCCTCTGCTGCGTGCACTACTGGTTCGGCTGCCCGGCGGGGTGCACCGTTTGGTCCTCAACGCTCACCACCTGCTCACCGACGGTTGGTCGACTCCGATCGTCCTGCGCGAGCTGATGAACGTCTACCACGACGGCGACAGCCGCCTCCCTGCGCCGACGCCGTATCGCGACTACTTGGCATGGATCGCCGGCCGCGATCAGGACTCTGCCCGCGCAGCGTGGAGCGAGCGTTTGCGTGGGCTCACCGCGCCGACTCTCGTTGCCGACGCCGGAGCGCCGCGAAGTGTGCCCGTCGCGCTCGAGGTTCCTCTCGCGACATCGGACGCCGAAGCGCTGATCGAACTCGGCCGTGCGCGAGCGCTGACGGTCAACACCCTGGTTCAGGGTGCGTGGGCAGCAGCGCTCGCCGAAGCGACAGGACAGTGGGACGTCGTGTTCGGGGCCACGGTGTCCGGCCGACCTGCCGAACTCTCGGGGGTGGAGGGAATGGTCGGGTTGTTCAGCAACACGATTCCGGCCCGCCTCGACATCGTCGCGCACCGGCCTTTGCTCGACCAGTTCGTCGGTCTGCAGAACGCCCAATTCGACATCGTGGACGTCGAACACACCAGTTTGGCCGAGATCGAACGCATCGCCGGAATCGGGCAACTGTTCGACACGCTCCTGGTGTTCGAGAACTTCCCGAACTCCGGTGCAGGACAGCCTGCATCGCACACACTACGGGTCGAGGGATTCACCAACCGCGGAGTCACGCACTATCCGATGACGTTGATGGCGCCGCCGAGCACCGGTCTGGATCTGGTTCTGTACCACGATCCGGCAGTTGTCTCCGACGCCACGGCGCAGCGAATGGTCACACGGCTCGCGGAGATCCTGCGTGGGTTGCTGACCGAACCGACAGCTCCCGCATCCGCGGTGCTCACGGTAGTCCGACAGGCAGCGTCCGTTGCCGATGCGGTGTCTGCCGCGAAAAATGTCGCTGTCACGAAAAAGGTGGCCGCGCCCGATCCTGCGATCGATGTCGATCCCGCGGTCGTGGATGCAGTGTGCGCCTGTGTCGCAACGGTGTTGGAGATTCCCGACGTCGATCCGGGTGACAATTTCTTCACTCTCGGCGGTCACTCGCTCACTGCGATGCGGTTGGTGGGAAGCCTGCGCAAGCTGGGAATTCGCGTCGTCGTCTCGGATGTATTCGACACCCCGACCCCCCTCGGTCTTGCCGTGGCCGCACGCGTCGATCGGACGAAGTTCTCGCCGGATTCGGTCGTTGGCGTCGATCGACCCGTCGTGACCGTGGCGACGTTCCGCGCCCCGGCGGTGGCGGGAAATCCTGATCACGAGCGTTACTGGGTTCGCACGCTCGCGGACCTGCCCCTCGAAACGGACCTTCCGTATGACCGCCCGCGCGGCGAAGAGTACCGCCCGCACACCTACCTTCGTCAGCTACGCGATGCCCGGTTCGGTGACGAACCAGGAGTCGACGCGGTGCTGTTGGCCGCCGTGGCGGCGACGCTGAACAGCTTCGGCGGTGGTCGGGACCTTGCGGTCGGACTGGTCTCGGAAGGGACTGACACCCTGATTCGGGTCGACCTGTCCGGTCGGCCGAGAATTGCCGATGTCGTTCGGCGAGTCGAAAACGCTGTCTCCGAGGCACTTGCGCATTCCGATGTCAGCCTCGACCGAATCGCCGATCTACTCGGGCGTCCGACGAGCAGCCTGTTCGCTGCCCGTGTCGGTCACTCGCCCGGAAAGAGCGTCGACCTCGAATTCGTCCGAACCGCAACAGAACTTCGATTGACGGTTGATGCCGGGCTGTTCGACGCCGCGACTGCGGACGCATTGCTCGACGGTGTGATCGCGGTCCTCGGTCACGAAATCAGCACTGTCGTCGCGGATCTGCGACTGGCGGAAAACAAGCCGGATCGCGACCCGGGCCGACGCGCGACGCCGCCGTCGGGGATCTCGCAGTTGTTCGCTCGACACGTCAGCCGCCACCCCGACGACATCGCGGTGATCTCCGGCGAGGTCGGAATTACCTACGGGGAACTGTCGGCGCGCGTCGACGAGCTGGCCCGCGAACTTCTCGCGGTCGGCGCCGGACCCGAGAAGGTAGTCGCCGTCGCGCTGGATCGAAATGCGGATCTGGTGGCCGGACTGCTCGCGGTACTGCGCATCGGCGCTGCGTACCTGCCACTCGACGTCGATTACCCGACTGAGCGGCTCGAGTTCATGATCGAGGACGCGGCTCCGGTGTGTGTCCTGACCAGTATCGACAGCGCCGGGCAACTTCCGTTGATGGTCGCCACGAGTGTCTTCGTGGACGGTGAGTTCACCAACTCGGGTGTCGTGCTTCCTCCGCCGCCCGCGGCGGGTGATCACCTCGCCTACATGATCCACACCTCCGGTTCGACGGGTCGCCCCAAGGGCGTGATGGTCTCGACGGGCAACCTCGCAGCCTTCGCGGACACGGTACTCGAGGATTGCTGGATCAGGCCGGGCGATCGCATCGTCGCGGTGACAACGGTGTCGTTCGACATCGCGGCACTCGAGTTGCTGTGCCCGCTCGCGGCGGGCGCGACTGTCGTGATCGCAGACCGCAGGACGGTTCGCGACCCGGATGCGTTGTCGGCGTTGATCATCGCAAGCGATGCGACAGTGATGCAGGCAACGCCGGCGCTGTGGCGAGTGGTCACCGAACACGAGAACGCAGTCGGACTCGCCATGGTGCGAGCCCTGGTGGGAGGGGAAGCCCTCCCGCAGGATCTGGCCGACGATCTGGTGGCCAACGCTGCTTCGGTCCGGAATGTCTATGGACCCACCGAGGCCACGGTGTGGGCGACATCTTCGGTCATCACGACCGGCGACCGAGTCACGATCGGTCAGCCCTGGACCGATGAGCACGTGCGAATCCTCGACGACGACCTGCGTGAGGTTCCGGAAGGCGTTGCGGGCGAGCTGTATCTGGGCGGTGCGCAGGTGGTCCGCGGATACCTGAACCGCCCCGATCTGACCGTCGCTCGGTTCGTCGCCGATCCTTCTCTGCCGGGGGCACGCCTCTACCGCACCGGCGATCTGGTCCGACGCCGGCGAGGGGTTTTGCACTTCCTTCGTCGTGCTGACGATCAGGTGAAGGTTCGTGGTTTCCGCATCGAGCTCGGCGAGGTCGAAGGCGCGCTCGGATCGGTGGCAGGTGTGTTCCGCGCGGCAGCCACCGTTCGCGTCGATGCGGCGGG
Source organism: Rhodococcus sp. 27YEA6 (assembly GCF_044908235.1). Classification (NCBI taxonomy): domain Bacteria; kingdom Bacillati; phylum Actinomycetota; class Actinomycetes; order Mycobacteriales; family Nocardiaceae; genus Rhodococcus; species Rhodococcus sp. 27YEA6. The sequence goes on along the minus strand of NZ_JBIYCY010000002.1, from coordinate 85,771 downwards.
TACCGGAAGTCTGCACGGATATGTGGTTCCCGAAGGTGCAACCACGCTCGATTCGGTACTGGTGCGCAAGGAGATTGCGCGGCTCCTACCCGAACACATGGTGCCGCAGACCATCACGGTGCTCGAAGCACTACCACTCACCCTCAACGGCAAGGTGGACCGGAAGGCATTGCCCGACACCGCGCCGGATCGTGTGCCGAGCCCACTCGTAGCCGTCGATGCGGATCGTCGGGCACGGCTCGAGTCGCTGAGCCCGGGCTGGCAGGACGTGCTGCCACTTGGTCCCTTGCAGGAAGGCATGTACTTCCAGTCGGTTCTCGACGGCGCCGGCGGCACGGATGTCTATCACATGCAGCCGCGATTCGAGTTCTCCGCCGATGCCGCCGTCGACGTTCGCTCACTCCGAGCAGCGGGGGATGCGCTCTTGCGACGCTATCCGAACTTGCGGGCCGGTTTCACACACGCCGGGTTCGACGCTCCGGTGCAGTTCGTGCCCAGGGAAGCCGAAATGCCTTTCCGTGAGGTCGATCTGAGCGCAGTCGCACCCGAGGACTTGGATATCGAGGTCCGCGCCGTCGACGAGGCCGAATTCGGCAGGCTGTTCGACTTGAGTGCGCCGCCACTCATTCGAATGGTGTTGGTCTGGTTGCCAGGTGGGGGAGCGCACCTCGTCTTCACTCAGCACCACCTGCTGACCGACGGTTGGTCGCAGACCTTGATGTACGCGGAGTTGTTTGCGCTCTACGAGTTTGCTCGCACACACGGCACGGACCCGGTTGGACTCGACGGCGCGCTCGACAAGCCTGCGGACTTCTGTGATCACCTGCGATGGATCGCCGAAGCGGATCGCACGGACGCCATCTCGTCCTGGAAGGACTACCTCGCGGATCTCGAGCAACCCACACTCGTGGGTGGTACGGGATCAGGCGGGCGCGCTCCGTTGCCGGTGTTCACCCGGGTTCAGCTCGAACAGAGCATCACCGAGCACGTACGCGAGTTGGCCAGACGTAGCGGAGTGACGCTCTCCACCGTGGTTTCTGCGGCGTGGGGTCTGGCATTGCGCGCCGTGACGGGCCGTGACGACGTGGTCTTCGGATCGACGGTTTCGGGACGTTCGCCCGAGGTCGAGGGCGCCGACCGCATGGTGGGATTGGCGCTCAACACCATTCCCGTGCGTGTCCGGGTCCGGCCAGGCGAGGAGATCTCGGCGTTGCTCGGACGCCTGTTCCGTGAACAAGGTTCGCTGCTGGGGCATCACCATCTCGGGCTCGGCGACGTGCAGCGAAGTGCAGGGTTCGCCACGCTCTTCGACACGCTCTACGTTTTCCGCAACACCCCTCGCGACGAACAGGCACGTCGAGACACGTTCGGTCGCAGTGGAATCGTCGGGTTCGATGCGGTGGACGGCACGCACTATGCGCTCACGCTCGACGTGGATCCGGGTGTCGGGGACGCGGCGATGGCGCTCACACTCGAAAACCGTCCTGACCTGATTCCGCACGACGTGGCTCAGGACATCCTGTCCCGCACCATCACGATTCTCGAAGTGATGGCGAATTCCGATACCGCCACGGTGGCGGACACGGCGGTTCCGCTTTCGCGCACCCCCGCGGAATTCGCTTCGGAGCACGTCGTGATGCCACGGCCGGACCAGGCCGGCGGTAGCGTGGACGCACTACTGCGCGAAAGGGCAGCGGCAACTCCGGACGAGACGGCGCTGGTCTTCGGAGACGTCACACTGAGCGCAGCCGAGATGAACTCTCGGGTGGACAGACTGGCACGGATACTCGCTTCGGCGCTGGGGCAGTCGGTACCAGGCGGGGGACCGACCCGTGTTGTCGCGCTCGCGCTTCCGCGTACTGCCGATCACGTCGTCGCAATCTTCGCCGTCATGAGAACCGGAGCGGCCTACCTTCCCTTGGATCTGGCTCACCCGCCGGCACGCCTGCGCGAACTCATCCTCGACAGCGATGAGGCGCTGGTAGTCACCACGACTCAGACGCGTGACCTCGTTGTTCCCGATGGACAGCCATGTCTGGTCCTCGACGACCCGGACGTGGCCGGGGTACTCGACGGGCAGTCTTCGGCACCAGTTGTCGACGAGGCTGCGGTCTGCGGGCCGACCTCACCGGACCAGCCTGCCTACGTCATCTACACCTCGGGCAGTACCGGAAAACCCAAGGGCGTCGTGGTGGGTCACCGCGGGTTGACGACGATGTATCACAATCACAAGGCCGAGATATTCACTCCGACCGAAAACAGTGTGGGTGGCCGACGTCTGCGCATCGCGCATACAGTCTCGTTCTCGTTCGACATGTCGTGGGAGGAACTGTTCTGGTTGCTCGCGGGGCACGAAGTTCACGTGATCGACGAGCAGGCGCGACTGGACCCCGCGTCTCTGGTGAAGCATTACCGCGAAGTCGGTATCGACGTCGTGAATGTAACCCCCTCGTATGCACGGGAACTGATGGCCGCCGGTCTCCTCGACGGTGAGCGGACGCCGGTGTTGGTGATGCTCGGCGGAGAAGCTGTACCTGCCGAGTTGTGGTCGCGATTGCGCGATCAGGACGGTGTCGACGGGTACGACCTCTACGGGCCGACGGAGTTCACGATCAACGCGATGGGATCCCCGGTTCAGGGGAGCGAGACACCCTGCTTGGGTCGTCCGATTCTGAACGCGTCTGCGCGGGTACTCGATTCGGGTCTGCGGGAGGTACCGATCGGAGCGGCGGGCGAGCTGTACATGTCCGGAGACGGAACGGCGATGGGTTACCTTCACCGGACCGCGTTGACCTCCGCTGTGTTCGTTGCTGATCCCTACTCCGTCGGCAAGCGCATGTACCGCACGGGTGACGTTGTACTGCGTCGCCGCGACGGTGAACTCGAATATCTGGGTCGCGCAGACCATCAGGTCAAGATCCGAGGCATTCGGATCGAATTGGGTGAAGTCGAATCCGCGCTGGCGTCGTTGCCGGGAGTGTTGCGAGCGGCAGCGTCAGTCCGTAGCGAAGGCGGTGCGCCGCCGCGACTGGTCGGCTACGTCATCGAAGAACCCGGCGCTGATCCAGTCGATCTGCGAGCTGCGTTGCGGGAACGCGTACCGGCACACCTGGTTCCGTCGGACATCGTCGTCGTGGATTCGATCCCGTTGACGCCCAACGGAAAACTGGACCGCGGTGCGTTGCCGGCACCCCCCGCCCGAGTAGCGGCCCGAGCACCGCGAACCGAGATGGAAAGGCAACTGTGCCAGGTCTTTGCGCGGGTACTCGGCGTCGAGGCAGTCGATCCCGAAGAGAGTTTCTTCGATCTCGGCGGCGACTCGCTTCGAGCAATGCGACTGGTGGGGGAGATGGAGCACGACTTGTCGGTGAGCGTCGGTGTGGCAACGCTGATGGCCCGTCCGACAGTCGCTGAGCTCGCAGCACACCTTGACGAGTCGGCGTCCGAAATCGATCTGAGTCGCGATCGCCTCCTGACACTGCGAGCCGACGGCAGCGGAGAACCACTGTTCTGCGTGCATCCGGCCGGTGGATTCGCTTGGCCCTTTGCGCCTTTGACCGGTGTTCTCGAGGCCGACCGTCCACTGTTCGGCCTGCAACTGCCCACAGTTGCCGGTGAGCCACTCGAACCGACGAACGTGGACCAACTGGCAGCGATGTACGTCGACACGATTCGCGGCGTGCAACCGAGCGGGCCGTACCACCTGCTCGGCTACTCGTTCGGTGGCAACGTCGTTGCCGCGATGGCGGCTCAGCTGGTCGATATCGGCGAGACAGTGGAGTTCGCCGGTCTGATCGATACTCATCCACTGGGAGATCGTGACGATCACGGTCGCGACGATGCCGACGACCGAGATCTGGCCGCAGCCCTGCCACCCGAGATCCTCACTCAGGCACCGGGACTGGTCGACGCTGTTCGGGCGGGTTTTGATGCCACTCGTTTGCTCGTGGCCAGTTCGACCGACACAACCTACGACGGACCGGTTACTCTGATCACCGCCGACGCCGAGGCGTCCGGACAGCTGCTGGCCGATCGCTGGCGCAGAGTCCGCGGGGACCGGGACATGGCAGTACACCATCTGCCGTACGACCACGCCGGATTGGTGACCCCAGCCGGGTGGGCGGCGATCGCCCCGCTGCTCGACAGCCATTTGTCGAAACGCACGGCCACATAGTTCGAAAACCACACAGTTGAAACACAATGGGAGCTCAATGATGAAGTCCACACCGCCCCTCGCGATACGGAGTTGGCGACGATTCGTCGCCATCGCAGGGTTGCTGATCGTCGCACTCGTGGCGATGATCGGTTGCAGTAGCGATTCGAACGACGAACCGACCAAGGCTGCAGAGCCCACGACCCGCGTGATCGAAACCGAGAAGGGCTCGGTCACCGTGCCCGCGTCGGCGGAGCGCATCGTGGTTCTGAGCGGCGGTCTCGCCGGATACCTGTACGCCCTGGACGCACCGGTGGTTGCCACCGATACCCGCGTCCTCGGTGTCACGAACCTCGACGGTGGATTCCCGCCGGCTTGGGCGGACGCCGCAAAGGCGCAGGGCACCAAGGAATTGCCGGCCGGCGAGCAGCTCAACATCGAAGCCGTCGCGGCGGCTGAGCCCGACCTGATCATCGGCGGTGGCCAGGGAATCACCTCCGTTCAGTCCGAGGAACTCTACGATCAGCTCACTGCTATCGCACCCACCGTCTTGGTCCCCAAGACGGTCGCCGCGTGGGACAAGCAGCTCGAAATCGTCGCCGACGCGGCGGGCCGTTCCGACCAGGTTCCGGCGCTGATGAGCGCATACGAGGACAAGGTCAAAGAGGTCAAGGGCAAGATCAAGGTTCCCGAGGGCAACGTCGTCTACTTCCTCTCGGTCTCGAGCAACAAGCCGTACCTCGTTCCGCCGACGGCCGCGCTGCCCGCGATGCTCGCCGAGCTCGGTTTCAAGGCCGACGACGTCATGGCCAAGGCCGGCAACCCGCAGCTCTTCGGCTCGGGTGACTCGTTCGAGGTCAGCCCGGAACTGCTCTCGCAGGTCGCCGATGCTCCTGTCGCCTTTGTGATTCCGGTGTCCGGTCGCCCGATGGCCGAACTTGCCACCGATCCGCTTTACTCGCAGTTGCCGTCCTTCAAGGCAGGCACGACGTTCGAGCTCCCCGCCAGCAGCTACCGTCCTGACTACGACGGCGCAATGGCTACCCTCGACCTGATCGGCCAGACCTTCGCATGACTCGATTCGGTGGGCTGGTGATCGATGTTTCACCCTTGCGGACCAGCCGTCCCTTCAGGTACGCCTTTTCCGCGCGATTGATCTCGCTGCTCGGGATCGGACTGCTCGTCGTAGCCGTCCCCGCGCAGACGTACCAGCTCACCGGCTCGACCTTGCAGGTTGCCGGAGTGTCCACGGCGATGGCCATCGCCATGTTCTTCGGCAGCCTGTTCGGCGGCGTGCTCGCTGACCGTTACGATCGGCGACGCACCATCCAGTTGGCCCGCAGTGCTGCGGGTCTCGGCTTTGTCATTCTCGGGTGCAATGCGCTCTTGCCACACCCGTCGATGTGGGTCATCTACGTCGCGGCAGCTGTCGACGGCTTGGCCGGCGGTGTCAGCAGCTCGGCCTTGATGGCTTTGATGCCGACGTTGTTGCCGCGCAACAAGATGGCTGCGGCCGGCGCTTTGGTAGCGCTGACCACCGACATCGGGACGATGATCTCGCCGGCAATCGCCGGCGTGATCATCGCCTCCGGCGGCATTCCCGCGACATACTTTGTTGCTGCGGTGGCCACCGCAGCAACTGTCACGTTGTTCCAAGCCATCGGCCCTTCCCCTGCACCGGGCACGAATCACGAAAGCCCGATGCGCGCGCTGGTGACCGGCGTGAAATTCGCCGGCACGCACACAGTCATTCGCGGCATCCTGATCAGCGGTCTGTTGGTCATGTTCGTCAGCGGGCCGATGGTGTTGCTGCCTGCCTTCGTCGACCAGGTTCTCGGCGGCGGACCCACCATGCTCGGTCTGCTCTACGGCGCCCCCGCTGTCGGCGCTGTGGTCGGTTCCCTCACCAGCGGTTGGACCGGACGAGTCCACCGCAACGGCGCCGCGATGTTGATCTCTGTTGCGCTGATGCCTCTCGGCCTGGTGGTAGTGGGTGCGTCGGGAGCAGCGATTGTCGCGTTCCTGGGCCTGGCCGGATTCGGCCTCGGCCGCGCACTCAACGACATTCTGAGATTTGCAGTCCTTCAACAGAACACGCCGGACGAATTGCGCGGACGCGTGTCCAGTCTGTGGATGGTGCAAGCCGTCACGGGTACGGCGATCGGTTCGATGGCAGCCGGGTTCCTCGGGCAGTGGCTCGAGCCTGGCGCCGCGCTACTGGTCTTGGGGCTAGCCGGTGTGACACTGGGCCTGGTTCTCCTGGCAGCATTGGGTTCGGTGCGCCGGGTAACTTCGGAGATCAACGAAGTCGATCTCTCCGAAAACACTGTGCCGGTGGGGAATGCTCCGCCGGAAAAGGAAGGTAGTTCATGAACCGAGGAGACCACCTCGCGACCATCGCCGAAGTTCTGGCGGGGACCACCGGCGCAAAAGTGCCGTACCCCATCGGTATTCGCGAACTCGAAGTTGTTCGCAGCGAAATGGTCGGGACCGGACTGTTGCGTCTGACCTTGGGTGGACCGGAGTTGGCGGGCTTCGAATCGCACGCTCCCGACGAGCATGTTCGCCTGGTCTACCCGGATGCAGACGGAACTTTACGTCTACCCGAACGCGACGGATTCAGCCTGAAGTGGCCTCGTCCATTGCCGATCTCGCGTGAGTACACCGTCCGTCGATACGACGCCGAGGCGGGGGAGCTGGACCTCGACTTCGCGCTCCACGAAGGTGGGTACGCCTCTGATTGGGCTCAGGCGGCGACCGTCGGCACTCGGGTGCACGTGGCAGGTCCGCCCGGTGGCGTCGTGGTTCCGTGGACCTACGACCGCTATCTGCTGGCCGGTGACATCACCGCCCTTCCTGCCATTGCTCGTTGGCTCGAGATGATGCCCGCTGCTGCCGCCGGGTGGGTGTTCGTCGAGATCACCGACCCTTCACAGGAAATCGAACTCACTGTTCCGGAAGGCGTCGAGGTGCGATGGCTGCACCGCGGTGACGTCCCAGCCGGTCACTCGGATCTGCTCGAGCAGGCAGTACGGACGGTCACCGTGCCCGAAGGTGAGCGTGTCTACGCCTGGATCTCCGGTGAGGCCACCAGTCTCAAGCCCATTCGCAGATTCGTGCGCGACGAACTCGGCCTGAGTTCGGGCGACCACCTGATCACGGGCTACTGGAAGCGCGGAGTCGCAGACTTCGACGAGGACGACGACGACCACTGAACATCGGTTGATGCCGGTTTCGGCATCGTCACCGCGACAACGAGTCCGACAATCGCAACGATTGCCGCCACTCCGAAAGCTGTGGCGAATGCCGAGTGCTGGGGAAGGCCGCCGGATGAAGTCGCGCTCGCGATGATCCCGGCGGCAATTTGGGTTCCCACAGCAGAACCCAGCGATCTGGCGATCGTGACTATTGCCGTCGTGACACCTACGCGGTCTGCCGGTGCGCTGTCGGCGGAGATGACGAACACTGCCGTCGACGCGGCGGCAACGCCGGTACCCGCAAGGATCAGCACCACAACGATCTGCCACATCGTGGTTGCAAAGACCCCGACGGCGCCGCTCAGGCCGAGGAAGGCAACTCCCGCTACCGCAATGGCTTTCGTGCCGACCCGTTGTGCGAGCTTTCCGGAAATCACCGACGCGATCACCGCTGCGCCGTAACCGATGCACAGCAGGATTCCGATGGCACTTGTCGATGCACCGCGGCCGAATCCGCTCTCTGCCGGCACGGCGAGTTGTTGCGGAAGTAGATAGACAACAGCGCCGTAGGTGAACCCGAAAACCACGCCGACGACCACGGCGCTCCACATCGAACGATGCCGCATCATCGTCAGGTCGACCATCGGCTCGGTTGTCCGGCTCTGATACCTGGCCCAGATCGTGAACACGGCAGCGGAAGCGAGAACCAGCAGCATCGACGTCGGTGCGCCCCACCCGTTGCTCGATGCGCTCGCCAGCCACGCCGTCAGCGTCAACAATCCAAGAGCCAATCCGCCCGCTCCCGGCCAATCGAGTCGGCCGCCGACGTTCGACATGTGATCTCGTGGTGTGCTCACGGCAAAAGCAATTGCGCCGAGCAAAACGAACGCGGTCGGAACTGCATACATCGCGGTGCGTGAGACGTTTTCCGCGACGGGCCCGGACAATACGACTCCCAGAGCGCCGCCGGCCACAACGACAGCCCCGAGCAAACCCGTGGCCGTCTTCAGTCGGTCCGAGGATAAAGTGCGTCGTAGGACCACGAAGCTCACGGGAAGCAACCCGAGCCCGAATCCCTGGAAATTGGCCGAGGACGAACAGCGGGAAGATCGTTGCGAGAGCGGACACGCTGCCGCCCAGGACAACGATTGTCGTGATCGCGAGCAAGGTGGGGCGGGCGCCGTACACGTCGGCTATTCGCCCGGCCATCGGCGTGACGAGGACAGTGCTCAACGTCAGAGCGACGGATGCGAGCGCTCCGACGTCGGCCGTCACTCCGAAGTCTCTCTGTATCAGGGGGAGTGCGGGGACGATGATGCTTTCGAGCGCGGCCACGGCAGCGATCAGCAGGGTCAGGCTTGCGATAGTTGCTACCGGTCGCGGCTGATTGCCGGAGACGCTCTCTGTGGTCATCGTGCTCTCTTTCGATCGGGGAGTGAGGAGCTTATGGACGCGACGAAACGCCGCCCCTCCAAGAGCCCGGAAGGGTTGTGGCACTGGATATATCGGGCTGTGAAGTAGACCGTCTCGTTATTTCGTTACGCGTACCGTTATTGTGGAGAAATGTAATGGGATTCAGCGCACAAAGCAAGAGTCGGATGGGGTGGAAATGGTGCCATGTATCGCCAGATCGCAACGGGCAGACTTTTGCTGCTACCGTCAGTCGGTGTCAGGCGATGTGACGATGGGGCTCATTTCTCGATGAGCATGACGCTGGTCACCAAAATGCTTCTCCGAGCAGGGAGTTCATCTGCCGGACACATCCAAGGTCCCCGTTTGAATGCCGGGTTTGTTAGCTTTCTGCCTGTGACGCGACGTCACGGAAAGTTCACGAATCACGGAGGATCATCATGGGTTCTATTTCAACGATCATCGGAATCTTCGAGCTCTACAAGCTTCTCGAGCCGCTGCTGAGCTCGCTGAGCTGATTCAGGTGTGATTTCGCTGTTGAGCCGGGGCGCCGAGGGACTCGGCTCGACAGCGGATCTCGAGGATCCGGCGCGATCAGGACCCGTGGAACGGATGTCGGCACCGGCAGAATTCCATCGCTCCGGTGTAGTGGTCCATCACCAGGATTTCTGCACACCGAGCGGGCTGCGGTGCGAACCTGAGGCAGCGCTCGATCCACCCACGCTCCAGCGAAGGGGCGGGGTGCGCGCAGTTCCCGCATCGGCCGGGACGTTCGGCGACACGTACGGAACCGTAGTGCTCCGGGGGCATGCCAAACATCTTGGTGGTGCGATGTTTCCAGGGCAATGGTTCGGCTCGAGCGGAAGCTATGTCACGAAAGCCCGGCGGCGATATGCGAGGACCGAACCCGTTGAGCTGCGCTACCTGGCTCCCTGATAATCCGATTGCCCAGACTGAGTTTTTTGGTGCAAGTTGCGGCTACTGCGCTGACGCCCAGAAATTCTCGGACTATCTGGGCAACGATCATGCGGTGGTAACCGCGAACAGAATCCGATCCGGCTCGCGTTGCATACGGGTGATCGCGACGCGGCCTCCGATCCAAGCACCAAGTGCACCAATCGCAACAGCGACAGGGATGGCGAAATAGTTCACCGGGTTCGGTAGCAGCGCTCCTAGTAGCACGCCGGGCGCCGTTGTCGCGGCGAAGATGACGATGGCGAGGATGATCAGTCCGAAGGACGAGCCATTGAAGGATCCACGGGTGTTGAGGGAGAACGACTTCTTCATCTCCGGGACCGGGTAGGGGGCTTTGGCGGATATCGCTACTGCCAGTCCTGCACCGACTCCCATCATCGAAATGCCGACGGCGAGCGGCACGGCCAGTCGGTCGGTCCCGAGGTCCCCGAAGATCCGTACAGCAGCTGTTGCGACGACCACGAAGGGTGTCGTCACGATCGCCCACGCGATTTGTCGGCCCCGGACGTCAGCGGCAGCGGCTTCGGGGATCATCACCAGATGCCAGATCGATGCGCCGTCGAATCCGTACAGATTCGATCCGGCTGCCATTGCCAGGTAGATCAGGAACCAGGCACCCCATGCGGCGGAGAAGGGGATCGATGACGAGATCAGCGGTCCGAAGCCGGAGACCAAGGTCATGATGGCAACGGAGAGCAGTTGTGTTCGTCGGCGCATGTCTCCGTGCCAGAGCGAAAGCTCGCGAGAGATGACGGTGCCCAGTCGGGATGCGCGCCAACCGGTTCGAATGTCGCGGCCCTGGTTCTTCAATTGCACGGAAGTGGCGCCCGCTGATTCTGCGACCTTCCCGTTGAAGTAGCGAACGACCAGGCGTTGCCATGACCACAGCAGTGCGAGATCGACCAGCACCAGGGCGAGGACTGCTCCGGCGGCGAGGAGCCAGGCGCCTCCTGCTGCTGCGTCGACACTGGTGATTCCCCACGCGAACGGGATCGAATGCGCGACCGTGAGCGGCCACGTGACGTCGCCGTCCACGACCGTGCCGAGGCGACTCTGCAGCGGAAATTGCAGCAGATACAGTCCGCCGAAGAACGTGCCGAATGCCAACAGTCCCAGTTCGCGGCTGCGACGACTCCGCAGGAGCTGCGACATCGCCAGCATCGCGACCCGTGAGGTGCCGACAATGAGCAGGACCGTTGCGGGCCAAGCGATAATGGCCAATGGCAGTGCGGCAGGGTGGTGTGTAGCGGCATAAATTGGAATCGCTGCTGCAGCCAACGCGGTAATCGGCACGGTCATACCGACCAGCGACGTCGAGAACAGTGCTCTGGCGAGTCGGACGGGTTCCAGGGGGAGTAGCTGGAAATGTCTGGGGTGAAGATTGTCATCTGACAGACCAGACATGATCGGCATCAAGATCCACATCACGCCGATAGCCGAAAGTGCGAGACTGGTTGTGCCGCTGACGAGATCGGGAGAAACACCGTTCTTTCCCGAAGCTCGTAGGCACAGTAGCGCTGCCCCCAGAACCCCGAACAACGCTGCAATGACCTTGATTACAGCTCTTCCACCGGTGAACTGACGTTTGTAGAGGGTCATGCGCATGCGGAGAACAGTGCGCCACACAGAGACCGACGGGTTCCAGTGTGTCGGTGAAAAGCTGGTGGTGGTCATGCGCGCATCCATGACAGTCCGTCGGGACTGGGACTGCGGCTACCGACCAGGCGAACGAATGCCTCGTCGAGAGTGTTGCCTGCGCGCACCTCGTCGACCGTTCCTGAAGCCACGACGCGACCGTCTGCGATGACTCCGATGTGAGTACACAGTTGTTCGACAAGGGCCATCACGTGACTGGAAAGAATGACCGAGCCACCTGAGTGGACGAACGAGAGCAGAATGCTCCGAATTCCGGCCGAAGAAATGGGGTCGACAGCTTCGAACGGCTCATCCAGTACCAGTAAGCGAGGGCCGTGCAACAAGGCCGAGGCCAACCCGATTTTCTTCGTCATGCCCGCTGAATAATCGGCGATGACCGTTCCACCTGCATCGGCGAGATCGAGCGCGGCCAACAGTTCGTCGCGTCGTGACGCGATGACGTCCTCTGGCATACCGCGCAGTCGCCCGAAATAGGTGAGTAGTTCATGACCGGTGAACTGGGCGGGTAGCGCCAGACCGTCGGGTAGAACGCCGAGCAGACTCTTCGCTGCCACAGGGTCGTTCCACACGTCGTAGCCGTACACCAGGCTGCGACCGTAGTGCGGGCGAAGCAATCCGACAGCCATCGACAATGTGGTCGTTTTTCCCGCACCATTCGGGCCAACCAGACCGAACAACGAACCTGAGGGCACCGCAAGAGAAAGGTCGTTCACAGCAACTTTCGCGCCGAACGCCATGCAGAGGTGTTCCACTTGCAAAGCCATCGGTCCGGGAGGTAACTGTCCTGTCTCGGGGAGAGGGTGCATCGATCGAGGGTAACTGTCCGGAGCCATGTGCGCGGAGACGGAGCGGAGCGATGCAGGCTGCGTGCACCGAATGTCATTCCTAGGTGGGGGTTGCGACATGAGTCGCTGGTTCGCAAGGGGAGCGGATGGCAGGAGTCGAACCTGCGTGGACGGTTTTGCAGACCGCTGCCTTGCCGCTCGGCCACACCCGCATTGATCCAATTATGTTCGTAGTGAACAACAGTCGCCACCATTGTGATCAGGGTGAGTTGATCGCCGTGTGACGGATCGCAGGGACTGCGGGGGAAGTGCCGGGTCAGGCGCGGGAGAACACCGCGACCAGGAATTCGGAATCCTCCTTGAACGGGCGAAGATCCCACGTGGAGAGCAGCAGATCAGCCTCGAGGCCACTCGCGGTCGCGTCGGCGAGAAACTCGGGGAACTCGTAGCCACGGCCGGCACCGAATCCGATGACTACTCGGCCGCTCGGAGCGAGATGACGAGCAAATCCTGACAATACTGCTTGCCTGGTGGACGGCGCGAGAAACGCCACCACATTGCCTGCCGACACGATGACGTCGAAATCCGCCTCGACACCGCGGGCCGGCAGATCGAGTTCGGCGAGATCGCCGACAAGCCACGTCGGTCCGGGGTGGTCTTCTTCTGCGGCAGCGATGAGAACCGGGTCGACATCGACTCCGACAACCACATGCCCGACGTCGTGCAGATAACCGCCGAGTCGGCCAGGCCCGCACCCTGCATCGAGAACCCGGCCACCGCGTCCGAGCATCGCGTCGATCAAACGTGCTTCCCCGACAATGTCCTTGCCGTCCGCTCTCATGGAACGGAAACGCTCGACATATCGTGTGGAATGCGTCGAGTCGGCTGCAGTGATCTCTTCCCACTGGCTGGGGATGCGCTCGTTCGGGGCGTGTGCAGTCATCTTTCGAGGGTACCGACAGCTCACCGGGTGCCGACGACCGTCCCGTCTGCGGCATATCCGACGAGGGTTGGACGAGGGGACGTGAGCGACAGGGGAATCCATCCGTAGAAGCGGTCTTCGGCAAGAATTGTCGGATAGATCTGGCCGTCTGCGGTGTGAAGTTCGGCTCGGACAGCACCTCCCGCTCCTGCGTCGTAGGTCGCCTCGTGCGGACCGGCCTCGTACCCGGCGCCGCCCCCGAATGAATCCGCGCCGTACAAGTCAATTGATCTGCAGCCGTGTCCGAGGCCGATGAATTTCGACGGACCAACCTTGTCGATGTCGGCTGACGCCTCGAAAACCGGGGCGACGCACCTCCAGCCATTGGCGCCGTGGGCGACAAAGACGCTGAACAAGGTTCCGTCAGGTCCGGGAATGGACCCGACCCGCTCGGCGGTGGACGGATCTATTCCGCCGTTGGTTCCCGGCATCGTCTGCCAACCCGAGTACATGTCGGTGAACGCTTTCGGCATCATCCCCGTGGCAGCGGCGCAGCCCACCACCACTGCTGCGCAGATCGCCGCGACGAGAACGATGGCACCGACGCGACGGCGTGGAGCCTTGGTTGCCCCAATGTTGTTTTCGGTAGCCATGATTCGGGTGCGTACGGCATCTTGGACGTTCTCGGGCCAGAGTTCGGCGGAAACCGTATCGCTCGGCCGCAGCTTCTCGAGCGTGGTCAGCAGATCTTTGCTCATGGGGTACTCCCGTGTTCGGCGGCAGCGCAAGGTCGGGCGGTGTTCATCGGGATTACGGTGACGGATTCTGAAGTCAACCCGGCGCGCAATCGACGCCGAGCGCGAAAGAGACGAACATGCATGGCCGGAACCGAACACCCAGCGACCCGCGCGGCTTCGGTGGCGGTCAACCCGTCCCAGGCAGTCAGGAGCAGGGCTTCACGTTCGGTGACGGTGAGTGTTGCCAGTGCTTCGAGCAGTTCCGTGCGTTCGGTGACAGTGACGTCGGCGCCCGGCGTCGATGCCGCAATCTGCTCGATGCGTCCCATCTTCTCGGTGAGCGCGTCAAGGCGCCGAACGCTGCGACGGTTATTGTTCACGGTGTTTCGAGCCACCACCAACAGCCATGGCAGTGCCGGCTCGGGCACTTCGTCCAAGCGTCGCCAGGCAACGAGGAACGTCTCGGAGACAAACTCCTGCGCGCTGTGATGATCAACGTGGCGACAGGTATACGCGAACACCCGACCGGCGTAGGCGTCCCACAGGGCGGTGAACCGGTCTTCGCCGCTCGGCGGCGGTTGTTCCTCGGATTTCGGGGTCATATGAAGAGATGTCCGGCTGGTTGCTGATCCTTACAGCCGCTGAGCTAATGGACGGTTTGGCGTCTTACTCCGGCCGAGAACTCCCACTGTCAGAAGCAACAGAGCGAGGATGTACAGCGTCATGATCCAGATGCCCGCAGCGGCGGGCTGCCACTTGTTCGCCTGGCCGAGCAGGATGAGGGCGTCAGAGGTGAGGAACAGCGCGCCGCTGATACCGGTGATCGAGTTGTACGTCAGTGCGGTTGATGCGGTTCCCACCAGGATTGCGGCGTACACGGGGACGGCAATTCGAAGTTCAGGTTCGAGACCGGTCCAGGTGTACGACACTAGAGCGATCCCAGCGACGGTGTAAGCGCACAGAAACCATGGCCGCCTTCGTATCTCCCGAAGCGCGCCGTGTGAGAGAAAGAATCGGATGAAGCAGAGGTGACCGATCGCGAAGGCTGCCATCCCGATGACAAACGTGGAGTCCCAGATCAGGAACAAATCTCCGAAAGCACAGGCAATCAGCGCAGCAGCAACAATTCGAGGTCCGCGTCGGGCGACAACCCAGGCAGCCAGAATCGGCGCGAGCATGACCTTGGTGATCCCGTCCCAGGGCGCAGCATCAGCGGCATTGAGGATCAGATGGACAATCGCTACCGCTGAAAACCCGACAAACCATGGCGACCGGATGGTGCTCGGCAGTCCGGCGTCGCAATCAGATTCACCCATCGGCTCAGTGTAGGAAGTCCGCTGCACGCCCGGCGAGGTCGAGCGCCGGCTGGGGGAGTACACCGAGGATGAGCGTGACACCGGCGCCGAGGCCGATCACACTGCTGGTCAGTGCACTCGGCACCACGACGGTCGGAGCGTCTGCGGCCGATTCGGTGAAGAACATCAACACGATCACTCGCACGTAGAAGTACGCGGCGATCGCGCTGCACAGGACGCCGACGATCACGAGAGGTGCGGCCCCGCCCTCGGCTGCCGCGCTGAACACCGCGAACTTTCCGATGAACCCACTGGTCAACGGGATCCCGGCGAAAGCCAGCAGGAACAGTGCAAAGACAACTCCGACCAATGGTGAGCGCCGGCCCAACCCGGCCCAGCGCGAGAGCGTCGCGACCTCACCGTCTGCGTCCCGAACCAGACTCACGACGGCGAACGCGCCCACGGTGCTGAATCCGTAGGCTAGAAGGTAGAACATCGCCGAGGCCAGGCCGGCATCCGAATCCGCAACCACAGCGGTCAGAATGAATCCGGTGTGCGCGATGGCCGAATACGCGAGCATCCGCTTCATGTCGGTTTGCGTCACAGCGACGATCGATCCGACAACCATCGTGAGAACCGCGACCGCCCACATCAGTGGACGCCAGTTCACGTACTCGTTGGGCAGAGCCACATAGAAGACACGAAGGATGGCACCGAATGCGGCGATCTTGGTCGCAGTAGCCATGAAGCTGGTGATCGGCGTCGGCGCCCCTTGATAGACGTCGGGAATCCACGAATGGAACGGCACGGCACCGACTTTGAACAGTAATCCCACGGCCACGAGTGCTGTCCCGAGCCACAGGAAGGCGTCGGTACCCGACCCGCTGCGTGCTGCGTCGGCGATACCGGAGAGCGTGACCGTCCCGGCATAGCCGTACAGCAACGCGATTCCGAAAACGAAGAACGCCGACGAAAATGCCCCGAGCAGAAAGTACTTGAGCGCAGCTTCCTGGGAGAGCAGGCGACGTCGGCGTGCCAGACCACACAGGAGATACAGAGGCAGTGAGAACACTTCGAGCGCAACGAACATCGTCAGCAGATCGTTGGACGCGGGAAAGAGGAGCATGCCGCCGACAGCGAAGAGGGTGAGCGGAAAGACCTCGGTCTGGGCGATACCCACCTTCACTGCTTCTTGCTCCGCAACACTTCCGGGGACGCTCGACGCTTGAGGGGTGAAACCGCCGAGCGCGTCGTGTTGCGCGATCACCTCGGCGGTGTTGCCCGAGCCTCGCTCGGCGATCAGCAGTACTGCGGGGATCGACACGAGAAGGATCGTGGCCTGCAGGAAAAGGGTCGGACCGTCGACCGCTACAGAACCCATCATCGCCGTCGACCGCGTGCCGGCGAGCAGAAGCACTGCCACGAATGCGGCCGCCAAGCCTGCGACACCGAGGACGAGTTGCACGGGGTATCGAAAACGCCGGGGTGCAAATGCCTCGATGAGTACGCCCACAACCGCAACACCGAACACGATCAACATTGGCGAGAGCAAGCTGTATTCGACACTGGGTGACGCCGTGCCGGCTGAGCCGAGGACGGTCACGTCGTTGAAGGAACTCATTTGTGGGCACCTCCTTCGTGGTCGGCGACGAGCGGGGTCGGAGCCTCGTCGACGACCGTATGGCTCACTGCAGGAGTGATGACGTCCAAGGCAGGCTTGGGGTAGATGCCGAGAAGCACGAGGAGTGCGATCAGAGGGGCGACCACCACGAGTTCGCGTCGAGCGAGGTCGCGGATCGTTCCCTGCTCTTCCTTCACAGGTCCGCCCATCATGCGCTGGTAGAGCCAGAGTATGTAGATCGCGGACAGGACAAGCGCGGCAGTCGCCGCGATAGCGGCCACGTGGTATCGCGAGTACGTCCCGATCAGCACCAGGAACTCACTGATGAACGGCGCGAGACCCGGCAGCGACAGCGTTGCCAACCCCGCAACGAGGAATGTGCCGGCAAGTACGGGTGCAACTTTCTGGACGCCGCCGTACGCCGCGATCGATCGAGTACCTCGCTGCGAGACGAGGAATCCCGCAATCAAGAACAGAGCCGCAGTGGAGACTCCGTGATTGACCATGTACAGCGCGGAACCCGCTTGGCTCTGGCTGGTCATCGCGAAGATTCCGAGAATGATGAAGCCGAAGTGCGAAATCGACGTGTAGGCGATCAGTCTCATGACGTCTGTTTGCGCGATCGCCAGTATTGCGCCGTAGACGATCCCGATAACGGCGAGCGTGATGATCCACGGTGCAAAGGTCGACGACGACTCCGGGAACAGTTGCAGGCAGTAGCGAATCATCGCGAACGTGCCCACCTTGTCCACGACCGCCATCATCAACACTGCCGTCGACGGAGTCGATTCCACCGCGGAGTCCGGCAACCAACTGTGCAGCGGCCAGAGCGGTGCTTTCACCGCGAACGCGAACATGAATCCGAGGAACAAGGCGTTGAGCACCCCGGGTCCAACACCGAGTTCACCGCTGTTTGCCGCTGAGGCGATCGCCCGGAAGTCGAAAGTGCCGCTGGCGAAGGGACTCTCGTCGCGCGTGGTGACCACATACAGGCCGATGACTGCAGCGAGCATGACCAGTCCGCCGAGGAGGTTGTAGAGCAGAAACTTCACGGCTGCGCGAGATCTGCCCACTCCGCCGAACCCGCCGATGAGGAAATACATCGGTATCAGCATTGCCTCGAAGAAAATGTAGAACAAGAGAATGTCCAAGGCGCTGAACGAAATCATCACCATGGACTCGACAACAAGGATCAGCGCGAAATAGGTGTGCGGCATTCTCTTGGGTGATGCCGGGTCTGCCGGGACGTCGTTCCAGCCCGCGATCAGTAGTAATGGCACCAGCACTGCGGTGAGAAGAACCAGAACGAGTGCGATCCCGTCGAGTCCGAGTGTGTAGCTGGTGCCGAAAGCCGGTATCCAGCTGTGGCTTTCGACAAATTGAAATTGTTCGCCGCCGCGGTCGAACGCAACTCCGAGAACGGCGGCGACCACCAGGACTGCCACGGACACAGCCAATGCGAGATACTTCGCAAATTGGTACGACCGTGCCGGCAGAGCGAGGACAACACCCGCTCCGATGAGCGGAAGCAACCAGAGCACCGTCAGCGCGGGGAAGCCGGTATTGGTCACAGAGTCGCTCACCGCCGCTTCGATCACCACAGTGTCACCGCCATCATTGTCGCGACCACGAGTGTTGCTCCGACAAACATCACCAGCGCGTACGAGCGAACAAACCCGGTCTGTAGCTTCCGCGTGAGCGCGGACAGCCCGGTGACGACCACCGCAAAGCTGCCCACGACGCCGCCTATTCCCTTGGTGTCGAACACTTCCAACGACTTGGTGAGTTGTTGTCCGGGCTTCATGAACACCGTCTCGTTGAAGGCGTCACCGTACAGATCGCGGCGAGCCGCAACGGTCAACGGTGAAACCGGAGTAGGTGCCACAAGTGGAATCTCCCGGGTGGCGTACTCGCGATACGCAATCGCGACGCCGGCGGCGACCGCGAGCAGCGCCAGCGCGGTGATCGACCATGCGGGTATCGGCGGTTCGACGTGATGTGAGCCGACAACCGGTTCGAGCCAGTCCTGCAAGCTGGACCCGATGGTCAGGAGCATCCCGGCGCCGACGGACCCCACCGCCAGGATGATCATCGGAGACGTCATCACCGACGGAGATTCGTGAGGTTTCTGGTTCTCCCAGCGGGCCTTCCCGAAGAAGGTCATCAGCATCACGCGGCTCATGTAGAAGGCAGTGAGCGCCGCACCCAACAGCGTGACGATGCCCAGCACAACACCCTTGATGCCGCCCTCGCCGATCGCAACCTCGATGATCTTGTCCTTGGAGAAGAACCCGGCAAACGGCGGAACACCGATGATGGCAAGGTATCCGAGCCCGAACGTGACAAAAGTCAGTGGCATGAACGCTCGGAGCCCGCCGTAGCGCCGCATGTCGGTTTCGTCGTTCATCGCGTGCATCACCGAACCCGCGCCGAGGAACAGGCCTGCCTTGAAGAATCCGTGGGTGATCAGATGAAGGATTGCGAAGGCGTATCCAGCTGGTCCGAGACCCGCTGCCAGGACCATGTATCCGATCTGACTCATGGTCGATGCGGCGAGCGCTTTCTTGATGTCGTCTTTCGCGCAGCCGATGATCGCACCGAACAGGAGCGTCACGGCACCGACGATGACAACCACGAGTTGAGCGTCGGGTGCGAGATCGAAGATCGGATTGGAGCGCACGATCAGATAGACGCCGGCCGTGACCATCGTGGCCGCGTGAATCAGAGCCGAGACGGGGGTGGGGCCCTCCATCGCGTCGCCGAGCCACGACTGCAGTGGCACCTGCGCGGACTTCGCGCATGCAGCGAGGAGGAGCATCAGGCCGATCGCCGTCAGGACACCTTCGCTTGCACCAGACGCGTCGGCGAAGACGCTGCTGAACGAGAGCGAGCCGAACGTGGTGAACATCAACATCATCGCGATCATCAATCCGATGTCGCCCACCCGATTGACGACAAAAGCCTTCTTGGCAGCGGTCGCCGCCGACGGCTTGTGCTGCCAGAAGCCGATCAGGAGGTACGACGCCAAACCGACGCCTTCCCAGCCGACGTAGAGCCCGAGGAAGTTGTCGGCGAGCACGAGGAGCAGCATCGCAGCGAGGAAGAGATTGAGGTAGGCGAAGAACTTCCGACGCTCGGGGTCGTGCGCCATGTAGCCGACCGAGTAGATGTGGATCAGCGAACCTACACCGGTGATGAGCAGGACGAAACACATCGACAGTTGATCAAGCTGCAGTCCGAACTCGACCTGAAGACTGTCGACCGGGACCCAACTGAACAGGTGCTCGGTGACGGTGCGGTCGGCGGTGTCGCGGCCGAGCATGGCGATGAAAGACACCACTGCGACGACAAACGACGCGAGTGCCATGACGCAGGCGAACAGGTGGCCCCACGTGTTCGTGCGACGACCCGCCAGCAACAGGACAGCGGCGCCGCACAGGGGCAGGGCGGGGAGCAACCAGATGGCGGACGTGATTCCTCCTGACATGTCAGTACTTCAGCAGGTCTGCGTCGTCGACGGATACAGAACGCCGAGATCGGAAGATGATCATGATGATTGCCAAGCCGACGACTACTTCGGCCGCAGCTACCACCATCGTGAAGAAGGCGAAGATCTGGCCGTCCAGATTGCCGTGCATGCGCGCGAAGGTCACGAATGCCAGGTTCGCGGCGTTGAGCATCAATTCGATACACATGAACACCACGATGGCGTTGCGTCGCAGGAGGACTCCCGCAGCCCCGATGGTGAACAACAGGACCGACAGATACAGGTAATTCTCGGGATTCATCGCGCAGACTCCTCACCGGTACTCGGATCCGGGGAACGCGGAGTGAGTGCGCTGCTGACGGAGAGCGTCGAGAACGTTCCGTCGGGCAACAGTGCCGGCATGTCCACTGCGTTGTGACGTGCGTACACGCCGGGACTGGGGAGGGGAGTGGCCGAGCCCTTGTCGGGATTACTCTCATCGCTGCCCAGGTACGCGAATCGTTGCTGCGAGAGTTCGCGTTGGCTGAGTGTGGCTCCGATCTTCTCCCGATGCGCGAGCATCATTGCGCCAAGTGTCGCCGTGATCAGCAGTGCGCCGGTCAGTTCGAAGGCCCAGACGTAGCGGATGAAGATGAGATCGGCGAGAGCGTCGATGTTGCCCTGGTCGAGTCCGGTGAATCCGGTGAAGCCCGAGATCGACGCATTTCCGAGTCCGCCGATGAGGAGCAGTCCGAATCCGACACCGATCACGATCGCGCTGACGCGTTGTCCCCGTAGCGTTTCGACCAAGGAGTCCGAAGAATCCACGCCGACCAGCATCAGGACGAACAGGAACAACATCATCACTGCGCCGGTATAGACGACGACCTGGACGACACCCAGGAACAGTGCGCCCTGCACGATGTAGAAGACGGCCAGGATGATCATCGTCATTGCAAGGAAGAGCGCAGAGTAGACGGCCTTGGGGGCGGCGACCACGCCCAAAGCGCTGATCACCGCAAGGGTTCCGAGGATCCAGAACTGCACCGCCTCGCCGGTGGAGGTCGATGTCATCGTTCCCTCCGCCAGGATCGTGGTCGTGACCGACGCGATCATTTCTCGGTCTCCGGGTTCGGCTCTTGCTCGGGTGCTGGCTGTTCGGGAGCTGCTGTGATGTCGCCGCGGTAGTAGTCGTCCTGAGTTGTGCCGGGACGCAGCGCGTGTGGTGGCGCTGCCATGTCGGGTTTCAGGGGCGCAAGAAGGCGGTCCTTCTCGTAGATCAACCCGGCTCGGTTGTCGTCGGTCATCTCGTACTCGTTGGTCATGGTGAGAGCCCGAGTGGGGCAAGCCTCGACGCAGAGGCCACAGCCGATGCACCGCAGGTAGTTGATCTGATACACCCGCCCGTAACGCTCGCCGGGGGAGAACCGTTCTTCTTCGGTGTTGTCAGCACCCTCGACATAGATCGCGTCGGCGGGGCAAGCCCAGGCACACAGTTCGCAACCGATGCACTTCTCGAGTCCGTCCGCATACCGGTTGAGTTGATGGCGACCGTGGTATCCGGGCGCGGTGGGCCGCTTCTCCTCCGGATAGAACTCGGTCTCGGGTTTCTTGAACATTGTCGAGAGCGTCACTCCGAAACCCGCGATAGGTCCGAGGAAATCAGGCATGGGAGTCCTCCGATGTGTCGGAAACATCTGTCCGCCGCGGCGGTGGCACGTTCTGACCCGGTAGTTTTCGGGTCGGCAGCGTTTGATCAGGTAGGGGTGGAACCGGGAAGCCGCCCGACATCGCATCGAAAGGCCGGGTCCCCGAATCGGGCACCAACGCGGCGGTTCGGCGTCGGCTGCGGTAAGTCCCGGCCAACACGATCAGGAGCGCAGCTCCGAGAACCAGTGCGACGCAGAGAAGTACGACCCAGGTGTTGTAGCCCTCGTTGCGGAACGCACGAACGGTCGCGATCACCATCACCCATACCAAAGCTGCGGGGATCAGAACCTTCCAGCCGAGATTCATGAACTGGTCGTAGCGCAATCGAGGAAGCGTGCTGCGCAACCAGATGAAGACGAAGAGGAAGCCCCACACCTTGGCGACAAACCACAGCACCGGCCACCAACCGGAATTGGCGCCGTCCCACAGGTTGAACGGGAACGGTGCGTGCCACCCGCCCAGGAACAGTGTCGTGGCCAGAGCGGACACCGTCACCATGTTCACGTACTCGGCCAGCATGAACATCGCGAACTTGAGTGAGGAGTACTCGGTGTGGAACCCACCCACCAGTTCACCCTCGGCCTCGGGAAGGTCGAAGGGAGCCCTGTTGGTTTCGCCGACCATGGCTGTTACGTAGATCAGGAAGGACGGCAGGAGGAGAAAGACGTACCAGGCACCTTGTTGGGCGCTGACGATGCCGGACGTGGACATCGTGCCGGCGTAGAGGAAGACTGCGGCGAAGGACAGCCCCATTGCTACTTCGTAGGAGATGACCTGCGCGGTCGATCGAAGTGCGCCCAGTAGTGGATACGTCGATCCGGACGACCAGCCGGCAAGCACGATCCCGTACACACCGATTGAAGTTACGGCGAGGATGTAGAGAACTCCGACCGGCAGATCGGTCAGTTGCAGGGGTGAAAGGGTTCCGAAGATCGACACCTGCGGACCGAACGGGATGACGGCAAAGGCCATGAACGCGGGCACGACTGCGATGACGGGCGCGAGGAGATAAATCGGTTTGTCGGCGCCGGTCGGTGTGATGCCCTCCTTGAGGGCGAGCTTGATTCCGTCAGCGAGACTCTGGAGCATTCCACGGGGGCCGACGCGGTTCGGTCCGACACGCATCTGCATGCGTGCCATGACCTTTCGTTCCGCGTAAATTGCCACCAGCGGTGTGAGTACGAGGAACACGAAAATGGCGAGAGCCTTGCCGATCACCAACCACCACGGGTCGTGCCCGAACGCCGACAGGTCGACCGGAGCTGCCACGGTCCCGTATTCGTGGGTGGTCATTGCGCTCCAGCCTTCGCAATCTTCACCACGGAACCCGCGGTAACGCAGAGCGTTTCGTAGATCGTGCTACCCGGTGAATTGAGTGGGAGCCAGACTGTTCGAGGCGGGAGTTCGGTGATCTCCAACGGTAATGTGATGGAACCGGATTCAGTCGACACCGCAACGTGATCGCCGTTGTCGGCGCCGATCTCGGCAGCGGTCTCGGCAGACAAACGTACGAGTGGGAGCCGTGCCGTACCCGCCAGGTTGGGCTCGCCGTCTTGCAGTCGGCCGTTGTCGAGCAGCATTCGCCAACTCGACAACACTGCCTCGCCCAGTGCCGGTGTGGGCATGGTGCCTGACGGGACCTGAGGCGAGGTGGGGCGCGATCCGGACCAAGCGCCGAGGCGGTGTATCTCCGAGCGTGCGGAATCTGCGTCGGGTAGGCCCAGATCGATGCCCATCTCGGCTGCGATCGCGTGGAGAACGCGCTGATCCGGCATTACTCCTGTCGTTCTCAACGCGGTGTCGAACACGCGCTCGCGGCCTTCCCAGTCGAGGAAGGTTCCGGGCTTCTCGGCGACCGGTGCCACCGGGAAGACGACGTCGGCGAGTTCGGTGACTCCGCTGTGACGGATCTCCAAACTCACCACGAACCCTGCTGCTTCGATCGCGGCCCTTGCCTTCGCCGGGTTCGGGAGATCACTCAATTCGACGCCGCCGACAAGAAGGGCAGCAGTCGTCTGCCCCGGATCCAGCAGACTCGCGGCGTCGCGCCCGTCGGATGCCGGGATGGAGGCCCCCCACACTGATTCCACCTCCTGACGTGCTGCCGGGTCCGCAACGGGGCGTCCGCCGGGAAGCAATCCCGGTAGTGCGCCGGCCTCGACGGCGCCGCGATCACCAGCGCGGCGTGGGACCCAAGCCAAACAAGCTCCTGTCGCTTCGGCGAGACGTACCGCCGCGGCGAAGCCGCCCGCCACCTCACTGAGTCGTTCGCCCAACAGGATCACTGCACCGGGCTGCCGGAGGAGCTGGCCCTCCTCATTTCCAGGGCGAGCCAACGAATCCATCAGAGCTGCTTCACTTCCGGGTACGGTCCGAAGCAAAGAGCCGCCCATCTTCTGCAGGCCGCGCGTAGCGAATGGCGCGCTGGAGAGCACCGTCGTCTTGCCGAAACGTGCGGCCTTGCGCAGCCGCAGGAAGATGATCGGTGACTCCTCCTCGGGCTCGAGAGCTACCAGCAATGCGGCCGGGGCCGACTCGAGGTCCTGGTACGTCACCGACTCTTCGAGTGTGCGGCCGGCGACGTGTGCTGAGAGGAAACCTGCCTCTTCGGCAGAATGAGCACGGATTCGGAAGTCGATGTTGTTGGTAGCGAGAGCAACTCGCGCGAACTTGCCGTAGGCGTAGGCGTCCTCCAAGGTAGAGCGTCCGCCGACGAGTACGCCTGCGTCACCGCGGGCCTGCGCGAAGGATCGCGCAACGAGGTCGAGTGCCATGGGCCACGACGCCGGAATCAATTCGCCGTCAGCGTTGCGGATCAGGGGAGTGGTGATCCGATCACCTTGGGTCGTGTACGTGAATGCGAAACGGCCCTTGTCGCAGTTCCATTCCTCGTTGACTTCGGGGTCGTCCCCGGCGAGACGGCGGAGAACCTTTCCGCGACGGTGGTCCGTGCGCTGAGCACATCCGTCGGCGCAGTGTTCACACACGCTGGGGCTGGACACCAGATCGAACGGTCGCGCCCGGAATCGGTATGCCGTACTGGTAAGCGCGCCGACCGGGCACACCTGGATGGTGTTGCCCGAGAAGTAGGACTCGAAGGGCTCGTTGGCGTAGATCCCGACCTGTTGAAGCGCGCCGCGCTCGAGGAGATCGATGAACGGGTCGCCGGCGATCTGGCCCGAAAACCGTGTGCATCTGGCGCAGAGGACGCAACGCTCGCGGTCGAGCAGGATTTCGGACGAGAGTGGGATGGGCTTGGGGTAGGTCCTTTTCTCCTCACCGAACCGGGATTCGGTGCGACCGGTCGACATCGCCTGGTTTTGAAGCGGACACTCGCCGCCCTTGTCACACAC
The DNA here is from genome assembly GCF_044908235.1 of Rhodococcus sp. 27YEA6. Classification (NCBI taxonomy): domain Bacteria; kingdom Bacillati; phylum Actinomycetota; class Actinomycetes; order Mycobacteriales; family Nocardiaceae; genus Rhodococcus; species Rhodococcus sp. 27YEA6. The sequence goes on along the minus strand of NZ_JBIYCY010000002.1, from coordinate 60,491 downwards.
GGGGCAGTCCAGAGGGTGGTTGATGAGCAGGAGTTCCATCACCCCGCGCTGCGCCTTCTCCGCCACCGGTGACGTGAGCTGTGTGGTGACGACCATTCCGTCCGCAACCGGTGTCGTGCAGGACGCCACCGGCTTGCGTTGACCTTCGACCTCCACGATGCACTGTCGGCACGCCCCGACCGGGTCCAGAAGAGGATGATCGCAGAACCGCGGAATCTGTGTGCCGATCATCTCTGCAGCGCGAATGATCAACGTGCCCTTGGGTACCTGGAGTTCCCGGCCGTCGATGGTGAGGGCGACCAGATCAGTGGGCGGTGCCGTGTCGGTCTTGGTGGCGTCGTTCTTGGTAGCGTCGGCTGCAGTCATGAGACGAACGCTCCTGTCGCGAGAACGGATCGGCGAGGATCGAACGGGCATCCGTTGCTGTCGAAATGCGCTACGTATTCCTCGCGGAAGTACTTCAGGGAGGACATGATCGGGCTGGTCGCTCCGTCGCCCAACGCGCAGAAGGATTTTCCGAGGATGGTGTCCGAGATGTCGAGAAGTTTGGTGAGATCAGCTTCAGTACCTGTTCCGCCTTCGAGCCGACGCAGGATCTGCACCAGCCAGTACGTGCCTTCGCGGCACGGCGTGCATTTACCGCAGGATTCGTGGGCATAGAACTCGGTCCACCGCAGCACCGCACGCACGATGCAGGTTGTGTCGTCGAATATCTGCAGTGCTTTGGTGCCGAGCATCGATCCCGCCGCGCCGACGCCCTCGTAGTCGAGTGGGACATCGAGATGTTCGTCGGTGAAGATCGGAGTCGAGGATCCGCCGGGAGTCCAGAACTTGAGGGTGTGCCCGGTGCGAACGCCGCCCGCGTAGTCGAGAAGTTCTCGCAACGTGATGCCGAGCGGCGCCTCGTACTGGCCGGGAGTGGTGACATGACCAGAGAGCGAGTACAACGTGAACCCCGGCGACTTCTCGCTTCCCATCGACCGGAACCACTCCGGGCCGCCCAGGACGATCGACGGCACACTCGCGATGGACTCGACGTTGTTGACGACGGTCGGGCAGGCGTAGAGGCCGGCGACGGCGGGGAATGGCGGCCGCAGTCGAGGCTGACCGCGTCGTCCCTCCAACGAATCGAGGAGGGCTGTCTCCTCACCACAGATGTACGCGCCTGCTCCCGCGTGCACGACGAGATCCAAGTCGAATCCCGAACCGAGGATGTTGCGGCCCAGGTATCCGGCCGCGTAGGCCTCGGCCACGGCGGTCTGCAGACGTCGCAGGACCGGGACCACCTCGCCCCGGACGTAGATGAACGCCTTGGCCGCTCGAATTGCATACGCCGCGATGATGACTCCCTCGACCAACGTGTGTGGGGTCGCCATCATCAACGGCATGTCCTTGCATGTGCCCGGTTCGGACTCGTCGGCATTGACGACGAGATAGTGAGGCTTGCCGTCTCCTGGCTTGTCTTCGGTGCTCTGTGGGATGAAACTCCACTTGAGGCCCGTCGGGAAACCGGCGCCACCGCGCCCACGAAGGCCCGCGTCCTTGACCGTTTCGATCACGGCGTCGGGGGACATGGCTAGCGCTTTGCGTAGGGCTTGGTAGCCGTCGTGACGAAGGTAGCTGTCGAGAGTCCACGAGTTCGGTTGATCCCAGTAGCGACTCAGTACGGGGGCGAGTGTCATGTCACTTCCCTTCGCCGGGAGCGTCGGCTGCTGAGGCCGAGCCGGGTGGGTTGTCGTCGTGAGATCGGCTGATACGCAGTCCGGCAAGAGTTGCCCCGCCGATTGTTTGTGCTTCGGCTGCTTCGATTCGCGTATCCGGGAACCCGGCCAAGGTGCGTGCGGTCTGTCGGAACGAACACAGTGTGGCACCGCGACTGGGTGTCACGCGCTCTCCGGCGCGGAGCGCATCGACGAGTGAGCGCGCCGATTCCGGAGTCTGGTTGTCGAAGAACTCCCAGTTGATCATCATGACGGGGGCGTAGTCGCACGCCGCATTGCACTCGATGTGTTCGAGGGTGATCTTGCCGTCGGACGTCGAGATGGAGTGTCCGCCTTCGTCTCTGGAGCCTGCTGACCCGAGATGCTCTTCGAGTGCTGCGAGGATGTCGTCTCCGCCCATGATCGCGCACAGCGTGTTGGTGCAGACTCCGACCAGATACTCACCCGTCGGACCACGGCGATACATCGAGTAGAAGGTGGAAACGGCGGCAACCTCGGCGCCGGTCAAACCCAGCTTGGCACTGCAGAAATCGATCCCGGCCGGGGTGATGTACCCGTCCTCGGACTGCACGAGATGAAGGAGCGGCAGGAGGGCTGATCGACTGGTGGTCGCCGCGGCGTCAGGCTCACGGTAACGAGCGATGACGGTTTCGGCATCGGCGTCGAGTCGGGCGAGTACGTCAGGCGGATAACTCGATCGTGCGCCAGGGCGTACCAGTTGCGTGGGCTCGTCCGGGCGCGGCCCGAGTTCGATGAACACCCGTGACGAGCCGTTCGGGCCGGTCATCGGTCCACTCCGCCCATGACGGGATCGATACTGGCAACCGAGGCGATCACGTCGGACACCATGCCTCCCTCGCACATCGCCGCTACCGCTTGAAGGTTGGTGAATGACGGATCCCGGAAATGGACGCGGTACGGCCGGGTTCCCCCGTCGCTGACCATGTGCACACCCAACTCGCCACGCGGGGATTCGACGGCGACGTACACCTGGCCGGGCGGCACGCGGATTCCTTCGGTGACCAGTTTGAAATGGTGAATCAGACCCTCCATGGACGACTCCATGATCTTGGCGATGTGCTTCTGCGAATTGCCGAGGCCATCCGGTCCGACAGCGAGATCGGCAGGCCAGGCGATCTTCTTGTCGTCCACCATGACCGGCCCCGGTTGCAGTTTGTCGAGGCACTGCTCGACGATCTTGAGGGACTCCTTCATCTCCTCGACACGGATGACGTACCTTCCGTAGCAATCGGATCCGTCGTGCGTCACGACGTCGAACTCGTAGTTCTCGTAGCCGCAGTAGGGCTGCGCTCGACGCTGATCGTGGGGGAGACCCGTGGCGCGTAGGACCGGCCCCGTCACGCCGAGCGCCATGCAGCCGGTGAGATCGAGATATCCGATTCCCTGGGTGCGGGCTTTCCAGATGGAGTTGTCGCTGAGCATCAGTTCGACGTCACGCAACCGTTTCGGTAGGACCTTCAACAGTTCTCGTACCTTCGCGACCGACCCGTCGGGTAGATCCTGAGCGAGACCACCAGGCCTGATGTAGGCGTGATTCATCCGCAGTCCGGTGATCGTCTCGAACACGTCCAGAATCAATTCGCGTTCGCGGAATCCGAACAGCATCGCCGTCACGGCGCCCAGTTCCATTCCACCGGTTGCCAGGGCGACAAGGTGCGACGAGATTCGATTGAGCTCCATCATCATCACGCGAATGACGGTGGCTCGCTCGGGAATGTCGTCGGTGATGCCGAGAAGTTTTTCGACTCCGAGGCAGTACGCGGTTTCGTTGAAGAACGGTGACAGGTAGTCCATTCGAGTAACGAAAGTGACGCCCTGCGTCCAGTTCCGGTATTCGAGATTCTTTTCGATTCCGGTGTGCAGGTAGCCGATTCCACACCGAGCTTCCACGACTGTCTCACCCTCGATTTCGAGAATGAGGCGCAAGACGCCGTGAGTGGACGGATGCTGCGGGCCCATGTTGACCACGATCCGTTCGGCCTCGCCGGTTCGCTGGCGAGCGGCCGCGGTGACGATGTCGTCCCAGTCCTGACCCGATGCTGTGACGACGGTTTCCGTCGTGGCACCGGAGTTGCTTCCTGTCGTCTCGTTCATCAGTTGTACGACCTACGCTCGTCGGGTGGAGGAGTCTGGGCGCCCTTGTACTCGACCGGGATACCGCCGAGCGGATAGTCCTTGCGCTGTGGGTGGCCCTTCCAGTCGTCGGGCATCTCGATACGGGTCAGGGCCGGGTGACCGTCGAAGACGATCCCGAAGAAGTCGTAGGTCTCACGCTCGTGCCAATCGTTGGTGGGGTACATCCCGACGATGGACGGAATATGTGGATCGGTGTCCGGCACGGACACTTCCAGTCTGATCCGGCGGTTGTGCGTGATCGAAGCAAATGGATACACGGCGTGGAGCTCGCGACCGGTGTCCTGCGGATAGTGGACTCCATCGACACCCAGGCAAAGTTCGAAGCGCAGTTCCGATTCGTCGCGCAGTCTGCGCGCGACCTGCGGGAGGTGAGACCGTTCGACATGCAGCGTCATCTCGTCTCGAAAGATCACTACCCGCTCGATTGCATCGGTGAAAGTGCTGCCCGCGCTGCGCAATGCGGCATCCAAGGAGTCCGCAACTTCGTCGAAGTATCCACCGAACGGTCGAGAGGCCTTGTCCTCTACTGAGATCGGCGGGGCGAGCCGGCTGTAGCCCGAGGTGTCACCACTGCCGCGGACCCCGAACATCCCCCTCGATCCGTTGTTGCCCGCGGTCATCGCAGAAGCCCCTTCATGTCGATGGTGGGGGTGGATGCCAGTGCGGCGCGCTCGGCTGCCGCGCGTGCCTCTTCGCGGTTCACGCCGAGGGGCATCTCCTGGATCTTTCGGTGCAGTTCGATGATCGCGTTCAGGAGCATCTCCGGCCGCGGCGGACAGCCGGGCAAGTAGATGTCGACCGGCACGATGTGGTCGACGCCCTGTACCACTGCGTAGTTGTTGAACATACCGCCGGACGACGCACACACACCCATGGCCAGAACCCATTTCGGCTCGGCCATCTGGTCGTAGACCTGACGAAGTACCGGCCCCATCTTTTGACTGACCCGCCCGGCCACGATCAGAAGGTCTGCCTGTCGCGGCGACGCGCGGAATGCCTCCATGCCGAACCGCGCCAGGTCGAAGCGACCTGACGTGGTTGCCATCATCTCGATCGCGCAGCACGCGAGCCCGAAGGTGGCAGGCCACAGTGATCCTTTGCGGGCATACCCTGCCAGGCCCTCGACAGTGGTCAGTAGAAATCCGCTGGGGAGCTTTTCTTCGAGACCCATAACCGACTCTTTTCAGTCGTAACAGCTGCGGTGTGACCGGTTTTGTCTGACGTATGTGTGCTGTACCTGTGTCCGCTGGCCTAGTCCCAACCGAGACCGCCTCGTCGCCATTCGTATGCGTATGCCACCGAGACGTTGACTATGAAAAGGCCCATCGCCGCGAGGCCGAACAAGCCGAGCGAATCGAAATGCACCGCCCACGGGTAGAGGAAAACGATCTCGATGTCGAAGATGATGAACAGCATTGCCGTCAGATAGAACTTGACGGGAAACCGCCCGCTACCGGCGGTACGGGGTGCCGGTTCGATTCCGCATTCGTAGGCTTCGAGTTTCGCCCTGTTGTACCGCTTCGGGCCGACCACGGACGCGAGAACAACCGACACCACAGCGAAGGCCATCGCGATGACCCCGAGGACGAGAATGGGGATGTAAGCGTTCATGTCACCCGAACTCCTCTCCGCTGTGCGGATGTCCGCCCAGCCCGAAGGTGCCGTTCGATTTCGATACTGCCAGCAATTCGATACTTATGTGACCTGCGACACCCACACTAGGGGAGGCCTCCGACATTGGGTTCGTTTTCGGGGTGCCGAGTTTCGCTCTCGAAAGTCCGAAGTAGTCGGCGCCGCAACGAATCACCGCTGCAACGGGTGCTCACCGGCTCAGTTGTCGACGCAGAAGCGCGATGACGGTGGAAGCAAGTTCGATCGGATCTATCGGCTGCGGCACTGAGGCTTCCGCTCTCGACCACGACGCCAGCCACGCATCGTCGGGTCGACCGGTCAGTACGAGGATCGGTGGACAGTCGGCGATCTCGTCCTTGAGTTGTTTCGCGACGCCCATGCCGCCCGCCGGACTCGCCTCGCCGTCGAGAATGGCGAGGTCGATTCCGCCGGCATCGAGCTTGGCTACGACGATCGGTGCCGTCGCGACCTCGATGTAGTCGATGGTGGGCATCGACGGATGTGGGCGCTCTCCGAGAGCGAGCCGAACTTGCTCGCGCGTGTGTGCGTCGTCGCTGTAGACGAGGATGCGCACGGGTGCCATGGAGTTGGGCTCTGCGGTCTCGGCGGACACGCGGCCGACGTTACTCCGGGCGGTCCCCGGCTACCGGCGAATCTTCAACATCGGCAGGGACTTCCGCGAAAACACAGCTCGGCTTCACGGCAAACGGCCACTACCCGGCGATGAACGCCGGAAGTAAGGGCCGCCTGAATTGCGTGTGCGCTCAGAAGTTTTCGACGAACTTCGTCAGGCCCTTGCTCGCTGTTTCCAGCGCCGTCTTCTGTGCCTTCTTCACCAGGAAGCCCGGCAGCGGGATCTTGGGATCGATGGTCAGTTCGAAGGTGACTTTGGTTCCACCGTCGGTGGGAGTCAAGACGTACGAGCCGTCCTGCTGGTTCTGCTGACCGCTCTCCACGAGGGTCCAGGTCACCTTCTCGTCGCCCTCGAAGGTGTAGTCGACTACCTGCTCGTCGTTGATTCCCAGAATGGACACGGCCATGCGAACGCGATGGGGGCGACCGTCGTCGTGGGTGCTCTCGATGGTGATCTTCTTGTGTGCAGACGACCACTCCGGCAGCCGATCGACGGCTGCTACGGCCTTCATCACCGTTTCCGGATCAGCCTTGATCTCGAATTCCTTGACGCCCGAAACGGCCATGAACGTGCTCCTTCTCGCCTTGCGGCAACGGTTCGTGATTACTGCAGTTGCGCAATTAGATCATTCGGTGATCGGGTTGGCGTCGAGCTAGTCCATGCCGTTCTTGCGCATCTGGTCCCGCAATGCGCCCTGGACGGCTTGTGAAACCCACGAGTTGAGGGAGACTCCGTTCTGATTGGCGGCCTCCTCGGCGCGGGCTTTGATCTGTTCCATCATCCTCAACGTCACCCGGCTGATATCTCCGCTGACGTCGTCGAACGAGTAGGTTGAGTCCTTCTTCTCGTCGTCTGCCTTCTCGTTTGCACCCTCGCCGCCGGTCGAGTTCGGCGGGCGAACGACGTCGACCAGTAATTCGCTTCCGTCGAGATTGACCTTGACCTCTCGGTCGCCCAGCTTCGCCCCGATCTCCTTGGCCAGTTCCGTCGCCGCGGCCAACAAGACCAGGCGGACCGAGGGTTCGATGGCGGCGGACAACGACGCCGCAATCCGGCGCGTGTGATCGTCGCCGAGTTCGGCTGCAGTGGCGAGGTCGTTCTGCAGCTTTGCGGTGTACTCCGAAATGTCCATGACACCACAGTGGCGTCAAAAGTGACGTCAGTCAAGGACGTGATGACGTCACTCGGTATCGAGGGCGGTCGACCGCTATAGAGTTGCCCAGCACCTGAGGCGAACGGCGCCCGGGTTTCGTGCTGGTCGTTTCGTGCTTGTCGAGGAGTGGGTTGTGCCGAACACGGTGTCGCTGAAGGTGCAGTTGGTGGCGAAGTCCGAGTTCTTCCCGCCCGAGGACATTCCGTGGGAGACGGACGCGGATGGTGGCGAAGCGCTGGTCGAGTTCTCCGGTCGAGCCTGCTACCAGAGTTGGTCCAAGCCGAATCCGCGAACCGCAACCAACGCCGGCTATCTGAGGCATCTGCTCGAGGTCGGACACGTTTCGGTGCTCGAGCATGCGACAGTGAGCTTCTACATCACCGGTATCTCGCGCTCGTGCACTCACGAATTGATTCGTCACCGGCACTTCTCGTACTCGCAACTCTCGCAGCGATTCGTCCGTGAGAACGATGCAAACGTCGTCGTGCCTCCTGCTGTCGAAGGTGATCCCGAGCTCGAAGCACTGTTTCTGAATGCCACCGACGAAAGCCGTCGCGCTTACGGGGAACTGCTGACTGCCCTCGAAGGGAAACTGCAATCGGTGCCCGGTGCCCCGATGCGGGGCAAGCAAGCCAGGCAGGCTGCGCGCTCGGTGCTGCCCAACGCCACCGAGACGCGCTTGGTCGTGACCGGGAACTATCGGGCCTGGCGGCACTTCGTCGAGATGCGTGCCACCGAACATGCGGATGTCGAGATCCGGCGAGTCGCGGTCGAGTGCCTGCGTCAGCTTCGTGATGTCGCGCCAAATGTGTTCGGGGACTACGAGATTCTTCGCGGAAGCGACGGATCGGAAATTGCCGTCAGCGCATTTGCGGCCGAGTCGTGACTCGTGTGCAGAAGTAAGAGCTGAACCGGGTAACCTTCTGACCATGACCTACGGTGATTCCGCTTCTCTTGTCGAGCGTCCGTTCGGCACCATTTCCGTTGCGATGGTGACCCCGTTCACTGCCGACGGGAAGTTGGACGTCGACGCGGGAGTGCGCCTCGCAGCCCATCTCGTCGACAACGGCTGTGACGGCCTCGTTCTTGCCGGTACCACCGGTGAATCTCCCACCACCACCGAGTCCGAGAAGCTCGACCTGCTCCGCGCAGTGATCGACGCCGTCGGTAACCGCGCGAAGATCGTTGCAGGCGCCGGCAGCAACGACACCGCTCACAGCGTCGAACTCGCACGTGACGCGGCTCGCGCCGGAGCGCACGGTCTGCTCGTCGTCACCCCGTATTACTCACGTCCGCCCCAGGCCGGACTGTTTGCACACTTCACCGCCGTCGCCAACGCGACCGACCTGCCCGTCATGTTGTACGACATTCCGCCCCGCTCCGTCGTTCCCATCGAGACCGAGACGATCCGCCGACTCGCCGAGCACCCGCGAATCAAGGCCGTCAAGGACGCCAAGGGCGACCTCAACGCCGGCGCAGAGTTGATCGGCACCACCGAGCTTCAGTTCTTCTCCGGCGACGACCCGCTGAATCTGCCGTGGCTCGCTGTCGGCGCCACCGGCTTCGTCAGCGTCATCGGCCATCTTGTTCCGGGTCGTCTCCGTGACCTTCACACCGCGTTCGTGTCCGGCGACATCGCCCGCGCACGCGAGATAAACCTCAGTTTGATCCCTGTGATTCGTTCCGTTGCCCGCCTCGGCGGTGTCAGCGCTTCGAAGGCGGGTCTGCGACTCATCGGAATCGATGTCGGAGAACCACGCCTTCCGCAGGTTGCACCCACTAAAGAGCAGATCGACGGTCTTGCCGCCGATCTGCATGCGGCAGGAGTTTTGTAAATGACCCGTCCCCCCCGACGTCGTAGTGCCAGTCGTCAAGCCGGTCCGCCTTCGCCTCCGGCTCCCGAAACGGCCGCAAAGGCCGCACCGGTAGAGGCACCAGCTGCGCCGGCGGCAGAAGCGGCCCCCGCCGCAGCCGCCCCGCCCAAGAAGGCCGCAGCAACCAAATCTGCAGCAACCAAGTCCGCTGCCACCAAATCTGCTGCACCCAAGAAGTCGACCGAAGAGAGGTCGCCGCGCAAATCTTCCGGCGGTAACCGACCGGCAGCATCGAAGTCGGGCAACGGGCGCGGAAACAAGCGCCCCGAGAACCGTCCGGCCGTCGATCCCACGGGTCGCCTCGGAACACCCCCGAAGGCGCCGGCATCGGGTCTGCGCATCGTCGCGCTGGGCGGCATCGGCGAAATCGGTCGCAACATGACGGTGTTCGAGCACCGTGGCAAGTTGCTGATCGTCGACTGCGGTGTGCTGTTCCCCGAGGACCAGCAGCCTGGCGTCGACCTGATCCTCCCGGACTTCCGCTACATCGAAGACCGTATGGACGACGTCGAAGCCGTCATCTTGACTCACGGACACGAGGACCACATCGGTGCTCTGCCGTTCTTGCTGCGTCTGCGCGCGGACATTCCGGTCATCGGCGCGAAGTTCACTCTCGCTCTCGTTGCCGCCAAGTGCCGCGAGCATCGCCTGCGTCCGAACCTGGTCGAGGTCGTCGAGGGAAACACCACCACCCATGGCCCGTTCGACTGCGAGTACTTCGCGGTCAACCACTCGATTCCCGACGCTCTCGCGATCGCGATTCGCACCGACGCCGGCGTCGTACTGCACACCGGTGACATCAAGCTCGATCAGCTGCCTCTCGACGGCCGCCTGACCGACCTCGCCGGATTCTCCCGCCTGGGCGACGAGGGCGTCGACCTGTTCCTCGTCGACTCGACGAACGCCGAGGTTCCGGGATTCGTCACGCCCGAGCGCGAAATCGGGGGAGTGCTCGACAACGTCATCGGCAAGGCGAAGCAGCGCGTCATCGTGGCATCGTTCGCCAGCCACGTGCATCGCATCCAGCAGGTCGTCGACGTAGCCGCTCGGTACAACCGCCGCATCGTCTTCGTCGGCCGCTCGATGGTCCGCAACATGCAGATCGCCCAGGATCTGGGCTACCTGACGGTGCCCGACGGCCTCGTCGTAGACATCGACACCGCCGCCACCCTTCCCGACGATCGCCTGGTGCTCATTTCGACGGGTTCGCAGGGTGAGCCGTTGGCAGCGCTCTCGCGGATGGCGCGCGGCGAACACCGTCAGATCAACATCCGCGCCAACGACCTTGTCGTTCTCGCGTCTTCGCTGATCCCGGGCAACGAGAACTCCGTTTTTGCCGTGGTCAACGGTTTGGCCAAGCGCGGTGCCACCGTCGTGACCCAGCAGAGCGCCAAGGTTCACGTCTCGGGCCACGCGTCCGCCGGTGAGTTGCTCTACCTGTACAACGCGGTTCGGCCCACCAATGCCATGCCCGTCCACGGTGAATGGCGGCACCTACGTGCCAACGCCGCGCTGGCAAAGGCAACCGGCGTGCCGGAAGAGCGCATCGTATTGGCCGAGGACGGCGTCGTGGTCGACATGGTGGACGGCCTCGCCGAGATCGTCGGACGCGTACCGGTCGGACACGTCTACGTCGACGGTCTGTCCGTCGGCGATGTCGGTGAGCCGACGCTGTCCGATCGTCTCGTGCTCGGTGAGGGCGGCTTCATCGCGATCACCATCGTCATCAACGAGTCGACGGGCCGTGCGGTCAGCACCCCCGAGGTGTCCGGTCGCGGCTTCTCCGACGATCCGACTGCGCTCAAGGCTGCCGCGGATCTCGTGGAATCGGACCTGGCCCGGTTGGCGAGCGAAGGCGTCATCGACGCTCATCGCATCGCGCAGTCGGTGCGCCGCGTCGTCGGACGCTGGGTTGCGGACAAGTACCGCCGCCGTCCGATGATCATTCCGACGGTCATCGCGGTTCCGTAGATTCGGCACAGCAGGTCGCTTCCGCTCGAACCCGGTCCGGTTCGAGTACTTTGGCGAAGGTGACCTTCGCTCATGACGAACGACTCGCCCTGGTGGACAGCATGGTCGAATTCGGCCCCGATGCTCCGACACTGTGTGGGGAGTGGACCAATCGTGACCTGGCAGCACATCTGATAGTCCGGGAGCGGCGTCTCGACGCCGCTCCCGGAATCATGTTGAGCCCTCTTGCCGGTCACACCGAGAGCGTGCGTAAGGCCGCAGCGGCGCGTCCGTGGGAGGAGATCCTCGACGACGTTCGGAGTGGGCCGCCTCGGTGGTCGCCGATGTACTGGCTCGACGCGCAGGTAAATACCACGGAAATGTTCATCCACCACGAAGATGTACGACGCGCACATCTGAACTGGGCGCCGCGTCCGTTGTCGGAGGGTCGGCAGGCTCAGCTGTGGAAGTACGCCCGGCAGATCGGCAAGATGGGTTACCGCAAAGCCGCTGTCGAGGTCATTTTCGAACTTCCGTCCGGCGAGAGTGCGGTCGTCCACAAATCCGGCTCTCGCAGTGTTGTCCTGCAGGGTGAACCCGCCGAGTTGCTGCTGCACGCTTTCGGTCGCAACGAGGTGAAGATCGAAGCCAAAGGTGAACTGGCCGACGTTCAATCCGTGATGGCGCTCGATCGCAGTTTCTGATGGCCCCCTTCTGCCGGAGCCGAGCTCGACAGACGGGTTGTGAAGATCACGTTTCGCACTCGCCACCAGTGTTGCTGGTGTTGCGGATGGTCCAGATGGGGTCGCACAGACTAGCCTGAACTCCATGGCAGGTAAGTCGAGCGCCCGGGGATCCAGTACAAGCACGTCTACGTCCAGGGCATCGACCAGGTCGTCAGCCTCTACTCCGAGCGCGCGCGCAACCGCAAAACCTCGTGCCTCGCGCACCACGCGAACCGTATCGACTCCTCGAAATGTCACGACTTCGGCCAGGGCTGGTGGGCGCCCCGCGTCGGGCAAAGGCTCCAAGCCGGCGCCCAAGAAGGCGTCCGGTACGTCGTCGGCCGCGCGCCGCCCGGTATCGAAAACCTCTCAGCGGGCCAGCCCGTTGGCCGCTGTAGGCAAGGGAATCGGAGCCGGGTGGTCCCTGGCTGCCCGCGGCGTCGGCGCCACCACACGCACCGTCAGTAAGGTCGGCGAGATCGAAGCCGGCCACCGCCGCGACGGAATAGCGCTCGGCCTGATCGCATTCAGCGTCGTCATCGCCGGTGGCGTCTGGTTCAAGGCCGGTGGTCCGATCGGCGGCGGCATCGACACCCTCGTGCGGGCGATCTTCGGCGCGGCCTCGGCCGTGCTCCCCATCGTCGGCGTCGGCCTCGCGATCCTGTTGATGCGCACCGAACCGAAACCTGAGATCCGGCCCCGACTGATCATGGGATCGCTGCTGGTCGGTCTGCCGGCGCTCGGCCTCTGGCACATCATCTCGGGTTCACCGACAGACGCCACCGGTCGCTCCAACGGCGCAGGGTTTGTCGGATACGTCGTGGGCGGCCCGCTCACCAACGGGCTCACCGTCTGGCTGTCTGCGCCGCTGCTGGTCATCGCCGCCGGATTCGGAATCCTCCTTCTGACCGGAACGACTCTGCGTGAGGTGCCGAGCAAGTTCCAGTCCTTCTTCGGCGCCTCGTATCGCTCGGATGAATACGGCGACTACGGATCCGAATTCGACGAGGATGGTGAGCACCACTACGGCGAATCTGCTTACGATCCTTCACTGTTCGACGCCGACGGCTACCCGGTCGACACCTACGCCGAGCCGCCGCTCAAGCCCGCCAAGCGGACCAGCCGACGCGCACCGATCGACAACTACCCGACGGACGAGTTCGAATCCGGAGACAAGAAGACCGAAGTCCTCGGTCTGTGGAACGCCGACGACACCGCAGTACCCGACGAGCCCGTCGCGGCTGTGGCAGCGCCCGTCGTGGAGACGCCGGCACCGCGCCCCAAGGTGCCTGCGCGTTCGGTCCCCATCGCCAAGCCCGTGCCGAAACCCGAACCGGAGCCGGAGGAGAAGGAACACTTCGTCACCGATCGGGTCACCGACGGCGACTACAACCTCCCGCCGACGACGTTGCTGATCGAGGGAGACCCGCCCAAGCTCCGCAGTTCTGCGAACGACGCGATGATCGAGGCGATCAGCGAAGTCCTCGAACAGTTCAAGATCGATGCCGCTGTTACCGGTTTCACCCGCGGACCGACGGTGACGCGCTACGAGGTCGAACTCGGCCCAGGCGTGAAGGTCGAGAAGATCACCGCGCTCGCCCGCAACATCGCGTACGCCGTGGCAACCGACAACGTCCGCCTCCTGGCCCCCATTCCGGGTAAGTCCGCGGTGGGTATCGAGGTACCGAACTCCGACCGCGAAATGGTCCGCCTCGCCGACGTTTTGAACGCGCCGAGCACCCGACGCGATCACCATCCGCTGGTGATCGGTCTCGGTAAGGACATCGAAGGTGACTTCGTCAGTGCGAACCTCGCGAAGATGCCCCACCTTCTGGTGGCAGGTTCGACCGGCTCGGGTAAGTCGAGCTTCGTGAACTCGATGCTCGTCTCGTTGCTCACCCGAGCAACGCCCGAAGAAGTACGGATGATCCTCATCGACCCCAAGATGGTCGAGCTCACGCCGTACGAAGGTATCCCGCACCTGATCACGCCGATCATCACTCAGCCGAAGAAGGCAGCGGCAGCGCTGGCCTGGTTGGTCGAGGAGATGGAACAGCGCTACCAGGACATGCAGGCCAACCGGGTGCGTCATATCGACGACTTCAACTCCAAGGTCAAGTCCGGGGAAATCACCGCGCCGCTGGGCAGCGAGCGCGTCTACCGCCCGTACCCGTACATCCTGGCGATCGTGGACGAGTTGGCCGACCTCATGATGACCGCTCCGCGCGACGTCGAAGAAGCAATCGTCCGCATCACCCAGAAAGCCCGCGCTGCCGGAATCCACCTGGTGCTGGCAACGCAGCGCCCGTCCGTCGACGTCGTCACCGGCCTGATCAAGACCAACGTGCCTTCGCGTCTGGCGTTCGCGACGTCCTCGCTCACGGACTCGCGAGTCATCCTCGATCAGCCCGGCGCCGAGAAGCTCATCGGTATGGGTGACGGCCTGTTCCTGCCCATGGGCGCGGGTAAGCCGACCCGTATGCAGGGCGCGTTCATCACCGACGAGGAAATCTCGGCGGTTGTCGACTTCGCGAAAAACCAGGCCGAGCCCGAGTACACCGAAGGTGTCACCGCACAGAAGGCAGGGGAGAAGAAAGACGTCGACCCCGACATCGGCGACGACATGGATGTCCTCCTGCAGGCCGTGGAATTGGTCATCACGAGTCAATTCGGTTCGACGTCGATGTTGCAGCGCAAGCTACGAGTCGGGTTCGCCAAGGCCGGCAGACTGATGGACCTCATGGAAAACCGCGGCGTCGTCGGACCCAGCGAGGGCTCGAAGGCACGCGAGGTGCTCATGAAGCCCGAGGAGCTCGACGGTCTGCTGTGGTCGATACGCGGCGGCGACCCGGATGAGGCACCTGCAGACGAGTAGGGACACCTCGGCGGAGAAGCCGTCGACAGACGACCGGAGGAACCCGTGCATGTGACGCCGTTGGCTTGGGGAATCACGATCGTGGTGATCCTCGGCCTGTTCGTCTTCGACTTCTTCGCCCATGTCCGCACTCCGCATGCGCCGACCTTCCGGGAGTCCGCATTCTGGTCGACGGTCTACATTTCGATCGCCATCGTCTTCGGCCTCGTCGTGATGTGGATCTGGGGCACCACGTACGGCGGTGAGTACTTCGCCGGCTACGTCACGGAGAAGGCGCTCTCGGTCGACAATCTGTTCGTCTTCGTGATCATCATGTCGACGTTCGCCGTCCCGCGAGAGTTCCAGCAGAAAGTCCTGCTGATCGGCATCGTCCTCGCATTGGTGATGCGCGGAATCTTCATCGGAGTCGGTGCGGCCGCCATCAATGCGTACAGCTGGGTGTTCTACCTCTTCGGTGCGTTCCTGATCTACACCGCGTACACCCTGATCCGCGATCACGGGCATGAGAAGGAAGCCGAGGAGAAGCGCGACAGTCGCATCATCTCACTCGTGAAGCGGGTGCTGCCGACAACCGAGGAATACGACGGGGACAAACTGATCACCCGGATCGACGGCAAGCGCGTCGTGACACCGTTGTTGTTGGCGCTCATCGCAATCGGGTTTGCCGACGTGCTCTTCGCGCTCGATTCGATTCCGGCGATCTACGGTCTGACCCAGGAACCGTATCTGGTGTTCACCGCCAATGCCTTCGCGCTGATGGGTCTACGGCAGCTGTACTTCCTGATCGGTGGGTTGCTCGAACGGCTGGTCTATCTCTCGTACGGGCTCTCGATAATCCTGGCGTTCATCGGTGTGAAATTGGTACTTCACGCGTTGCACGAGAACACCCTCTCGTTCGTCAACGGAGGTGAACACGTCTCCGTCCCGGAAATCTCCACGGCACTCTCACTCGGAGTGATCATCGGAGTATTGGCGGTGACGACGGTCGCGAGCCTGTTGAAGACTCGCGACCGGGCGGGGGAGTAAGCCGGGGCCGGGGCTCTCAGGCGCTGAACTGACCCAACACCGGAACCCACTCGGTGATCCGGACCTTCTCGATCAAATCGGCGATCGCGAACGGATCGTGGGTGAAGAGGAGGGAAACGGTGTCGGCGTCTGCGGCGTCGACGATGATCAGCGCGCCGTTTCCATCTGCAAACGGGCCGGATGACAAGACGATCGAGCGGGAAACCAGATCCGCGAGCCACGCGCGGTGATCGCTACGGACTTCGTCGCGCTGAGCGTTCTTCTCGGGCGCGTAGGTGTATTCGACGAGGAACAACGACATCGTGAACCGCTTTCGGGGCTGGTGATCGAGAGGGTGGTGTGTGAAGAGTCTGAACGGTTCAGAGAGTCAGGAGCATGCGAGTATTGCCGAGTGTGTTGGGTTTCACATAGCTCAGATCGAGGAACTCGGCGACGCCGGCGTCGTAGGACCGACACATTTCCGCATAGACCTCGGCGGTGACGGGGGTGCCGTCGATCTCCGCGAATCCGTGACGGTGGAAGAACTCGGTCTCGAACGTCAAAACGAACAACCGTTCCAACTCCAATTCCTTGGCGACCTCGATGAGTTTGTCGACGACGTGGAAACCTGCGCCCTGGCCTTTGGCAGTCGGATCGACTGCGACGGTGCGGATCTCACCCAGGTCCGCCCACAGCACATGCAGTGCGCCGCAAGCGATTACCTGGCCGCCTCGCTCGGCGACCCAGAACTCCTGGACTGCCTCGTACAGTGTCACGAGATTCTTCTCGAGGAGGATCTTGCCGGCGTAGATGTCGATCAGACGCTTGATTTCGGGGATGTCCGACGTTCGCGCGCGACGCACGATCAACTGGCTCTCGGTATAGGTCGGCGCGGTCGAAGTCATGTGGTGCACATTAGTCAATGGCCCTACCGATATTCTAAGTCGCGTGCCTGTCCGCCCCACGCAATTCCCGCGCCGCTCGGCTTTGTCCCGGGTTCGGCTCACCGCCTGTGCGGTGATCCGATGAGTACCCCGCGCGATCAGACCGACGCCCATCGCGCCGCCGTCGGCCCGTCCGACGGCACACCTGTCGCGGACAACCCGGTTCCGTTGCTGAACATCGCGAACATTCTCACGATGGTCCGAATGGTTCTCGTTCCGGTTTTTCTCGTTGTTCTGTTCGTCGACGGCGGACACTCGACGTGGTGGCGTCTCGGGGCAATGGGCGTGTTCATCGTCGCCGCGATCACGGATCGGATCGACGGCCAATTGGCTCGGAAGTACGGTCTGGTCACCGATTTCGGCAAACTCATGGACCCGATCGCGGACAAGGCACTGATCGGCGCCGCGCTGATCGGTCTTTCGGTTCTCGGTGACCTGTCGTGGTGGGTGACCGGAGTGATCATCGCCAGAGAACTCGGAATCACGCTGTTGCGGTTCGCGGTACTGCGGCACGCGGTCATCCCGGCGGGCAAGGGCGGCAAGCTCAAGACCCTCGTGCAGGCCGTCGCGATCGGGTTCTACCTCTGCCCGCTGCCGAGCAGTTGGGACATCGTCAGCGGATTGCTGATGGCTGCTGCCGTCGTGCTGACGGTGGCGACGGGAATCGAATACATCGTGCAGGCGATCAGGCTTCGCGCCGGAGTTCGCGCAGTCGAGTCATGACGGACCCGCTGCTCGCACTCGGAGTGGTCGAACTCGTCGACGCCCTTGGCGCCGCGAGGCAGACTGTCGCCGCCGCCGAATCTCTGACGGCTGGCTTGTTCACGGCTGCGGTCGCGTCCGTGCCAGGGTCGAGCGCGGTGCTGCGTGGGGGCCTGGTCGTGTATGCGACCGACCTGAAAGCGACGCTGGCGGGCGTGGATCCCGAGCGTCTGGCAACGGACGGCCCCGTGTCCGAGAGCACCGCCGTGGCTTTGGCGCTCGGCGCCCGGACGAGGTGCGGCGCCGACTGGGGTATCGGACTGACCGGAGTCGCCGGTCCGAGTGAGCAGGACGGACACTCGGTCGGAACGGTGTTTCTCGGTATCGCCGGCCCGGACGGAACCGAATGCGTACCCCTCGCGCTCGGCGGCGAACGGTGGGAGATTCGGACAACCGCAGTCGCAACTGCCGTGTCGCGGTTACGTGATCGTGTCGCAGAGCGTGCGGCACGATAGGCTCGGGAACCAATCGGATGTGTTCGGACGTTGACGATTGTGAAGACGTACGACCATGCACGATGAGGTCACGGATGAAGGAGGAGCGAGATGGCGCTGCTATTGCGTGAGGCAATCGGTGACAGTCTCCGGCGTACGCGCGTTTCGCAGAGCCGCACGCTACGTGAGGTGTCGAACAGCGCGCGTGTGAGCTTGGGCTATCTGTCCGAAGTGGAACGTGGACGTAAGGAAGCATCGAGCGAACTGTTGGCGGCGATCTGTGATGCGCTCGCAGTCCCACTGTCCGACGTGCTGGTCGACGTGAGCGAGACCCTGGCCACGAAGAAGAGCGCTCCGGTAGCTGGTCGACAGGTCGCCGAACCCGCCGTGTCGGCTTCCGGTTCGGTCTCGGCTTCCGGTTCGCCGACAATCGCACGCGATACCCGCGTCGTGATTCCGGCACCGAACGCTCGAAGGTTGGCGGCGGCGTAGCCACTACCGGCCGTAACCGATAGATTTTGTACGTAACCGCCGGTTTCCAGCAGGTGGGGTCAGAGCAGATAGGGCGCAGCCCTTGTTTCGGTGCGCGACGGTCGCGCTCCGGGTCGCGTTCGGCGCGGCGCATCAGATGGAGGCAGGATCAAACCAATGGCTAATCCTTTCGTCAAGGGCTGGAAGTACCTGATGGCGCTCTTCAATTCGAAGATCGATGAGAAGGCAGATCCAAAGGTTCAGATTCAGCAGGCGATCGAGGACGCACAGCGCCAGCATCAGGCGTTGTCCCAGCAGGCTGCGTCGGTGATCGGTAATCAGCGTCAACTCGAGATGAAGCTCAGCCGTCAACTCGACGAGGTCGAAAAGCTCAACGCCAACGCGCGCCAGGCCGTCAACCTCGCCGATCAGGCCGCTGCTGCCGGCGACAACGACAAGGCGATCCAGTACACCAACGCTGCCGAAGCTTTTGCGGCCCAGTTGGTGACGGCCGAGCAGGGCGTCGAAGATCTGAAGGCACTGCACGACCAGTCCTTGCAGGCCGCCGCTCAGGCCAAGAAGGCTGTCGAGCAGAACGCGATGACTCTGCAGGCAAAGGTTGCCGAGCGCACCAAGCTGCTCAGCCAGCTGGAGCAGGCCAAGATGCAGGAGCGCGTGAGCGAGTCCCTTCGGTCCATGGACAGCACGCTGTCGGCTCCCGGCAACACACCCAGCCTCGATGCTGTGCGCGACAAGATCGAGCGGCGTTACGCCGACGCACTCGGCTCTGCCGAGCTCGCCCAGAACTCCGTTCAAGGCCGCATGATGGAGGTCCAGCAGGCCTCGGTCCAGATGGCAGGGCACAGTCGCCTCGAGCAGATTCGTGCTTCCATGAAGGGCGAGGCACTGCCTTCCGGCGGCGCAGCAGCCACTCCTGCGACTCCGTCCGTCGAGAAGCAGCCCCCGGCTGCCGGTCAGACCGGGCAGTAGCCGAATCCTCGATGTCGGCAGTGATGCTCTGATGTTTTCTTCACGAGACGGTCGATCTGGGCGCGAGCCCCGGTCGGCCGTTCCCGTTTCCGTATCCGGCGCCTTCGGAGCGTTGGGACGCACCGCGGACACATTGCGCGAGGTCGGACTGTCTGCGGCGGATGCCGCTCGGCGGTGGCAAGACCCGCGCGCCAAATTCGAGCGCAAACGTGCCCGTGCACGTCGACGCGCTCAGCGTTGGGGTTTCATGTCCGGCGGATCAGTGGTCGGCACGGCCGGCCTTGCTGTTGCGTCGGCCCCCGAGTGGTCGGTGGTCGTGGCAGGCGGGGGAGCGGCACTGTTCGCGGTTCCCGCCGTCATCGCGGTCGGCCGCTACCGTTCGATGAGTTCCGGCCCACCGCCGTCGGCGCCGATTCGCCGGCGCTTGCCACCGTCGTCGTCTCGCGCGTTCATCCCGATGTCTCGCCTCATCGGCGCCGAGACTTCGTTGTTCGAGATCTTGAGTGTGCTCAGGCGCGCCGACACCATCGACCCCGGTGAGTTGGACGAAATCACTGTTACCGCCGATTCGGCATTGAGAGCGATGTTCGCGGTGTCTTCGGATGTCGTCGCGATGGAACGCGCCGTGGCCGCTACACCCAAGGTGACCGAACCTCTTGATCCCACCATCGACGGCGCAGTTCGTGAGTTGCAGTCGGGGTTGGATCAGTACGAGGATCTGGTGACCTCCGCAGCTGCATTGACAGCGCCTCACAGCCCTTCGGCTCTGGTGGGATTCAACCGAGAACTCTCGGCGCTGCACGCGGCCGCCGAGCGACTCTCGGCGCTTGCCGACGCCATCGGTGAGGTGGACGACATCACCCGCAAGTACAACTGATCGGTCCTCGCGCCTGATCGATGCACCTGTTCGAAATCTCAGTCGTCGGCGCCGCGGGCCGCCAACGCTTCACCCATTGCGTCCGCGGTCATCAGGGTGCCGACGATGACCGGAACTGCGAAGGATCGCAGCGAGAATCCGAGCCCTCGCGCCTTGCGTGCCTCGGACACCTGTGTGATGACCTCGAACATCAGCGGGATGCACCGGATCGTCATTGCGAGGAGCAAAGCGATCCGTTCGGGATTGACCCCGAAGCGTCGCAAGGGTGTCAGGAACCGGGTGATCGCGTCGAGCATCTCGGAGATCCGTGTGGTCAGACCCATGATCGCCGCGAAGGCGATCGAGATGATCAGAACCCCGCACACGACGGCCGCTCGCTGCCATCCCGCGACTACCAGCTGGAACGCCCCGATGAAGAGCAACATCCACAGCGCCGGACGCAGCTGCCGGATCGCAGTCATCGGAGGAATGCGCGCAATCGCGTACAGGGCCACAACGACGATCGTGGGAACTGCCAGTTGCCACGGCTCACGAACGAAGATCGAGACGGCGAGGATGGCCACGACCAAGGCGAAGAGCTTGATCCCCGTCGGCATCCGGTGCAGGAGCGATGTACCCGGCCGGTAGACGCCGAGAGTGGTCACGAGACCAACGACCGGTAATGGCCGATCGAGTCGGCGGGGGAGCCGTCGGCGACGACACGGCCTTGGTCGACAACCAACACCCGTTCGAATGATTCGAGGAGATCGAGTTGGTGGGTCACGACGATCAGTTGCTGATCGAGTGACTCGAACACCGAGGTGATCAGCCGAGAGTTGCGAAGATCGAGGAGCGTGGTGGGCTCGTCGGCGACGAGTACGTTCGGTTCCGTCACCATGATGGCCGCGAGCGCGAGTAGCTGCTTCTGCCCGCCCGAAAGCTGGTGGGTGGGATGGTCGGCGTGCCCGGCGAGGCCGTAGCGTTCGAGCACCGAGGCCACCTTTGCGGCGCGCTCGGCTTTGCCCAATCCGCTACGGCGGAGCGAGAATTCGATGTCCTCGGCAACCGTCGGCATCACGATCTGGTGGTTGGGATCGGTGAAGACGAATCCGACCTGCTTGCGTACGTCGCGGCCCTTCTTCGCCGTGTCCAAGCCGTTGACGTGGACGTGTCCTTCCGTCGGAACGACCAGTCCGTTGATCATGCGAGCGAGGGTCGACTTGCCGCTTCCGTTCGCACCCACGATCCCGATTCGCTGCTCGCTCAGTCGCAGATCTATCTGCTGAAGGACCGTTCGTTCACCGAAGCTGTGTCCGACGTTCTCGAAGACGATCTCACTCATCGGAGATTAATTCGCCACCACGGTCTTGTTCGACGAGATCACCGAGTCGCGCAGTAGTGCCGGGTATGCCCGGTGAACCTGGGACGCGACCAACGCGGTGACGACCGCTTTTGCGGCGTCGAGCGGGATGAAGGCGGCGTTGGCCGACCATGCGGCAACGAAGCTCATGTGTCCGCGGACCATCATTCCTACGATGCCGAACGCGTAGAGAACGACGACGCCGCCGAGAAGGTTGATGCCGATGCCCGCGATGATCCGGTACTTGGGCAGCATCTTGGCGGTCAGCCATCCGATGACAAACGCCGTCGGGATCCAACCGATGAGGAATCCGGCTGTCGGGCTCGAGAGAGACACGAGTGCGGTGCGACCGCCGGCAAGGACCGGTAGACCGACCAATCCCAGAGCAATGACCGTCAGGACGGCGAGAACACCCTTGCGCGGTCCGAGTAGAGCGCCGGCCATCATGACGCCCATGGACTGAAGGGTGATCGGCACGCCGGAAATGCCGATGTTGATCGACCCGGGTAGGCCCAGCGCGATGATGAGTGCGGCGAAGACGGCTACATGCGCGAGATCGCGAGCGGGGAAACGGGTCGTAGACACTGCGGACGTGCTCCTTCGGCATACGGGATCGAACTTCGCGAGTTTACGCCAGGAGCAAGCTCCCATGGGTTGGACACCTGACCTGCGTGAGGGCCGGTCTCGGGGTGAACCCTGATCTTTACCTGAACTTGCCGCTGAGCTGCTGCTTTGTCACGCCAGACCTGTCAGGCTGGTTCTACGGACGACGCAGCACCTGTCCGATTCGACTGATTATTCAACGGCACGTTGGAGGTAAGCATGTTTTGGAAGATCGTTTTGGCCGTCGTACTGGTGTGGGTCGCACTCGCGGTGGTCGGTGCCCTGATCAAGGGGCTTTTCTGGGTTCTGGTGGTCGGCGCTGTCGGCTTCGGAATCTACTTCCTGGTGAAGGCGATGTCGGGAAGTGACGACAATTCGCCCGCTTCGCGGTTCTGACGGGCAAGATCTGCACTATGGAAAACTTCCCCGAGGACTGGCAGCGCGCGATTGTCATCGTGGCGCATCCCGATGACATCGAATACGGCGCAGCCGCAGCAGTGGCGCAGTGGACCGATCGCGGCAAAGACGTGCGATATGTCCTGGCCACGCGCGGCGAGGCCGGAATCGCCGGTCTGTCGCCCGAAGAGTCCGGCCCCATCCGCGAGGAAGAAGAGCGTCGCTCGGCCGCGATCGTCGGTGTCGGTGAGGTGGAGTTCCTCGGCCTGCCCGACGGTCGTCTCGTGGAAGGCTTGGAGTTGCGCTCGACTCTCGCCGCAGCAATTCGCCGCCACCGTCCGGAATTGGTGGTGACGATGAACTTCTCCCACACCTGGGGCCCCGGCTATCTGAACAGCGCAGATCACCGTGCACTCGGGATCAGCGTTCTCGACGCAACTGCCGACGCAGCAAACGAATGGATCTTTCCCTCATTGACGGCGCAGGGACTGGCGCCGTGGCCTGGTGTTCGGTGGGTTGCGGTCAATACGATGACTCCCACACACTGCGTCGACGTGACGTCGACGGTCGATCGCGCCGTGGATTCGCTCGCGGAACATGCGCGATATCTGGCGGCGCTGAGTTCCACGCCGATCCGGGAACAGGCGCGCGCACAGATCGACATGGTCAGCGGACCGAAGCCTGGTTTCGACGCCGAGCGAGCAGTTGGTTTCGAGTTGTACTATTTCTGATGATCTCTGAGCGAGAGAAATCGAAAGTCCCGACGGGATTACCGGTGACTTGTCCGGTATTGTGTTACACACGATGGTAATCCGTAACGCAGATGACTCAATTGCCCCTCGCAAGGCAGATGGTCAGCGCATCCCCAGCCGCGAGATCGACGACGTGATTCTCGACGCAGCAAGGTCGTGTGTCCTCGATTTCGGAATGCAGCGAACCACACTTGCCGAGATCTCGCGTCGCGCCGGCGTGAGCCGACCGACGGTCTACCGGCGATGGCCGGACACGCGAGCTGTCGTCGCGGACCTGCTCACCCGGGAGATCCGATCGGTGCTGCCCGAGGTGACCTTCAACGGGTCTGCCGGCACGTTGCTCGTGGAGGCGATCGGTGACGTCGTCGGCCAGATTCGCGACCATCCGCTCTTCGTGAAAATTCGGCAAGCCGATCAAGAATTGCTGACGACCTACATCGTGGACCGGCTCGGCGCGAGCCAGAAGTCGATTCTCGAGCTGATCACATCCGTTGTCGCGGCCGGCCAACAGGATGGTTCGATTCGCGAGGGAAGCGTCAACGAGATCGCGGCGATGGTTCTACTGATGGCTCAGTCCGTCGTCATTTCTGCGCCGACTCTCGAGCCGGAGCTTTCCTCCGATGCGTCGGTCGAGCAACTTCGATATGCGGTCGCTGCTTATCTGGCACCCGTCAAGAATTCGGGAGAATAGCTGTGAGCCCCCTAGATTCAGCAGGCAGCGATTCAGCGCTCAACGCACAACGGCGTACTCGTGAACTCGAGCAGTTGGCGAACGGCGATTCGGTCGACGTCCTGGTGATCGGCGGCGGAATCACCGGTGTCGGTGTCGCTCTCGACGCCGTGACTCGTGGGCTCAGTGTTGCGCTGGTCGAAAAGCACGACCTCGCGTTCGGCACCAGCCGCTGGAGTTCGAAACTCGCACACGGCGGCCTTCGGTACCTGGCTTCCGGCAATGTCGGTATAGCGCGTGAAAGTGCGGTCGAGCGCGGCATCCTCATGACGCGCACCGCGCCGCACCTCGTTCGCGCCATGCCTCAACTCGTACCGCTGTTGCCCGAAACGTCGTTCTTCGGGAAGGCCCTGGTGCGTACCGGTTTCCTGGCCGGTGACGCTCTGCGCATGTCGGCGCGAACCCCGGCTTCGGTGCTGCCCAGATCACGGACGGTCAGCGCTGCGCGGGCGCGCGAATTGGCTCCCGCGGTCAAGCAGGAGAACCTACGAGGCGCCTTGACCGCGTTCGACGGGCAGCTCATCGACGACGCCCGCCTCGTCGTCGGTATCGCCAGAACCGCAGCGTCGCACGGCGCGCGAATCCTGACCCGCGTCGGTGCATACGACGTATCCGGAACGTCGGCCACCTTGCGCGACGAGTTGACCGGATCCGAGTTCTTGATGCGTGCCCGCGTCGTGGTCAATGCGACCGGTGTCTGGGCTGATCAGGTCGACTCCAGCATCACCCTGCGCCCCAGCCGCGGGACGCACCTGGTGCTCGATGCAGCGCGATTGGGGAACCCCACGGCAGCGCTGACCGTGCCGATTCCCGGCGAGACCAACCGTTTCGTCTTCGCCCTGCCCGCCCAGCTCGGCCGGATCTACCTCGGGTTGACCGACGAAGCAGCGCCGGGACCGGTGCCAGACGTGCCGTCGGCGTCAGAGGACGAGATCGACTTCCTGCTCGACACCGTGAACACGGCGTTGGAAGTTCCGCTGACCCGTGGGGACGTCTTGGGGACCTTCGCGGGTCTGCGTCCGCTGCTGGACACCGGTGAAGGCTCGACGGCCGACCTCTCGCGCAATCACGCTGTAGTCCGTTCGGACTCGGGCTTGGTCACGGTGGTAGGCGGAAAACTCACGACGTACCGCAAGATGGCCGAAGACGCCGTCGACGCTGCGGTCGAGGTCGGGTCGCTGAGCGCCGGGGCATGTCGGACACGCGCGTTGCCGCTGGTAGGCGCTGCATCACCGGCGGAATTGAAGAAGATCAAGGCACCCGCGTCATTGGTGGCGCGATACGGCACCGAGGCCGAGGTCGTTGCCGCGGCGAGCGGCGATCGTCTCCGGTCGGTTGCGGACTTGGAGATCTGCGGTGCCGAGTTCGATTTCGCGGTGTCGCATGAAGGCGCCCTCGACGTCGACGACGTCCTCGATCGCAGGACGAGAATCGGATTGGTGGCTTCGGATCGCGAACGCGCACTGGGTGCGGCGGAACAGGCCTTTCACTCGGTGTGACACTCTGATCCGGTGCGTGTAGCCGTTGTTGCCGGGCCGGACCCGGGTCATGCTTTTCCCGCAATAGCGTTGTCGCTGGCGTTGATCCAGGCCGGCGACGAACCGATCCTGTACACGGGGACCCGGTGGGTCGAGGCAGCGCGAGCAGCCGGCGTGGAAGCCGAGCCGCTCAAGGGCTTGGCCCCGCGGCCGGGAGACGACGATCTTGATGCAGGCGCTCGGATTCATTCGCGCGCCGCCTATATTTCCACCGAACTGCTTCCCGACCTGAAATCCGTCTCCCCGGATCTCGTCGTTTCCGACATCCTCACTGCCGGAGGCGGATTGGCCGCCGAAAGACTTGGCATCCCCTGGGTGGAACTCTCGCCTCACCCGCTGTACTCACCTTCACGGGGGTTGCCGCCGATCGGCAGTGGGCTCGCTCCCGGCGTCGGAATTCGTGGTCGACTCCGCGATACCCTGATGCGCGCAGCGACGGGACGTTCGATCAAGCAAGGGTTGGCCCAGCGATCCCAGGCCCGTGTCGGTGTCGGACTGCCCGCTCTGGATCCCGGTCCGCAAGCGCGGCTGATCGCAACACTTCCGGCACTCGAAGTGCCTCGCCCCGACTGGCCGGAGCGCGCTCACGTCGTCGGACCGCTTCTGTGGGAGCCGACCGAGGTGATTCTGGATCCACCGCCAGGTGACGAACCGCTGGTTATGGTGGCGCCCTCCACGGCGCACACCGGCGCAGTGGGAATGTTCGAGGGCACGGTCGAAGGACTCGGCGGAGCCGGTGTGCGGCTGATTGCGTCGATGCTCGACGGGGCTGAAGGTGAGCATCCTGATTGGGTTCGTGCAGGTCTCGGACGCCAGGACGCGATGCTGCGTGACGCGTCGGTGTTGGTATGTGGCGGCGGGCACGGCATGTTGGCGAAGGCCCTGCTGGCCGGCGTGCCGACGGTCGTCGTTCCCGGGGGCGGGGACCAGTGGGAGTTGGCCAATCGCGCTGCGCGGGCAGGGACGTCGGTGATCGTGCGGCCCGCAGATGCTCAGTCGATTCGCGATGCCGTACTGCAGGTGCTCTCCGACAAACGATTCGCGGAAGCTGCGAGAGCGGCTGCCGCGACTGCGTCGCAGGTCACCGATCCGGTGGCGGTGTGCCGACAGGTGGTCAACGGAGGTGTGACGGCGTGAGCACGTTGCGCCTGAATGCAGGTGCACCGCTCTGTGGACTACGGTGGCGGCTGTGCGGTTGACCGAATTTCATGAAATGGTGCGCGAAGAGTTCGGGCAGGTACGAGGCGACTCGATGCTGATCGACCATGTACTCCAGAGTCTCGACGGAATGACTGCCGCGGAGGCCGTCGAAGCAGGCTGGGAGCCTCGCGAAGTGTGGCGTGCGCTCTGTGTGGAGTTCGACGTACCACCCGCCCGCCGCTGATTCTTCGGCGTGTCGAACGTCTCCCATCTTCTGTTCGAACACGTGTTCGTCTATGCTGAACCTGTTCGGTGGTGACGCTTCTTTGGTAACTGCGAACTTTCGATGTTCTACAAACGCGGTGACCTACAAACGCGGTGATCGACAAGCGCTAAAGCAAGATCGAAAAGTCTGTCGGTGGCCGGATCTACTCTGATCGCAACACACCAACAGGGTCGGCTCAGGCAGGCGCTGAAGAGACGGAGTCTGCTCAGGCAGGCACTGAAGACTGAAACAAGGATGGGGATCACGATGGCACCACAGGCACCTGATCGGGACAAGGCACTCGACCTCGCGTTGGCGCAGATCGACAAGAACTTCGGCAAGGGTTCGGTGATGCGCCTGGGTGAGGGTGTCCGCCAGCCCATTGCCGTCATTCCCACCGGTTCCATCGCGCTCGACGTCGCGCTGGGTATCGGCGGACTGCCGCGTGGCCGCGTCATCGAGATCTACGGCCCGGAATCTTCGGGTAAGACCACCGTGGCACTGCACGCAGTTGCCAATGCTCAGGCCAACGGCGGCATCGCGGCGTTCATCGACGCGGAGCACGCACTCGATCCCGACTATGCAGCCAAGCTGGGCGTCGATACCGATGCACTCCTGGTCTCGCAGCCCGATACGGGTGAGCAGGCCCTCGAAATCACCGACATGCTGATCCGTTCAGGCGCCCTCGACATCGTCGTGATCGACTCCGTGGCCGCTCTTGTTCCTCGCGCCGAGATCGAAGGCGAGATGGGTGACAGCCACGTCGGTTTGCAGGCTCGACTGATGAGTCAGGCGCTGCGCAAGATCACCGGTGCCATGAACAACTCGGGCACCACCGTCATCTTCATCAACCAGCTTCGCGAGAAGATCGGTGTGATGTTCGGTTCTCCCGAAACCACCACCGGTGGTAAGGCACTGAAGTTCTACGCTTCGGTCCGCCTCGACATCCGTCGTATCGAAACTCTCAAGGACGGTACCGACGCAGTGGGTAACCGCACTCGCGTCAAGGTCGTCAAGAACAAGGTCGCGCCGCCGTTCAAGCAGGCCGAGTTCGATATTCTCTACGGCCAGGGCATCAGCAAGGAAGGCTCGCTCATCGACATGGGTGTCGAGCACGGGTTCATCCGCAAGTCCGGCTCCTGGTACACCTACGAAGGTGACCAGTTGGGTCAGGGCAAGGAAAATGCTCGTAAGTTCTTGCTGGAGAACACCGATATCCGTGACGAGATCGAGAAGAAGATCAAGGAAAAGCTCGGTATCGGTGCTGACGTCACTGCAACCGACGAAGCTCCCGCCGACTTCTGAGTTCAGTCATGAGCTTCGACGACGGTGACAACGGCGAGAATGCTCGTGAAGAGTACGGCGCTCCTCGGCGTCGATCCCGTCAACGATCCGAGAAGCCGTCGCAACGCGCAGAGGGTGGGACGGAGGCGCAGGCCAAAGATGCTTGCCTACGCCTCCTGACCGACCGGGCGCGCAGTCGTTCCGAGCTGGAAACAAAGCTGAGCGGGCGCGGCTTCGAGCCCGAGATCATTGCCAAGGTCCTCGATCGACTCCAAGAAATCGGGTTGATCGACGACGCAGACTTCGCGAACCAGTGGGTTCATTCGCGGCATACGTACTCGGGCAAGGGAAAGCGTGCGCTTGCAGTCGAGTTGCGGCTCAAAGGAATCGACCAGGACACCGCTTCCGAAGCGTTGTCACAGATCGATCCGGAAGATGAACGCGAGCGAGCAGCGGAGCTGGTTCGGCGGAAGCTGAAGAACAAGCCCGTCGATGATCGCGACAAGGTCACGCGTCGACTGGTCTCGATGCTGGCACGCAAGGGATATTCAGCGGGGATGTCCTACGAGGTGGTCAAAGCCGAGATGGCGGCGGTCACCGACTCGTAGCGAAGTGCAGCATTCAGAACAAAAGGGCGGGGGTACCACCGAAATTCGGTGGTACCCCCGCCCTGTTGTGTATTCGCGCTAACGCGGCTGGATTCGACTCACGGCTCCATCTGATTCACGGCTTGGTCAAGTCCATGCCCGGAACCGAAACGGCGGGGTCGGCGGACGGCGCCGCGATGGGGCCCTTGCCCTTTCGCTTTCCCGAACGCAGGCGCTTCTCCACCTTGGTTGCCAGGAAGGTCAGAGCCGAGTTGAGAGCGATCATGATCGCTGCGACCACGATGAGCGCCGGCAAGAAGTTTCCGTAGAAGGTGCCGAGCTGTTGGGCCTGACGCACCAACTCGACATACCCGATCAGGTAACCGAGGGCGGAGTCCTTCAGCGCCACGACCATCTGCGAGATCAGGGCCGGGAGCATGGCGGTAACCGCTTGGGGGAGCAGGATTGTCACCATGATCTGCGTCTTGCGCATGCCAAGTGCCTTGGCGGCCTCACTTTGCCCACGGGGGAGTGAGTTGATTCCGGCGCGGACGATCTCGGCGATCACGGAACCGTTGTACAGGGTCAAGCCCACCACGACTGCGGCGAGTGCGAGGTACTTCGACTTGAAGACTTCGTATTCGGCAAACACCTGATACGAGAAGATCATCAGAATCAGCACCGGTACCGCGCGGAACAATTCGACGATGACGCCGCAGATCTTCCGAATGATGTTGTGCTCGGAGAGTCGACCGATACCCAGGGCAGAACCGAGGATGAGCGCGAAGACGATGGACATCGCAGCCGCGATCAACGTCCCTCGGATACCGGGTATCAGATACGTTGTCCACGAGGTGGATTCGAGGAACGGATCCCACTTCGCTGCTGTCAGCTGGCCCTTTTCGTCGAGCGCGCGGTAGACGACGTACCCGATTGCCACCATGAGTGCGGCGACGACAAGGGACGCGAATCGGTAGAGATTTCGCGCTCTCGGACCGGGCGCGTCGTAGAGAACTGTTGCGCGGTTGCTCATCGTGAAACCTCGAATCGCTTGCTCAGCTTGCCGAAGATCAAGCCCATGGGAAGTGTCAGGATCACGAAACCGACAGCGAAGATTCCACCGACGACGAAGATCGCGGCTTCGTTCTCGATCATCTTCTTCATCAGCGCTGACGCTTCGGAAACGCCGATCACCGCGGCGATGGTCGAGTTCTTGGTCAGTGCGATCAGCACGCTACCCAGCGGTGCTGTGACCGCGCGAAAAGCCTGAGGCAAGACGATCAGCCGAAGATTTTGTGCAAACGACAGACCGAGTGATCGGCCCGCTTCGGCCTGGCCGACCGGAACGGTATTGATTCCCGATCGAAGTGACTCACACACGAACGCGGCGGTGTAGACACTGAGGCCGAGTACGGCGAGTCGGAAGTTGTTGTCTGTCAAGAACGTCGGTGAGTCCGACTTGGCGAGGTTGACTCCGAGCGTCTGCGAAAGACCGAACAGGCAGAACAGCAGAATCAGTGTCAGGGGGGTGTTTCGGAACACGGTCACGTACGCGGTACCCAGGAATCGGGCGACCGGGACCGGTGACACGCGCATTGCCGCAATCAGGACACCGATGATGACGGCGCCGATCGCGGAGAAGAACGTCAGCTGGATCGTGGTCCAGAAGGCTTCCAGAATCTGGTCGCCGTACTTGCTCAGAAGGTTCACTTGCCGTCTCCCCAGATCACGGGATCTCCGTTGGTGGCGTCACGCGCTGCGGCTCCCGAAGTGGGGAGCCGCAGCGAGATTGACGGTGAAAAAAGCAGGTCAGTAACGATCAACGGTGGGCGGTGCCGGGATGGGGTAGCCCGAAGCGCCAACGGTGTTGTTGAAGGCTTCTTCCCATGCGCCGGTGGAGATCATCTTCTCGATGGCGTCGTTGATCTTGCCGCGACCCTCGGAATCGTCCTTGGCCAGGCCGACGCCGTACTTTTCGGTCGTGAACGGTTCTCCGACTACCTTCAGCTCGCCCGGGTACTGGGCAGCGTAGCCGGCGAGGATGATGTCGTCGGTGGTGACAGCGTCGACAGCGCCGTTGCGCAGAGCCTCGACACAAGCGGAGTAGGTGTCGAGCGGCTGGAGCTGGACGTCCTTGGCGTAGTTGTCCTGGATGTTCTGCGCCGGAGTCGAACCCGACACCGAGCAGAGCTTCTTGCCGCCG
Source organism: Rhodococcus sp. 27YEA6 (assembly GCF_044908235.1). NCBI lineage: Bacteria > Bacillati > Actinomycetota > Actinomycetes > Mycobacteriales > Nocardiaceae > Rhodococcus > Rhodococcus sp. 27YEA6. The sequence goes on along the minus strand of NZ_JBIYCY010000002.1, from coordinate 29,450 downwards.
GTCAGGGAATCGGGGCCGGTGATGTCGGTGTTGTCGGAGCGAACGAGCAGCGACTGGCCTGCGATGAAGTACGGGCCGCCGAAGCTGACCTTTTCCTTGCGCGTGTCGGTGATCGAGTATGTCGCGACGATGTAGTCGACCTCGCCGTTCTGGATCAGGGTCTCGCGCTGGGCTGACGGAGATTCCTTGAAGGTGATGCCTTCGGGCTTTACGCCCAGTTCGTTTGCGATGTAACGGGCTACCTCGACGTCGAAGCCGGAGAAGGTGCCGTCAGGGTTGCGCTGACCGAGGCCGGGCTGATCGAACTTGATGCCGACGGTGAGAGTGCCGTCGGAAGCGCTCTCGGTGATCGACTTGTTCTCCTCGCCGCCGCCACAGGCCGTGGCAGCGAACGCGATGGCCATGATTCCGATTCCGAAACGGACGGAACGATTGATCTTCATGAAGATCCTCTCAGTTGTCGACACACGAACAGTGCAGTCGAGATGAACGGTGCAGCCGAGGTGAACGGTGCAGTCGAGCAAGTTGTCTTGTGGACGAGGACAGGACTGTCGGAGGGGAGACTGTAATCAGTGCGTGAGGATCTTGCCGAGGAAGTCCTTGGCCCGATCCGACTTGGGATGGGTGAAGAACTCTTCGGGCGTGGTGTCTTCGACGACCTGGCCGTCAGCCATGAACAGCACACGATCGCCGGCTTTGCGCGCGAAGCCCATCTCGTGCGTGACCACGAGCATGGTCATGCCTTCCTTCGCGAGGGAGGTCATGACGTCGAGGACTTCGTTGACCATCTCGGGGTCGAGAGCGGAGGTGGGCTCGTCGAACAACATCACCTTCGGCTGCATCGCAAGAGCGCGAGCAATGGCGACACGCTGTTGCTGACCGCCGGAAAGCTGCGCCGGGTACTTGTCGGCCTGATTGGCGATACCGACACGTTCGAGCAACGCCTGCGCGGTCTTCTTGGCTTCGTCCTTTTTTGCCTTGCGGACCTTCATCGGTGCGAGCATGACGTTCTCGAGGATCGTCTTGTGCGCGAACAGGTTGAAAGACTGAAAGACCATCCCGACGTCGGCACGAAGTGCGGCAAGTGCTTTGCCCTCTTCGGGGAGCGTCTTTCCGTCGACGGCGATGGTGCCGGAGTCGATGGGTTCGAGGCGATTGATGGTGCGGCACAGAGTCGACTTACCGGAGCCCGACGGACCGAGGACGATCACCACTTGGCCCTTGGGTACCTCGAGATTGACCTCTTGCAGGACGTGAAGTTCCCCGAAGTGTTTGTTCACCGAGGTCATCGAAATCATGGATGTGGAATCGCCGGAGGTGGTCGGCGTCGTCGCATCGTCGGCTTGGGTCATAAACGAGAACCTTAGGCGTAGTTTGCGTCGACGCCCGTGATTTCGCCATGGTTCTTGCCATATGTAATGGAAATTTTACTGTGACGACGTTTATGTCGCGTTTCGGTTGTTTATCAGGGCGTTATTACACGTCGTAGTGGACGTGAGCTAGGCTGAAGCGTGTCACTGATCGACGAAATGTCCCCTGCACTTCCGGAGCCGACTGCAGTTCCGGAGGCAACTGCTACGCCTGTTCGCACCTACGAGGTGCGGACGTACGGCTGTCAGATGAACGTCCACGATTCCGAGCGACTGTCCGGTCTGCTCGAGGACGCCGGGTATTCGAAGGCGGAGACCGGAACCGATCCTGATCTTGTCGTCTTCAATACGTGTGCGGTCCGCGAGAACGCGGACAACAAGTTGTACGGCAACCTCAGCCAGCTCGCCCCCAACAAGGAGGCGAACCCCGACATGCAGATCGCGGTCGGTGGGTGCCTGGCGCAGAAGGATCGTGACACCGTCGTCAAGAAGGCGCCGTTCGTCGATGTCGTCTTCGGCACTCACAACATCGGCTCGCTGCCCGCGCTGCTCGACCGCGCGCGCCACAATCAGCGCGCCGAAGTCGAAATCCTCGACGCGCTGGAGGCGTTTCCGTCGACACTGCCAGCCAAGCGCGAATCCGCCTACGCGGGTTGGGTTTCCATCTCGGTGGGCTGTAACAACACGTGCACGTTCTGCATCGTTCCGGCCTTGCGTGGCAAGGAAGTGGATCGACGTCCCGGCGACATTCTGGCCGAGGTGCAGGCGCTCGTCGACGAGGGTGTCTCGGAAGTGACCCTGCTCGGACAGAACGTCAACGCCTACGGCGTGTCGTTCGCCGATCCGGAACAACCGCGCGATCGCGGAGCCTTCGCTTCCCTCTTGAAGGCATGTGGACACATCGACGGCCTCGAACGGGTCAGGTTCACATCGCCGCACCCGGCAGAGTTCACCGACGACGTCATCGAAGCGATGGCAACCACTCCCAACGTCTGCCCGCAGCTGCACATGCCGTTGCAGTCCGGTTCGGACAAGGTTCTCAAAGCGATGAAGCGCTCGTACCGCAAGTCGAAGTACCTCGGGATCATCGAGAAGGTGCGCGCCGCAATGCCGCACGCCGCCATCACCACGGACATCATCGTCGGGTTCCCGGGGGAGACGGAGGAGGATTTCGAGGAGACGCTGGACGTCGTGCGTAAGGCGCGATTCTCCAACGCCTACACCTTCCAGTACTCCAAGCGCCCGGGCACGCCGGCGGCGGAGATGGCCGATCAGCTTCCCAAAGAGGTTGTCCAGGAACGCTACATGCGATTGCTCGCCGTTCAGGAAGAAGTGAACATCGAGGAGAATCGCAAGCTCGTCGGCACCGAGGTCGAACTCTTGGTGGCAGCGGGGGAGGGTCGGAAGAACGCGGCGACTCAACGTCTCAGTGGTCGCGCGCGAGACGGCCGCCTGGTGCATTTCCGCCCCGAGGGAAACCTCGACGGCACAATCCGACCCGGTGACGTGGTGACGGTCGTCGTCACCCACGGAGCCCCTCATCACCTCGTGGCAGATGACGGAGTGCTCACGCACCGTCGGACCCGCGCCGGTGATTCGTTCGAAAAGGGCATCACACCCAAGACCCCGCCCATCGGTGTAGGTCTCGGACTACCGAAGATCGGTGCCCCGGCCCCACAACCCGTCCAGATGGGATGCAACGCATGACCTCGCAACACGAGAACACGACACCACAGCCGGGCGACGACGCCTTCGAGGGCTACCGCAAGGATCTCGACGACGCGGAACGCAAGGTCGCGGGAGAAATCGATCCGGGTGTGCGCGCCATGGTTGTCGCGGTTGCGGTGCTCGTGCTGGTCGGCACCCTTGCCCTGCCCCATGCGGGAGTTGCGAACGGCTGGGATGTGCTCGCGTACAACCAGGACGCGGAAACCGAACGGATTGCACTGTTCTCACGCTTGTTCGTGTGGTTCGTCGTCATCTTCGGCATCGGATTCTCGATGCTAGCGCTGGTCACGCGGCGTTGGAGTCTGGCCTGGGTCGCACTCGCCGGCAGTGCCGTGGCGAGCGCTCTCGGCATGATGGCCGTCTGGTCGCGTCAGACCATTCCTGCCGGTTTCAATGTGGCAGGACCGTCGATCGGGCTGATCATCGGATGGTTTGCCGTCGTGTTCTTGACGTTCCATTGGCTCAAGGTGGTCTGGACACGAACCAACATTCAGCTCGCCGCCGAGGAGCAACGCCGGATCGCTGCGGCCGAAGCCGAGAAGCATCAGGAATGGAACGTCGGCTGACACAGCAGGCCGTCCATCCAAAGCACAAGACAACGCCGGCTGACTCCTTTCGGAGTCAGCCGGCGTTTTTGTTGTCTTTACAGCTCGTCGTCGATTACTCGTTGACGGCGCTTTCGGCAGCTTCGGCCCACTCACGCCACTGCTTGGCCTGAGCGAGAGCCTTCTCGGCGTCCTTCGTCTTGCCGGCAGCCTGAGCCTTGGCGGCCTGCTCCTCGAACTGGCTCACCCGCTCCTTGAACTGCGCGACCCGGGCAAGTGCTTCCGGATCGGTGCGACGCCACTCGGCGTCGACCGCGTCGCGCACCTTGGTTTCGATGGCCCGGAGCTTCGCTTCGAGTTCCTGCATTCGGTCGCGCGGCACCTTGCCGATCGCGTCCCACTTCTCCTGCAGATCGCGAAGCGCTGCGCGGGCGTTCTCGAGTCCGTGCGCCGGATCGATGTTCGCATTGGCAGCGAGCAGCTCCTCCTTTGCAACCGCGTTCTGCTCGAATTCGGCATCGCGCTCGGATGCAGCAGCGTTGCGCGCGGCGAAGAACACATCCTGAGCGCCCTTGAAGCGCTTCCACAGGTTGTCGTCGGCCTCGCGCGGTGCGCGGCCGGCAGCCTTCCACTCGCTGAGCAGATCGCGGAATTCCCCGGCGGTCTGTCCCCATTCAGTGGAGGTCGACAGCTTCTCGGCACGCTCGACCAGTTCTTCCTTCGTCGAACGGGCGCTCGCACGATCCCGGTCGAGTTCGGCGAAGTGGGCTCCACGTCGTCGGTTGAAGGACTCACGAGCCTTCGAGTAACGCTTCCACAGTGCGTCGTCGACCTTGCGGTCGATTCCGCGAATCGTCTTCCACTCGTCGAGAATCTCGCGCAGTCGATCACCCGCGGTCTTCCACTGGGTCGACTCCGAGCCGATCTGCTCGGCCTCGACTGCGAGGGCCTCCTTGCGGGCGGTGCTTGCCGCGCGCGACTGTTCCTTCTCTTCCTTCGCGTGCGCTGCGGCCTCGTCGGAACCGGCAACGATCACGTCGAGTCGGCGAGCCAAAGCGTCGAGGTCACCGATCACTGCAGCGGTCGAGAGGGATTCGGACAGAGCGATGGCGGCAGCCTTGGTCTTCTTGGCGTCTCCGGCGCCCGACGTCAGACGAGCCTCGAGTAGCGAGACCTCGGTCGCGAGGTCGTCGTAGCGACGACCGAAATGGGCGAGGCCCTCGGTGGCGTCGCCGGCCTGCCACGAACCGATCTGACGTTCACCGTCAGCGGTCTTCACCCAGGCGGTTCCGTCTTCCTCGACGCGTCCGAACTTGCTCGGGTCGCTGGCCGGTGCGGGGGTGACGGCATGCGAGGCTGCTGGTCCGGGGCGAGGTGCTCCGGGGCGGGGCGCACCGGGGCGTGGTCCACCAGGTTTGGGAGCGCCGGGTTTGGGTGCTGCCGGGCTCGGGCTGGCCGAACTGCTGTCGGCGCCGGTGGTGGGTTCACTGTTCTCGGTCATCGGTCCTCGTCTCTGCCGCGCGTCACGGCTGCCTGATCGCATTCCTGGTTCCATTGAACCCGGTACTCACGTTCTCCGACTATTGAATCAGGTAAGAGGGTGTGAGGTCGCCACCTCGCGGTCGACTAGCGTGGCAACTGTGTTGACTTCCGCTGTTCTCGTCCCCTCGGCGCCGTTACTCGTGCCGGAATTGTCCGGTGATTCGGCCGAGTCCGCTCAGGTGCGTGCTGCAGCGACAACCGCCGTGCGCCGGCTCGCTCACGAGGCGGTGCACTGGGTGGGCGTCGGCGTCGACTCCGAGAAAGCAGCAGGCGAACTCTGGCGATCGGGCGTCGGACGTGGGCAGATCGGTACGTTCGCTGGATTCGGCGCCGATGTCCGGACGAGACTGGGCGCGGATGCGGCAGGCGAACCGGTGCCATCTCTCGAACTGTGCGCCCTTGTTGCCGGCTGGCTGCGTAGCCGAACAGACGTGGAGATAACCGTCGACATGCACGTCGTCAGTGCAAAGGCGTCGGCGAATGAATGTCGTGAGTTCGGGCAGCAGCTGCGCAAGCAACTCGACAGCGACAACCGACCGCAAGGGCTTCTGATCGTTGCTGACGGTGCGTCCACGCTGACGGCAAAGGCGCCAGGAAGCTTCGACGAGCGCGCCGCGGGTGTGCAGTCGGCCATCGTCGACGCCCTGACGGCCGGTGACCCGGAGGCGCTGCTTGCTCTCGATCCGCGGCTATGCCGCAGTGTCGGAGCCCAGGGGCGCGCGGCGTGGCAGGTCCTGGCCGGTGTCTTTACGGGCTCGTCTCGGTCGGCCCATCCTCGCGCGACGGTCGACTACAGCGATGCGCCGTTCGGCGTCGGTTACCACGTCGGGACGTGGCGGCCGTGAACGTCCCTGAAGAACTTCGCCCGATCGCAGTTGTCGGTCCGACAGCGTCGGGAAAGTCCGATCTCGCGCTGGCACTGGCCGAGGAATTCGGCGGTGAAATCATCAACATCGACGCGATGCAGCTCTATCGCGGCATGGATATCGGGACCGCCAAACTGACGCCGGCCGAGCGTCGCGGGATTCCGCATCACCTGCTCGACGTTCTCGACGTGAAGGAGACCGCCACCGTCGCGCGTTATCAAAGCGACGCGATCGCGATCGCCGAGAATCTGATCGTGGCGGGCAAGGTTCCGGTGATCGTCGGCGGATCCATGATGTACGTCCAGTCTTTGCTCGACGAATGGTCCTTTCCGGCAACCGATCCCGAGGTTCGTGCGAAGTGGGAGGCGGTGCTCGCCGAAGGAGGGGTCGGTGCGGTGCATACGGCGCTTGTTGCTGCTGATCCGGTAGCAGCGGCGTCGATACTGCCGACGGACGGTCGGCGGATGGTTCGGGCGCTCGAGGTCGTCGAGCTGACAGGTCTGCCGTTCGCGGCCTCGGCGCCGCAGATCGGTGACCCTCGATGGGGAACCCGCATTCTCGGCGTGGATCGGGATACGGAAGAACTCGACGCCCGGATTCGGTTGCGAACAGAGCTGATGTTTTCAGACGGACTTGTCGACGAAGTTGCCGTGCTCGTCGAGCAAGGATTGCGTGATGGCGTCACCGCGCCGCGAGCCATCGGCTACGCACAGGTGCTCGCACATTTCGACGGTGAATACGATCTGGCCGAAGCACTCGAACGGACGTTCATCGGGACACGGCGCTATGTTCGCCGACAACGATCATGGTTCCGTCGTGACGCACGCGTGCACTGGCTCGACGGTGCCGATCCGGAGCTGCCCAACTCCGCCTTCGCGGCGCTCGCAGATCGCGGTCTGTAACACGATCGAGCGGATCAGCTATCTTACAGTTAGCTATTTCGCGATCGATCGGTTTCGCGAGCGATGAACTGGAGGTCAACGAGCATGGCGCAGACCGCGGCGCACGCGCATCCGAAACGTCGACGCGCGGGTCGGCTACCGCTGGTTCTTCTGCTCGTCACATTTCTCACGGTCGGCGGGATACTGATCTACTTTGCGGTGAGTGCGGCCGGGAAGCCCATCAGCGCACCTGTTCCCGAAGCGCCCTTCGATGTGGGAGCCCCAACCGATCCAGGGGCGAGTTGGGCGCCTGCGCCAACGGATCTGCCGCCGAACACGCTCGCGATTCCCGATCTGGATGTGCGAGCCGACATCGTGACCAGTGGGTTCGGCGCCAACCGCGGAATGATCCTTCCGCATCCTGACAAGGTTTCGCATTTCACCAACGGCGTGCAGTTCGGATCTTCGGAGGGTACCAATCTTGTTGCCGGCCACGTCGACGACGGTGACCGCACGCACGGCGCCTTGTGGGCGCTGCACCAGATGAAGCCTGGAACACCGATCTATGTCAGTGACGACACCGGAACGATGTTCACCTATCACGCAGCGAGCCTGAAGTTGTACGAAAAGGTGGCTTTGCCTGCGGAGTTCTTCTCCGAATCCGGTGCGCCCAGGCTTGTCCTGGTGACCTGCGGCGGCGCAACCGTGCCCGACCCCTCGTTGCCGTCTGGATTCACGTACGAACAGAACGTCGTGGTCACCGCGTCACCTGCGTAAGTCGCTCGGTAGGTCCGGATAGGATGGCGACCATGGATTTCAGTAAGGGCCACGGCACGCAGAACGACTTCGTTGTTCTCCCTGACCTCGACGTTCGGATCGATCTCGAGCCGGCGCGAGTTTCAGCGGTGTGTGATCGTCAGCGTGGCCTCGGCGCCGACGGCATCCTTCGTGTCGCCCGGGCAGGCGCACTTGCGGACGCGGGCGTGCTCGGTGCGCTGCCCGACGGCGTCGCTGCCGAAGACTGGTTCATGGACTACCGCAACAGCGACGGCTCCATCGCCGAGATGTGCGGAAACGGCGTTCGCGTATTCGCCCACTATCTCAAGGCCTCGGGCTTGGAGAGCAAGGACGAGTTCGTGGTCGGCAGCCGCGCCGGAGCGCGTCCGGTCGTGGTGCACGGCTACGACGCCACACATGGTGACGTGACTGTGGCGATGGGCCCGATCAAGGACCTCGGCACCAGTTCGGCAACAATCGACGGCCGCGTCTTCGCCGGCGTCGGCATCGACGTCGGTAATCCGCATTTGGCGTGTGTCGACGAGCACGTGACGGCAGAAGTTTTGAGTGCGCTCGATTTGAGTGTTTCTCCGGGCTTCGATCCCGGGTTCTTCCCGCACGGGGTCAACATCGAGATCGTGACGCCGATCCACGACGGTGGGGTCCACATGCGCGTACACGAGCGTGGTGTGGGCGAGACTCGTTCCTGCGGAACCGGAACGGTCGCAGCGGCGGCCGCGGCGCTGAGGTACGACGGCCGCGATGAAGGCTCGGTACTGGTGCGCGTGCTCGGTGGCGAGGTGCAGGTCACCGTCGAAGGCGGCAAAGGGTCGTTGCGGGGGCCCTCGGTTCTGGTGGCGAACGGGACGATCAGCGATGCCTGGTGGCAATCGCTCGTGTGATATCGCCCGCGGGAAATACGCCTGCAGGAAATACGGATGCACCGTGGCCAGGTTTCGTGGGACCATAGATCTTGTATGACGAACACACATGAAAACGAAGAGTCCACCGCTCACGAGCAGTCCGAGTACGCGCAAGCCGAATACACGGCAGCGTCCGCATCGGGCAACCCGTCGACCGGTGAGATGCAACTCGCAGATCGCGGCGCCCTGCGCCGCGTGGCCGGTCTGTCGACCGAGCTCGAGGACGTCACCGAAGTCGAGTACCGCCAGCTTCGACTCGAAAGAGTTGTCCTGGTCGGCGTCTGGACGCAGGGAACTGCCGAGCAGGCCGAGGCGAGCATGACCGAGTTGGCCGCACTTGCCGAGACGGCCGGCTCCGAGGTCCTCGAAGGACTGGTTCAGCGTCGCGACAAACCCGACGCTGCCACCTACATCGGTTCCGGCAAGGCGCAGGAACTGCGCGAAGTAGTCCTGGCGACCGGCGCCGACACCGTCGTCTGCGACGGTGAGCTGACGCCGGCGCAGCTCACGGCGCTGGAGAAGATCGTCAAGGTCAAGGTCATCGACCGGACGGCCCTCATTCTCGACATCTTTGCTCAGCACGCCACTTCGCGTGAGGGTAAGGCGCAGGTCGCTTTTGCTCAGATGGAGTACATGCTCCCGCGTCTGCGTGGTTGGGGCGAGTCGATGTCGCGCCAGGCCGGTGGCCGTGCCGGCAGTAACGGCGGTGTGGGCCTGCGTGGTCCCGGTGAAACGAAAATCGAGACGGACCGCCGTCGTATTCGTGAGCGCATGGCAAAACTACGCCGCGAGATCAAGGGCATGAAGGCCGCTCGCGACACCAAGCGCACACGTCGACTGCAGAGCGACATCCCGTCGATCGCCATCGTCGGATACACCAACGCGGGCAAATCGAGTCTGCTCAATTCGCTCACCGGATCGGGTGTGCTCGTGGAGAACGCGTTGTTCGCCACCTTGGACCCGACCACTCGCCGCGCAGCACTCGACGACGGCCGCGAGTACGTACTCACCGACACGGTCGGCTTCGTGCGACACCTGCCGACTCAGTTGGTCGAGGCATTCCGCTCGACTCTCGAGGAAGTAACCGACGCGGATCTGCTGCTGCACGTCGTCGACGGTTCGGATCCGTTGCCGACAGAACAGATCAAGGCTGTTCGGGAAGTCGTCACCGATGTTCTGCGCGAGACGGATTCGAAGGCTCCGCCGGAGTTGATCGTGGTCAACAAGATCGACGCGGCAGATCCGGTTACGTTGACGCAACTACGTGGTCTGTTGCCTGGTGCCGTGTTCGTCTCGGCGCGGACGGGTGAGGGAATCGCCGAACTAAGAGCACATCTCAGCGAGGTGCTGGTTCGGCCGGAGGTCGAGGTCGACGTGCTGGTGCCGTACACGCGCGGTGACTTGATGGCTCGAATCCACTCGGACGGAACGATTTTGGAATCGACTCACGAAGAGGCGGGAACGCGGGTGCACGCACGCGTGCCACAGATGTTGGCCTCGGCATTGGTCGAGTACGCACCTAGTGCGTAGTTTCGGGGCCGTGGTCGCGGTGATTGCTGCGACTACGGCAACCGCACTGCTTCCCGGAGCGCTCGCACAGGCGTCGTCGTTCGAACCGAGCGAGTTCGCCCCACTCTGTACGCCTACTGATCCTGCGCTCCAGGAGTTGTCGGGGATGGTCGTCGTCGACGATCGGATCTACGCGATGGGCGACGGCGGCAGTGACGACTTCGTATTCGAAATGGACCTGAACTGTGTTGTCCAGAAACAGATTCCGGTCCCGATAGATCCTTACGACGTCGAAGATCTTGCGGTGAGTGGGCGAACGCTCGTTCTGTCGGACACCGGTGACAACCTCCGGACCCGCGAAACAGTGGCGTTCATCACGATGGACCTCGATTCCGGTGGCGGTACGTTGCACCGCCTCACGTACCCGGACGGTGCGCACGACACCGAGTCGATACTGCTCGACCCCGACGGCCACGTTTTTGTCGTGACCAAGGAATTGTTCGGCGAAAGCAGTGTCTACACACCGGTCGGGGATCAGAAACTGAGTGACTTGGCGCAGCCCGGCCCGACGCCGCTCGAGCGCGTCGGAGCCGTGTCCCTCGGACCGGAGAAGCCCGTGTCGGTGATGTTCACCGGGGGAGCGGTGTCGTCGGACGGTTCGGCGATCGCACTTCGGAGTTACTCCGACCTGTACCTGTACGAAGTCGTGGACGGCGGAATCGGCGCGACGCTCACCGGTACGGAACCGCTGCGGATCCCGCTCCCGAAGGAGCCTCAGGGTGAGGCGGTGGCATTCAACGATGCGGGCGATGTTCTGATCGGTTCTGAATCTGCCGGCGGAGCGTTGCCGCCGGTGTACGTGATGCGAGCGCTCGTGGACGCGACAGAAGCGACGGCTGACTCGTCTGACGGTTCGGTCGGTGTCGGGGTCGATCCGTGGACATTCGTGTGGGCCGGGTTGGTCGCGGCAGGATGTGCGATCGGGGGCGCGGCGTTCGTGAGATTTCGACGACGCCGCTGATTCCCAAATAATTCCACGAATTCGCAGACCGACGGTAGATGTGGATACTGGAACGAATGCACGGGCATCAACTCCTGACGCGGCTCTCGCGTATGTCACTCGAGCACGGACACATCACCGCAGCGCTGCTCGTGGGTTCCGTCATCGTCGGCGTCGGCACGTTGCTTCTGCTTCGGTGGTTGCCGCGTCGGGCCGCGTTGGTCGCGCTAGGTCTGTCAGTGCTCGGATCAGCCACCGGTGCGACGTTCGTGTGGCTCAGCTTTCGGCCGCTGCCCGCGCAGCTACCGGCGTCGAATTTTGTCTGGATAGCGCTGGCGATGTTCGGAGTCATCGGCGCCGCACTCGTTCTCCTTCGGCGCCCAGGGCTTGCGCGTGGCCTTTCGGTGACGGCATTCGCCGGGCTGGCCGCGATCGTCGCAGTAGGTCAGGTCAACGCGCAGACCGGCACCTATCCCACACTCGGCTCACTGGTCGGGCACTGGCCGGTCGGGTCGGTCGAGAACGTTGCCTTCGATTCGCTCCCCGGGGCCGAACCTTGGGTTCAACGGGGACTGCCCACCGAAACTCATTGGCAGGTTCCGGTGCGGATGCCGAGCAACGGTGTCGTGACGGAAGCGGCGATTCCAGGAAATGTTTCGGGATTCGACGCGAGGCCTGCGACGCTGTATCTCCCGCCGGCCTATCTTGCCGATCCGCGTGCCGAGTTGCCCGTACTGGTGTTGGTGGCGGGTGAGCCCGGCAGCCCCAGCGACTGGCTGGACAGTGGCCGGCTCGCGACCACCGTCGACGCCTATGCGTCGAGGCATTCCGGGCTTGCTCCCGTCGTGGTGGTGCCCGACGCGTTGGGGGACTACGACGCCAACCCCGGCTGCATGGATTCTGCGCTCGGCAACGTCGCGACGTATCTGGACCAGGACGTCCCGAACTGGATCGAATCGAACCTTCAAGTGAATCCGGACGCTGCGCAATGGGCTATCGGTGGGTTCTCCTACGGCGGGACATGCGCGATCGAGATGGCCGTGAACTTCCCGGACCGATACCCGTCGTTCCTGGACTTCTCCGGCCAGGACGAACCGTCGACCGGTGATCACGAGGACACCGTGGCGGCCATGTTCGACGGTGACGAAAGCGCGTTCGACGCGGTCAACGCCCGAGACCTGATGGCGCAGAATCGGTATCCGCAGTTGTCGGGTGTATTTGTCGCGGGTGAGGACGACGACATCTACCGCCCTCAGCAGGAGATCATGTTCGAGGCTGGACGCGCCGCCGACATGAACGTGGACTACTACACCCTTCCCGGCGGGCACTCGGGTGATGTGTGGGGCACTGCTCTGGAACTCGAAATGGACTGGCTGGGCCGGACACTCGCACTGACTCCGTGAGAGTGTCCGGCCCGCTGCACAGCACCGACTGACATCAGGTCAGGCGTCGAGATCAGCGGCTACCAGCTCGGCGACCTTGGCGAGTGCGTCGGCGTCGTCGGACTCGATGGTTACTTCGGTGTCCTTGGCGGCTCCGAGCGTCATGATCATCAGTGCCGACCCTGCATCCACCGGTTCGCCGTCGGCGACTGCGAGGGTGACCGTGGCGCCGGAGGCTCCGACTGCTTCGGCGATGAGAGCGGCGGGGCGGGCGTGGAGGCCGACTGCGGAACCGACGGCAACTGTCTTGCTGGGCATGGGATCTCCTCGTTGTAGAACTGTCGTTGCGGACGTTATGGGGTGTTCGGGCAGATCTGGTGACTCAGGTGGTGACTGCAGTGTTGCCTGCTGTCGATCATGCCGCAGCGGGCACGATTTCGGGGTCGAGTTCGGCATCGGACGGCCCCTTGCGGAAGAACTCCTTGGCTCCGACGACGGCGAGCGCAGCTACCACGGTTCCCGCGGCGAGCGAGACCAGGAACCAGCCGATTCCGCCGACTGCGAAGAAGACGAAGATGCCGCCGTGCGGGGCGCTGAGAGTGACGTCGAAAGCCATGATCAGCGCGCCGGTGACCGCGCCGCCCGCCATCATCGAGGGGATCACGCGAAGCGGGTCGGCAGCGGCGAACGGAATCGCGCCCTCGGAGATGAATGCCGAACCCAGCAACCAGGCAGCCTTTCCGTTCTCCCGTTCGGCTTCGCTGAAGAGCTTGGGACGCAGCACCGTCGAGGCAAGTGCCATGGCAAGCGGCGGAACCATACCGGCAGCCATGACAGCCGCCATGATGCGCAAAGTGGCCGGGTCGTTGACGTTGAGTCCGGCGACGGCGAAGGCGTAAGCCGCCTTGTTGACCGGTCCACCGAGGTCGAAGCACATCATCAAGCCGAGAATGATGCCGAGGAAGATGGCCGAGCTGCCGGACAGTCCGTTGAGCCAGTCGGTGAGACCGGAGGTGATCGCGGCGAGCGGACGCCCGAGGACGATGAACATCAGTGCTCCGACGACCAGCGTCGCGAACAGCGGGATGATTACCACCGGCATCAGGCCTCGCAGCCACTGCGGGACGGCGATCCGGCCGATGTAGAGCGCGACGACACCGGCGATGAGACCACCGACCAAGCCGCCGATGAAACCGGCACCGACGAACACGGCGACCGCGCCGGCTGTGAAGCCGGGAGCGATGCCAGGCCGGTCGGCGATGGCGAAGGCGATGTAGCCGGCCAACGCGGGCACCAGGAAGCTGAATGCCAACGAACCGATCTGGAACAGCACTGCGCCGAGATAGGTGGCCAGACCACCGTCGGGAAGGTTGGTGATCGAGTTGTTGAGAACGATGTCCTTGGCCGGACCGGAGATCTCGTATCCGCCGAGCAGGAAGCCGAGTGCGATCAGCAGACCGCCGGCCGCGACGAACGGGATCATGTAGCTGACACCGGTCAGGAGGACCTGACGGAGGTGGGTGCCGAACCCTACGGAACCGGCATCGGAATCCGCGGCCGCTGCGGCGGTGCCGTCAACGGTGGCGGCGGCGGGATTCTCGGAGGCGCGCAACGCTTCTGCGAGCATCTTGTCCGGCTCGTTGATTGCCCGCTTGACACCGGAAGCGACGACGGGCTTACCGGCGAATCGTTCGCGGCCCTTCACTCCGACGTCGGTGGCGAAGATGACCGCGGCGGCTCCGGCGATCACCGAAGGGTCAAGGGGGGTGCTTCCGCTCGAACCTTGCGTTTCGACGTGCACCTTGATGCCGGCGCGTTCACCCGCGGCGACGAGTGAGTCCGCCGCCATGTAGGTGTGAGCGATTCCGGTCGGGCAGGCGGTGACCGCGACGATGTGACGCTCCGCGGGCGCTGGTGCCGGGGTCTCCTCGGTAGCGTGTTTCCCGGTGGAAACAGGTGCCGGGGGTGTCGCTGCCGCAGCCTTTGCTGCAGGATCCTTCGGTGCGGGATTGAGTACCTCGTCGACCAGTCTCACGATCTCGTCCGGCGTCGACGCTTCACGAAGTGACGTGACGAACGCGGGCCTGACGAGTGCTCGGGCCAAGGAGGAGAGCAGCTTCATGTGCTCGGCCCCGGCGCCTTCGGGTGCCGCGATCAGGAAGACCAGATCGGCGGGGCCGTCGGGTGCACCGAAGTCGACCTTCGGATCGAGTCGAGCAAACCCCAGGGACGCGGACGAGACAGCCTCGGCGCGGCAGTGGGGAATTGCGATTCCGCCGGGCAGTCCGGTCGCGGACTGCGCTTCGCGAGCGAGTGCGGCATCGACCAGTCCCGCGGCGTCGCTCGCCCGCCCCGCTGCAGTCAATCGCGCTGCGAGAGAACGAATGACATCTTCCTTGGTCGAACCCAGGTCGGTGTCGAGTGAGATCAGTTCGGGACTGATGATCTCCGGGCCGGAACTGCCGGCTGCGGTGGTATCGGACATGTCAGGTTCCTTAGGGCGTCAGGCGAGTTCGGTGGGGACGGGGATGGGAGAGGCGGCATCTGCTGCAGATACCGAAACCGCTGCCAGATCGATCTGTTCGGGTGTGGGAAGGGTTGTGCCGGGAAGGGAGGCAGCGGCGCTTCCGTAGGCGACCGCGTGACGTAGCCGCTCGGATTCCGAGCCGCCGCCCGCTTCGGCGAGGATGTAGCCGGCCAGCGACGAATCGCCTGCGCCGACGGTACTGACTGCGACAATCGGGGGAGCGGTGGCGATCCACGCGCCGTCGGCCGTGACGAGGACGGCACCGGCTGCGCCGAGTGTGGCGAGCACACTGCCGACGCCGCGGTCGACCAATCGCTGTGCCGCCGTGATTGCAGGCCCGGGATCACCGTTCTCGGCAGCACGTTCGAGGACGTGGCCGTCGACGCCGGTCAGTTGCGCGAGTTCCTCGCCGTTGGGTTTGAGCAGATCAGGTGCCGAGCCGGGGAAGCATTCGGCGAGTGCCGTCAGTGGGGCGTCCGAGGTGTCGACCGCTACCTTGCACGGGTGATCGCGCAGCGCCGCGACAAGTTCGCCGTACCACCCCAGAGGAACGCCGGGAGGCAGTGAGCCGGACAGCGCGAACCACAGTGCGGTATCGGCGCGGGCGATCAACTCCTGTGCCAGGGCGTCGAGCGTCGAACCGGACAGCGTTGCGCCGGGTTCGTTGATCTTCGTCGTGGTCCCGTCCGGTTCGGCGATGGTGATGTTGGTGCGAGCCGGACCCGTTGTGGCGACGCCGATGTGGGGAATCCCACCGGCTGCGAGCGCCGAGAGCAAGGGATCGCCACCATTTCCCGGTAGCACCGCGAGCACGTCGAGGTCGGCTGCGGCGAGAACACGCGCGACGTTGACCCCCTTGCCGCCGGGGTCGCTGCGAGTGGAGTGGGCACGTAGGACGGAGCCTCGTTCGAGCCGTTGCTCGAGTTGTACGGTCCGATCGATACTCGGGTTGGCTGTCAGTGTGACGATCATGCGATCACCACCTCGATTCCGTGGTCGTGGAACTCGGATGTGTCTGTGGGACTGATCTCTTCGTCGGTGATGAGGACGTCGATGCTGTCGAGTGGTGCGAAGCTGATCAAGTGCTCGCGGCCGACTTTGCTGGAATCGGCCACCACGACAACGTGATTGGCGGCCTTGACCATCGCTCGTTTGACGGCGGCCTCTTCGCTGTCCGGGGTGGAGAGTCCGTGCCCGACGCTGATCGCGTTGGTTCCGACGAAGGCGACGTCGACCCGCAACGTGCTCAGCAGGCGCAGAGCGTCCTCGCCGACCGCGGCTTGCGTCACCCCGCGTACTCGTCCGCCGAGCAGGATCAGGGAAATCGAGTTCATCGATGCCAGTCGTGCGCCGATCGGCACGGAATTGGTCACGGCCGTGAAGTCGTTCTCGGTCGGAAGTTCGGGGATCATGCGGCCCGTGGTCGTGCCCGCGTCGAAGATGACGCTGCCGCCGGTAGGAGGGAGATAGGTGACCGCGCAGCGGGCGATCCGGTCCTTCTGTTGCGCGCGGGTCTGATCGCGTTCCGCCATGCCCGGTTCGGTCACGTGGAGGGATCCGGTCGGAACGGCGCCGCCGTGTACACGCCTGATCTGTCCGATCCGCTCGAGGAAGGCCAGATCGCGACGCACGGTCTCGGTGGTCACACCGAAGGTCTCCGACAGCGCCGCCACGGACATGCGTCCGCGCTGCGACACCATGGTGCCGATCGCTTGTTGGCGTTCTTCCGCGTACACGTGCTCTCCGATTCCGAAATGTGATCCGACGGTGCGTTGTGGATCACAGTGAATGTTGCTTTATGTTGTTTTACGCCCGAGTGTGTTGACATGTCAAGACTTGGGAGTAATCTTCGTCACAACGAAGGTGAGGGCTTTACGCGCTCGAGGTGATCCGGTGTGACACCGGGCCCATCGCTCAAGGAGGACAGATGACCGAACAGCTCAACCGAATCACCGTGCACGGCACCCCCGTCGTGCCCGGAATTGCCTACGGCCCGGCTATCTGGCCGTCCAGCCGACCAGAACTCGTCACCGATGCGCCCGCACTCGACGAGGCCGATCGAGAGGCCGCTGCAGACGCCTTCGTCGCAGCAGCGAAGGCTGTCGAGAACCGCCTTCTCGGACGGGCTGCCGAAGCCACAGGCGCGGCCGCCGAGGTCTTGCAGGCCAACGCGGCGATGGCAGCCGATCGCGGCTGGATCGGGGCGGCAAAGAAGTCGATCGCCGGCGGAGTGCCCCCGGTGCAGGCTGCGATCGCGGCGACGGAGCAGTTCGTGGTGCTGTTCACCAAGGTCGGCGGTGTGATGGCCGAGCGCGTCACCGATCTCGAGGACATCCGCGACCGCGTGATCGCCGAACTCTCCGGATTGCCCGAACCTGGAGTTCCGATGCCCGAGACGCCGTCGGTGCTGTGCGCGGACGATCTGGCTCCTGCGGACACCGCGGGCCTCGATGCAACCAAGATCATCGGACTCGTGACCATCTTCGGCGGCCCGACCAGCCACACGGCAATCATCGCGAGGCAGTTGGGCATCCCGTGCATCGTGGCCGCGAAGGAATTGGAATCCATCGCGGCCGGAACACCGATTCTGATCGACGGAACCACCGGCGACGTGATCGCGGAGCCGGATCCCGAACAGGCGCGCGAACTGGTCGAACAATCCCGGATCGATCGCGAACGCGTCAGCACGTGGACCGGACCAGGCCGGACGTCGGACGGTCGGCCGGTAGACGTTCTCGCCAATGTTCAAGACGGCGCGGGCGCTCGCGCCGCGGCGTTGACCGCAGCGGGAGGCATCGGGCTCTTCCGGACCGAACTCTGCTTCCTCGGCCGTGAGACCGAACCGACCGTAGACGAGCAGGCGGCGATCTACGCCGAAGTTCTCGAGGCCTTCGCAGGAAAGAAGGTCATCATTCGCACGTTGGACGCGGGTTCGGACAAGCCGCTCAAATTCGCCAACCATCAAGAGGAAGCGAATCCGGCACTCGGCGTTCGTGGGGTCCGAATCGCCTGGCAGGACATGGGAATTCTCGACCGCCAGCTCGACGCGATCGCGGCAGCCGCGGCGTCGACCAACTCGTCCCCGTGGGTCATGGCACCGATGATCGCCACCCCGGCCGAGGCGAAACGTTTTGCCGATGCGGTGCGGGCACGCGATCTCGTTCCCGGAGTCATGGTGGAGATCCCGGCGGCGGCGCTGTTGGCCGACCAGATTCTCGAACACGTCGAATTCCTCTCGATCGGTACCAATGACCTCGCTCAGTACACGATGGCCGCTGATCGGATGTCCTCCGAACTCGCCGACCTGACCGATCCATGGCAGCCCGCGGTGCTCGCCCTTGTCGCACGTACGGCCCAGGCCGGTCAGGCGGCAGGCAAGCGCGTCGGCGTCTGCGGTGAGGCGGCCGCCGATCCACTGTTGGCGTGTGTTCTGGCCGGACTCGGAGTTTCCTCGCTGTCGTGCGCTGCGGCGTCGGTCGCGGGTGTGGGAGCGAAGGTCGGGTCAGTCACCATGGCGCAATGTGAGGCGGCTGCGGCGGCGGTGCTGGCAACCGGTGATCCGGTGGCAGCGCGCAAAGCGGCGGCCGACGCAATCAGCTGAACTGGTTTCGTTGGTCTCGGTCGGAGACCGAGCGCCTGACCTCTAGTATTTCGACCTGTGATCGAACGAGAAACAATGACCGGGGCCGGCGGAATCGGCTGGACTGTCCACGGAGACGGCAAGCGGATCGCCGACGGAGCCGTCGTGGCGCCGGACGAACGACTGAGTTGGCCGCGCACCATCGGAATCGGGATGCAACACGTCATCGCGATGTTCGGAGCGACACTGCTCGTTCCGACCATCACCGGCTTCCCCGTCACGACGACGCTGTTGTTCTCGGGTATCGGCACCGCGCTGTTCCTGCTCATCACCCGGGGCCGGATCCCGAGCTATCTCGGTTCGTCCTTCGCGTTCATCGCCCCGCTGACAGCGTCGGCAGGATCGGGCCCGGCCGCGCAGCTCGGTGCCGTCATGGCCGTCGGCATCGTGTTGATGTTGATCGGCGTCGCCGTACGTCTGATCGGCAGCCGGGTCATCGACGCCGTCATGCCGCCGGTAGTGACAGGCGCCGTCGTCGCGCTGATCGGTCTCAACCTCGCTCCGACGGCGGTCGGTTCCTTCGAATCGCAGCCGCTGATCGCCACGGTCACGCTCGTTTCGATCCTGCTGGTCACGGTCGTCGGTCCCGGGCTGCTCGGCCGGTTGGGCATTCTGGTCGGCGTCGTGATCGGCTGGGTCTTCGCCGCGGTCATCGGTGGTCTCGACAGTGAACGAGTGTCCGCTCTGCGCGAAGCCGACTGGTTCGGGCTGCCGAGTCTGCACGGACCGTCGTTCGACTGGTCGGTGATCGTGCTCGCGCTGCCCGTGGTGATCGTTCTGGTCGCCGAGAACGTCGGACATGTCAAGGCGGTGTCCGCCATGACGGGTAAGTCCCTCGATGACCTGGCCGGCAATGCGCTGTTTGCAGACGGTCTCGCCACGACCTTGGCGGGCGCCGGCGGCGGATCCGGAACCACCACGTATGCCGAGAACATCGGGGTCATGGCAGCGACGCGTGTGTACTCGACCGCGGCGTACTGGGTAGCGGCCGCCACCGCCGTGATCCTGGCATTTTCGCCCAAATTCGGTGCACTGGTCTTCACGGTTCCGAACGGCGTCATCGGCGGTGCGACGATGGTTCTCTATGGACTCATCGGCATTCTCGGTGTGCGCATCTGGATGGAAGCGAAGGTGGACTTCACCGATCCGGTCAACCTGACCGTCGCCGCTGCCGCACTGGTTGCCGGCATCGGGAACCTGACGCTGACCATTGGTTCGGTCGAGCTGGGCGGCATCGCTTGGGGGTCGATCGGCATCCTGGTCGCCTACCCGATCATGCGATACCTCGCCAAATTCCGTACTTCGAGTAACAGATAACCGCTACAGTCACGAATCGTGATCGTTCGGGTCATCGACGGGTATCGCAACAGGTTCTACCGTCGGAGGCAGTGACGTGGGCCCGCGAACTTCGGCGTGCCCAGTCTCAGCGAAAACATCCCGACCGGGTACATCATCCCCACCGGGTACATCACTGAAGTGCCGTATATCGAATTGCAAGGAGTCGGCGTGGAGCGCACCCTGTTCGAACCGGAACATGAACTCTTCCGGGAGTCTTACCAGAAGTTCTTGGCACAGCACGTGGCACCGAACCACGAGAAGTGGGAAGAGCAGAACATCGTCGATCGTGACGTCTGGGTCGAGGCCGGAAAGCAGGGATTCCTGGGAACCGCGGTACCTGAGGAATTCGGCGGCGGCGGTGTCAAGGATTTCCGCTACAACGCGATCATCACCGAGGAAACCACCAAGGGTGGCTTCAGTGGTATCGGCTTCACGCTGCACAACGACGTGGTGGCGCCGTACCTCCTGGAGTTGACCAACGAGGAGCAGAAGCAGCGTTGGCTACCCGGATTCGCGTCGGGTGAGCTGATCTCGGCGATCGCGATGACCGAACCGGGTACCGGTAGCGACCTGCAGGGCATCAAGACGAAAGCAGTTCGCGACGGGGACCACTGGGTACTCAACGGTTCGAAGACCTTCATCACCAACGGAATCAACGCCGACATCATCATCGTTGTCGCGTGCACCGACCCGGACAAGGGTGCTCAGGGCTTCAGCCTCCTCGTGGTCGAGCGGGACATGCCCGGCTTCGAGCGTGGACGCAATCTCGACAAGATCGGCATGAAGGCTCAGGACACCGCCGAACTCAGCTTCACCGACGTACGCGTTCCCGCTGCCAACCTGCTGGGCGAAGAGGGAATGGGCTTCTTCTACTTGATGAAGAACCTTCCCCAGGAACGACTCTCGATCGCCGTCGTTGCTGCCGCCGCAATGGAATCGGTTCTCGAGAGCACGATCCAGTACTGCCGTGACCGCAAGGCATTCGGCAAGTCGATCGGCAGCTTCCAGAACACCCGATTCGTACTGGCCGAATTGGCAACGGAGACCACGGCAGTGCGCATCCTGGTGGACAAGTTCATCGAGCAGCTCAATGCCGAGAAGCTGACCGTGCAGGAAGCTGCGATGGCGAAGTGGTGGACCACCGAAGCTCAGGTCAAGCTCATCGACCGCTGCCTCCAGCTGCACGGAGGCTACGGCTACATGAAGGAATACCCGGTTGCCAAGGCGTATATGGACTCTCGTGTGCAGACCATCTACGGTGGCACAACCGAGATCATGAAGGAGATCATCGGACGTTCGCTGAATCTCTGATTCGGGTGATGGACCGCTGATCGTCACGAAAAGACTCTGGGCCCCGGCTGATGCCGGGGCCCAGAGTTTTGTGATCGAGGGTGCGAGCGAACTCAGATCTTCCGCATGACCGTGACAACCTTGCCCAAGATGACGGCGTTGTTGCCGGGAATCGGCTCGAAGAGGTCGTTGTGCGGCATCAGCCACACCTCCTTCTTCGTACGCTTGAACGTCTTCACGGTGGCTTCGCCGTCGATCATTGCGGCCACGATGTCACCGTTCTCGGCGACGTTCTGCTGACGGACGACAACCCAGTCGCCATCGCAGATCGCCGCATCGATCATCGACTCACCGACAACCTTGAGCATGAAGAGCGAACCTTGGCCGACGAGCTCGCGGGGGAGTGGAAACACATCCTCCACAGCTTCCTCGGCGAGGATCGGTCCGCCGGCAGCGATGCGGCCCAGGATGGGGACGAACGCCGGCTCTGGCAGCGGGTCGGCACTGTTGTACTCGCCGGAATGCTTCGACACCGACGCGATGGCGGTATCGGCCGCAACCTCGTCGAGACCCCGAACATCGACTGCACGAGGGCGATTGGGATCGCGTCGAAGGAAGCCCTTGCGCTCCAACGTTCGCAGTTGATGCGCGACCGACGACGTGGAGGTAAGCCCCACCGCATCCCCGATTTCGCGAATGCTCGGCGGATACCCGCGCTCCGTCACCGAATCTCGGATCACTTCGAGAACGCGCCGCTGACGCTCGGTGAGCGTCTCGCTCGACGGAGACGGAACTGCAGAAGCTCCTGCCTCCGCGGCTGTGCTGGAGCGATCGTCCTTCATGGCCTGTTGCCTCCGTGTCTGAAGAAGTCGTGTCTGAAAAAGTCGTGTCTGAAAACTGCCTGCAAAAGTGCCTGCAAAGTGCCTGGTGCAAGTCGCGCAGAAACCTGTCGGTGCCTCCTGCCAACATTCGAGCTGTCGACAAACACGGAGGCTTTCGCAATTCCCGCTGTGTGGTCTGACACGAATCTAGCCGGATTTGCTCGCGGTTTCAAACATCTGTTCGATTCGTGTCGCTCCAAGTAGAGACATTGTCGGCCAGGCGTGGTAGAAATTCGAACATGCGTTCCATCGAACGCATGATCGAACACATCGATCGGTGTCGACCAGCGGAGGTCACGATGGGTAACGCAGCACTGAAAAGCAACAGGGTTTTCGACGACGCGATTGGTTTCGACGCGTTTGGTTTCGACGGTACGTCGGCACTGAAGTACCACCCCTCGTTCTATGGGCCCGATGCAGACGCTGTGTCCTTCGAACGGCGCGGAGCGGCCGAAATGCATGGCGTGGCCAGGGATGTCGACAACGAACCGCAGGCGGCCGTCGTTCGCCGGGTTCCGGCGGTGGGCGCGGTTTCAGGTTCGCGTTCATTGCGCGAATCTCCTCGCCGGTGGGACAGCGAGCACGATTCGTCACGCCCGTACGGAGGAAGTTTCGCGCACCGAAACAGGGTCGGTGTGTCACGGGTCGAACATGAAGTGGCCGCCGAGGATGTCGGTTGGAAGACGGTTTTCCTGGGCGCCGTATTCACCGCATTCGCAGTGTTGGCGTTGGTGGGGATCGGCGCTTTGTCGAGTGGTGACGTAGCTGCGACAAACGGCGCGACCGAAGTGGTTCGCGTTGCCGCGGGTGAATCCCTCAGTGATATTGCTGCCAAGGTTGCACCTGGCCAGGCTGTCGGTTCGGTGATCGAGCAGATCATGGATCTCAATGCGATGTCGAGTTCCGGACTGTCAGTGGGACAAACGCTGATCGTGCCGGCCTCGGGGCGCTGACCTACCCCGTACCAGGCGGGGGCGTACCGAGCGTGAGAGCAGTCCGTTCACAGCGAGTAAGCTGTCCACTTGACAGTCCCACCACCTCGGGTGGTCGCGTTGAGTACGTGGATCTGCTCTGTAAATCGTCGGAGGATTTGCAGTCGGTAGCGAATCTGAGTTGCGGCCATTTCGGCGACAACGAAGGAACCCCGATGCATTGCCCGTTCTGCCGGCACCCTGATTCCCGAGTGGTCGATTCGCGCGAGGCCGACGAGGGCCAGGCGATCAGGCGGCGCCGTTCGTGCCCCGAGTGTGGCCGCCGATTCACCACGGTCGAGACGGCAGTTCTCTCGGTCGTGAAGCGCAGCGGCGTCACGGAGCCTTTCAGCCGAGAAAAGGTTGTCAAAGGTGTGCGTCGCGCATGCCAGGGCCGCCAAGTGGACAACGATTCGCTGAATTTGCTCGCCCAACAGGTCGAAGATGCCGTTCGAGCTTCGGGTTCTGCCGAAATTCCCAGTAACGAGGTAGGGCTCGCGATCCTCGATCCGCTTCGAAATCTCGACGAAGTCGCCTACCTGCGATTCGCATCGGTGTACAAGTCCTTCAGCTCGGCTGCGGATTTCGAACGTGAGATCACCGACATGCGCGAGCATGCAGAGACCCGTGCCGCCGAGAAGGCTCCCGGCGCCGAGACCGTTTCCGTCGACTGAGGCCTTCGCCTCAGATAACGCTGAGAGCACAGAGCGGTCTTAGGTAACGCTGAGAACACAAAGCGAACAATCGAACAAATCGGGCACGTTATTCGCTTAGTGTCTACCAGGTACGTTCGTCCGCATCTCGGATCTTCACGGAGGCGTTATGAACTTAGTTGCAGTTCTCGGAGTCGTGAACAGCCTGGTAACCCTCGGGTTCGCCAACACTGTTGCCACCTTTGGCGGTTTCCTCACCAACGTCAACATTCAGACAATCTACTGATCGCGCAATTCTCGCCGAACATCAACGCTTGATCGCTTCGATAGCTTTCAGGACTCGCTTTTCGGAAATCGGTGTGGGTGTACCGAGGGACTGCGCAAACAGGCTCACGCGCAGTTCCTCGATCATCCAACTGATCGCGTCGACATCTCGAGCAGTGCGACGCTCTTCGGGAAGCGAACTCAACAACCGGTCGTACGCTGCGTACACCCGGTCGAGGACATCCATAGCCTGCTGATCTCGTTGTGCACTTGCGGGCAGAGCTTCGAGACGGAATTTTGCTGCGGCAAGATACCGCGGTAAATCGCGTAGGCGGGCCGATCCCAGTTCGGCGACAAATCCCGGAAACAGCAGTGAGGTCAACTGTTCTCGGACGTCGTCGGCTGCCTCGCCGCGCGAGCGGTCCAGCACGACGCTCAGTCGGTGTGCTTGTTCGAGGATCGGAACAATCATGCGCAGGATCGCGGAAACGCGTCCGGCCAGTTCGGAGCGTGCGATCTTCACCAGGGCATCGAACGCTTCAGGCGTGCGTACCGGTCCACCGTGGGCCGCAATCACTTCGTTGGCAGCTGCCACCCGGCAATCTTCGACGAGGGCCTCCAAGCCGCCGTCCGGATTCTGGCCGAGAGCCAGACGCTGAGTGTTCGACAAGCCGGCGGTCACTGCCTTGAGTTGGGTGGGAACGGCCGCGAGGAGAAGCGCCCGCGTACCTTCCCTCATCGCCTGCGCCTGCGCGGCCGGCGTACTCAGGACACGAACGGCAACTCCGCCGTTCTCCGGCACCAGAGCTGGGTAGCCGGTCACCTGCTGTCCGCCGATGGAGCGAGTGATGGTCTGTTCCAATGCGCCCAGCGTTTCGGATGTCCAGACGGTTGCCGCTGCCCGTTCGGTTCCGGTTGCCGCCTTGGCCACTTCCTTCTGCACGCGCGGGGCGAGCGTGCGTCGTAGCTGCGCCAGATCCTTACCCTTCGCGAGAACCTTGCCCGATTCGTCCTCGACGACAAATGTCATCCGAAGATGGTCGGGCAGCGCGGCGGGATCGAAGTCCTTGGCGTCGATCTGGATCCCGCCCAAGTGCGAGAGTTCGCGGGCCATTGCGGTCATCAACGGCTCGGATCGAGGTTTGACTGCTGCCAATGCTGCGGCGGCATAATCCGGAGCCGGAACGACAGCGCGTCGAATGTTCTTGGGCAACGTCTTGATCAGAGCGGTAACGAGATCGACGCGCATACCGGGGACCAACCAGTCGAAGCCGACCGGCTGAAGTTGCGCGAGCAGGCCGACCGGGATGTGCGCGCTGACGCCGTCGTCGTCTTTTCCCGGCTCGAATTGGTAAGTGAGTGGAAACTGCATGTCGCCTTGGCGCCAGGCGTCCGGGTACTCGCCGCCCAGTACTGCAGCTGCGTCGGAGTTGACCACCGTTTCCGGTGTGAAAGTCAGCAGACTCGGATTCTTGCGCCGCTCGGTCTTCCACCACTGGTCGAAATGCTTGGCGGATACGGCTTCCTGGCCGATACGTTCGTCGTAGAACTCGTAGAGAGTTTCGTCGTCGACGAGGATGTCGCGTCGGCGCGCGCGGTTCTCGAGTTCTTCGACGTTGTCGAGGAGTGCACGGTTTTCGTGGAAGAACTTGTGGTTCGTCTGCCATTCGCCCTGCACGAGCGCATGGCGGATGAAGAGATCGCGAGAGGCCTCGGGATCGATTCGTGAGTACGTCACTGCGCGGCCGGTTACCAGAGGAACTCCGTAGAGAGTGACCCGCTCGTATGCCATCGCCGAGCCGCGCTTGGAGGACCAGTGCGGTTCGGAATAGGTCCGTTTCACCAGGTGCGGGGCGAGCTTTTCAGCCCACTCGGGTTCGATACGCGCGGACATGCGCGCCCACAGCCTCGACGTTTCCACGAGTTCGGCGGCCATGACCCAGCGTGGTGGCTTCTTGAACAGTCCCGATCCGGGGAAGATCGCGAAGTGGCTGCCCCTGGCGCCGAGGTAGTCCCGCTTCTCGCCCTCGCGTAGCCCGATATGCGAGAGCAACCCGGCAAGGAGCGACTGATGGATCGCGTTCTCGCTTGCCGGTGTCTCTCCCACTGTCCAGCCGAGACCGCGGGTGATCTGCCGGAGTTGCCCGTGCAGGTCCTGCCATTCGCGGATGCGGAGCCAGTGCAGGAACTCGTTCCGGCACATCTTGCGAAACTGGTTGGAGGACAGATCGTTACGTTGTTCGCGTAAGTAGTCCCACAGTTTCAGGTAGGCCAGGAAGTCGGAGTTCTCGACGTTGAAGCGGGCGTGCTTTTCGTCGGCGGCTTGCTGGAACTCGGCGGGCCGCTCGCGAACGTCCTGGATGGACAACGCCGCGACGATGACAAGGGTTTCGTGAAGGCAACCGTTGTTCTTGGCTTCCACCAGCATCCGTGCCATCCGCGGATCCACCGGAATCTGGGCCAGCTCGCGGCCGACCGGCGTCAGTTCGGGGTGGCTGGCCTCGGAACCTCGCGCGATGGCGCCGAGTTCTTCGAGGAGTCCGATTCCGTCCTTCACGGCGCGCTGGTCCGGCGGTTCGACGAAGGGGAATGCCGCGATGTCGCCCAGGCCGAGGGCCGTCATCTGCAAGATCACGGATGCGAGGTTGGTTCGCAGGATCTCCGGTTCGGTGAATGCCGGCCGTGACTCGAAGTCCTCCTCGGAATACAGGCGGATGCAGATTCCTTCGGCGACGCGGCCGCAACGCCCGGAACGCTGACGAGCTGACGCCTGCGAAATGGGCTCGATCGGCAACCGCTGAACCTTGGTGCGCACCGAATATCGCGAAATGCGCGCGGTTCCCGGATCGACGACGTACCGAATGCCGGGAACGGTCAGCGAGGTCTCGGCCACGTTGGTGGCAAGGACGACGCGTCGGCCGGTGTGCGGCGAGAACACTTTGTGTTGCTCGGCGGCAGACAGCCGCGCGTACAGCGGGACGATTTCGGTGTTGCGAAGACGCCGATCGCGTAAAGCATCTGCGGTGTCGCGAATTTCGCGTTCGCCAGAGAGGAAGACCAAGATGTCGCCTTCGCCCTCCGCGCTCAGCTCGTCGACCGCCTCGCAGACCGCGTCGACGGGATCGCGGTCGAATGTGATGTCGCCGGATTCGACGGTCAGTGGCCGGTAACGCATTTCGACAGGGAATGTTCGCCCGGAAACCTCGACGATCGGCGCGGGCTTACCGTCGACAGCGAAGTGCTTGGCGAAGCGCTCGGGATCGATGGTCGCCGACGTGATGATGACCTTGAGATCGGGTCGGCGGGGGAGCAGCTGAGCCAGGTAACCGAGGATGAAGTCGATGTTGAGGCTGCGTTCGTGCGCTTCGTCGATGATCAGCGTGTCGTAGCGTCGGAGCATACGGTCGCGCTGAATTTCGGCGAGGAGAATGCCGTCGGTCATGAGCTTGACGTAGGTGCGGTCCGAGACCTGGTCGGTGAACCGCACGGTGTATCCGACGGCGTCGCCGAGTTCGGTGTCGAGTTCTTCGGCGATACGTTCGGCAACGGTGCGTGCTGCCAACCGGCGCGGCTGTGTGTGTCCGATCAGACCGCGGACGCCACGTCCGAGTTCGAGACAGATCTTCGGGATCTGGGTTGTCTTACCCGAGCCGGTCTCGCCGGCGACGATGACAACCTGATTTTCCGAGATCGCGGTCGCGATGTCGTCCTTGCGCTGACTGACGGGCAGAGCTTCCGGATACGAGACTGCGGGAACATTGGCGGATCGTGCCGCCAACCGTGTGCGCGCCGTTTCGATATCCTCGGCCAGCGCCACCAAAGCGTCTGGTGTGCGGGCACGGTCGAGTTTGCGACGGAGTCGACTCTCGTCGCGGAGTGAGACCTGCGCCAGCGCGCTCTTCAGGTCACTCCGCTTGGGGGAGAGCGGGGCCGGTGGTGTTGTAGACATGCTGATGACAGCCTATCGAACGCGTTCACAACTACCGCTCGCAGATCGTTTTGATGTGCAAATATCGACCAGTGACGACAAATACCGCAAATGAGTCATCGGTGCCTGTCTTGTCGACGCCGATCGCCGTGCGAGCCCTGAGACTGTTGTTTGCTGTGTTCGGACTTGCCGCTTTGCTGTGGATCCCGATCCGTGACGCGGCTGAGCTGTCTCTGTCGAACTATCTGAGCTACTTCACCATCGAGAGCAACATTCTTGCGGTGATCGTGTTGCTGGTCGGTGCAATTCGAGATCCACAATCGCAGGCGTGGCAGTCGATCCGAGGGGCGGTGACGCTGTACATGGTGATCACCGGGATCATCTACGCCGTGCTCCTGGCCGATATCGACGTCAATTTGAACGATGCCTGGATCAACTCGGCACTGCATCGGATTCTTCCCCTGGTCATGCTTCTCGACTGGGTGTTCTTCGCTTCGAGGCACAGGATCTCCGAAGCCCGCTCACTGCAGTGGCTGCTGTTTCCGGTGATCTACGCGGTGTACACGTTGATTCGAGGGCCGATCGTCGACTGGTATCCGTATCCGTTCATGGATCCTCGCCACCAGGGCTATCTGGCCCTGTTCATCGGATTCGTCGTACTGGGCATCGCGATGGCCCTGATGGCGTTGGCGGTCAATGCCGTCGGACGGCTGGGAGCCGGGTTACGCGGACGGAACGCTGCGAAGTCCTAGGGGATTGCCGGAGGCGAGCACCTGCTCGAGGCGGTCCACGTTCGGGTGCTTACCGGGGTTCGCCCGGGCGTCCTCGGTGTGCTCGGCGAAGATCGTCAATCCTGCCGAGGCGGCTTCGGGTGTCAGCGCGCCGTAGACCTGAGCGAGATGGTTGTACACCTTGACCGAGCCGGACTTTCCGGGCTTGTTCTCCACGGTGTCGACGACGGTTCCGTCGGCGTCGAGTACCTCGATGGCGGCCAGATGATCGATGGCGGGCAGTGCTGCAAGATTGTCGGCAAAAGTCATGGTCGACAGATTACGGGTGCGCCCGTGAAAGCCGGTGCCGGGCGAGCGCCGTCGTGCGCGGATTCCTGGTGTCGATATAGTCGCAGCACATCGTTTGCACACCAGCATCGTTTGTATTCGAAGGGGACAATGATGGCTTCGGCATTGTGGCACGGGTTCGCGGACATGGGCGCTGTGGAGAAGAACGGCGCGTTTGTCGTCTCACGCGGTGAGGGCGCGTACATCTGGGACCGCGAGGGCACTCGGTATCTGGATGCGACGGCGGGCCTGTGGTTCACCAATGTCGGGCACGGGCGCACCGAGATCGCGGATGCGGTAGCGGCTCAGTTGTCGAAGATCGCTCATTTCTCCAACTTCGGTGATTTTGTTCCCGAGACCACGCAGGTGTTGGCCGA